>JBOGKM010000040.1:0-103212 GCA_050747745.1 Terriglobales bacterium
GCCACGACCGGCGCCTTCACGCTGATGAATCGGGCGGTCGCAAACCCCGCTCGAGCCTGAGCTCCCAAAGTGATTGTCAACAGTGCCACGCATACGCTGCAAACGGAAAGCTTCACCATGTCACCTCTATAGATTTGCAAAGTAAAAACTCGGTCACCAAGGCGCGATCAACTTTGACATTGGGGGCTTGAACGAAAAGCTCCCGCCACCAGCGCGAAGCTGGCGGCGGGAAGAGTAGGGAAGGTCTCACGAACGCCTCCGGGGGTGAAAGCTTAAAAGATGTACTTGATGCCGAGTTGCACAATCCGGGGATTGACCGAAGTGGAGGTGATTTTCCCAAAGCTGCCAGTGCCGTAGGTGGAACCGGGAGCATTGAATTGCGGCGTATTGGTGGCGTTGTAGAACTCGCCCCGTAGCTGGACGTGATTGCTGTGCTCGCCCGGGACGACGACGTCCTTCATCAACGCCAGGTCAATGTTGTTCTCGCCCGGTCCGTAGGCAATGCCCACACCGCTGTCGCCCCAGCCGTAGGAGTTGCCGATGGCGGGTGGCAGGCAAGAGATCGGCGTGCCGCTGAAATAGTCGTTCAACTTGCTGGTGGTCGGCCCGGGCGTGACCAGATCGCTGTAGTTGAACCCTGGACACATTTCCGCGCGGGAGGAGCCACCATAAATACTGGTGATGGCCCGGTTGCCGAAGGTAACTGGCTGGCCGTCCTGCAGCGTCAGCACCCCGGAAAGTTCCCAACCGCCGACAATCGGAGCGAGAGTATGGCTTGCCGGCGAAGGCATATCCAACAGGAAGCTGGCCACCAGCCGCTGCGGAATATTGAAACCGCTGGGTCCGTAGGCATTCATCGGATTGCTTTGATCGCCGGAAACGCCGCCGCTGCCGCCCTGGAACGTGCCGTTGCCGGTTACGTCGGCCAGCGCCTTGGCGTAGGTATAGGCCAAGCCAACCTGCACCCCGCGACTGAGCCGCTTGTCGAGAGTGACCTGCAGAGAGTTGTAATTGGAGACGCCGACTTCCTCGTAGTCGCTCAGGCTGCTGAAGCCCAGGTATGGCCGCCGATCCTGCAGGTTGGCAAGGGTGGGACCGCTGAAGGCCACCACCCCGGTCAGTGCCGGATTCAGGCCCAGCGTTGACTGATCAATGTTGACCGCAGCCTCGATGTTGGAGGCGTGGTTGCCGACGTAGCCGACTTGCAGGCGCGTGGACGGGGTGAGCGCGAACTGCAGGTTCAGGCTGTATTGATCCACGCGTGGCGGCTCCCAGTTGGCCTGGATGATCGCAGGCGATTGATCGCTTAGATAAGTGCGCGGCTGCCACACAGGGTAATCGCTCGGCGACGTCGGCGGGCCATTGGTGCCCCAGGGATCCTGGAACGTTGCCGCACCAGCCAAGGAGCCGGAGTTGTTCTGCCGGATGTAAAACGGCTGGTCGGAGGTGAGCTGGTAGGCATCACTGACCGACGTTCGGGCGTAGTACATCCCGAAGCCACCACGCAGCACCACCTTTTCCGCGAATGCAGGATTCCAGGCAAAGCCCAGCCGCGGGCCGGGATTGTCGGCGGCTACGCCGTTGCCGGCGAAGGTCTTGTTGTTATTGAGGACAACGCCGGCCGGAATCGGGCCGGAGAAATTGCTCCCCACCACGAAGCCGCTGAGCGTGCTGCCGCTCACCGCGGCCTGATTGTTGATCAACGTCGGCCAGACGTTAACCATCTGGCCATACTCGGAGGACGATTGCCCATAAATCCCCCAGCGCAGGCCGATGTTCAAGGTCAAGTGCGAGGTAACAGTCCAGTTGTCCTGAGCATAACCAGCGTAATCGTTTACCCGGTTCCGCTGGGGAATGATGCCACACAATTGGCTGGTGGCGCTGATGTTGCCGAAGGCGCTGCCGTTGTTCGCCGCATCCGTGCCGAGCAGCAAATCCGGGAAGCTGTAGAACGACACTTCTCCGCGAGAGGTTGCCGAATTCGCGAAAGGCAGGACGTCCGCTTCGGCCGAGAACCCAGCCTCGATGTTATGGTTGCCGTGCAGGTACGAGAGCTGATCTACTATGTTGTAGCTTTGCACATCCGAGTACTGGCTATCGTCGAACGAACCGCCCATGGCCAGGTTGTCCGTGCTGATGGTCGGCGCGGTCGGGTTGTTGCAGCCTGGCGTCATGCCGATTTGCGAGGATTGCACCGGGAACCCACTTTGAATTTGCCCAAAAATGCGGTGCTGGCCTGCCGTCACCTCGTTGATCAGGTTGGGGGTAAAGATATAGGAGTATTTCAGCGAGAAATTGTCATTGTCAAACAGGCCCTCCACCGGCGATCCCGGCAGTTCGTCGCCACCGGTGTAGCTGGAGAAGGCGAGGTTCTCCGGCGCGCGCGTGTAGAAATATTTTTCTGACAGGTGCTGGTTGGCCGTCGGCGTCCAGTCCAGGTTGATCATCTCCTGGTTTTCGCTGTAGGTGGAGGGAGAGCTGAAGGTGGAAAAGCCGCCGGCGTCCGGATTGTTCGCGTTAGTGACGGTTTGCGGCGCCGGGATTATATACTGCCCATCGGACAGCTTGTAGTTGAGCAGCGCGACGGCAACCTGACTGATGTTGGAACCATCGGCGGCAATCGGGGTGGTTCCGTGCAGTCCAGTCTCGCCGGCAAATTCCGCGCCCAGCGCCGCCGCCGTGCGGCTGGCGGCGGTGTTGCCCAGCAGCGGCAGAATGATGCTGCGCAGCGAGCTGTTGCCCTCGCCATCGACCTGATACGTGCCTTGATAGGAGCCGAAGAAAAACAGCTTGTTGTGCAGCAGCGGGCCGCCAAAGGTCCCGCCGAACTGGTTCTGCTTCAGATCCGGCCGCGCCTGGTGTTGCTGGTTCAGGAAGAAGTCATTGGCATTGAGCACGTTGTTACGCACGAACTCGAATAAATCACCGTGGAACTGATTCGTGCCCGACTTGGTGATGACGTCCACGTTCGCGCCCGAACCGTTCCCGTACGCGGCATCGTACTGGCTGGTCTGCACCCGGAACTCAGCGATGGCATCGGGACTGGGAATCGAGATCGAGCCTTCCGAATTCACTTCCGAGGTCTGGTTCTTCTGGATGTTGGTGACGTCCATGCCATCCATTTCGTAGCTGTTGTCGGTGGCGCGTCCGCCGTTGGCGTTAATATCCACGGTGTTGTTGCCAAGCCCGGCGGCGTTCGGCAGCGGGCTGGCCACGCCCGGATTCAATTGCAGAATTTGCGTGTAGTTGCGGTTCACCAACGGCAGGCTGACGATGGTGGATTGATTGATCGTGCCGCCGTTCGCCGAGGTTTCGGTTTTGAGCATATTGGCGCCGGCTTCCACCGTCACTGTCTGCGCGGCCTGGCCCACCTGCAGCGCCGCATTGACATTGGTGGTGGTGGCAGCAGGAACGGCCACGCTCTTGTTGATCATGGTTTTAAATCCATGCGCGGTGACCGTGACCTCGTAATTGCCCGGAGGCAGGAGGGGTACGGCATAGGCGCCGACTGCGTTGGACTGGGCATGGCGGATTGCGCCGGTGGCGAGGTTGCGGACGGTGGCCTGGGCGCCTGGAATCACCGCCCCGCTCGGATCCGTGACTCTACCCACAATCTGTCCAGTGCCAGCAGTTTGCGCGACGATAAATGAAGGTAGCGCGAAACAAAGGAGAGATATGACACACAGCTTGACCAACTTCATAAGCAAAAACACCTCTGCCGCGCAGTCTAGGCTGAAATCGTAGCAAGGTCAAATGCTTTCCACTTCCCGATTCCGGCGTTCCACGGATTGCACCCTCGAGGCGATCAGCCGAAACGCCGGGGCTTGCGCCAGCCGTTCGGCAGCGTTCCTCGCCCGCGCGTCGGTCAGACACTCCGCCGCAAGTTACCCGAAGCCCAGCCGCTCATCCAACTCGCGCACCAGCACCAAGCCACCATCCGAGGTGACGTACGAGGCCTGAAAATCGATCCGGATCGAAGGATTGAAACTGAGCTGGACCGCCCGATTTTCGCTCCCGCCCATTCGGTTCCGGCCTCCGGGGCGCTCAAATCGCCGCCGCACCGGCGTAGAAATTGACGATTCAGGTGGTCGGTTACAACCAGCGTGATTCTGCTCGAGCCAGAGGCGGTTAGTCCTGGCTCAAGTCCTGGCGGTAGCTGCGCGCGCCAGAGACGGGATCCTCATAAACGCGCATGCGTTTGCCGGTGGTGGGATCGCGAAAGACCTCGCCGGTGGGGCGCTGGCGAGCATTGGGGCGGCCGTGGTAGCGGCGGTCGAAGAGGAAATACAGCGCGACCAGGATGAGGATGACAACCGCGGGCCAGAGCCAGGGCATGACTCACTCCGGCGGCGGGGGGGCGAGCAGCACCGCGGTACCGTAGGCGACCACCTCGGACATGGTCTGGCCCATCTCGCTGGAATCAAAGCGCATCGCGAGTACGGCGTTGCCGCCCCTGAGGCGGGCATTTTCCACCATGCGGTCAATGGCGTGGCGGCGCGTGTCCTCGACCAGGTGAGTATATTCGGTGATTTCGCCGCCGGCCAGTGAGCGCAGTCCGGCGGCGACGTTGCCGATCAGGCTGCGGCTGCGGACGACCACACCAAAGACCTGCCCCATGACCTGCTTGAGCTGATATCCTTCGGCGCGTTCGGTGGTGGTCACCAGCATAGCTGCCTCCTGGGGGAGATCCTCCCATAAAGCGCCAGCGCTTACAATCCCAACATGCGCGAAGGCAAGCCGGAAGAGCAGGCGCGACGGGCGCTGGTGCTGCTGGCGGCGGCGGTGTTGCTGGCGATGGCACCGTGGTTTACGACGGCGGCTCTGGTGGAGCCCTTACGGCGGGCCTGGGGACTGACCCCATCAGGCGCCGCTTGGCTGACGATTGCGGCACAGTTGGGATTTGTGGCCGGGGCGGTGGCGGCGGCGGTGAGCAACCTGGCCGACCGGGTGGCGCCGCGGCTGCTGATTCTTTGCGGCGGGCTGGCGGCGGCGGGGGCGAATGCGGCGCTGATCGCCTGCCCGGGGTTCGCCAGCGCGTGGACGGCGCGGTTTCTGACGGGGGCTTTTCTGGCGCTGGTCTACCCTCCGGCGCTCAAGCTGATGGCCACCTGGTTCCGGGCGCGGCGCGGGATGGCGCTGGGGGTGATGGTGGGGGCGCTGACGGTCGGGGCGGCGCTGCCGCATCTGGTGGCGGCGGTGGGGGGAGCGGGGTGGCGGAGCGTGGTGGTGATTACCTCGGTGATCACGGCGGCGGGCGGGATTTGGGGCGGGCTGGCGGGGCGGGAAGGGCCGTTTCCGTTTGTGCGCGGGGCGGTGGACGTGGGGGCGGTGGGGCGGCTGTGGCGGCAGCGGGGAGTGCGGCTGGCGATCTGCGGTTATTTGGGCCACATGTGGGAGCTGATCGCGATGTGGAGCTGGATCGGGCTGTTTCTGGGCGCCGCCTGCGCGCGGGCGGGCGTGGGCAGAGCGGCGGCAGCGGGGATCAGCTTCGCGGTGATCGCGGCCGGGGGGATAGGGTGCTGGTGGGGAGGGCTGCTCAGCGATGGCGGAGGGCGGGAGCGGGCGGCGGCGACCGCGATGGCGATTTCAGGCGGCTGCGCGCTGGTGCTCGGGTGGATGGGGGGCGCCAGTGCGTGGGCGCTGGGGGCGATCATCGCGGTGGCGGTGGTGTGGGGATTCTGGGTGGTGGCGGATTCGGCGCAGTTTTCCGCGCTGGTGACCGAGCTCAGCGACGTGCGCTACGTGGGCACGGCGCTGACGCTGCAGTTGGGCCTGGGGTTCACGCTCGCCTGTGTCAGCGTGTGGGTACTGCCGTGGATGCAGTCACGGCTGGGATGGGCGGGCGCGTTCACGGCGCTGGCGCCGGGACCGGGACTGGGCATCGTGGCCATGGTGCGTCTGCGGCGCTGGCGGGAGCAGTTGCCGGCGAGCGGGCAGGCGGATTATGCTGCGGGAGGATGATCTGGCTGGACGCGGCTGAGGTACGGGCGCTGCTCGAGCCCGACGGGCTGCGGCAGGCGATGGCCGCCGCGCTGGTGGATTTGCATCAGGGCCGGGCGAGCGCGCCGGCGCGGATTGCGGCAGGTCCGGAAATGGGGCTGCTGGCCGCCATGCCCGGGGCAGCCGCGGGCATGCTGGGGGCCAAGCTGGTCAGCGTGTTCCCGAACAACCCGGAGCGCGGGCTGCCGGGCCACCAGGCTTTGGTGGCGTTGTTTGACGCGGACACGGGAGCGCCCATGGCGGTTTTGGAAGCCACCGCGCTCACCGCGGCGCGCACGGCGGCGGTAACGGCGGCGGCAAGCGCGGCGCTGGCGCGCCGTGATGCCCGAGTGCTGGCGATCCTGGGCACGGGCGTGCAGGCGGCGGCGCATTGGGAAGCCGTGCGCCGGGTACGCGAATTCGCGGAGGTGGTGGTGGCGGGGCGCAGGCGGGAGCAGGTGCGGCGATGCGCGCAGGCGTGGGGCGCCCGCGCGGCAGAATCGTTCGAAGAGGCGGTGGGCGCCGCCGACGTGGTTTGCGCCTGCACGCACGCGTCCGAGCCGATCGTGCGGGGCGCCTGGCTGCGTCCCGGCGTGCACGTGAATTCGGTGGGCATCGGAGGGTGCGAACTCGACCGCGAGACCATCCGGGCGGGACTGCTGGCGGTGGAGGCGAGCAGCGCGTTCGCGCCATTTCCGGCGGGCGCGTACGAATTGCAGGGCGAGGATGCGGATGCGGGCATCGAGTTGGGCGCGATCCTGGCGGGGGAACATCCGGGCCGCAGCTCCGCCCAGCAAATCACGGTTTTCAAGTCGGTCGGCCATGCGGTGGAAGACGTGGCGGCCGCGGCGTGGCTGCTGCGCCGGAGCGGCAGAACGCATGGTAGGATGAAACCCGATGAGCTCGACCCGACCGGCGCCCGGTGAGTCGCGGCGCGACATTCTGCGGACCGCTGCCCGCCTGTTCCAGGAGCGCGGCTACGATGCCACGTCGATGCAGGACATCGCCGGCGCGCTGAATTTTTCCAAGGCCGCCTTGTACCATCATTTCGAGAGCAAGGAACAGCTGCTGTTCGAGATCATGAAGTACGGCATGGACGTGTTCGAGGAGCGGGTGCTGGCGGCGGTGGAGGGTATCGCGGACCCGGAACAGCGGCTGCGCGCCTGCATCGCCCGGCACGTGGAGCTGGTGCTCAGCGGGCGCGACCGGGAAATCACGGTGATTCTGCATGAGAACCGCACCCTGGCGCCGGAGGCCGGGCGGCAGATCAACGCCCGCAAAAAGCACTACGTGGTGTACCTGGGCGAGCTGATCGCGCGGGTGCAGCAGCAGCGGGGGTTGCGGCGCCCTTCCATCGAGCCGCACATTGCGGCCATGGCGCTGCTGGGAATGATCAACTGGATGTATCAGTGGTACCGAGCCGAGGGCGAAAGCAGCGAAACCGACATCGCGCGCCAGTACACCGAGCAGTTCTTCCTGGGCGCGTTCGCCGAATCCGGCGCGCGCTAGGAGCCTAATCCTGGCGCAGGGCGCGGTTGGGATCCACGCGCAAGGCGCGGCGCGCGGGCAGCCAGCAGGCGATGGCGCCCGCGACCAGCAGCACCGCCGGCGCGATAAGGAAGCTGGCCGGATCGAAGGCTCCGATGCCGTACAACAAGCTGCCGAGCCCGCGGCTGAGCAGGGCCGCGATCGCCAGCCCGGCGGCAACGCCCACGCCTACCATTACCATGCCGCTGGAGAACATGAGGCGCAGGATATCGCCCGCTTGCGCGCCCAGCGCCATGCGCAGGCCGATTTCGCCGCGACGCTGCGCCACCGCATAGGCCATCACCCCGTAAGTGCCCACCGCCGCCAGCAGCAGGGCCAGCACGCCAAATACGGCCAGCAGATCGGCTCCCAGCGCAGGCGCGGCCAAGAGCCTGCTGATTTGCTGCTGGACCAGCAGCGTGCGCGGGGGCGGCAGGGTGGGATCGAGGTTGTGAACGATGGCGCTGAGCGCCAGAAGCGCGGCGCTGGGCGAGCCATGGGTGCGCACCAGAATGCTGCCGATGGAGGGATGCTGCTGCAAGGCGAAATAGACCTGCGGCTGCGGCGGCTCGCCGAGGGAAGCGTATTTGACGGTCGGCACCTCGCCGACGACGGTCACCTGCCAGGTCTCCTCGAAAAACTGCAGCCGTTTGCCAATCGGGCTCTGTCCCGGCCAGAGACGGTGGGCCAAGGCGGTATTGACCACGGCGACCATGGGCGCGGCGGCGGTGTCGTCGGGGCTGATGCCGCGGCCGCGCAGCAGCGGCATGCCCATGGTCTGAAAGTAGCCAGGGCTCACGGCGGTGACGGGGGTCAGCTTGCCGTTGCGGGTATTGGAGGTGTCGACGCCACTGGGAAAGGTGGTGCGCTCCAGACCGCCGGTCAGCGGCGGCGCGTTGGTGATGCCGGCGGCGGCGACGGCGGGCAGAGCCCGCAGGCGGGCGAGGGCGGCGAGATAGAACTGGTGCATGCGGGCGGGGGTGTAGCCGGCCGCGTTCAGGTCCGGCGTCAGCGCCACCAGATGCGGGGCGTCGAAACCGGCCTGCACCTGTTGGGCGTTGAGCAAGCTATGGACGAAGAGGCTGGCGCCCACCAGCGCGATGAGGGAAAACGCGACCTGCACCACCACCAACAGACCGCGGAGGCTGTACCAGTGGCGGCCGCCGCCGGGGGCTTCGGTGCGGTCGCGCAGCGAAGCCAGCGGGGCGGTGCGAGTGGCCTGGAGAGCCGGGGCCAGACCGAACAAGAGGGTGGCCACCAGCGCCAGCACGAACGTGAACAGCAGCACCAGGGGGCTGATGGTGGCATGGATTTGCTGATTCAGTTGCGGCGGCAGCAGCGCCCGCAGGCCATTGCGGGCCACAAAGGCCAAGCCGACGGCCACGATGCCGCCCAGTAGCGCCAGCACCAGGCTTTCGCTCAGCAGTTGGCGCATGAGTCTTGAGTGCCGCGCCCCCAGGGCCAGGCGCACGGCAAACTCGCGCCGCCGCTCGGTTGCGCGCACGAGCAGCAAGTTGGCGATGTTGGCGCAGGCGATCAGCAGAACGAGCGCGGCGATGGCGAACAGCAGCGCCCCGGCCAGCAGAAATGCCGGGCGCGCATTGGGATTTATGTTGCTTTCGCTCATGGGCACCAGGGCAAAGGTGCGCCCGGCATCATCGCTGGGGAATTCGCTGCCCAGATGCAGGGCCAGGGCAGCCACCGCTGCCTGCGCCTGCTGGAGGCTCACGCCCGGGTTAAGCCGCGCCACCGCGGAGGCGAACAGCGCCCTGCGCTCGAGGAACCAGTTTTTGAGGATGCCGGTGAGGACTTGATCGTGCATCGCGAGCGGGAGCCACACATCGGGATTGCCGAACACCCCCACGTTTTGAAACCCCGGCGGGGCGATGCCGACGACGGTGTAGGCCAGTCCGTTCAGTTCGAGAGTCTGGCCGATGATGCCGGGCTCGGCCCCGAACTGCCGCACCCAAAAGTTGTGGCTCAAAATCGCCACCGGATGCGCGCCCGGGGTTGAGTCCTCGTCCGGACGGAAATTCCGGCCGGGGGCGATGTGCTCGCCCAGCAGCGGGAAGAAATTGGCGTTGACCAAGGCTGCGTTTAAACCCTGCACGTGGCCGTGCGACTGCCAGGTGATGCCGGTCCCGATATCCACAGAGAGGGCGGAAAACACGTTGTTGTCGCGCCGCAAGTCGCGCAAGTTGACATAGGAACTGGGGTTGAAGCCGAGGGCGGGGTTGCGCGCGTCGCGCGTGTAGATGGCGACCGCGCGGCCCGGATCCCGAATCGGCACGGGGCGGAGGAATACCGCATTGACCAGGGTGAACACGACCGTGTTCACGCCAATGCCCAAGGCGAGCGACAATACCGCGGCGATGGCAAAGCCCGGGCGGCGCACCAGCAGCCGCACTCCGCCACGCACATCTTTCCACCAGGTGGTGAGATCCATGATCGCGATTCTACCCCCATTGGCTGTGCAAGGATGTGCAGAAAACCGGAACCCAAGTTGCGTCTCAACGGCCCCAACCGCACCGGCGCACCAGCATTTCCGGGCTTAGGAGTTGGCACGCGAATTGCAACCTCCCGCCTTGGGGGTAATTATGTTCCGCCGTTACATATTGGTACTGACGATGGTGCTGGCGGTGGGGGTGGCCGCGCAAGCGGGCAGCCTCACCTACTTCTTTAGCGGCATGTGCAACGGGTGCGCCGCCGGGGTTACGACGCAGGAGGTGATGAGCGGAGGTGGCTGGGGAGAAGCGGTGAACCCGGCGCCATTCCTTTCGGTGTTGAACGGAGGCCTTAATTTGGGCAACCTGGCACAGGATCCATTCGGACAGGCAGAAGCGAATACAGTCGGCGGCGCCACGCCGTTAGGGAGCCCGAATTTCATCTTCCAGAGTGACCAGAGCGGCCATTGGTGCATGGCGGCGGGCGGAAGCAGTTGTCTGCCCGCGGCCGACCTGCTGTTGGACGGGAGCCGGCCTTGCCCCACCCCGACGCCGGAGGCGGCGACGCTAGACCTTTGGTTGGGCGCTGTACTGCTGCTGGGCTGCTGCACATTGGTTCGCCGCCTGGCATGCTAGACAGCACACAGCAGACCCCGGCGAAGCCGGGGCCTGCGGACACATGCAGGGCGGGTTGGGCCTAGAAATGGCCGCCGGAGGCGCCGGATTTGAGCTGCGACTGCACCTTGCGGGCTTCGCTGAGGTGCTTTTGGAGGACCGGGATGGCGCTCTGCACGACGGATTTGATTTGTGGGTCGGTGATCTGCGGCTCCAGTTGCTGCAGGCGCTGAATCGCGTGCTGATGATCACGGATTTGGGCGGCGACAAAACTGTGCTCCGCCGTCGCCGGTTGTTCCTTGTCCCAGCGCTGATCCATGCGCCGCGACTGCTTTTGCATGGCGGCGTTTTCTTTCAGGTCGATTTTGGCCTGACTGGCAGCCTTCTGAAGCTGATCTTGCAGATCCTGGTGATCGTTGATGAGATCCTGTGCGAAGCTTTTGACGTCCGGATTCTGCACATGCCCCTGGATGTTCTGGGCGCCAGCAATTTCGGTTTTGTTGATGGTATCCAACAGGTCCGCCGCACGCTGGTTGGCGCTGGCCATCGAGCGCGAGGGATGAGCGGCGGCCTGGCCGTGATTGGGATGCTGGGCTTGCTGGCTCTGCGCCAGGCAGAACGGAACTGCCGCCATCAACGCCCCGGTGAGAGCGTACATTGCCAAATGCTTCTGTATTTGCATGAGATTTGACCTCCGAAATCTGGGGGATGAGATGAGTGGCGGCAGTGGGGCGGATGCATGTGCTCCGCTGTAGTGGGGGAAAAACGGGTGGCGGCGGCGGGCACATTGGGCGCGGTCATTGAGCGCGAGGGATTAGCAGGCGAAATGGCACCGCAGCCATCAGCGCCCCGCTTAGAACACAAGTGGAAATTGAGCCCCGCAGATGTATCGGGTCAAGATTGCGGGTGATCACGCAAATAGTCGAGAATGGGGAGCTGCGGCAGGAAGAATGGTTCTGCGGGCAGCGGGCGCCATTCCACCAGGCCCTCCCAGGATGAGCGCAGCCGGCCCTCGGCGTGAGCGGTGAAAACGCTTAAACGTGAAGGTATATGATGGCGGTCCGAGTAAGCGAACAGGAGCTGGCAGGAGTGAAGATGCAAGCCGGTTTCCTCGCGCACTTCGCGCCGCAGGGTGTGCTCGGGTGATTCGCCCGGGCGCGAGGTGCCGCCCGGGAAAGCCCAGCCCAGGCCATCGCTGCGCCATTGCAGCAGAAACAGCTCACCGCGGCGGATGACCGCGGCGGCGCTGGGCAGCTCGCCGAAGACGGGAAAACGCCCGTAAGTGGCAACCACGAGCCGCGAACAGAGGCGGAACAGAGTGGGCCCGACAGGCATGGAATCAGCCAAAGAGAACAAATTTCACGCCGACCAGAACCTGCCGGTCCACCGGACGGCCGGCGTGGAAGCTTGAGCGGCGGCGGAATTCCAGGTAGGGAACCCAATTGCCCAGCGACCAGCCCGCGCCCACGCCCAAGTCCGTAAATCCGTGCAGCCCCAGGCCCCAGCGGCGGCCGATGGCGACGTCACCGAGCAGCAGCGGGCCCCAGCTTTGCGCCGGACGCAGCGAGGGCGAAAGCCACACTTCCAGGCCCGTGGCCAGCGATACACCGTGACTGGCGGGAAACGGGTCGTAACCAAACTGCGCCAGATTCCATAGCAGCAGCACATGCGGCAGCGGAGGCAGCGCGACGCCGAGCTGAGCCTGCACCGTGCCGAGGGTGTCGGGTGCCTGCGCGTGGACATGGGCGCCGACCGCGCCGGAGGCGACAATCTGCGCGGGAAGAGCGGCGCTGGAGAGGGCGAGAAGGAAACCTAGCAACAGGAATCGCAAGCGCATGCTTTCATGGTACCTGCCGGGGCATCCTCGAGCCGCACCGTTTCCCCCGGGTGCAAATAGGACTTGCGCCGCAGCCAGTCTTGCAAAGCCTCACGCAGCGCCGGCAGCGGCACCCGCGAGCCGGCCTCCAGCCAGCCGTCGGCGAGCGGCAGGGTATCGTCGAAGCGGGTTTCGCCAGTGAAGCTGCGCATGGCGAAGCTATCGAGGGCGCGCAAGGGGCAGGGGCGCTCGCCCTCGGGGCCGCTCAGGGTGACGCGCAATTTATGGACGTACACGCTCAGCCCAGCTTTCGTTGCAGCAACTGGTTGACCAGCGCCGGAGCGGCCTGGCCGCGCGAGGCCTTCATCACCTGGCCGACAAAAAAAGCCAGCAGAGCGGACTTGCCGGCGCGGTACTGGGCCGCCTGGCCGGGATGGGAGGCGACGACCTCCTCGACCAACCGCTCCAGCGCCGCGGTGTCGGAGATCTGCTTCAGCCCCAGCGCTTCCACCAGCTGGGCCGGGGCTTGTTTTTGAGCCAGCATGGCAGCAAAAACTTCCTTGGCCATCTTGCCGGAAATGGCGCCTGCGTCAATCAGTGCCACCAGTTCAGCAATGTGCTTAGGCGGAAGGCCCAGCGCTTCCGGCACGGCATTGGCCGCCTTGGCGTGGGCCATGAGATCGCCCATGATCCAGTTGGCCACGGCTTTGGGGTTGGGTGAGGTGGCGGCGGCCTCTTCAAAATAGGCAGCCAGGGCGGGCGTGGCACTGAGCAACTGAGCGTCGTAGGCGGAAAGGCCATAGCGCGCCTGCAGCCGCTCCCGCAGCGCTTGCGGGAGTTCGGGCAGCGCGGCTTCGACCTGGGCGCGCCAAGCCGCGCTGAGCATCAGCGGAGCCAGATCGGGCTCGGGGAAATAGCGATAATCGTGCGCCTGTTCCTTGGAGCGCATGGGTGCGGTGCGGCCCTCGGCCACATGGAACAGGCGGGTTTCCTGGCGGATGCGCCCGGCGGCGTCGAGCACTTCCGCCTGGCGTCCAATCTCAAACTCCAGCGCGCGCTGCAGATAGCGGAACGAATTCAGGTTTTTGACTTCAACCTTGGTGCCAAATTGGGCTTGGCCGAGCGGACGCAGGCTGACGTTGGCGTCACAGCGCAGGCTGCCTTCCTCCATATTGCAATCGGAGACTTCCAGAAACAACATGATCTGCTTGAGGCGGGTGAGGTAATCGAAGGCTTCCGCGGGCGAGCGCAGATCGGGTTCGGAAACGATTTCGATGAGGGGCACACCCGCCCGGTTCAGATCCACGTAGGAGTGCGCGGCCGAGCCCGGCAGCCCCTCGTGGATGTTTTTGCCGGCGTCTTCTTCCAGATGCAGGCGGGTAATGCCGATGCGGCGCCGGCGTTCCGGCTCGCCGGGAAAGATTTCGAGCCAGCCGTGCTCGGCCAAAGGCTGGTCGAACTGGCTGATCTGGTAGCCTTTGGGCAGGTCGGGGTAAAAATAGTTTTTGCGTGCGAACACGGAGCGCTCATGCAGCTCGCCATGGAGGCCGAGGGCGGCGCGCATGGCTTTGTCCACGGCGGCGCGGTTGAGCACGGGCAGCGCGCCCGGCAGCCCAAGGCAGACGGGACAGGTGAGGGTGTTGGGGGGAGCGCCAAAGCGGTTGGCGCAGGCGCAGAAGATTTTCGAGGCGGTATTGAGCTGAACGTGAACTTCCAGGCCGATGACCGGCTCCCAGCGAAGCGCCGTTTCAGATACCGACATACCCAGCTATTTTATCGAACCGGCTTCGGCACCGCGCGCGCGGGGCCCCAGTCCCACCCAATGCTCGCAGGCGACCATGGAATTGCCGGGGTGGACGGGATCGTACTTGACCTGCACCGGAAGGCCGGGAATCCAGCTTTGCGGATCCAGCCGCACCGGCACCAGATGCAACTGCTGGGAGGCTTGATAGGTCACCCCGGCGACTTCATATTCATAGACCAAGGTCGGCGCGGCCTCGGCGCCGGCTGGTTCCGGAGCGGGCATCATGTCCAGGATTTCTCCGCTCGTGATGCGTCCCAGCGCGTGTACGTGCAGGCGGCGGGCCACCTCGATCTGCTCCGGCGTGAGCCGGCGGCGGCGCAGCAGCCAGACCGCGATGGCCGCCGTTACGGCAACGGCGGCAGCGGCAAGGGCCAGCGGCGCACTGTAGCTGAAGTTCATTGCGCCGCGGCGGCGACCGGGTTCTCCAGGCTGCCGATGCCCGCCACGGTAATGCGGACGCGGTCGCCAGGAAGCAGCGCACTTACGCCGGCGGGCGTACCGGTGGCGAGCACATCGCCCGGTTCCAGGGTCATCACCGCCGTGACCGCGGCCAGCAGTTGCGGCAGCGAAAAGAGAAAATCGCGGGTGTTGCCCTGCTGGCGCAGCTCGCCGTTGACGCGGGTTTCGATCTGGAGGCCGTGCCAAGGTTGCGGCCCAGGCTGCGGCGCGTCCTCGACCCAGGGCCCCAGCGGGCAGAAGGTGTCAAACCCTTTCGCCCGCGTAAACAGCAAATCGCGTTTTTGCAGGTCGCGCGCGGTGACGTCGTTGAGGCAGGTGTAGCCCAGCAGGAATGGAGATGGATCCGCACTGGCGGAAAAACGCGAAAGCCGGCGCCGCATCACCAGCGCCAGCTCGGCCTCGTACTCGACCTGTTGCGATAGCGCGGGCAGCAGGATGGTGCCGCCGGGATCGAGCAGCGCCGAGGGGGGCTTGAGGAAAAACATCGGCTCGGGAGGGGCTGTGTGCCCCAGCTCGCGCGCGTGCGCACCAAAATTTCTCCCGATGCACACGATTTTGGTGGGCGCACACGGCGCCAGCAGCGGCGTCGTGTCCAGCGGCAGCCGCTCCCGCCCCTGCAGGGGGCGGCAGCCGTCCTTAAAGGGCGTGCCCGTGTAAACCTGAATGAAGTCGCTGCCTTGCTCGGAGCACACCTGCCCCCAGCCGACATTGCCTTCCTGCCGGAACTTGACCCATTTCATGAGTTTTCAATCCCTGCCTACAGGCCGCCGCCACCGCCGCCCTTCTTGGATTTCGGGTTCGTCTTTTTGGGCGTGTTGGGATCGGTCTGCACGGATAGAATACGTGCGCTGGCGCCAAAGCGTTTGTAATTTTTGAACTGAATCACCATGCGCATGGGCACCGGTGTTGCTCCCGGCCCACTGGGCGGTATTTCCCCCTGCATGAGCGTATAGACCGGAAACCAGTACTTGCCGTCAATTTCCTTGCGCCACACCGTGAAGGGCAAAAAGGTGTTTTGCGCATAGCCCTTCTTGTCATAAATGTCCGGCACGACGCGCCCGATGCTTTTCACGATGCACAGGCTCTGATCGTCCACGTAGACGACACCGTCAAAATAGCGGCGCCCCTTGACGATTTTTTTGGGCTGTACGCGGAACATGTACGCCGTGATCTGATCGAGATGCTGGTGATCGAGATAGGTGACGTTGTATTGAGGCAGCTCGTCGATGGAGAAGGTGTACATGTTCATGTTGAACATGTCAGTAACATCATCGGGAGTGATATTGATGCTGGTGAGGGTGGGCTGGGGACAGTAGGTGCAAACGATCTGGCGTCCGCTGCCGGGGACGTAGACGATGTTGTTGACTTGCTGGAAGGCCCCAGTGGGCTGACCGCCGGGACCGAGATCGCTGACCGACTGCATGAGGATGGATTCGGTGTAGGTGTAGTTGTTGGCGAGCAACTGGCGGAAGTCGCGCTCATGGGTGGCAAAGGTCTGGATGATGCTTTGAATTTTCGCCGGGGAGGGATTGGGAAGGCGCTGGCTGGGCGGAGCCAGGCTCCACACCGGGCGGTTCATCGCCAACGGCCCCGGACCGGCGCCGTCGCCCAGCACGAGCTGTCCTTTGGAATTCAATTTGCCGCTTTGCGCGGCCGCGGCCACCCCTAGCACCAGCATCAGCGCCAAGGCGCCACCGCACTGCCATGCCCTGCGTACCGGCATATTTACCCCCTGTTAAACATTCTACCCGCCTCCCGCCGCGTGCGCAGACCGTATAATCAGAGCAGATTGGGAGGCTCTCGATGCCGTTTTCGATCCGCCGCGCGGCCACGGTTACGGCCGCAGCGATGTTGATCTTCACTGCCGGCGCCTGGGCGAGCCGCAAGGCCACCTACATCCGCCCGGTGATGCACACCTTCTCCGCCGCCGGTATTCGCCAGATCGTGGTCCAAAACCTCGCCGGGCCGATCAGCGTGCAGACCGCTGCCGGCAATTCCATTCAGGTCACAATCCTCATCCACTCCGCCGGCGATGACGCCGTTTTCGCGCGCACGCTATCCCAGCAACTCACGTTTACGGTCCAGAACATCAACGGCCAACTGCGCGTGATCGGCAATTATCCGCTCGATCACTTTCGCAACTATGCCTACCCGATGAAAAGCATCGCCGGGATTCACGGCACCGATAAGAACGTTTATCAGGGCAAAAAGGTCTTCGTCCGCAACGTCTCCAGCGGCAAGGCAGTCGAGCTGTGGGCGGAAATCCGCATCACCACGCCGCCGCGGGTGGCGGTGGTGTTGCGCAATATTTATGGTGAGCTGAAGTTGCGCGGCGGCGTCCCCGCGCCCGGTGGAGGCAGCATGGACGGGTTCACCGACGCCGGCAACATAGAGGTCTATCGGCCGGAGTGGCAGTCAGTGAAGCTGCAAAACGATTACGGCAAGGTGGATTTCACCGCCGGGCTCGGCGCGGCGCGCGACATCCACATCAAAACCGACGTGGGCAGTACCTACCTGTCCCTGCAGCCCGGCGCCGACCCGGTCATCATCGCCCACAAGGACTTGGGATTTTTGCACAACGACATCACCCAGGCGAGCTTTCATAAAGACAGCCAAGGCGATTCGGTGCTGAAACTGGGAGATGGCAAAGGCGCTACCGTCACCATCGACATGAGCATCGGCAGCCTGCACCTTGCCACGATTGGGGCAGGGCAATGAATCGCGAGTAGGCAAAGGGTTCGGGTCCGGGAGAAGTAGACGGGAATTAACCGGGCCGAAAAGTGCAACTTTTTGCACAGGGGGGTGTCATAGCTGGCGGAAAGCACGCTACGAAAGGGGAACCCGTTTGGCACTGAGATTGCACGGCATATCTAAAGGAGACGGAACCATGAAAACGAGACTGCTGGGACGGATTACGGTTTGGGGGGCGCTTGTATGCGGACTGGCGCTGGCAGCGGCGCCGGCGGTAGCGGGCCCGGTGGTGTGGACATTTCAGAATTTCGATGGCATTAACGGAGCGACCGGCCAGATCACGGGGTCGTTCGTTTACAACGGGTCCGCAATTACGAGTTGGGACATCACTGTACCGGAAGACTCGATCTACAGGTCGCCCAACACCTTCCCTCAGGTGACGTTCACCGAAGGCAATTCGTCGGAGTTCGGGTCCTATTTGAGCGAGCCGGAGTTCGCCACCAGCTCCGGCGGTACGCTCGATTTGTATTTCGACGTCGGGCCTTCGGACCTTTCCACGCCCGGCACCTACAACGACGCCAATTGGTTCGAGGACTACCAGGCGACAAGCAGTTCATATATCGAGGCTGATTTCGGGGGCACGCTGGTAGGGACGGCGGAGACGCCGGAACCAGCTACGTGGGCCCTGCTGGGTACGGGCGGACTGATGCTGCTGGGGCTGGCGTGGCGGCGGAGGGGGAGTTTTGCAATGGGCCGCTATACTGGGGTGTGAAGCCGAACAGCCCGCCGCGTGCGTTTCGTGAAAACTTGACCGCCCTGATCACGCGCACCGCGACGGATTTGCCGCCGGATGTGCGGGCGGCGATGAAGCGCGCGAGCGGGCGCGAGGTGGCGGAGCATCCCGAGGGAAATCAGGCCAGCCAGGCGCTGAGCATCATTGACACCAATATCCAGATGGCAGCCGGGGATGAAGGCCCGGTGTGCCAGGACACCGGCATGCCCACGTTTTTCGTGCAGACGCCGGTGGGATTCAACCAGATTCAGCTGCGGCGGGAGATTGTGGGCGCCATCGAGGAAGCCACACGGCGGGGCAAGCTGCGGCCCAACAGCGTGGATTCGCTGACCGGAACCAATAGCGGCAACAACTTGGGGCCGGGCACGCCGGTGGTGCATTGGGAACAGTGGGAAAACGAGGAAGAAATTGAGATCAAGCTGCTGCTAAAAGGCGGCGGCTGCGAGAACAAGAACATCCAGTATTCCCTGCCCTGCACGCTGGAGCATTTGGAGCGGGCGGGACGCGACCTGGACGGCATCCGGAAATGCATTCTGCACGCGGTGTGGCAAGCGCAGGGACAGGGGTGCGCACCGGGAGCGCTGGGGGTGGCCATCGGCGGGGATCGGACCTCGGGCTACGCGGCGGCCAAAGAGCAGCTTTTGAGACCGCTGGATGACGTCAACCCGGACGCGCGGCTGGCGGAGTTAGAAGCCTACGTGCTGGAGCGGGCGAATACACTGGGGATCGGCGCGATGGGATTCGGCGGCGGGGTGTCGCTGATCGGGTGCAAGGTTACAGCGCTGAACCGGCTGCCGGCCAGCTTTTTCGTTTCCGTCGCCTACGATTGCTGGGCGTACCGGCGGCGGGGGGTGGTGCTGGATGCGGCCACGGGCGAAGTGAAACGTTGGCTGTACGGCGATCCGCCGCTGAAGGGACAGGAGCCGAAGGCGCCGGCGAGGGTTGAGGCGCCGGCGGGCATCCGGCTGCGGGCGCCGATCAGCGAGGAACTGGTTCGCAGCCTGAAGGTTGGCGAGATGGTACTGATTTCCGGGGTGGTCTATACCGGACGGGATGCGGTGCACGCGCACCTGATGCACCATGATCCACCGGTGGATCTGCAGGGCGCGGTGCTGTACCATTGCGGGCCGGTGGCGCGCAAGGATGCGCAGGGCAACTGGACGATCGGCGCCGCCGGCCCGACCACCAGCATCCGCGAAGAACCTTACGAGGCCGATTTGCTGCGGCGATACGGTATGCGGGTGATTATCGGCAAAGGCGGCATGGGGGAGCGGACGCTGGAGGCGCTCAAGGAGTGCGGGGCGGTGTATTTGAACGCCATTGGCGGCGCGGCGCAGTATTATGGCCGGACGATCAAGAAGGTGCGGGGCGTGCATCTGCTGGAGTTCGGCACACCGGAGGCGATGTGGGAGCTGGAAGTCGAGGATTTTCCCGCCGTGGTCACCATGGACAGCCACGGGCATAGCCTGCATCAGTGGGTGGCGGCCGAGAGCGGCAAGGCGCTGCACGAGCTGGCGGGGATAGGGGATCGGGTTTAGGGATGGAGTGCCTGAACTGCGGAGCGGAAATGGCGCGCGTCGAGATGCGCTCGGACAAGGCCAGCGTGAGCTACGACCTGTGCGAGAAGTGCGGAGGGCTGTGGCTGGATGCGGGCGAGATGGACAAGATCGCCTACCAAGTGAAGGGCAGCATTGAACAGAGCACACAGGAGCCGGTGGCCGAGACTGCGCGAAGGGTCCGCAAGTGCCCACGCTGCGACAATGAGGACCTGGTTGCGGTTCATTTTCTGGATTGCACCGAAATTCTGCTACACCACTGCCGCGGCTGCGGGGGATATTGGCTGGACGGCGGCGAGCTGGAGCTGATGGACCGGGAGCTGGCGGCCGATGGTCCGGTCAAAAGCCACAGGTTTGCTGATTTCGTTTACAACCAGCACCTGCCGTACTGGATAAAACGAGTGAGCAGCGCAGATGCGCGGCCGCGGCGGGAGGCGATGCCGATTGCGGGGGCGGAAAAGACCGGTCCGGCGCAAGGGCAATGCCCGGCGTGCGGCACACAGCTCGAGGGATATACGGCTTTCGGGATGAAGTTCTCGGGCTGCCCGGCCTGCAAGGGGATTTGGCTGTTGCGGGATGAACTGCGCGAGCTCAAGAACCAGGTCGAGGGCGGCAATCTGCGCTGGCTGAATGACGAGGTGGAAAACATTGAACAGGTGTGCGCGGCGGAGTGCAAGCGGCTGTGCCCATTGTGCGCCGGCCAGCGGCTGGAGGCGACGATGTTCGGAAAATCGTCGGCGGTGATTGATTGGTGCCCAAAATGCCGGGGCATGTGGCTGGACGGGGAGGAATTCGACGCGATCCGGGACTACTTGCACCAGGAGATGGAAAGTCTGCATTCGGGCGAGATCGAGAAAAGGCTGTTGCAGGCGGTGCGGAAGGTCTGGAGCGGCGGGGCCGAACCGCGACGCGAGGAGCTGCTGGATGCCAAGGCCACGATCCGGGCGCTGGTGCATGCGGGCATTTACGAGCACGTACGACTGGTCACGCGCATGGTGGCGAACGCAAGGGCGGTTAGACCGTTCTGAGCCATTCCGATTAGAATGATCACTTATGCCCTTTAAGGTTGCGGTGCTCAAGGAGACGCGCGCGGGCGAGGCGCGCACGGCGATGGTGCCGGCGGTGGGGGCGCAACTGGAGAAGCTGGGGGCGGAAATCAGCTGGCAAGCGGATGCGGCGGCGGCGGGAGGAGCGGATTTGGTGTTGGGGGTGCAGCCGCCGGGCGCAGCGATCGTGGGGGCGATGCGGCCGGGGGCGATTCTGATTTCCTTTATCTACGCGCAACAGAATCCGGCGCTGGCGGCGGCGCTGCGCGACCGGCAGATCACATGCTTCGCCATGGAACTGGTGCCGCGGATTTCGCGGGCGCAGCCGCTGGATGCGCTCTCCAGCCAGGCAGCTCTGGCGGGGTATTACGCGGTACTACTGGGCGCCACGCACCTGACGCGCGTGCTGCCGCGCATGACGACGGCGGCGGGGGTGATTCGTCCGGCAACGGCGCTGGTGATGGGATTGGGGGTGGCGGGGTTGCAGGCGATCGCCACGCTGCGACGGCTGGGGGCGGTGATTGAGGCTTACGACGTGCGGCCGGAAACGAAAGAAGAAGCCGAATCGCTGGGGGCAAAATTCGTGGCGACGGGGGTGGATGCACGCGGCGAGGGCGGCTATGCGCGCGAGCTGACCAGCGAAGAGAGAGAGAAGATCGACGCCGCGATCACCAGCCACATTCAACGCGCGGACCTGATCATCACCGCCGCGGCGGTGCCGGGGCGGCGGTCGCCGCGGTTGATTTCGGCCGAGCAGGTGGCGGGAATGAAAG
The DNA here is from genome assembly GCA_050747745.1 of Terriglobales bacterium. Classification (GTDB taxonomy): domain Bacteria; phylum Acidobacteriota; class Terriglobia; order Terriglobales; family SCQP01; genus SCQP01. The sequence goes on from JBOGKM010000040.1 coordinate 21,504, forward strand.
CCGGGGCGGTGATCGTGGACCTGGGCGCCGAAGGCGGCGGCAATTGCGCGCTCAGCCGCGCGGGAGAAACGGTGCGCGCGGCGGGAAAAGATGGCGAAGTGACGATCCTGGCTCCCTTGAACATCACCTCGCGGCTGGCGGAAAACGCGAGCGAGCTATACGCCAAAAACGTTTTCAACCTGCTGAAGCTGATGATCAAGGACGGGGCGCTGGCGCTGGACTGGAACGACGAAGTGCTGGAAAAAACCGCGCTCACGCACGCCGGAGAGGTGAAAAACACGGCGGCGCGGGAAGCGCTGGAAGCGGCCACGGCGCGCTGACGGAGACGGGAACAATGGAAACCACACTGGTGGGCTTCATCGCCGCCTACATCGTGATGCTGGCGGCGTTTACCGGCATCGAGATCATCGGGCGGGTGCCGGCGATTCTGCACACGCCGCTGATGTCGGGGTCGAACTTCGTACACGGCATCGTGGTGGTGGGCGCGCTCTACGCGCTGCTGAACGCGGCCACGCCGGCGCAGCAGATCATCGGGTTCGTGGGGGTGCTGCTGGGCGCGGGCAACTGCGCCGGCGGCTACGTCTCGACGGAAAGGATGCTGGAGATGTTCAAATCCAGCAAGAGCTAGCCGCGCATGACCACTCCCCGACTGATCATTGACGCGGCCGATTTCATCGCCGCGCTGCTGTTCATCCTCGGCCTGAAGCGGATGTCGTCGCCGGTAACGGCGCGCAACGGCATCGTGGTGGCGGGCTGGGGGGTGCTGATCGCCACGCTGGCGAGTTTTCTGTACTGGTTCGGGGTGACGGCGGCGGCGCGGCCGCATTTGGGCCTGAACCTCGCTCTCTGCATCATCGCCGTGGCGCTGGGGTTTCTGTGGGCGTGGTGGACGGGCAAGCGGGTGCCCATGACGCAGATGCCGCAGATGGTGGCGCTGTACAACGGCATGGGTGGCGGGGCGGCGGCCTGCATCGCGGCGGTGGAGCTGAGCGGACGCACGGCGCTGGCCACCGGGCGGTTGATTCCGGCGCTGATCGGGGCGTTGATTGGCGCGGTGTCGCTGTCGGGATCGCTGATTGCGTGGGCGAAGCTGGACGGCAAGATCAACAAGACCTTGCACTGGGGGACGCAGCAAATCGTCAACTTCGTGGTGCTGGGAGCGACGATCGCGGTGGGGCTGTACATCATTTTGTCGGTAACCGGGCAGGCACATGCGGGCTGGGTGGTCGGTTATTTTGTAGGCGCCCTGGCGTTCGGCGTACTGGCGACGCTGCCCATCGGGGGCGCCGACATGCCGGTGATGATTTCGCTGTACAACGCCATGACCGGCATCGCGGTGGCGATCGAGGGCTATGTACTGGCCAATCCGGTGCTGATCATCGCCGGGGTGGTGGTGGGAGCGGCGGGATCGTTGCTGACGCTGGCCATGGCGCGGGGAATGAACCGGTCGATTTCGAACATCCTGTTCACGCACTTTGGCGCGACGCCGGCGGCGGCGGGGGCGGGAGAAATTCAAGGCAGCATGAAGCCGGTCGATCCCAGCGATGCGGCCATCAACATGCGCTACGCGGGCAAGGTGCTGATCATTCCCGGCTACGGGCTGGCGGTGGCGCAGGCGCAGTACAAGCTGTGGGAGTTCGTGAAGCTGCTGCAGGCTGCGGGTGTAGAAGCGAAGTTCGCCGTGCATCCGGTGGCGGGGCGCATGCCCGGACACATGGACGTGCTGCTGGCGGAAGCGGGCGTGCCGTATGACCTGATGAAAGAGTTGGATGAGGTCAACGACGAGTTCGACTCGACCGACGTGGCGCTGGTGATCGGCGCCAACGACGTGGTGAACCCGGCGGCGCGGACCGACAAGAGTTCGCCGATCTATGGGATGCCGATTCTCAATGCCGACCACGCGCGCCAGGTGTACGTGATCAAGCGCGGCCAGGGGAAGGGATATTCGGGCGTGGAGAACGAGCTGTTTTACGCCGACAACTGCAACATGGTCTACGGGGACGCGCAGGCGGTGCTGGTGAAGTTCATCGCGGCGATCAAGGAGATGGGCGCGGCGGCGTAGAGAACAGTTGTTAGCCCGGATTCCCATTTTGAGTGGCCCGGCCACCTCTTGTTTGACCGGACCTTGTGAAACCTTCGACCGCCAGTATCGTCAGTGTTTATGCGGGTGTGGCAAGGGTTTGGGAACCACTCCTTCAGCAGGGCCGATTGGGTAACGGTTTGCCATCTTTATGCTTTCAAGCCTTAATGCCGGCCTCCAAACACGCGGTCAGTTCGTGCTTGCCAGTCATGCCGATCAGCTTCCTTTCGAGGTATACGAGGTCATGCCGGATGGTCCACGGTCTTGACTCTCTGGCGCCACAGTCTCGAAGCCGCACTTCCAAGTTTCAGCGGCGAGCGATGCGCTGTGCGGGTTCATATATTCTTACCTATTGAGGAAAGGCAGAATGAGCGTGCGCAGATACGTCATTCTCGGCTCGTGCCTGGTGGCGCTCGTCTTGATCCAGGTCATACCCTACGGCCACGACCACTCCGATCCGCCTACGGTCGCCGAACCGCATTGGGATGCTCCCCAGACCCGGGCACTGTTCCAGCACGCCTGCTTCGACTGCCACAGCAATAATACCGTTTGGCCCTGGTATTCCAACGTGGCACCCATGTCGTGGCTGGTGGAGAACGACGTCCAGGACGGCCGACGCCACATGAACTTGAGCGAGTGGAACCGGCCGCAGAAGGATGCCGCGAATGTGGCTAACAGGGTACGAAGTGGGGATATGCCGCTCTGGTACTACCTCCCCATGCACCCGAGGGCCCGGCTGAGCGCTGCCGAGAAGCAGGAGCTCATCGCCGGCGCAGCGCGCTCACTCGGTCCGCAGAAGCCGCCGAGGAAGAATTAGAATCACTGACGAAGTTTAACTTCGATGTCGGGCCAGAACTCGGCTTCGAGATTGAAGATCGCGAGCCCGACGCCGCTGGCAAAGTCAGCAGCAGAAATGGTAAGCGATCTCCGCCAGCCCGCTCGCCAGAAGGAGAAACAGAAACAGAGACGGCAAGTTATTTGCGATTCGTGGTGAGCGGCGCATCACTCCACATCCGGCAGGCATCTCACCACGTGAGCCACCGCGTGTCAAGAGAAAAATGCGGCTCGCCACTTTTTGCCCTGCTGGCTGGAGTGGGGGCTTCGATTCGCGGCAGGGTCCGGCCGCTGTTCGCCCTGCTGTAGCAGCGCAGCGCGAATGGCGCTCAGGGCTCCTTCAAGCTGCCGCCACACGCATGTCGCGGCTCCAGGGCCTGGCGGCAGGCGGCGAGAGGTTCGGAGGCTTCGGCGAGGCCGGCGGCGTGGGCGCGCTCCAGCCAGGGCAAAGCTTGCGCCGGCTGCTCGAAACCCTCGAGCAACAGCATGCCCTTGTTGAAGATCAGCAGGTGGTTTTCCGGGTCGAGCAAAAGGGCGCGGTCGAGGCTGGCGAGAGCTTCGGGAAAATTCTGAGCGCGGGCGAGCAGGCCGGCGCGGTTGGACCAGGCGGCCGACTGCAGCGCCCGGTTGCCTTCGGCGCGGGCCAGCAGCGCATCATAGGCGGCCAGGGCGGCATCGGGACGTTCGAGATCTTCGAGCAGCAGGGCTTTGCCGAGCCAAGCGTCGGCGTGGGCGGGATCGAGGGCCAGGGCGCGATCAAAGGCGGCAAGGGCACTGGTATTGCGCTCTGCCCCGTGGTGCTGACGGGCGCGGGCGACCCAGGCGGACGCGGTGGCGGGTTCGGCCTCGCCGTCAGCCTCAGGCGGAAGAGGCGGCGTTGCGGGCATGGGCACCCTCCAGAATGCGCGCGAGGCGGCTGCCGGGGATGGGAATGGTCTGCTCGCGCTCAGGGCCGGTGGAGACCATGCCAATGTCGAGGCCGGTGCGGGCGGCAAGGAAATCCAGGTAGGTGCGGGCGCAGGTCGGGAGTTGCTCGGCGCGCGTCATGCCCGCCGTGCTCGATTGCCAGCCAGGCAGCTCCTCGAAGTGCGGCAGCATTTGCTCCCAGTCGGCGGCGGCGGCGGGAATGGTCTCGACCAGCTCGCCGCGGAGGCGGTAGCCGGTGCAGACGGGAATGCGGTCGAGATGATCGAGCACGTCGAGCTTGGTGACGACAAGCGAGTGCAGGCCGTTGAGCATGGCGGCGTAGCGCATCAGGGGAACATCGAACCAGCCCACGCGGCGGGGGCGGCCGGTGACGCTGCCGAACTCGTTGCCGCGCCGGCGCAGGGCATCGGCACACTCGCCAGAGACTTCGGTGGGAAACGGACCACCGCCGACGCGGGTGCAATAGGCCTTGCTCACGCCCACGGCGGCGAAGATGCGGGTGGGAGCGAGGCCGGTGCCGGTACAGGCGCCGCCGGCGGTGGTGCTGCTGGAGGTGACGAAGGGATAAGTGCCGTGATCAATGTCGAGCAGCGCGCCCTGGGCACCTTCGAGGAGGATGGATTCGCCGCGTTCGGCGGCCCGATTGAGCAGCCAGGCGGTGTCGGCGACGTAGGGACGAATCTGCTCGCTGAGAGCGACGTAGTCTTCAAAGATCTGCCCGGCGTCGAGCGGGGCGGAGCCGTAAAGCGCCTGGGCAACGGCGTTTTTTTCCGCGAGGGCATTGGTGATGTGGCTGCGCAACAGGTCGCGGTCGTAAAGATCGTTGACGCGCAGGCCGCGGCGGCCCATTTTGTCCTCGTAAGCGGGACCGATACCGCGCGAGGTAGTGCCGATTTTGACGCGCCCGGGGGCGCTCTCCGCCGCCAGCTCGATCATGCGATGGTAAGGCAGGATGAGGTGGGCGCGGCGGGAGACAAAGAGCTTGCCGCTGACGGTGACGCCAGCCTGCTCGAGGGCATTGATTTCGGCCACCAAGGCCGCGGGATCAATCACGACGCCGTTGCCGATGACGGCGCGGGAGCCGCTGAGAATACCACAGGGAATCAACTGCAGGATGAAGCGCTGCGAGCCAATGACGACGGTATGGCCGGCATTGTGGCCGCCCTGATAGCGGGCCACCCAGGCGAAATGACGGGCGAGCAGGTCCACGACCTTGCCCTTGCCCTCGTCGCCCCACTGGGCGCCCACCACCACAACGGCGCAGCCCTCCCCCGGTGCTGAAAAATCAGTTGGCAAGGGGCAATTTAGTGGACGGGAGCGGGCTGGAGATGGCGATCGAGGGTGCGGCGCAGCGCGTCCTTGCTTACGTAGCCGACAATCTGTTCGGCAATTTTGCCGTTACGGAACAGCAGCAGGGTGGGAATGCCCTGCACCTGGTAGGCGCCAGCGGTGCGGGGATTCTGGTCCACATCGAGCTTGCCGACTTTGAGCTTGCCGGCCAGCTCGCCGGCGACGGCCTCGACGTGCGGGGCCAATTGGCGGCAGGGGCCGCACCAAGTCGCCCAGAAATCCACCAGAACCGGCATGTCGGATTTCAGCACTTCGGATTCAAAGTTGGTATCGGTGAATTCAGCGACATTGGCGGACATGAGGGTCTCCTCCATCTAATATTGTAATGGATGCAGAGCTCGGCGCCGAAGGGGCAAAACTTTCTCTATCAGGATGCCTGGCTGCGGCGCGTGGCGGCGGCAGTGGGACCGGCGGCGGCGGTGCTGGAAATCGGGGGTGGACCGGGCGGACTTTCGAAGCTGCTGGCGGAAACGAGCGAGCGGTTGTGGGTGGCGGAAGTGGACGCGGCGCTGGCGGCGGAGCTGCGGGCGAAACTGCCGGACAATGCCGAGGTGATCGCCGGGGATGTACTGGACATTGACCTTGGCGCGCTGGCACGGAAGCACGCGGTGGCACGCTGGCGCGTGGCGGGCAATTTACCCTACTACATCACCAGTCCGATTTTGCTGCACCTATTCCGGCATGCCGGCTGCATCGCCGATGCCACGCTCATGGTGCAGCGCGAGGTGGGCGAACGCCTCACGGCGGTGCCGGGCAGCCGGGCCTTCGGACTGCTGAGTGCGACGGCGCAGTTTCATGCGCGGGTGGAGCGGCTGTTTGATGTGCCGCCGGGCGCGTTCCGGCCCGCTCCCAAGGTGCATTCGACGCTGGTGCGGCTGACGATGGCGCCGCAGGCGGAGGGGCTGGGAGTGGAGACGAAGCCGTTTCTAGAGTTCCTGCGGCGCGGGTTTGGGCAGAAGCGCAAGCAGCTGGCGAGCTATTTAGCAGATCCGGCGCGGGCGGGGTTGCCGACGCGGGCACGGGCGGAGGAATTGAAGCTGGAAGAGTGGGCGCGGCTCTATCACACGGTAAAATAAGCTCTGTGAAGCAACCTTTGCAATTGATTCCCTTGGGCGGGTTGGGCGAGTTCGGCCTGAACCTGATGGCCATCCGCTACGGCGAAGACATGGTGGTGGTGGACTGCGGCCTGATGTTTCCCGAGCCCGAGCTGCTGGGCATTGACATTGTGGTACCGGACGTAAGCTTTCTTGTCGAGAACCGGGCACAACTGCGGGGCATTCTGCTCACGCACGCGCACGAGGACCATATCGGCGCCCTGCCGTTCGTGATCGAGGATCTGAACGTTCCGATCTACGGCACGGAATTCACGCTGGCCATGGTGGAATCAAAATTCAGCGAACATGGGCTGCTGGAGACGACCACACGGCAGGTGGTGCGGCCGCTGGAGCCGTTCACGCTGGGGCCGTTCACGGTGGAATATATTCACGTCACGCACAGCATCGTGGGAGCGTGCGCCATCGCCATTACCACGCCGGCGGGGGTAGTGATCCACACCGGGGATTTCAAGATTGACCCCACGCCCACGGACAACCGTCCCTTCGACCTGCACACCTTCGCCGCCTACGGCAAGCGCGGGGTGCTGGCACTGCTGAGCGACAGCACCAACGTGGACCGGCGCGGCTACACGCCCAGCGAACTGGCGGTGCGCGACCGCTTCGAGGACGTGTTCGCCTCGAGCGGCGCGGGGCGGCTGTACATCTGCTGCTTCACCAGCTCGATCCATCGCATCCAGCTGGCGGTGGAAATGGCGGCGGCGTATGGGCGCAAGGTTTGCTTTCTGGGGCGCAGCATGGAGAACAGCACTGCGATTGCGCACCGGCTGGAGTTTTTGCACCTGTCCGACGGGATTCTCATCCGGCCGCAGGATTTGCGTTCGTTTCCGCGCGAGCAGGTGACGGTGGTGATTTCGGGCAGCCAGGCGGAGCCGATGTCGGCGCTGGCGCGGGCGGCGGTGAACAACCACAAGTTCGCCGAGGTCAGCGCGGGCGACACCGTGGTGCTGTCCAGCCGCATCATTCCCGGCAACGAGCGCGCCATTTACCGCATGATCAACCACCTGTTCAAACTGGGGGCGAAGGTGGTCTACGACACCGAGCAATATCCGCCGGTACACGTTTCCGGCCACGCCAGCCAGGAAGAGCTGAAGCTGATGGCCAACCTGGTGCGGCCGCGGCATTTCATTCCCGTCCACGGGGAATTCCGGCAGCTTTCGCTGCACGCGCAATTGGTGCGCAGCCTGCGCATCCCGAAGCTGGAGGCGCACGTGGCGGAAGACGGCGAGGTGCTGGAGTTGAGCGAGGATGGTTTGTCGCGCTCGGGCACGGCCGCCACCGGGCGGGTGTTCATTGATAGCGGCAGCCAGGACGAGGTGGCCGAGGATTTGATCGTGCGCGACCGGCGGCACCTGGCCGAGGATGGGATCGTACTGCCGATTCTGGCGATCAACAAGGCGACCGGGCGGGTGCAGAACGAGCCGGAGATCGTGACATCGGGGTTCGTGAATCCGGTGATGGCGGACGGGCTGCTGACGCGGGCGCGCGCGCTGGTGGCGGAATCGGTGGCGGCTGCGGGGCGGGAGGAATCGGGGGACTGGTCGCTGATCAAGGAGCGCATCCGGCGCGATTTGCGCAAGTACTTGCAGGCACAAACCAACAAGCGGCCGCTGATCCTACCGGTTATTCTGGAAATATGAGAACCGCGCTGATGGTGATCCTCCTGGCGGTGGTGGCGGGTGCGCAGGCGACACCGCTGCACAAGGCAATCGCGCTGGGCAGGGAAACAGTGTATCTCAGCCCCGATCTCAGCAGCTCCAAGGTCGGCGGCTTGCAGCCGGGCGAACAGATCGGGGTGCAGGCGACCGGCCGCGGCTTCACGCAGATTTTTTCCGGTGTGAGCGGCTGGATTCCGGATCACGATTATGTGCAGCTGAGCGCGCCCAATGCGGCCAGCGTTCTCCTGGGCGCGGCGGTGAAGCAGGAACGTCTGGGGGAGCAGAACAACGACGATACGGCCACGGCGGCTGCGGTGCGGCTGTTTCTGGACATCTACAACTACCTTCCGGAATCGCCGCGGGCGGCGGAAGCGCTCTACCGCGGCGCGGCGCTGCGGTGGGAGACGAAAATCTCGGAAGAGCCGCTGGGCACGGCGCCGTCGAATCGGCTGTTTCCGGATGATTCGCTCCTGCACAAGGTCGAAAACAGATATCGCAATACGCCCTGGGCGGCGCAGGCGGCATTCCAGTTGATCATCGAGCATTTCACCTGCGGGGACTGGTTCCAGAAGCCCTCCTGCATCGGCAAGGAAGCCAAGCGCTACCAGGACTACGTGAAAAAATACCCCTCCAGTCCGTCCGCACCAGAGGCCGCGTTCGATGCGCTCTACCGCGACGGTATTGCCTGGACGATCTACCGGCGCGCGAGCATACACCAGGATGCCGGCAAGGCGGCGCAGTTCCAACAACAGGTGGCCCTGGATGCGGTACAGCTGCAGCAGCAATACCCGCACTCGGATTGGGCGGCGCGAGGAGCGTACCTGGCGTATCTGGTGGCGCACAACTCACCGCTGCCACTGCCGGCGAGTACGCCGCTGGGCGGGCCGTAGTCAGCCTGAAGCGAGCGTGATCATCCGGCAGGATCCAAGCTCCCGTCTGAAACACAGCGTGGCCCGCAGGCTCGGGCCAGGGCGCCAGGATCGGGTCGGCGGCGAGCCAAGGCTGCTTGCCGGTGGTGTAGCGGAGCACATCGCAGACCGGCGCCAAACCCATGGCCGCGCGGTGAGAGTTGAGCACCCCGGCAAACAAGCCGTTGAAACGCACCGTTTCGAGCCTCCACAACTCGCGGTGGTCCGTTGCCGCGGGAGCCGTTGCCTGTCCCGGCAAAGCCGGCAACGGGGGTGGGGCATGGTGCGCTGACGGCAAAACTGCCGGACAGTAAGCGGCGAACGTGCAGGGGATGGCCATGCTCTCTGCCACGGATCTCGCGGCAATCTGAAGGGCTCCTGCCGCCACAATGGCGTCACACCCCTGCGCTGCCGCGGCGATCGTCTCGAATTGCGTGGCGACGGTGGCGGCTGCCAGTTGGTGCCGGCGCTCGGCCGCGTCTGAGGGGTTGGCCGGTGCCGGTCGAGCGGCAGCAAGCTTGCGAAGCTCGGGACCGATGGGGACGGCAGCCAATCCGAAGCTGCCAATCCAATCCTCGAAGTCGGGGGGCACGCACAGCCGGACTTCCACGCCGCGGGCCTTTAATTCCAGGGCCAGTGCGACCAGGGGTTGCACGTCGCCGCGCGAGCCGATGGTTGAAAGCAGGATACGCATGCGCAGGAACGCGCCTGTGCCCTCAAGGGCGCCTGACCGGGGTGCTCAGATAAACATTTCGTCGTCTTGGCAGGCGGGACGAGGAGCGGGGCTGGAGCGACGGCGGAAGAAGAAATCGAGGCCGGTGCGCACGCCCTGCATGAGGGCGTTCACATCGCGAACCGGGCGCAGGACGGTGTCGCGCAGGGTGGACGCGATCTGGTCCACGCTGGCAAGGGCGGAGCCCAGGGCGTCATCCACGCGCACCATTTGCAGCTCGAGGCGCTGGCCGAGTTCGGCGGTAAAGGCGTCGGCGCGGCGGAGTTGATCGCGAGCCAGAGCACTCATTTCGGCCACATTGGCAGAGATGATGTCGAGCTTGGGCCGCGCCTGCGCGAGCATGCTCTGGGCATCGCGGACGGCGGGGCCGACGGCGGCAACGATCTGCTCGACCTGGGGCAGCAGGGGCTCAATTTTTTCCGAGACCTGCTTGAAGCGGCCGGCGAGGACGAGCAGGACGATCCACTGCGCCAGCATCGAGAAGGCTGCGATGGCGACGAAGATAACCAGCAGAATGTCAGTGGTGGACATGATTGATGGCCTCCGGCGCGAGCGCGGCAGCGACTAGAGCTGAGCACCGGGCTCGCGGTTTTCCGGTTCCTGCCGCCCGGCGGCCTCGCGGTAGGCCTGTTTGCCAGCCTCGACGGCGGACTGGAACTGATCAATTTGCCGGGTGACGGCGGATTTTCCGCGCTCGGCAAATTCAGTGGCTTGGCTGTAGACGCCTCCGGCCTGCTGGCGCCATTCGCCCGTCTTGCCCCGGAAGCGATCGCGGCCCTCGCTGGCCTTGTCGCGCAGCATGCCGCGAGTTTGCTCGCCCGATTGTGGAGCATAAAGCACCCCGGCAAGGGCGCCCAAGCTCAGACCGACCAAAAACCACAGACCTCTGGATTCCGCCATATAGAGCCTCCACTGTGGCGATGCTAGCACTGGCCGAAAGTGAACGCAATGCGGTTACCAGTTACCAGTTGCCAGTTCCGGGCCCGGGGGGGAGATGGGCCCGGAGTCGCACCCCAGCAAGCGGTGGACAGATTCAGAAATTAATAGCCGGAGACCGGCTAATTGGGGTGGAGTTGGGTCCAGAGGGCGCGGGCGCGGGCGGCGGGGAGGACGGCGGCCAAGGCAGGGGAGTCGGCTTCGCGGATCGCGGCCAGGCTGCCGAAGCGCTGCAGCAGCTTGCGGGCGGTGGCGGGGCCGATGCCGGGCACGGCCAGCAGCTCGGAGCGCAGGTTGGCCTTGCCGCGGCGGAGGCGATGAAAGGTGATGGCGAAGCGATGAGCTTCGTCGCGGATCATCTGGACGGTGTGCAGCAGCGGGCTATCGGCAGCCAGGCGCAGCGGCGCGGATTCATGGCCAGGGACGAACAACAATTCCTCGCGCTTGGCCAGGCTGGCGAGGGGCAGGGATTCCAGACCCAACCCGGCCAGCACGCGCTGGGCGGCGTGGAGCTGGCCGATGCCTCCGTCAATGAGCACCAGTTGCGGCAGGGCGGCGCCGGCGGCGAGTAGGCGAGTGTAGCGGCGGCGGACGACTTCCTCCATGGAACGGAAATCATCCACGCCGGCAACGGTGCGGATGCGGAAGCGGCGGTACTCGCCGCGCTTCATCGCGCCGCGGTGCCAGACGACCATGGAGGCGACTGTTTCGGCGCCCTGGAAATGAGAAACGTCGAAGCATTCGATGCGACCGGGTTCGGAGCCCAGATCCAGCCGCAGGGCGGCGGCCAGCGCGCGCCATTGCTCGAGGGCCTGCTGGGCGGCGGAGGGGGCGCGGAAGCGGCGGGCGAAGGAGAGCTGGGCATTGCGGGCGGCCAGCGCGAGCATTTCCTTTTTGGCGCCGCGCTGGGGCAGGGCGATTTCCACCGTGGCGCCGCGCTGGGAGCTGAGCGCTGCCTCCAGCGCGGCGCGGTCCTCGAAATCAAGGGGCGCGTCCACGCGGGGCGGCAAGTAAGGCTGCTGCAGGTAGATCTGTTTGAGCAGGGCGCCGAGAATTTCGGCGTCGCCGGCCTCGGGGTCAGGCAGCGACTCCCAAAAAAATTCACGCCGGTCGACCACGCGGCCATGACGGAGATGGAACAGATTGAGCGCGGCGCGGTCTTGTTCGCGGTACAGGCCCACGATGTCGGCATCCTGGCCCTCGAGGGCGTGCATTTTCTGGCGCTCGTGCATGTCGTCCAGGACGGTGAGCAGATCGCGGTAGCCGGCGGCTTCCTCAAAGCGCTCCTGCGCGGCCGCTTCGTCGCGACGGCGGCGTAACTGCTGCGCCAGCTCGGGCTGGCGGCCGCTGAGAAACAAGCGCGTGTCGCGCACCGCCTGGGCGTAGCGCTCGGGCGTGGTTAGGCCCTCGACGCAGGGACCGAGGCAGCGGTGGATGTGGAATTGCAGGCAAGGGCGGGGATGAAAGCGGCTCAGATCCACTCGGCAGGAGGGCACGAGAAAGTGTTTGTGGATGAAGTGAACGAGGCGATAGGCGAAGCCGGCGGGAAAATAAGGACCGAAATATTCCGCGCCGTCGTGCGCCAAATGGCGGGTGACATACACCCGCGGGAAGGGCTCATGGCTGAGGCGGATGTAGGGATAGGTTTTGTCGTCGCGCAGAAGAATGTTAAAGCGGGGCTGGTGCTGCTTGATGAGCGTGTTCTCCAGCGCCAGGGCTTCGGCTTCGGTGTCCACCACGATGGTTTCCAGAAGGGCAGCTTCGCGCACCAAAGAGCCGGTTTTGGCGTTTTCGGCGCTGGCGGCCAGAAAATAGGTGCGCACGCGGGCGCGCAGGTCCTTGGCCTTGCCGACGTAAATGATGTCGCCGGCGGCGTTTTTGAACAGGTACACGCCGGGCTGGGTGGGAAGCAGGCGGGACTTGGTGCTCAGGTCCACAGGGTAAATTTTACCGCCGGAGGGAAAGTTATAGGTCAGAACGGGAATCAAAGCCACGCCTGGACCGCGTGGGATGCTGGTTTTGGGGTTTGGCAGGCGGCGTGCTGTAAATGGGTATGGAGGCTCCCATGCCGATGACCACCTCTCATATCCTCGTCCGGCCGCGTATGTTGATGGTCGGCTCGCTGGCCGCCGTGCTGTTTGTGGCAGGCGGCTGCACCACAAAAAAGTACGTACGCCAGCAGACGCAGCCGCTGATGGACCACGTTAACCAACTGGACCAGGAAACGGCTCAAAACACCAACGCCATCCGCCAGGCGAAGCAGCAGACGCAGCAGGGGCTGGCGCAAGTGAATGCCTCGACGCAACAGGCGGTACAGCAGGCGCAGCAGACGCAGCAGCAGGCGCAGCAGGTGAGCTCGAAGCTGGACCAGACCTCGAACCAAATCCAAGCGCTGGACAAGACCGTGGCCAACCTAGAGGATTATCACCAGGTGGGCGAGGCGACGGTGCATTTCGCCCTTAACAAATCATCGCTGACGACGCAATCCAAGCAGGAGCTGGATCAGGTCGTAAGCCAGATGCAGCAGAACAAGGGCGGGATACTGGAGGTGCAGGGATACACCGACACCACCGGTCCGAAAGCTTTCAACCTCAAGCTGAGTCAGCGGCGGGCGTATTCGGTGGTGCGGTATCTGGAGGCCAACAACGTGGCGCCGCACCGCATTTACCTGATTGGACTGGGCGAGAACCAGCCGGCGGCGCCGAACACGACTTTGGCGGGGCGGAGGGAAAACCGGCGGGTGGATCTGAAGATTCTGAGCACCAGCCAGAGCGCGAACACGACCGGCGGCCAGCAGTAAGCCAGTCCCCCCGGGCGGGTGCTTGCATCCGCAAGCGGAGCGGCCGTAGGCGCAGCAGCAGGCGCCTGCGGCCGCAGGAGCGTTTGCGGCCTCGGGCCGCGCTACCATGGAGCTATGCTGTGGCGCCTGACGGCCGCCGGGCTGCTGGCGGCCGGGCTGTGTGTGGGAGCGGCGGGGCAGCGGCTGCAAGCGCCGCCGCCGCCGGGGCCGCGCCCGAACGTGCAACCGAATCCTGCCCTGGCAAAAAACGTAGAACCGCTGGTGCTTCCGGAATCGAAGCCTTTGGTGCTGCCCAAACCCGATCCACTGCTTGCGGGACACGATCTGAGCGTGGGCAATTTTTACTACCGGCGCGGGGAGTATGCCGGAGCGCTGGCGCGCTTTGACGACGCCATCTATCACCAGCCCGCGCTGGCGGAGGCCTATTGCCGGGCGGGGGATACGGAATGGAAGCTGCACCGCTACCCGGCGGCGCGCTCGGAATGGGGGCGCTGCCTGGGGGTGGCGCGCAGCGGCAAATGGGCCCAGCACGCACGCCATCAACTGCAAAAGCATAGGATGGCAGGCCCGCCGGCATGAGCGGCGAAGTACTGCGGGCGCTGTGGCCCTATCTGCGCCGCTATCGCGGGCGGCTGGCGGGCGGACTGGCGATTCTGCTGGTCAACACCGCGGTGCTGGTTTCCATTCCCTACATCATTGAACTGGCGATCAATGATCTGGGCAGCGGCATCACCACCGCCAAGCTGCTGAAGTACTGCCTGCTGCTGATGGGCGCGGTGAGCGCGCGGGCGGTGCTGAACTACTTTCAGCGGCTCATCCTGATCACGGTTTCACGGCTGATCGAATACGACCTGCGCAACGATTTGCTGGCGCGGCTGGAGACGCTGCCGGGAGGGTTTTTCCAGAAGTACCGCACCGGCGACCTGATGGCGCGGGCGGTGAACGACCTGACGGCGGTGCGCAACATGCTGGGACCGGGGATCATGTACTCGGCGCAGGCGGTGGTGCTGTTCGCCTACGTGTTCACCATCCTCTGGCACCTGGATCCGATCCTGACGCTGATCGCGTTCATTCCGGCGCCGTTCGTCAGCCTGGCGGTGCAGTGGTTCGGCAAGCGTATTCATGACCGCTTCGAGCGCATCCAGAGCATGTTCAGCGAGCTGGCGACGCGGGTGGAGGAGAACCTGAGCGGGCTGCGGCTGGTACGGGCGTACGCGCGCGAGGGCATCGAGGAGGGCAAGTTCGACCGTTTGAACCGGGGCTACGTGGATCACAACATGCGGCTCGTGGTGCTGACGGGCGCGTTCGATCCACTGCTGCAGTTGTTGTTGGGCGTGGCCTTCGTGCTGGTGCTGTGGTTCGGCGGACAAGCGGTGCTGGCGCACCGCATCAACATCGGCGACTACGCCGCCTTCAACCTGTATATGGCGCAGATGGCGTTTCCGATGATCGCCCTGGGCTACGTCATCAACCTGGTGCAGCGCGGCACGGCGTCGCTGGCGCGGCTGCAGGAACTGCTGGAACAGAAGCCAGACATCGCCGACGGGCCGCGCACCGATCACCGCATCGCGCACCTGCGCGGGGAAATCGAGTTCCGCGATTTGACGTTCGCCTATGACGGCGGCGCACCGGTGCTGCGGCACCTGAACCTGAGAATACCGGCGGGGAGCACGGTGGCGCTGGTGGGGGCGACGGGCAGCGGCAAGAGCACGCTGGTACAACTGCTGCCACGGCTACTGGATGCGACGCCGGGGATGGTGTGGATGGACGGGCGGCCGATCGGAGAAATCCCTCTGAAAGTGCTGCGGCGCAGCATCGGGTGGGTGCCGCAGGAGACGTTTTTATTCAGCGATACGCTGCGCGCCAACATCGCGTTTGGGCGCCCGGAGGCCAGCGACGAACAGGTGCGGGCGGCGGCGGACGTGGCGGGGCTGAGTCGGGACGTGGCCGAATTTCCCTCCGGTTACGAGACGCTGGTGGGTGAGCGCGGGTTGACGCTCTCGGGCGGACAGAAACAGCGCACGGCGCTGGCCCGAGCGGTGATCCGGCAGGCGCCGATCCTGATTCTGGACGACGCGCTGGCAAGCGTGGACACGATCACGGAAGAGAGAATCCTGGAGGGACTGGAAAGCGTGGCCTTCCACACCGGCGGAGCCCGCACCACGCTGCTGATCAGCCACCGCATTTCCACCGTGCGCAACGCCGATTTCATCGCCGTACTGGATGAGGGGCGGATTGGGGAACTGGGAACGCACGCGGAGCTGATAGGGCAGGGCGGCATCTACGCCAGCCTGTACGAGAAGCAGTTGCTGGAGGAGGAGCTGGCGCGCGCCGACTGAGCAGGCATGCCGCAGGAAGAGGAACAACTCGGGAAACCGGTCGACCGGCACCTGATCCGGCGCCTGCTGCACTACGTGCGCCCCTACCGGGCGGTGGTGGTGCTGGCGACGATTGCGGCGGCGCTGCAGGCGGCGACGCAACTGGTGGGGCCATATCTGAACAAGGTGGTCATTGACCGCTATCTGTTCCCCAAACCCGGCGCGCACAGCCTGCTGACACCCTACCTGCCGCACAGCGCCTTCCGCGGGGTGGCGATGGTGGGGGTGCTGTATCTGATCGTCCTGGCGCTCGGCTTCGTGCTCGACTTCGCACAGAGCTACGCCATGCGCTGGGTGGGACAGAAATCCATGTACGCGCTGCGGCGCGAACTGTTCGCGCACCTACAGAGGCTGGCGATTTCGTTTTTCGACCAGAACCCGGCGGGACGGCTGGTGACGCGGGTGACCAACGACGTGGAGATGCTCAACGACGCCATTTCCCTGTCGCTGGTGGCGCTGTTCGACGACGTATTCGTGCTCTCGCTGATCATCGTGGTGATGATCAGCTTCAACTGGCAGCTTTCGCTGATCACGCTGGGCGTGCTGCCGGTGATCATCCTGGCGACGTATTACTTCCGGCAAGCGGTGCGCGAGGCGTACCGCCGCATCCGGCTGCTGGTGGCGCGCATCAACGTGTTCCTGCAGGAACACATCACCGGCATGCCGGTGGTGCAGGCGTTCAACCGCGAGCAGCGCTCTTACGAGCAGTTCCGCGCCATCAACCGCCAGCACTGCGACGCCTGGATTTCAGCGGTGCTGGCCTACGCGCTCTACTATCCGGCGGTGGAGTTTTTGAGCATACTGGCGATTTCGCTGATCCTCTGGTTCGGCGGACTGAAGGTGTTGAACGGAAAGTTGACCATCGGTATCGTGTTCGCCTTCATCCAGTACGTGCAGCGCTTTTTCCGGCCCATCCAGGACCTGAGCGACAAGTACAACACGCTGCAATCGGCCATGGCAAGCTCGGAGCGCATTTTCAAGCTACTGGACACGCCGGTGACGCTGGCCTCGCCGGAGCAGCCGGAGCAGGCGGCGGCGATGCCGGGACGGATTGAATTCGATCACGTGTCGTTCGCCTATCAGGGCGAGGAGTGGATTTTGCGGGACGTCAGCTTCGTGGCTGAGCCGGGGGCGAGCCTGGCCATCGTGGGGCATACGGGAGCGGGCAAAACCACCATGATCAGCCTGATGCTGCGCTTCTATGACGTGCAGCAGGGGCGGATTCTACTGGACGGGGTGGACGTGCGGGCCTGGGATGTGCACGCGTTGCGGCGGCGCTTCGGCATCGTGCTGCAGGATCCGTATCTGTTCAGCGGCACCATCGCCGACAACATTCGCATGGACGATCCCGCCGTCGAGGCCTCACAGGTGCGGGCGGCCGAACGCGACGCCAACCTGGAGGAATTCTTGGCCGCCATGCCCGACGGCGACGCGACGCTGTTGCACGAGCGCGGTAGCGGGCTTTCGACCGGGCAGAAGCAATTGGTGAACTTTGCGCGGGCGCTGGCCTCGAATCCCTCGATCCTGATTTTGGACGAGGCCACCGCCAGCGTGGACACCGACACGGAGCTGAAGATCCGCGGGGCACTGGAGCGCATGCTGGCCGGGCGCACCAGCATCCTGATCGCGCACCGGTTGTCCACCATTCAGCGCGCGGACCAGATTCTGGTGATGCACAAGGGACAACTGCGCGAGCGGGGCACGCACCAGGAGCTGCTGCACCTGCACGGCATTTACTGGCGGCTGTACCGGCTGCAGTACAAGGACCAGGAGATCAGAGCGGAATCAGCGTTAATGACCCCGGCTCTCGAGGGGGCGCGTGCGGCTTTTCTCGGAGAGAAGCCGCATCCGATCCACCCCGGTGAGCTGTAGCGAAACTGATTCCGCTCTACGCCGGGTGCCACGACTGCACCGCTTGCAGAACGCGCTCGCTGACGGCTTCGGGCGCGGCGCCACCGGCAGGAATGGTGAGCGCGGCCAGGCGGTAAAAGACGAGGCGGCACTGGTAAAGCGCGCGGAAGCTGGCCTCGTCACGGAACAGGGGCCGGTTGCGCATGCCGGCGCAGCGCAACAGCAGTTCGTCCACGGGGACCTCGAGAAACACCGTGCAAGCGCGGGCAGCGCGGAGGGAATCGAGGTTGGGCGGCTGAGCGAAGGTGCCGCCGCCCAGCGCTAGTACGGTGGGCCGTACCTGCGCCGCGCCCAGCTCGCGCGCCAGCTCGCGACGCTCGATTTCGCGGAACGCGGCCTCGCCGTGGAGCGCGAACAACGCGGCGATCGCGCAGCCGGCAGCCGCCTCGATGCGGTCGTCGAGATCGCAGAAATGCCAGCCCAGCCGCTGCGCTAAAATCCGCCCGGCGCTGGACTTACCCGCGCCCATGAAACCTACCAGAACCAGCGGTGAAGGCAGTGGAGGCGGCGGCACCCCACCAGCATAGCCCGCGCGGGGATGCGGGGCGGGATACGGTTGCAAGCAAGGCGAAGCCCAAGCAGCGCATCAGGCCGCTTTTATGGTTCGATGAGAGGGCCGAAGAGGTGGTGGAGTTTTTCCTCAGCGTTTCAAGACCGCTTCGGAGTGTTCTGGCAAATCACGCCGCGCGCAAGCGCGTTGGTGGCCCCGGCGCTGGTTTCGGGGTGCCGAAACTATGCAGTTTTTGCTCGTAAGCTCATGATTCCACAAGCTTGGCCTCTGGACTGAGGCTAGCGATGCGCAGTAGGGGCGCGGTGGACGAGTTGGGGCGCCGGGAGAGAAGCCCGGCACTGGTCAAGGCTGTTATGGATGATTCCTTCCTGACGCAAGCGAGCGGCGATGTGGGGCCAGAGGTCGGTGCCGGGTTCATGATCATCAGGCGGGAGCTGGCGGACACGATCGGCGATGCTTTCGAAGCTGGCCAGCAGGCTGGAGCATTCCGGACAGTGGCGGAGATGACGGCGGCCGGAAGGAGGGAGCAGATCGCGATCCAACACTTCGGCCAACATGAGTTCAAAGCCGGCGCAATCCAGGGACTGGTTCTGGGGCGCGGCGCGAGAAACGGAAACGACAGCCGGGGTGTTCATAGTACGCCTCCGAGGCGAATGGCCAGCCGGACGGGACGGTTTCGGGCGGGCAGGGGGACGACGGCTCATGAGCGTTCTCCCACACTGCGCGCGGCCGCGACGGCATCGGCAGCCACGCTGCCTGGGGCACGCCGAGGCAGCGGGATTTGCAGCAGGTCGCGCAGCTTCAAGCGCGCCTTGTGCAGTTGCGATTTGGAATTGCCGATCGAGCAGCCCATCATGGCAGCGATTTCATTGTGCTCGTAGCCTTCCATATCGTGCAAAACAAAGATAGTGCGATAGCCGGGCGGCAGGCGTTCGATGGCGCGTTCGAGATTGACGCGGTCAATCGAGCCGGCCAGATTTTGGTCGCGGGAGCCGATTTCGCGCCGTGGGCCATCTTCGTGGACGGGTTCGGTAAACTCTTCGAGGGGAGTTTCGGGCAGATTTTTGCGGCGCAGATGCATGAGTACGACGTTGACCGAAAGGCGGTGCAGCCAGGTGGAAAAAGCACTTTCGCCGCGGAAGGTGCTGATCTTGCGGAACAGTTGCAAGAACGCCTCCTGGGCGAGATCTTCGGCCTCGGCGGTGTTACCGGTCATGCGCAGGCAGAGCGAGTAGACCCGGCGCTTGTGCATGTGATAGAGGAACTCAAAGGCGACGGCGCAACCCTGCTGGGCGCGCTCAATCGCATCGGCCTCATTCCACGCTTCGTCAGCAATGGCAGATTGCGACAGAACATACCTCCCGCGACCTATTAGCCCGCCGGCTACTCCCTTTGACGCGCCAGTGCGGGCCAAGGTTGTCCGGGGCGGTGGCGTAGAGGCGGAGGCGGTCACGAGGTGCATGCTATGCTGGTCGAGACCGCCACAACATCCCCTGCGTGTGGGGGACGGGCGCGCACCGGCGCCTTCTCTTTCCCGTTGCCAGCTATGAAAACCGGCATTATCGGCTTTCCCCAAGTGGGAAAAACTTCCTTGTTCAGCATGCTGACCGGCGCCGAGGTGCAAGCGGGACGACGGGAAGAACGGGTGGGAGTGGCGATAGTGCCGGACCAGCGGCTGGATCAGTTGGCGGAGCTATTCCAGCCGCGCAAGCTCACCCACGCCACGATCGAGCTGAGCGAGACGGGGGCGCTGACGCCGGAAACGCTGCGCGACGGCAGCGGCATCGCGGGACTGCGGACAGCGGATGCGCTGGCGCAGGTGGTGCGGGCGTTCGAGCGGATGGAGCCGGACCCGCCGTCGGCGGATGTGCGCCGGCTGGAATTCGACATGATCGTGAGCGACTTAGGGCAGGTGGAGAAGCGGCGTGAGCGCGTAGCCAAGGATCTGAAAAAGCAGCGCAGCACGGCGCTGCTGGAGGAAGCGGGGATTCTGGAGCGGATGCAGCAGCACCTGGAGGGGGAGCAGCCGCTGCGCACGCTGCCGCTGACGCCGCCGGAGCGGAAGACGACGCGGGGATTCCAGTTTCTCAGCCAGAAACCCATTCTTTATGTCATCAATGTGAGCGAAGCAGAGGCAGCGGAGCTGGACACGGCCGTGGCGCGACACGGGCTGGAGGAGGCGCTGGCGGCGCCGCTGACGGGAGCGGTGGCGATCTGCGCGAAGATCGAGGCGGAAATCGCGGGGCTGCCGGCCGAGGAGGCGGCGGGATTTTTGTCCGGCTACGGTTTAGCCGAGCCGGGCGTGGCGCGGCTGGCGCGGGCGATCTACCGGCTGCTGGGCCAGATTTCGTATTTCACCGCGGGCGAGGACGAGTGCCGGGCGTGGACGGTGGCGGAGGGCACGGCGGCAGTGGAGGCGGCGGGGGTGATCCACACCGATCTGTCCAAGCATTTCATCCGCGCCGAGGTCATTGGCTGGCAGGAGCTGCTGGAGCTGGGATCGGAAGCGGCGGCGCGGCAGCAGGGGAAGATGCGGCTGGAGGGAAAAGACTATATCGTGCAGGATGGGGATGTGATGCACATCCGGCACTCGGGGTAGGAATGACGGAAACGCAGCAATGTCAGCAGTGTGAGGCGGAGATTCCGGGCACGGCGCAATATTGTCCCGCCTGCGGGGTACGGCTGCCGCAAACGCCGGAGCCGGCGCCGCTGCCGACGCCGCGGCGGCGCTGGGGCGGCACCCAGGTGGTCATTTGGTTTCTGGTGATCGCGGTGGTGATGGGGGTGCTGTTCATGCTGGGGGTGGTATATTTCATCCGCCACACCGCCATTGTGACGACCAACAAGAATGGCGGCCGCATTGAAGCGCCCTACGGTACGTTGAGCCACAGCCGGAATCCGGCACAACTGGCGCGCGGCCTGGGATTGGATCTGGTTCCGGGCGCAGTCGGAGTGAGCGGCACGCAGGCGGATTTGAACCACAGCGTGGTGGTGTCGATCGAGTTCCGCAGCACGGCCAAGCCTGCCGCGATCATGAACTTCTACCACGTCCGCTACCCGGATGCTTCGGTGCAAGCGGAGGGCGCGGTAGAGACGCTGGTGCAGTTGAATCCGCGCGACACGATGACCATCGTGGCCGAGCCCGAACCCAAAGGGACGCGGATTCTGGTCAACGACGTAAGGCACTGAGGATGGCGGTGCTAAGCTGGGACCAGGAGGGAAAGCGATGGCAATAAACTGGAGCCGGGACGTGGATGCGGCACTGGCGCAGGCGGCGGAGCAGAAGCGGCCCATGCTGTTGGATTTCAGCGCGGCGCCAGCGTGAGGGGCCTGCGCTCGGCTGGAGGCCGAGTCGTATGCCGATGCCGCGACGGCGAAGTTCATCGAGGCGAACTTCGTGCCAGTGGAGGCGCATATCAAGGAGCACCCGGGCTGGTTCGGGCGTTTCGAGGCGGTGTGGACGCCGACGGTACTGCTGCTGGACAGCAAAGGGAAAGAGCGGGTGCGGCTGGAAGGGTATGTGAGCCGCACCGACTTCAACGCCTGGCTGCAAACGGGTCTGGGGCGCATGGCGTTCGTGCGCAAGCAGTTCGACGAGGCGGAGGGGTGGTACGGGCAGGTCGCCGCGGAGTCATCGCAATTTGCGCCGGAGGCGACCTACTGGCGGTCCGTGGCGCACTACAGCGGCACGCACGACCACACGGCGCTGGCGCAGGTGGAAGCCGAGCTGCGGGAGAAATTTCCGGGGAGCGTGTGGGCGGAAAAAGCGCTACCTTGGCGGCAATAGGCTAGCGGCGGTCGCGGCCGCCGCGGTAGCCGCCGCGGCGGGGACGATCGTCGTCGCGGTCGTGGCGGGGGCGCGGCGGATGGTCGTGACCATCGCCTTCCGCATCGACGGCGGGCGGGGGCAGCGGCAGGCCGAGTTTTTCGCGCTGCTCCTTGAGCACGGCCTTGCGGCTGAGCTTCACCTTATTGCCCTCGATGTTGATGCAGCGGACCAGGATCTGATCGCCTTCGTGCAGCTCATCCTCGACGGAGCGGACGCGGTATTCGGCGATTTCGCTGATGTGGAGGAGGCCATCGGTGCCGGGGAAGATTTCGACGAAGGCACCGAAATCCACCAAGCGGACCACTTTGCCGAGATAGGTTTTGCCGATTTCGGCACTGGCAGTGACATCGTGGACCATCTGCAGCGCTTTGGCGCCGGCGTTGCGGTCCACGGCGGCGATGTTGACGGTGCCGTCGTCCTCAACATCAATTTTGGCGCCGGTGGCCTCGACGATGCCGCGAATGATCTTTCCGCCGGGACCGATGAGATCACGGATCTTGTCCACCGGGATCTTGATGGTGGTGATTTGCGGGGCGTAAACGGAACGGGTAGTGCGGGGGGCGGCGATGGTTTCGGCCATCTTGTCCAGTAGAAACAGGCGCGCCTGGCGGGCCTGCTCCAGCGCCTCGCGCATGAGCGCGGGGGTGACGCCGGAGATTTTGATATCCATCTGCAGCGCGGTGATACCGGCGCGGGTGCCGGCGACCTTGAAGTCCATGTCGCCGTAGTGATCCTCGGCGCCGGCGATATCGGTAAGGATGGCGTACTTGTCGCCCTCTTTCACCAGGCCCATGGCGATGCCGGCCACCGGGGCCTGCATGGGCACGCCAGCATCGGCGAGCGCAAGCGAAGCGCCGCAGACGCTGGCCATGGAGCTGGAGCCGTTGGATTCGAGAATATCGCTGACCACGCGGATGGTGTAGTTGAAGCTGCCCTCGGGCGGAAGCTGGGAGAGTTGGCTGCGCTCGGCGAGGGCGCCGTGGCCGATTTCGCGGCGTCCGGGGCCGCGCAGGAAGCCGACCTCGCCCACGGAAAAGGGCGGGAAATTGTAGTTCAGCATGAAGCGCTTGAAGGCTTCGCCCTCGATGGTTTCCAGCCGCTGCTGGTCATCGCTGGTGCCCAGCGTCACGGTAACCAGCGCCTGGGTTTCCCCGCGCGTGAACAGCGCCGAGCCGTGGGTGCGGGGCAGCAGGCCGACCTCGCAGGAGACGGAGCGGATCTGATCGAAGGCGCGGTGGTCGGGACGGCGGCGCTCGTCGAGCAGAGCGTGGCGGAAGAAGCGCTCGCGCATGAGCTCGAAATATTTTTTGGTCCGAAGCATGAGTTCAGCATCGTCGGCAGGCACGGCGGCCAGGGCTTCGGCCTGGATGGCGGCAGCCAGCTTAGCGCTTTCGGCTTTGGGATGGGCGTGGGTGTCGAGCGCCGCGGTGAGGCGGGCACCGTATTGGGCCACGAGCCTGGAGTAAAAGGCTTCGTCCACCACGACGGGCGCGACCTCGCGCTTGGGCGCGCCGGCTTCGCGGCGCAGTTGCTCGATGCCGGTGATGATTTTTTGGATTTGCTGGTGGCCGAACTCGATGGCGCCGACGACGACTTCCTCCGAGACGACCTGGGCGCCGGCCTCGACCATGGAAATGCCCTCGGCAGTGCCGGCGACGACGATGTTCAACTGGCTGGCACGCATTTCCGCGTAGGAGGGATTGCAGACGTAGTTGCCCTCGACGTAGCCGACGCGCACGGCGGCCAGGGGCAGGGGAAAGGGAATATCGGAGATGTGCAGGGCGGCGCCGGCGCCGGTGAGGGCGAGCACGTCGGGATCGTTTTCCTGATCGGCGGAAAGGACAAAGGCGATGACCTGGGTTTCGTTGCGGAAGCCCTTGGCGAACAGCGGACGGATGGGGCGATCAATCTGGCGGCTGGTGAGGATCTCCTTTTCCGTGGGCCGGCCTTCACGCTTGATGTAGCCGCCGGGAATGCGTCCGGAGGCATAGGTATACTCGCGGTAATCGACGGTAAGGGGGAAAAAGTCAATTCCCTCGCGGGGCTGATGGGCGCTGGTGGCGGTGGCCAGCACGACCGTATCGGCCATGCGGACCAGGACGGCGCCGCCGGCCTGGCGGGCGATTTTTCCGGTTTCGAGGGTAAGAGTTTTCCCTCCGGCTAATTCAATACTGACGCGGGATGGCATGATGATTGTCTCGATTCGGTGGAGGCCTTCGAGGCTCTGCTTCGCGCTGCGCACTTCGCGCTGCTGCGCAAGGGGAGCGGCGGAGCCGTTACTTGCGCAGTCCCAGCTTCTGGATCAGTGCGCGATAGCGATCCAGGTGCTCGCGCTTGAGATAGTCGAGCAGGCGGCGACGCTTGCCCACCAGCAGCAGCAGGCCGCGGCGGGAGTGGTGATCCTTAGCGTGGGTTTTGAAGTGCCCGGTGAGGTATGCGATGCGGTCGGTTAGCAGCGCCACTTGCACTTCCGGAGAACCGGTATCGGTGGGATGGATGCGGTAGGTGCCGACGAGATTAGTCTTGGCTTCAGATGTGGTCGCCATGCGTGAGGCGGGGCTCCTGTTTTTCTCTCATAGGTATAGGAACCATTAATGTACCACAGTTCGCCTGGCGGCTAGAGGCCGCCACCGCCTCCATTGCCGCTGCCGGGGGCCGGATGCACGATGACGTACTGGCCGCCGGGCTGGATACCGCCGATATAAATGCGCAGCATGATGGGCTGGGTGGGCGGGAGCTTTTGCAGCTCGCGGGTGACAGCGCCGGCGCTGGGGGTGGGGACGCGGTTCACGCTGGTGATGACTTCGCCGGGCTGAATGAAGCCGCTGTTGTAGGCAGGCGAGCCGGGCTGGACGTAGGTGATGATCGCGCCCTGAATGCCGCTGGGGATCTGGTTGCGCTCGCGCTGCTGCGGGGTGAGGGTTTCCAAGCGGACGCCGAGATGGGCGCCGGTGGTGTTGGAAGCGGTATTGGGTCCGTGCGCCGGGGAGACGTGCTCGCCAGGAGGATAGCCCAGGATCGCAGTCAGCGACATGGGCCGGCCGTTGCGCAGAATGCCGAGCTTGACCTGATGGCCTGGCGCAACTTCGCCGGTGGCGATTTGCAGTTCGGTGGCGCTGTGGATGGGCTGGCCGTTGAAGTTGACGATGACGTCACCGTTTTTGAGGCCGGCTTTGGCGCCAGGATCGCCGGAGGTGATGGTGGAAACCAGCGCGCCCTGGGTGTTGGGCGAAACATGGAAGAAGGGCGCGGTGTCTGGCGTGAGATCTTCGATGTTGATGCCGAGAAAGCCGCGGATGACCTTGCCGTGCTTGATCAGCGCCTCGGTCACGGGCTGGGCGATGGCGCTGGGGATGGCGAAGGATTCGCCGCTGAAGCTGCCGGTGGAAGTGAAGATGAAGGCGTTGACGCCAATCACCTGGCCGAGCACGTCGACCAGCGGGCCGCCCGAGTTGCCGGGATTGATGGCGGCATCGGTCTGGATGTAGTCGCCGGGCTGGCGCAGGTTGCTGATGGCGCCGGGGGGACGGCGGTTGAGGCCGCTGATGATGCCGTGGGTCATGGTGAAGTTGAGGCGGAAGGGATTGCCGAAGGCAAATACCAGATCGCCCTGTTGGAGGTGGTTGGAGTTGCCCCAGGGCAGATTGGAAAGGCCGGTGGCGGGGATTTTGATGACCGCCAGATCGGTGAGCGGATCGGTGCCAACCACCTTGGCCTCGAAGCTGCGCGAGTCGGTGAGAGTGACGCGGATGTTGGTAGCGTCTTTGACGACGTGGTTGTTGGTGACGATGTAGCCATCAGGGGAGATGACGATGCCGCTGCCGAGGCCCTGCTCGTAATGGGGACGGCGGGGGAACTGGCCGAAGAACTGCGACAACGGATTGCCGGGCGGAATGCCCTGACCCTGCTCCTCGTCGCTGGCGGATTCGTGCGCGGTCACCTGCACCGTCACCACGGCCGGCTCGACCCGCTTGGCCAGCTCTTCCTGCTCTTTGGTGAGCTCGGACAAGTCCGGCACCTGGTGGGCGCTGAGGGCCGGCTCGGTCGAGCGGATGATGCCGGAGAAGGCCGGATCCTGATCGCTGTGGGTGCGATAAAACGCCATGGCACCGACCACGCCGACAATCACGAGCAGGACGGCGAAGGCGCGGCCGCTCACGTACAGGCCAGAGAAGCGGGACGAAGGCATGGCGTGGTTCTCCTTGGACACCGCAGGCCGCGGCGATGCCGTTGCCGGCGGACTGCACTTCCATATTGGACGCAAAAGACGAAGCTGAAGCGACCCAAAAAGCGCGCCCGGCACTATGCTATACTGAGCCAGCCGCGGGAGAAACCCGCAGCGCAGGAGAACACTATTCGAGACACCCGACCGCGCCGCATCCCCGAACCCCGAACCCGCATTAATGAACGCGTCCGCGCCCGCGAGGTGCGGGTGATTGATGAATTGGGCGCCCAGTTGGGGATCATGCCGCCGCAAGAGGCGCTCACGCTGGCACGGCAGCGGACGCTGGATCTGGTAGAAGTTGCTCCCAGCGCCAACCCGCCAGTCTGCCGGATCATGGATTTCGGCAAATACCAATATCAGATGGAAAAGAAGGCGCGGGAGGCCAAGAAGAATCAGAAAAACATCGTCATCAAGGAAGTGAAGTTCCGGCCCAATACCGACGACCACGACTACTCGTTCAAGAAAAACAACGTGCTGCGCTTTCTTGAGGAAGGGGACAAGGTCAAAGCCGTGGTGCAGTTTCGGGGCCGGGAAATTACGCACAAGGAGATTGGCTTTCAGTTGATCGAAAAACTTCTGCAGGAAGTCAGCCCGCAAGCCAACGTCGAGTTCCGACCGCGGCTGGAAGGCAACTCGCTGACCGCCATTCTGGCCCCCAAGAAAGCCTGAAGCAAAATTATGCCGAAGCTGAAATCGCATCGCGGCGCCGCCAAACGCTTCCGTTCCACCGGAAGCGGCAAGATTGTGCGCGGACATTCGGGCGCGCGCCATATTCTCACCAGCAAGGCACGCAAACGCAAACGCAAGCTGGACCTGGATACGCTGATCTCACCCGCCGATCAGAGGCGGGTACGGCGGATGATTCCGTACCAGTAAGGTGAACCTAGGGCCCCCGGAAAGTTTGGGGTGAGCTCAAGCGCCAGAACGGCTCCCATCGTGCCGGAGGGCGCACAGCCGAAAGGATGAAACGATGCCACGCGTCAAACGAGGAAGCAAGCGGCGCCAGAAGCGCAAGAAGGTCCTAGGGCTCACCAAGGGCTTTTTCCTCACCAAAAGCAAACTTTATCGTTCGGCCAAGGAGGCCAGCCAGCGTGCGCTGAAGACCGCCTACAGCGGGCGCAAGCAGCGCAAGCGGCAGTTCCGCGAGCTGTGGATTGTGCGCATCGGGGCGGCGGCGCGGCAGAACGGCATCACCTACAGCCAGTTCATGCACGGGCTGCAGCTGGCGAAGGTGGAACTGGACCGCAAGGTTCTGGCCGACATTGCGCAAGCCGATGCGGCCGGGTTCGCTCAACTGGTGGAACAGGCCAAAGCCGCGTTGGCGCAGCCGGCGGCGTAGCGGTGAAGGCAGCGGCCGAACTGGCGAAGCTGGCCTCGACGCCCTGGCCCGAGTTGGGCGTACACAGTGAAGCCGAGCTGGATGCCGCTCTGCACGCCTTCCATGAAGCTCTGGCGGAGGCCAGCGAGCGTGCGGTCTGGCTGGCGCGCAAGCACGGCCTCATCGGAGTGCTGAACGATCATTGGCTCAAGCCCGCGCCCCCGGAGTGGAAGCGAGCGCTGGGCGCGCGGCTGAACACGCTGAAGATCACCGTCGAGGCGCATTTTGCCGCGCAGGCCACGGCGCCGCGGCCGGAGGCGCCGCGCGTGGACGTGACCTTGCCCGGTTTCGCGGCGCAGGCCGCAGCGGCGCATCCGGTGCTGCAGGTGCGCGATGAAATCATCGCCATATTTCTCGGCTTGGGCTACAGCGTGGCTGAGGGGCCGGAAATTGAGACGCCGTATTACAACTTCGAGGCTCTCAACATTCCCGCCGGGCACCCGGCGCGCGAGGAGCAGGACACGCTGTATCTGGAAGGCGGCACGCATCTGCTGCGCACCCACACCTCGCCGGTGCAGATCCACTGCATGGAGCAGCAGCGGCCGCCGCTGCGGGTGATCGTGCCCGGCAAGGTGTACCGGCGGGACGCGCCCGACGCGTCGCACTCGCCCAATTTTCATCAGGTGGAGGGCCTGGCGGTGCAAACCGGGCTGAGCTTTGCCGATCTCAAAGGCACGCTAGAACAGTTCGCGCAAGCATTTTTCGGAGCCGCCGGTCCGCGGGTGGCCACACGCTTGCGGCCCTCCTACTTTCAGTTCACCGAACCCAGCGCGGAATTGGATGTCGCCTGCATTTTCTGCCACGGCTCCGGCTGCCGCACCTGCAAGCAGACGGGCTGGATCGAGTTGCTGGGTTGCGGCATGGTGGATCCGGCGGTATTCCGCTTCGTCGGTTACGACGCGGAGCAGGTAAGCGGGTTCGCCTTCGGCATGGGGCTGGAACGGCTGGCGATGTTGCGCTACGGCATTGATGACATTCAGCGTTTTTACAGCGGCGACGTGCGCTTCCTGGAGCAGTTTCGGTGAAGGTACTGCTGAGCTGGCTGCGCGAACTGGTGGCGGTGGAGAGCAGCGCAGCCGAACTGGCGCAGGCGCTGTCGCTGGCGGGACAGGCGGTGGATGCAGTGGTGGAAGAGCAGGGGGAGACGCTGCTCGACCTGGACCTGACTTCAAACCGGCCCGACTGCCTCAGCCATTTCGGGCTGGCGCGGGAAATCGCCGCTATCACCGGCCAGCCGCTGCGGCCGCCGCCGCGGGCCGGCCTGGCACGGCACCCGGCGGGGGCGCGGGTGCAGATCGAAGCACCGGAAGCGTGTGGCCGCTACGGCGCGCTGCTGCTGGAGGCAGTGCAAATCGGAGCCACGGCGGAGCTG
Source organism: Terriglobales bacterium (assembly GCA_050747745.1). Lineage (GTDB taxonomy): Bacteria > Acidobacteriota > Terriglobia > Terriglobales > SCQP01 > SCQP01. Next base: position 50,446 of record JBOGKM010000040.1, read on the forward strand.
GTAGCGGCGCGGCTGGAGCGGCTGGGGCAGCGGGCGATTAACAACATTGCCGATGCCACCAATTACACGCTGTGGGAAATGGGGCACCCCACCCACGCTTTTGACGCCGATCGGTTGCGCGGCGGCCACGTCGTGGTGCGCTGGGCGAGGGCGGGGGAGATGCTGGTCACGCTAGACGAGGTCAAGCGCACGCTGACGGCCGAGGACCTGGTGATTGCCGATGCCGAGGGGCCGGTGGCGCTGGCGGGCGTGCTGGGCGGCAAGGAAACGGCGATCGGGCCGCAGACGCGGCGGGTGCTTTTGGAAAGCGCCTGGTTTGATCCGCAGGCGGTGCGGCAGACGGCGCGACGGCACGGGCTGCACACCGAAGCCAGCCACCGCTTTGAGCGCGGGGCCGATCCGGAGGCAGTGTGGACGGCGGCCGAGCGCATCACCGCGCTGCTGCACGGGCACGCCAGGCCGGCCGTAGGCGGCATCATTTATAGCGACGGCAACCTGCCGCCACGCAAGCCCATTGCGCTGCGGCCAGAGCGCATCGCGAGCGTGCTGGGCGCGCCCATCCCCGCGGCGGAATGCCAGCGGAAGCTGACCGCGCTGGGTTGCGAGGCGCACGGCGACGGCGCCTGGGTAGCCCCGAGCTGGCGACCGGATCTCAGCCGGGAGATTGACCTGATCGAAGAACTGGCGCGGCTGCACGGCTACGACCGCTTCCCTTCCCGTCTGCCCGCGTTTCACGGCAGGGCGCTCCCGCTGCCGGAGGAAGGTCTGCGCCAGCGCGTGCGCCAGCAGTTGCGCGGCCGCGGCTTCGCCGAAGCCATCTCGCTCAGCTTCGCAGCCGAATCCGAGTGCCGCGCCTTTGCACCGCAGCGCACGCCCGTGCGGGTGAGCAATCCGCTCAGCGAAGAAGCCGCCATCCTGCGCACCTCCAGCCTGCCGGCCATGCTGCACCTGCTGCAATACAATGCCCATCGCGAGTTAGAGGCGCGGCTGTTCGAAATGGGCAAGCTGTACGAGCGTGATGCCGCGGGCGAGCCGCGCGAGCGAGCTGTGCTAGCGCTCGGCGCCTGCGATGGACCGCGAGATTTCCGCGCCTGGCGCGGGGAGGTGGAGGCGGTGCTGGGGCTGTTCGATCGGCCGCCGCTGGAGGCCACTGCCGCCGGCGGCCTGTTAGACCCCGGCGCCCGCATCGGCGAGTGGGCCTGGCTAGGGCGGCTGCATCCGGAGCTGGCGGCGCAGTGGAAGCTGCCCGACGAGACCTGGCTGGCCGAAATCGACCTTGAGCGCGCCCTCAGCGCCGGGGCGCGTCCGGTCGCCTACGCCAGGCCGCCGCGCTTTCCGGCCAGCGTGCGCGATTTTTCTTTCCTGCTGGAAGAGGGCGTGAGTTGGGCGCAAATCGAACACAGGGTGAATACCCCTCCGATTTCCGACTTGATGGAGCTGCAGCCGGTGGAAGTATTTCGCGGCGCCAACCTGGCCGAGGGGCGCTATAGCCTGCTCATTCGCGCCAAGTTCCAGAGCCGGGAGCGAACGCTGCGGGACGAGGAAGTGCAGGCCTCTGCCGATGAGATCGTGCGCCGCCTTAAAGAGTTGGGAGGAATCCAAAGATAGCGGGCGGCGAAGGCGGTCCTACTAGTGTAGGATAGCGGTATGATGCGCTGCACGCCCTGGATCGCGGGGCTGGCGCTCGTGGCAACGTCGCTTGCCGGAGCGCAAAGTTCCAAAAAATCGAACGCGAAGCCCGCCGCCGGTCCGGCGTTACAACCGTACCTGAAGGGACTGCCGACGCCGGAGCCGCCACCGCCCAAGACCACCATTGTCGAGCAAATCGTGGCGCGCATCAACGACAAGATCATCACCACCACCGACTACAGCAACGCCAAGCAAGAGCTGGCCGAAAGCCTGCAACAGCAGGCGCAGCAAAACGGGCAGACGGTGACGGCGGTGCAGTTGGCCAAGGCAGACAAGAGCCTGCTGGCCACGCTGATCGATAATCAGCTCCTCATCCAGCGTGCCCAGGATCTGGGACTGAGCGCGGAAACGCAAACCATTTTGCAACTGGATAAACTGCGCAAGGAGAATCACCTGGCGACCATGGAGGATTTGCAAAAGGCAGTGGAAGCGGAGGGGGAAAACTACCAGGATTACAAGCAGGAGATCCAAAACGGCATCCTCATGAACATGGTGATCGAGCAGGACGTGGCGCCGCGCATTTCCGCGCCCGCGCCGCAGGCGATCGCCGTCTACTACAAGGCCCACAAGGGCGAATTCGTCAACCCCGATGGGGTGCGGCTGAGTGAAATCCTGATCAAGACGGCAGGCAAGCCGGCTTTCGAGCAGAAGCGGTTGCAATCGCTCGCCGATCAGGTGCAGGAGCGAGCCGCGAAAGGCGAGGACTTCTCCAAACTGGCGCAGCGCTATTCCGATGCCTCCACCGGATCCAGCGGGGGCGATATTGGGTTTGAAAAGCGCAGCGATCTGCAGCCCGATCTGGCGAAGGTGCTGTTCGCGCTGCCGATCGGCGGGGTGACACCGGTGGAGAAGACCAGCAATGGATACCTGATTCTTCAGGTCACAGATAAACATCAGGCGGGACAGGAAAGCCTGCAGGACGCCAAGGATCAGATTTCCGAGATTCTGTACCAGCAAAAGCTGCAGCCGGAGCTGCACACGTATCTGGACAAACTGCGTGCGGACGCCTACATCACGGTGGCGCCGGGCTACGTGGATACCGGCGCCGCGGCCGACACGGAGCGCGTGGACCTGACCAAGTTCCAGCGCGTGCTGCCCAGCGATCTGCCCAAGCAGACAGGCAAGAAGGACAACAACAGCGGCTTTAACGTAGGCGGCGGTGGCCGCTAACAGCTTCGTGGCCGACGAGGGCAAGACGGTGTTCGTGGGCGGGCTCAAGCCGGACACGAGCATCACCTCGTCGTTCCTGGTGCTGGGCAAAGACATCCGCCAGAAAAAAGACGGCGAGCCCTACCTGGACCTATTGCTGGGCGACCGCAGCGGACAGATCAATGCCAAGATGTGGGATGGCGTGGAGGGGGTAGCCACCAGCTTCGCGCGCGACGATTTCTTGAAAGTGCGCGCCCAAGTCAGCGTTTACCAGAACAAGCTGCAGTTGAAAATCGAGAAGCTGCGGCGGCTGAACGATGGCGAGGTTGCCCTTACCGACTATCTGCCCACCACCAGCGCCGACGTGGGGGCGATGTGGGCCGAGCTGCGGCAGCGCATCGCGGCCATCGGCGACCGGCATCTGCGGATGCTGCTGGAAGCGATTTTCGGCGACGAGGAAATCGCGGCGCGCTTTCGGCAGGCGCCGGCGGCAAAGGTGCTGCACCACGCCTACCTGGGCGGCCTGCTGGAACATGTGACCTCCCTGTGCCGGCTGGCGGACGGCGTGGTGCGCCATTACGGCTGGGTGCGGGCGGACCTGGTCTACACCGGGATCCTGCTGCATGATCTCGGCAAGATTGAAGAGCTACGGTATCAGCGCAGCTTTTCCTATTCCACCCCCGGACAACTGCTGGGCCACATGGTGCTGGTGTTGCGGCTGCTGCACCAAAAGCTGGCCGCGCTGCCGGAGTTTCCGCCCGAGCTGGAGGTGCTGGTCGAGCACCTGATCATCAGCCATCACGGCCATTACGAGTTCGGCTCGCCCAAGCTGCCGATGTTTCCCGAGGCGCTGCTGCTGCATCACCTCGACGATCTGGACTCGAAAATGCAGGCGATGCGCACGCAATTGGAAGAGGAAGCGGTGCTGGGAGATCCGGAATGGACCAGCTACAACCGCGCACTGGAACGTCCGCTGCTGCGCGCGGACCGGTACTGGGCGGGCGAGCGGGCGCAGCCCGCCAGCGAGGACGGGGAGTGATGACCTCGCGCTCGGGCGGCGAACTGCCACAGCTTGAGCTCGACTGTTTAGCCGCGCTGTGGGCGCTGGGAGCTGCGCCGGTGGCGGCGGTGCGCCAGCATCTGGCCGGGCACGGCCGCAGCCTCGCCTATACCACAGTGCTGACGGTGCTCGACCGGCTGCGGCGCAAGCAAGCGGTGGCGCGCCAACGGCGCGGGCGCGCCTACGTCTATATGCCGCTGCTGAGGCGCGAACAGATACGGGAGCGCGCGCTGGATCGGCTGATTCACAATTATTTCGACTCGCGCGCCGAGCTGGGCGCATATCTACGCGGCGAAACGGCGGCTACGCCGGTGGTGCCGGTGGCTGCGCCGGCGCCGGAACCCGAGCCGGAACCGGCCTTTCTGGATTGAGGGAGCGCCGCCGCCGTGCCGCAGCGGTAGCGCAGCAACGTCCAAAGCGCTTCGAAGCCATCGCGGGCGCCGATCTTTTTACCTGCGGCGCGGGCGCGGTAGCGGACCGGCACTTCCTGAATGCGGATGCCGCGGCGGCGCAGCTTGGCAGTAACCTCGGGACAAAATTCGAAGCGCCGGCAGCGCAGATTGAGTTGGCGCAGCCGCTCGGTACGGAAAGCCTTGTAGGCGGTGGCCTCATCGCTGATGCCCGCCCGGTAGAGCCAGTTCGCCGCGGCGGTGAGCACACGATTGGCGAGCCAGGCGGAGCGCCGCATGCCCAGTTCACCGCGCCCAGCTCCGGCCAGAAAGCGCGAGCCGTACACCACGTCCGCCTCGCCCGCCAGCAGGGGCGCCAGCAGGCGGCCATAATCGGCCGGATCGTACTCGAGATCACCGTCCTGAATGAGCACGATCCCGCCGCGCGCACGCGCAATGCCAGCGCGGATGGCGGTGCCCTTGCCACCGCGGCAGGAACCATGCACCGCAGCCGTGACCGCGCCGAGCCGTGCCGCCTCCGCCACCACGGCGCGGGTGCCATCGGTCGAGCCGTCATCCACCACGATGATTTCCCGCTCGCAGCCGTACGGCAGCGGCGCCGCCCGCACCCGATCGAGCACGCGCGGCAGCGTGCGGATTTCGTTGTACACGGGAATGATGATGGAAACCAGCATGGCTACGCGGACTCCTGGCGCGGCGCCGGGCGCCACAGGAAGGTTACGCAGGATGCGGCCAGCAGAATTACTTCCGGATCGATCGCCAGCCGATAGCGTGGAATCGCCTCGGTGAGGTAATAGGCGCAGGGGATCAGCAGTGGAAAGGCCGCCACAATCCACACGCCTGGCCGCCGCCTGTGCCACAACCACAACCAGCCTGCCAGCGCACCCAGGCCGCTGAGGAGATCGGCGAGCAGAACATAGCGATCCATCCCACTGAGCCGCCGCCGCTGCCACTGGCCGCGCGCCAGAACGCGCCATGGCCGCGGTGCTCCACCCGACCAGAACGCCCAAAAACGCAGCCAGGCGCGCTCGGCCGTGCGCCGCGAATGGGCGGCCATATATTCCACGGCCGCGCGAAATTTGGCGCGCATGTATGGGATTTCGCCCTGACGGAGAAACAGCGCTCGTTGCCCGGCATCGTCCAGCGGATGTTGCTGCCCGTGCCAGGGCACGCTTGCACCTGCATTATTACCCAGCCACAGCGCCAGCCCCAGGTCGCTGCGCACCGGCACCCAGGCGTGCAGCGTCGCGCGATTGCGCAGCGTCCAGGGGAGCACGCACAGCGCCGCCGCCGCCAGTCCCAGCACGGCGGTGCGCCACTGCCGCGCCGCCAGGAAGAACAGCACCGGCAGCACTGCCGCGAACACCGGGTTGGTCAACAACGTCAAGCCCCACAATAAGCCGAAGAGAATCCAGGGCACGGCGTTTGCGCGCCGCGGATCGGCCGCGCGCAGGCGCAGCGTGGCCCACACCAGCGTCACACCCAGCAGCGCCGAAAGACAGCCGTTCCACATGCTCTGGTAGGTGAGAAGAATAGCATTGGGATACACGGCCCAGATGCAGCAGGCGATCAGTCCGGCGCGGTGGCCCGCGAGTGCGCGCGCGGCCGCATAAAGGGGCAAACACACCAGCGTGGCGAAGAGGATGTTCAGGCCTACGGCGGCCACAAACGCGCCAAACGAATCGGGACCGAAGATGCGGAACACGCCCGCCAGCAGCGTGGGATAGACGGGCGCCACCCACGCGGTCGGGCCGCTGGGCACGCGCAGGGGTGAACTGAAACCCTGGCCCGTGGCCAAAGCATAGGCTACGTTGCTGCTTTCAAAGGAAAACGGCGCCAGCGCCAGCGCGCGCTCGGCATGGTGGGCGATGAAGCTCCAAGCGAAGATCAGGCGCAGCGCCGCCGTTGCTGACAGCGCCGCCCAGAAGGCCGGCACCCGGTGCGCGCCCGGCCGCGGGTGGGTCCGCCGGTCTGGAGCGAGCCGCTCTCCTGCAACGCTCATCCACCCATTTTGAACGGGATCCTAGGCAGCCGCGCGTCCGCTAGCGGGTTGTACGCCGGCGGCGGCTTCCCGCACCTCGACCGTGTGCGTGCCTGCGATGGCGCCGGCGGCCAGGCCTGCGACCACGAAGCTGACCAGATCCACGATGATGAACTCGGCGGTGGCCACCACCCGCAACGGCAGCATCGCGGCCAGGGCCAGGTTAAAGGTCACGCTGGCGAGCAGCGTAAGCCACAGGCCGAAGCGCACGCCTTCGACCGCGCCGCGGCCGCGATAGCCCTGCAGAAAAACGTAGGAGTAGGCGAAGCCGCCGATGATAGCCACCAGCACGAACAGCGCCAAGGCGACAGCGCCGGGCGCGGCTCGCCAGGGCATCAGCTCGCTGCTCTGCAGCGTTCCATTGATGAGCCAGTAGCCCAGGCCCTCCAGCACAAAGAGAATGACACTGACGGCGATCCAGATTTTCCCAAACGGCATCCCTTTCATGGAAAATTTCCCCCCAGCCCTGGTAGGGCACGAGACGACTGTATTGTGCTTCCAGCGGCGGCAACTTGCAAGCCTGGCGGAGGGTGCAGGATCATGATGGAGGGAATGCATACCGCAGCCGTCATTCCGCCGAGGCGCGTGCAGACTCGCCGGGGTTTAGGTTCGTTTCTCCTGGGCCTGATCGCGGCGGGCCTGAGCGGCGCCGCCTTGGCGGCTCTGTTTCCCACCATCGGTTGGGATTGGATGGCGTGGTTTGCCCTCGTTCCGCTGTGGATCGTAGTCGCTCGCGCGGAAAGCGTCTGGCGGGCGCTGTGGCCGGGATACGTTGCCGGAGTAGTCTTTTTCGCCATCAGCTGCCCCTGGATCGCCACCACGGTGCATCATTACGGCGACCTCAGCCCGGCGATGGCCGGGGTGGTGTTTATCTGTTTTCTGCTGCTCATGGGCAGCTACCTGGCACTGTTCGCGCTGCTGGGCTATGCGGTAGGCAAGGGCATAGGGCACCGGCTCTGGCCGCTGCCGTTCGTCTGGGTTGCCGTCGAGCTGTTTCGGACCTACACGCCGATGGGCGGATTTCCATGGAATCTACTTGGCTACTCGCAGTATCAGCATGTCGGTTTCATGATGTCCACCACCATCGCCGGCGTTTACGGCGCGAGCTTCATCATCGCGCTGGCCAACACGCTGATTGCCGCGCTAGCGCTGCGCTTCTGGGCAAGCAAGCCAAGGCGCGTGAGCTGGCCCACGCGCGGCGATGCGGCGCTGGCAGTTGCCCTGGCGATCATTTTGGGCTTTGCGACACTGCCGTACCATCCCCGCACCAGCCCCATTGATCCGCTGCGCGCGCGTTTGGTACAACCCAACACGCCTCTGGCCGCATCCTGGACCAGCGCCAGCCTGGAGCAGTTTTTACAGCATCAGTTGACGCTTTCCGATCCGGCCGGATCGCCGCCGGTGAATCTCATTCTGTGGCCGGAACAGCCAGCGCCGCTCGAATACGCCATGCAGCCGGCCTTTCAGGCCATGACCGCCGAGATGGTTTCACGCAGTCACGCCGCCTTCCTGTTTGACCAGGTCACCTACGGGCTGACCCCGTCGGGGACACTCGACCTGAACGCGCCCCACAACTCGGCGATTCTGATCCGGCCCGATGGCACCACGGGCGAGCACTATAACAAAATCCACCTGGTGCCGTTCGGCGAGTACGTGCCGCTGCCGGGCTGGCTACAGCGCTTTTTGGGCGCCAGCAAGCTGGTGCAGAACGTGGGCAATTTTGTGCCCGGCCACCAGTTGACGCTATTTAACGTAGCCGGGCACCGCTTCTCGGCGTTGATCTGCTACGAATCCATTTTCCCGCAACTGGCGCGGCAGGAAACCAGGCGGGGGGCGGAATGGCTGGTGAACCTTTCCGACGACAGCTGGTACGGCCACTCCTCGGCGCAGGCGCAAGGATTAATGATGGCGCGCACGCGCGCAATCGAAAACCATCGCTGGCTGCTGCGCGATACCGACAACGGCCTGACCGCGGTGATCGGGCCCTACGGGCGGGTGATGCGGGAGTTGGCGCGTGCGCAATCCACCTCGATCGAGTCCGGGTTTCAGCCGCTGTCGCAGCTGACCTTCTACACCCGCCACGGCGACTGGCTCGCGTACGCGTGCTGCATCCTCGTAGCCCTGCTGGGTCTGGCAGCGCTGGTGCGCCGCTGGTTGCCGCACCGGTGAAGGTTATCCGAGAGCTTCGACGACCAGTGCCGCCTGCTCCTGTTGATGGCGGCGGAGCGAGCCGGTGGCGGGGCTGGGACTTTCCTTGCGGCTCACGTGCGCCAGCGCGGCGGTAGCGGCCAGCAGCGCGCGCAGGCGCGGCTCGGCGAACGACCACGCGCCCTGGTTTTCCGGCTCTTCTTGTACCCAGCAGCAGTCGCTGAGCTGAGGATAGCGCGCCAACTCGCGGCCCAATGCCTCCGCCGGGAACGGATACAACTGTTCCACGCGGATGATGGCCGGCTCGCCGGCCTGCCTAGTTTTGCGCGCCTTGGTCAGGTCGTAATAAACCTTGCCCGAGCACAGCAGCGCACGGCGCGTCTGCGCCGGCGCGAGCGCGTCACCGATCACCGGCTGGAAGCTTCCGCTGGTGAACTCGGCAAAGGGCGAGGCCACCTCGGGATGGCGCAGCAGGCTTTTGGGCGTGAGCAGCACCAGGGGGCGGCGGGGGCGCCGCAGGCCCTGATCGCGCAGCAGATGAAAATACTGCGACGCGGTGGTGCAGTTGGCGATGCGCCAGTTGTTTTCGGCCGAAAGCTGCAGGAAGCGCTCCAGCCGTGCGCTGGAATGCTCCGGACCCTGGCCTTCGAAGCCATGAGGCAGCAGCAGCGTGAGGCCGCTGGTGCGGGACCATTTGGTCTCTGACGAAGAGAGAAACTGGTCAATGATGACCTGTGCGCCGTTGGCGAAATCGCCGAACTGGGCCTCCCAGAGCACCATCGCCGTGGCATGCGACATGGCGTAGCCGAACTCGAAGCCCATGGCCGCTTCTTCCGACAGCAGGCTATCGTAGATCTCCACCGGCCGCTGCGCGGCATCGAGATGGGCCAGCGGAATGTAGAACGCCGCGGTTTCGAAATCGTACAGGAGGGCGTGGCGCTGGCTGAAGGTGCCACGCCCGGTGTCTTGGCCGCTCAGGCGGACGGGCACGCCTTCCAGCGCCAGCGAACCCAGCGCCAGCGCCTCGGCGAGAGACCAATCCACCGCCCCGCGCGTGGCAATGGCCTGCGCCCGGCGGCTGATGAAATTTTTCAGTTTGGGATGGAGATGAAACCCGTCCGGCAGAGCCGTCAAGCGCTCGCCGATCTGCGCCAGCGTGGCCTCGGCCACGCCGGTTGCGGGGGCAAACGGCACGGCCTCGGGTTCCGGCACTGCCGGTGGCACCGGCTGCGCCGCCGCATCGCTGAGCGCCTGCCGCGTCGCCTGGCGCTCGCTGTCGGCCTCGGCTTCGCTCAGCTGCCCGGCGCGTACCAGCGCGGCAGCGTAAAGGACACGCACGGAGGGATGCTGATCAATATTGCGGTACATGACCGGCGAGGTCAGGCTGGGATCGTCGGCCTCATTGTGCCCGTGGCGCCGATAGCAGACCATATCCACCACCACGTCTTTGCGGAACTCCCGCCGGAAGGCGTAGGCGAGCTCCATGGCCCGCACGACGGCTTCCGGATCGTCGCCGTTGACGTGGAAGATCGGCGCCTGGATGGTGCGCGCGATGTCGGTGCAATAGAGTGAGGAACGAGCACCTGCGGGGGCGGTGGTAAAGCCGATCTGGTTGTTGATGACGAAGTGCATCGTGCCGCCGGTACGATAACCGCCCAACTGCGACAGGTTCAACGTTTCCGCCACCACGCCTTCGCCCGCCATGGCCGCATCGCCGTGAATGAGGATCGGCAACACCTGCTGGCCGCGCTCGTCGCCGGAGCGCCCGCGCAGGTCCTGGCGCGCGCGCGCGCTGCCCTCGACCACAGGATCGACCTCTTCGAGGTGGCTGGGGTTGTTGATCATCTCCACCGGCAGGCGCACGCCCTCAGGCGTAAGGTGGGCGCCGCGCGCACCGAGATGGTATTTCACATCGCCCGAGCCGTCGACGCTTTCCGGGTCCTGATCCTCGAACTTGGAAAACATCTCGTTCATGCTCAGCCCGAGCACGTTGACCAGCACGTTCAACCGTCCGCGGTGCGCCATCCCGAGCACGATTTCCTGCGCGCCATCGCGGCTGGCCAGATTCAGGAACGTGTCCAGCGCCGGAATCATCGCCTCGGCTCCCTCCAGGGAAAAGCGCTTGTGGCCGACGAAGCGCGCCTGCAGCAAGTGTTCGAGTTCCTCCGCCTGCGTGAGTTTGGCCAGTGCCCGCCGCTGCTGCCCGGCGCTCAGTCCGCGGCGAGCGGAAGGCGGTTCCATGTGCTCCTGTAGCCATTGCCGCTCTTCCGGGCGCTGCAGGTGCATGAACTCCAGCGTCAGCGTACCGCAGTAGGTGGCATGCAGCACCTGCAGAATATCCGCCAAGCTGCAGGTCGGCCCGGCGTCGGGGCCGCGCCCGGCGAGCGGGCACAAAAACTGCTCTTGCATGTCGGCCGGTCCGAGGCCGTAGTGCTGGGGTTCTAACTCGGGATGCGGCTTGGTTTCCTGCATGCCCAATGGATCCACGTGGGCCAGCAGATGGCCGCGCACGCGGAAGTTATGCACCAGTTGAAATACCGCCGCCTGCTTGCGCACCGTTTCCAGATCCGGTGCGCCAGGAGCGAAAAGCGCTGCCGGGGGCGCGGGTGCTCCGGCGCCCGCGATGGCGGGCGCCAGGCGCAGCAGGGGAGCCAGACTGATGCCCAGATCGGCGTAGATGCGCTGGTAGAAGCCGTCGGCACCGTTGAGCAGCGCGTCCACCCGCGCCAGAAAAGCGCCCGACTCGGCCCCCTGCACAATGCGATGATCGTAGGTACACGACAGCGTGAAAGATTTGCCCACACCCAGCACCCGCAGCGTGGATTCGGCAACATGTTCAAAACCTGCCGGCCATGCCACCACTCCGGCGGCGATGTTGGCCGCCTGTCCCGCTAACAGTCGCGGCACCGAAGCGCGCGTGCCCAGCGTGCCCGGGTTGGTCAGGCCGATGGTCGAGCCCTGCAGATCATCCGGCGAAATTTTGCCGCTGCGCGCCGCCTGGACGAGGCGTTCGCACTCGGCAGAGAAATCGGTAAAGTTGCGGCTCTCCGCCTGCTTCACCACAGGCACCAACAGCGAGCGCCCTCCGGCGCGCTCCACATCCACCGCCAGACCCAGGTTCACGTGTCCGCGTTCAATGCGGCTGGGCCGCCCGTCAGCGATCGTGTAGGCGCGATTCAGCGCTGGGAACGCCTCCAGTGCGCGCACCATGGCCCAGGCCAGCAGTGGCGTGATCGCCAGCTTTTTGCCCTGCGGCGCCAAGGTCTGGTTCATCTGACGGCGGTTCAGCTCGAGCAACTCGACCGCGATCGAGCGCTGCGATGTCGCCGTCGGGACCGCAAGGCTGGCTTCCATGTTGGCGGCCAGCCGCTCCGCCGGCCCGCTAAGCGCGCTCACCGTGTCGCCAGGCAGCAGAGCCATCGGCGGCGCCGCAGCGGCGTGGGCGGCCGGAGCGGCGGCGTGTCCATTGCCGGCCAGGCGGTCAAAAATGCTGCGCCAGGCTTCCGGCACGGCTTGCGAGTTGGCCCGATACAACCGCCAGAGTTCGCGCCCATAGCCTCCGTTGGCGCCCAAGGTTTCCAAATAAGTTTCGATCTGTGCGTCGGGTTCGCTGAGCGGCATAGTTGTTTCTCCTAAAATTATACCTGTCTGAATAGGAGATCTCTGTGACCGCTGATCCCGCCGATCTCGCGCTGAATGCCGCGGTGCGGCTGCAGCTCTGGCAGAAATTGGCCACCGAAGTGGAGCGTTATCTGCGGCAGGTCGCCGCAGCGCCGGTGGCGCCCCCGCTGGATGCGGCCGCGCTGCGTGGCGAGCTGGCCCGCATTGGTTTTGGCGGCATGGAACCGGTGGAGGCGATGCAGTTTGCCGTCACGGGACTGTGGGCGCAGCAGGTGCATACGCCGCATCCGCGATATTTCGGTCTGTTCAATCCCGCGCCCACCACCATGGGCGTAATCGCCGATGCGTTGGTGGCGGCTTTCAATCCGCAGCTCGCCGCCTGGAGCCACGCGCCGTTCGCGGCCGAGGTGGAAGAGCATTTGCTACGCGAGGTGGCGGTCAAATTCGGCTACGAGCGCGCAAGCGCCGATGGTGTCTTCACCAGCGGCGGTGCCGAAGCCAACCACACCGCGCTGCTGTGCGCCCTCACCCACGCCTTTCCGGAATACGCCCGCGGCGGCGCCCGCGCGCTGCCGCAAGCGCCGGCCATTTATGTCTCCAGCCAGAGCCATCACTCCATGTTGAAGGCGGCGCGGCTGTGCGGCCTGGGAACGGACGTAGTGCGCGTGCTGGAGGTCGATGCCGGGCTGCGCCTGCAGCCTGAGGCCGCAGCGGCCGCCCTCGGCCGCGACCGCTCAGTCGGACTGCGTCCGCTGCTGCTGGTTGCAACCGTGGGCACGACGAGCGCAGGCGTGGTGGATCCGGTGGGGGCACTGGCCGAGTTGGCGGCGCGTGAAGGTCTCTGGCTGCACGCCGATGCCGCCTGGGGCGGTCTGGCGGCGCTAGTGCCCGAGCTGCACCCGGTGATCGCCGGCATCGAGCGCGCAGATTCCATCACCTTCGACGCCCACAAGTCGCTCTCGGTGCCGATGGCCGCGGGCATGCTGCTCACACGCCATCCTGAGATTCTCGAACGCACGTTCCGCGTAGGCGAAAACTATATGCCCCGCGACGCCGCCGCCAGGGGTGATGCCGGCGTGGATCCTTTTGCGCACTCGATGCAGTGGTCGCGCCGCTTCATCGGGTTGAAGCTGTTTCTCTCGCTCGCCGTGGCCGGCTGGGGCGGCTACACCGCTGTGCTGCGCCATCAGCTGGCGATGGCCGAGCTGCTGCGAACGGCCGCACCCGCGGCGGGCTGGCGTGTGGTCAACGACACGCCACTGCCTCTGGTCTGCCTGGCCGATGCCGCTGAGGGCGGCGACCGGCCCGAATATATCGAAGCGATGGTGCGCGCGGCGGTCGCCTCCGGCGAAGTTTGGGTGTCGGCGGCTGCGCTGCCGCACCGCCGCGCCGCCATACGCTGCTGCATCACCAACTACCGTACCCAGCCCGCCGATCTTCAGGCCCTGCTCGCCTGCCTCAACCGCGCCCGCAGCCACGCGGCCCTTACCAGGTAAGGATCAAGCCCACCGAAGGCTGCGAAACGTAGGTCCATTTATTGACCGCAAGCGCGGAGTTTTTGAAATCGGGAACTTTGAAGAACAATCCCTGGTATTCCGCCCGCGCGCCCAGATCGAAAATGTGGAAATCCACGCCCGCGCCCACATTCGCCGCTCCGCGTACCTGGTTGCGGAGCACCAATCCGGTGAAGTTGGCGCGCGGGCTGAAAATCAGCGCTCCGCCGCCGGCGAGGATAAAGGGTTGGAAAATGCCGCCGATGCGCGGTGTGGTGATCACCTCGTTGGCGACGGCTTCCTGCATATTGGCCGTAATGGAATAATTCAGCGCAGGCGTATTCGGGGCCGTAGCGGGCGTGATGTAACTCTGCCCGTTGCGGGTATAGCTGTATTCCACCTCGAGTGCCTCCCAGTGGTTCAGGTACAGACGATAGCCGACCAGCAGCCCGGCGGAATTCTTTGCCAGATGCGTAGTCGGCGCAGTCGCCACGGTCCCGGCCAAGCTGTTTGTACTCTTAGTGAAGACGCCGGTTACTTGAATTGAGAGCTCCGAGTGCTGCACGCCTTGCGCTCCGGCCGCAATGCCCAGGCCAGCGGCTATTATAATGGCTAATGTCGCACTACGATACATTGATCAGACCTCCGTATGCTTAGTGCGATGCCCGATTCCACGCGGAAGAGGGCTCGGGTGGGAGGTCCGATTGAGCAGCGTGGAACGGAAGCGGCGGGCGGGGTGGTGGCCAGGGACGGAATTGAACCGCCGACACGCGGATTTTCAGTCCGCTGCTCTACCGACTGAGCTACCTGGCCACTGTGGTGCCAACTCGTGTATTTGGGGTCAGTTGGCGCCGTCGCACAACGTCCGCTCCAGCCGGGCCAAAACCGCTGGTGGCTGTTTCAGTGGCTGTTGCGGCCGCCGCCGGATCCGCCAGCCGCTCCACGGCCTGCAACTGGCGCTGCGGAGCGAGATGGGCATAGCGACAGGTCATGGCAAGGGTCCGGCGACCCATCAATTCTTGCACGGTTCGGATGTCCACGCCAGCCATGACGAGACGGCTGGCGAACGTACCGCAGGCAATGCCACGAGAAGTCCGGCAAGGCCGGCAGGCGCACCGCGTTCTTAGGCCAGTGGGCATAACGCGGCGGATCATATTCCGCTCTGGGCGCGGATGGTGGGAGGGCGCGGAAGCATTTTGCGCCAGAAGCGGAGCGGCGGCCACCAGTAGAACGACAGGCAGCGCGTGCCGGACTATGGGATCGAAGCTCCCTGAAGTTAGGGACGCTGCCGACCGGCTTGCCGTTACATCACGGGCGGGCTTCAAAGACCAAGTGAAGCGGGGTTTCGGCGGCGCGGCGAAAATGGCTGAAACCGCCCCGGGCCACCACGTCGCGCAGGCGCTGCTCGCCGGCTTGCGCTCCCAGCGCCAGGCCGACCTCCTGGGAAAGCGAAGCGGGAGTACACAGTAGTGTGGAAGCACCGTAGTAGGCGCGGCCGATAGGATTGAGATTGCCGGTCAGGTCATCTTGGGCGAAGGGTTCGACGATCATCCAAGCGCCGTCTTTTTTGAGCGAGGCACGAACGTGGGCGGCCGCGCCAACCGGATCGCCCATGTCGTGCAGGCAATCGAAAAAGGCGACGAAATCGAAATCAGCGCCGGGATAATCTTTGGCCTGCGCGACTTCGAAGCGGATGCGATCGCCCACGCCTGCCTGGCGGGCGCGCTGGCGGGCGGCGACGAGGGAGGATTCGTGATAGTCGAAGCCGGTGAATGACGAGACAGGGAAAGCTTGCGCCATCAGGATGGTCGAAGCACCCAGGCCGCAGCCCACATCGGCAACCCGCGCGCCGGCGCGCAGCTTGGATTCGACGCCATCCAGAGCGGGTATCCAGGAGCTGACCAGGTTGGCGGCATAGCTGGGGCGGAAAAAGCGCTCGGTGCCCACGAACAGTTCGGGATGATGTTCGTGCCAGCCCATGCCCTTGCCGGTGCGAAAGCACGCGGCCACGCGCTCCTGTGATTTTACCGCCGCCAAAGCGCACTGAAAAGCGCCCGGCAGAAAAACCGGGCTGCCCTCGTCGGCGAGGGCGAAGGCCTGCTCTTCCGAGAGATGAAATTTGCCGCTGGCGGAGTCGTAGTTGGCGTAGCCGCCCGCCGCCTGGGCGCACAGCCACTCGCGCACGTAACGCTCGGCGGTGCCGGTGATGCGGGCCAGCTCGGCCGGGGTTTGCGGGCCATGCGCCGCCAGTGCTTTGTAAAGACCGAGCTGATCGCCGATGCAGATCAGCGCCGCTTGGAGCGTAGCTCCGAAATCAACGACCGCCTTAACCACGAACTCGTGAAGTTTATCCGGATTGACTGCCATGGAAAGAATGTGGCCGGTTTGCGCGCGCCGCGCAAGTAGCCTAAAAGGACCATAGACTATATATGTGGCGTGTCATCATGAGCTATCGCCAAATGAGGTCTGAGGATGTTGGCGCTTGCGTGAAGCTGATCGGGCAGCACCCGGTCATTGGACCGCGCTATGGCCATTCGCTGGGCGAACTGGGGCGAGCCTGGCAGCGGTTGCTCGGCAGCAGCGCGCTGAAGGCGGTTGTATTTGAGGAAGGGGCGCGGCTGTGGGGCGTGGGGGTTTCGGCTTTCGTACAGGAAAGCTTCTTGCGGGAAATCAAGCAGCTGCCCTTGTTCTGGATCGGACCGGGATTGGCGCGGCGCATCGCCGCCGGGGAATCGCCGCTGCTGAGCGAGCGGCAGATCGAGGAGGCGAATGCTTGCGGAGGGTTGAGCGCGGTGACCTGGGAGGGTTGCATTGGCGCTGAATTTGCGAAGCGCTCCGAGCTCTATCACGAGTTGATGACCGCGTTTCTGGAACAACACCGCGGCTATTTGTGGAAAGAGCAGATCGCCTCGCAGGCGGAAAGCGCGGGACGGCTGCGGTGGACGCTGCATTCCGGCGGGCGCATGTGGGATGCGGGGAAGGGATGCTATACGGCGGGAGTGGGAGCGGGCCTGACGGCGATCGCGCGGGCCCCGCATGTGGTGGGCATTACGCGTGATATGGATCGCGGCCGCCCCAGTTCCTGGGTGGGTGCGCTGTTCGATTATCATGCGCCCCGGCTGGGGCTGAGCCGTGGCGAGCAACGGCTATTGCTAGCCGCGTTCGAGACCGGCGCCACAACGGACCGGGAATTGGCAGCCGCGTTGCGCCTTTCGCTGCCCAGCGTTAAAAAAATGTGGCTGTCGGCTTATGCCCGCGCCGCTGCGGTGCTGCCGGAGATGTTGCCGGGCCGGGCAATGGAAGGGAGGGATGCGATGGAGCGCGGAAAGGAGAAAAAGCGGCGGCTGTTAGCGTATGTGCGCGCGCATCCGGAGGAGCTGCGGCCGGTGGCAAAAAAGCTGCTGGCCTCCGCATGATCGGCATGTCATAGCGCGGTGCGGTGGCGCTGGCGAGCGTGCCCCGATGCGAGGTAAACTGAGCCGGTCAATTCAGGAGGGTTCATGTCCGTACGCATGTCGGGTTTAGCATTTGTCGCCGTGCTTGGGGTTTCGGTGGCCGCCTTTGCTCAGGTGAATCCTAACCTCTATGCCGGACTGCGCTGGCGCAACCTTGGCCCGCATCACGGCGGCCGCATTGCCTCGGTTTCCGGCGCGATCGGTCCGGGCCAGGCGGGGGTATTTTACGCCGGCTTGCCACAAGGCGGAATGGAAAAAACCACCGACGCCGGGGTGACATGGTTCTACATCTTCGATCAGTTCAAAAACGTCGACAGCGTAGGCGCGGTGCAGGTCGCGCCGTCCAATCCTGACATTGTCTATGCTGGAACCGGCGATTCGGTGGGCGGCAGCCTGGGTGACGGCATGTATAAATCCACCGATGCGGGCAAGACCTGGACGCACATCGGCCTGGAAAATACGGTCAAGATCAATACCATCCTGATCTCCCCGACCGACCCCAACGTGGTGCTGGTGTCCACGCAGGGCAACGCCACCCATAACGGACGCGGCGTGTTCCAGACTACGGACGGCGGCCAGACCTGGACGAATGTACTGAACCCGAAGGGCTATAACGGCACGCGCGACATCGCTTACGCCTTTGACGTGCCCAATGTGGTCTTCGCCACCACGCAAGGCACGGGTGGGTTCCGCTTCGGGCCGCGCCCACGGAACGCGCCGAAGCCCAAGCCCGCCCAACTGTTCAAATCCACCGACGGCGGCCAGACCTGGACGCAGATCACCACCATTCCGGATTACACTGGCCGCATCGGCGTGGCCGTGGCCATGCACACCAACGCGCAACGCATCTTCGTGGTGGGCAACGGCATCGACCATGGCTCGGGGCTGTACCGTTCCGACGATGGCGGCCAGACCTGGCGCCACATGGACGTTCACGATCTGGACGTCGGGAACGGGCAAGGCAGCTACAGCTGCGGCGTGTACGTGAGCTCGACCGACCCCAACGTGGTCTATACCATGGCCACCGCAGTGTATCGCTCCACCGATGGCGGCAATACCTTCGCACCGTTCAAGGGCGCGCCCGGCGGGGAAGACGCCCACCCCATGTGGATCGACCCAACCAACGGCAATCGCATGATCGAAGGCATGGACCAGGGCGCCGGGATTACGCTGAATGGCGGCACGACGTGGAGCAGCTATTACAGCCAAACGGACAGCCAACTGTATCACCTGGCGACCACGAACACCTATCCCTTCTGGATCCTGGCCTCGCAGCAGGATACTGGGGCGGTCATGGTGCGCAATCGCGGCGATTTCGGAGAAGTCAACTACGATTGGCATCCGCTGGATTCGTCGGAATTCGGGCGGCTGGCGATTTCCCCGCTCAACCCCAATATCGTCTACGGTGTCGGCTACGGTCCCGGCGGCGGCGGCAGCGGGATCATCAAAATCGATACGTCCACCGGACAGTGGGAGAACGTGGCGCCGAATTTTGGTGTCAATGCAACCAAGTACCATCAGGGCCGCGATTTCGCCAAGCATTTTGATACCGCCTTCAATCCCAGCGCTCTCTACGTCGCCTATCAGTGCCTGATGGTGACCACCGATGGCGCCCAGAGCTGGAAGGTCTTCAGCCCCGACCTCACCACCAAGCAAGGTCAGCCGCAAATCCAATGCGGCGCACCCGAGCCGGGCGTGAAAACCGGCGGGCCGTTCAACCCCTTCGCGTCCCGCGGCAACTCGATCAATGATTTCTCCATTTCCACGGCCAAGAAAGGGGTGTTCTGGACAGTCAGCAGCAACGGCCAGATCTATAACACCATGGACGGCGGCAAACACTGGAATAACGTAACCAATATTCCCAACGCCAAGGGCATTTCGTTCCTCAACATCCAGGCCAGCCACCAGAACCCGCAGGAGGCCTACATCTCCGGCCGTCTCGGCGGCGGGCGCGGCTTCAGCGCGGCGCCGGCACACGGGGATACCAACGTGCCCTTGATCTGGCGCACCACCGACGGCGGCAAGACGTGGACAAAAATCGTCAGCGGCCTGCCGCAGGATCAGCGCAGCGAAAGTTGGGTCAACGTGGTGCGCGAGGATCCGGAGCAGCCGGGACTGCTGTTCTGCGGTACGGAGTCGGCGGTCTACGTCTCCTTTGACGATGGCAACAACTGGCAGTCACTGCAGCTCAACATGCCGACCACCTCGATCCGCGACCTGAAGTTCCACACCTTCGATCACGAAAACGATATTGTGATCGTGACCTACGGCCGCGGCATTTGGGTGCTGGACGACTATGCACCGCTGCGGCAAATCGCCGCCAAAGCATCCTCGATCGCCTCCGCGCCGGCATACCTGTTCCAGCCGGGGGATGCCATTCGTTCGCGCATTAACACCAACTGGGATCAGCCGACCGAACCCTGGGAGCATTACGCGGAAAATCCTCCCTACGGCGCCGCTTTTTACTACTACCTCAGCCAGGCGCCCACGGGCCAGATCAGCTTGAGCATTTATGACTCCCACGGCGGCTTGGTGGACACCATAACCAGCACGCTGCCGCCGGCGATCACTGGCGCCGAGTTTCCGGCCTACTGGCTGGCCACGCCCGAAAGTCGCGCGCTTTCCACCAACGTAGGAACCAACCGTTTCGTCTGGAATCTACACTATGCGCCTCCGCCGGCGTTCCAGCACGATCTGGAAAACCAGATGGACTCGGTCGAGCACGAAACCACGCCCGGCCCGAAGGGCCCGCAGGTGATCCCGGGTGTTTACACCGTCAAGCTGACGGTGAATGGCCAAACCTACACGCGCAAGCTGACGGTCATCAACGATCCGCGCGTGGGCCAGGGGCCGGAGGTGATGGCGGCGCTGCGCGCGCAGAACAAGCTGAACATGCTGACCTATCGTTCCATGTTTTACTCCTACGGCGGGCACGCGGCCGCCGCCGCGGCGCTGGCGCAGGTAACGGCGGTGGAAAAGGCCAACTCAACGGGCGCGGTCGCCGCGCAGGCTAAGGTAATTGAGGTAAAACTGAGCTCCATCGCCGGCAAGCTGCCACCTGCTGGCGGCGGGTTCTTCCGCCGCGGCGCGGTCCCCAAGCCGGGCCAACTGCAGTCGTTTGTGCAGGCGAATAACGCCTTCAACACAATGGTGAGCATGCAGCAGGTGGGCCTGGACATGGCGCCCACGCCGGCGCAGATCGCCACCTGGGAAAGCGACTGCCAGAATTACGAACGCACGGTTACGGCCTGGGACACGATGCGGTCCAAGACGCTGGTGGCCTTCAACTCACTGCTGCGCCAAAACAACCTGCAGGCAATCACCGTCGCCCCGGGCAAGCTGTCTGATCCCAGTTGCAAGTTCTAAGGAAAATCAGCGTTGAAGCTGATTTTTCCACAGGGAACGTAGGCGGGAGGGAGCGCTAGGCGGCGCGGCTGCCGCGGCCATGGGGTAGCCAGGCGGGCCAGTGGCTAGGCTTGTCTGCCACGGGCTGGGCGGAGTGCGATTGACGCGCCATAAGCTCCAGCACCAGCCCCAGCAATATCGCGCTCATCCCGACCGCCGACAAGATCCCCATGGTCAACAGCACGCCGGCGGTGATAGCGGTTAGCGGCATAGCATGAATACGAACGAGGCGGTTATCGGCGCTTTCCCGTCCAGACTTTAGTTCCCGAGTAGCCGGTTGCGCCGCTCCCAACCAGCCCGCAAAATGAGGCTAGGAGGCTCGGGATGACGCTTTTGAGTGCGATTCATTGGGGAAACTGGCATATTTGGCTGACGGCGCTGGCCATTTTAGGCGGCACGCTGATCGCGGGCTTAATCGTCCACAAGGCCATTTTTTCCGTCTTGGCGGGCGTGGCAAAAAAACCCGGCCGCATCTGGGAGGCATCGCTCAACCAGCATGCCCGGCAGCCCTCCAAATGGTTGCTGCCGGTGGCTGCCATGCTGCTGGCACTGCCCGCGGCGCCCCTGCCCGCGCTGGTTCACCAGGGCCTGGAGCATCTGTTCAGCCTCATTCTGATCGGCGGCGGCGCCTGGTGCATCATGCTCGCCATTTCTGTGCTGGGCGACATTCTCGCCGCGCGCTACCGGATTGATGTAGCCGATAATCTCGAAGCCCGCCGCGTCGCCACCCAGGTGCAGGTCATGCGCCGCGTGGTAGGCGTCATCGTCGTGATCCTCACGCTGGCGCTCATGCTGCTCACCTTCCCGGGCGCCATAGCCATTGGCACCAGCATGCTGGCCTCGGCCGGCCTCGCCGGACTGGTCATCGGCATGGCCATGCGGCCGACGCTCAGCAATCTCATCGCCGGGATCCAGATCGCTCTCACCCAGCCCATGCGCATCGAGGATGCGGTCATTGTTGAAGGCGAATGGGGCTGGATCGAGGAGATCACCTCCACCTACGTCGCCGTCCGTCTCTGGGATTGGCGACGCATGATCCTGCCGCTGACCTATTTCATCGAGACGCCGTTCCAGAACTGGACGCGCAAGACCGCAACCCTGATCGGCTCCATCTATCTCTATCTCGACTACACCACACCGCTCGACGTGCTGCGCAAAGAGCTCGAGCGCCTCTGCCACTCCACCGACAAGTGGTACGGCGGTGTGTGCGTGCTGCAGGTGTCCGACGCCAAGGAATCTACCATCGAGGTCAGAGCGCTCGCCGACGCCAAGGACGCGGGCACAGCCTGGGATTTGCGCTGCCTCATCCGCGAGGGCCTGATCACGTTCCTGCAGAAAAACCACCCCGCAGCGCTGCCCAAAACGCGCGCGGAGTTGGGCGGCCTGCAAGCGCTGGCCGGCAACGTCTAGGTCCGCGAGCGCAGCGCGCTCGCCGGAACGGCACGGCTGCCCGCCAGGCGAGCAGCAGCGCGGCGGCTAGCCTAGCGCCCAAGCGCCCGGCGGGGCATGCTTGCCCCGGACTCGATGAACGAGTATTTTGGCAGGGAGATCAGGCCGGCCCGGCAGGTGAGATCGCATGGAGAGGGGTGAATGCCCGCAGCCTTTGACAGGCCCAAGACACGGACACTTCAACTTCGATCGTGCCCTGAGGTCCACCCTGGAATTGCAGCGTGACCTGCGGCACCTCCCTGCCGGCCCGATGGCTAGCCGACGGCGCGCAGCACGCTTGCCGGATCGGCGCGGGCCGCGCGCCAGGCGGGCAGCAGGGCGGCGATGAGCGGCAGCATGATCATGACGGCAAACGCCACCGCCAGCACCGTCGGATCGGTGGCGCTGGCGGCGGGCAGTAGCGGCTGGACGTAGCGGCTGAGACCCAGCGCCAGAGCCACGCCAATGACCGCGCCTAGAGCCAGCAGCCGCGCAGTTTCGGCGAGCACCATGCCGAGCACTTGGCCGCGTTGCGCGCCCAGCGCCATGCGCAGGCCGAACTCGCTCTGCCGCGCCGTCACCGAGTAACCCATGACGCCGTAGACGCCGAGGCAGGCGAGCAGCAGCGCCAGAACTCCGAAGCCGCCGCTTAACTGCACCAGCAAGCGGTCGCGGCTCAACAGGCGATCCACGCGCTCACGCACGCCGGTGATCGAAATCACATGCACGCGCACATCGGCCTTGCGCATTGCCGCCCGCAGCCCAGCGGCAGCAGCCAGGGGCGCGCCCGCGGTCCGCACCACCACGCGCAGCGGGATCTTGCGGTTGCTCGTCAGGTCGTTAGCCTGCACCGCCAACCGGAAAAACATGGGCTGCGCAGCCTGGTGCGGATCTACGTTGCGGGCGTCGGCAGCGATGCCAATGATGCGGAACTGGCCGGTCTGTTCGCGGCTGTAGCCGAAGGTCTGGCCAATGGCATTGCGGCCCGGGTAGAAGGCGTGGGCAAAGGCTTGGTTAACAACGACCACGGTAGGCGAGTGTGCTGTATCCGTTGCGGCAAAGTTGCTGCCACGCAGCAGGGGCGTGCCCACCGTGGCAAAAAATGAGGCCGACACCGTGTCTTCTTCCGATGCCAGCGATTGCTGGGCGCCGCGGCCATCTGGAAACGCAATTTCGCTGGTTTCGCTCGATCCCGTCTCCAGTCCGTTCAAATCCAGCGCGGCCGCGGTAATGCCCGGAACCGCGCGCGCTTGCGCCAGGAGCTCTCGCTCGAGGGTTATTGCAGCCGCAGGCGCAAGCCGCGCGCCGCCAAGCGAAACTTCGGCAGTGAGCAAATGGCCAGACTGAAAGCCCAGGTCCACGTGATACATGCCCGCCAAGCTGCGGGCAAACAGCAGCGCTCCCGCCACCAGCAACAACGACAGCGCCACCTGCACCACCATTAGCCAGCGACCCAGCGGCAGCTTGCCACTGCCCGGCGCCTGCCCGCTTTCCGACTTCAAATCCTCGCCAGCGTTGCCGCGACTGGCCTGCCAGGCAGGTAACAGCCCCAGCACCATGCCGATGGCCAGCGCCACGACTGCCAGCAGCGCCCAAACCCGCCAGTTCAGATCCGGCTGAAACGGCGCAGATTTGCCCGCACCCGCCAACTGCACTAGAAACCGGCTCAGCCATAAAGCCAATGCCACGGCCGCGGCACCTGCAATCGCCGCCAGCAAAATGCCCTCGGTCACCAACTGCCGCACCAGCCGCGGCCGGCTGATGCCTACCGCCAGCCGAATCGCGATTTCCCGCCGCCGCCGCACCGTCCGCGCCAGCAGCAGCGTAGTTACATTGGCAATGGCGATCAGCAGCATCAGCCCCGCCAGACTCATTAGCATGCGCAGCGGCGCCCCGTAATCCGAGCGCAACTGACCAGCACCCTGCCCTCCTGCCGTCATCGTCAGGTGCCAGGCCGGAAACTCAGGCGCGAAGCGCTTCCAGCTCTCCTGCACCAATGCGTTCCATTGCGCCTGCATCCGTGACTGCAGCGCCGGGTCGGGAAAGCGCGCAAAGGTCTGCAGCCAGAAGATCTTCTCCTGCGCGGGCCACGGTTTGGCGCGGTCGCCATCCACGTCCATATTCCGGCTCTGAATTCCGAGCGCCATTTCCATCATCACCGGCACCCACAGTTCAGCCGGACTGGTCGGGTTCAATCCGATGAATCCGGCGGGCGCCACGCCCACGATGGCCAACTTTACGCCGTGCAGTTCAATCGCTTTGCCGATCACGCCCGCATCGCCGGAATACTGTTTTCGCCAAAAGGCGTAGCTGAGCACGGCCACCGGCGAAGCACCCAGTGCGCGGTTGTCGGCGGGGCCAATCCAGCGGCCCAACCGTGGACGCAAGCCCAAGCCGGAGAAATAGCCGCCCGTCACCAGTTGCACCGCAACTTTCTGCAGGCTGGAGGCCGGCCGCAGCGGCAGGTGCTCAGTGAGGCTGGCCGCGCCCACCGGCACGCCAGCGGCACGGCCTGCAGCGGCAAACTGCCGCACCAAGGGATAGGAGTTCAAGTGGATTCGGCCCGAACCGCCCGCCTGCCCCAGCAGCACGATCTGCTGCGGATTGGGCACCGGCAGCGTTTTCAGCAGCACGGCATTCACGAGGCTGAAGATGGCTGCGTTGGCGCCGATGCCGATGGCCAGCGAGATCACGATTACTGCCGTGAACCCGGGGTTGCGCCGCAGCATCCGCCCCGCATGCCGCAGATCCTGGAGCCATGATTCCAGCCACACCAGCACATCGCGATCATGCACTTCGGTACTCACGCGCTCGGGCGATCCGAACCGCAAGCGCGCCTCCCGCGCCGAAATACCCTCGCGCTCGCGGGTTGCGAGATGGTGCTCCAGCTCTTCGGCGATTTCCTGATCTTTCGAACCAGGCCACAGCGTCCGGCCGAATCTGCGCCAAAAGCCCATGGTTAGATCTCCTGCGCCAGCACGGTCGCCACTCCCGCCACCAGCCGACGCCATTGCTGCTGCTTGTCCGCCAGCCGTCTCCGGCCCGCCGGGCGGAGCTGGTATAAACGGGCCCGCCGGTTAGTTTCCGACATCTGCCATTCGCCCCGTATCAATCCCTCCTGCTCCAGGCGGTGCAGTGCGGGGTAGAGGGAACCCTCCTCAATACGCAGCAGCGCTTCGGAGATGCGATCAATGTGGGCGGCGATGGCGTAGCCATGTGCGGCGCCGCGCACCTCGAGCGTCTTCAAGATCAACAAATCGAGGGTCCCTTGCAGCCTGTCTTTGTCTTTTCCCATACTAAGTCCTCTATGCCTAGTTGACTTTAGCAGAAATGGCCGCCGGCGGCAAAGCGGCAGCGGGAGCGCTAAGCTCAGGCGCGCAGCACGCTTGCCGGATCGGTGCACGCCGCCCGCCATGCCGGCAGCAGCGCCGCAATGAGCGGCAGCACGATCAAGGCGGCAAACGCCGCCGCCAGCATAGCTGGATCGGAAGCGGTGGCGGCGGGCAACAGCGGCTGGATATACCGGCCGAGCGCGAATGCCAGCGCCAGGCCGGCGAGCGCGCCCAACGCCAGAAGACGCACGGCTTCGGCCAGCACCAGGCCGAGCACCTGCCCGCGCTGCGCGCCCAGCACCAGCCGCAGGCCGAATTCGCCTCGCCGCGCCGCCACCGCGTAGCCCATCACGCCGTAGACGCCGAGGCAGGCGAGCAGCAGCGCCAGCACGCCGAAGCCGCCGCTCAACTGCACCAGCAAACGATCCCTGCCCAGCAACCTTCCCAGCAAAGTCTGCACCGTGACAATGGATCCCAGGCGCAAGCGGGGATCGGCACCCGCGAGCTCCGCGCGCAGCGGCGCAATCAGTGCCTGCGGCGGGCCCGCGGCGCGAACTTCCAGACGGAGCGCGATATTGTCTGACTGTTCTGCCAGCCGATAAAACATCGCGATCGCGGCGGCATGTGGATCATTGACGCGGGCGTCAGCGAGGACGCCGATGATACGAAACTGGCCGGTGTGACCGGCATTGTAGCCGAAGGTTTGGCCCAAAGGGTTGCGACTGCCGTAATGGGCTCGCACGAAGGCTTGGTTCACGACCACCACCGCCGGGCCGTGGGCGGTGTCGGTGGTGGCAAAGGCGCGGCCACGCAGCAGCGGCATGCCGACTGTCGCAAAGAACGAACGCGAGACCGTGTCTTCCTGGGCCTGGGTTTCCTCCGACTCGGATTGGCCGGGAAAAACAACACCGCTATCGTTAATCGAATTGTCGTCGAGACCATTGGCGGTCAGCGCCGCGGCAGCGACGCCGGGCAGGGCGCGGACACGGGACAGCATCTCCTGCTCGAGCACGGCGGCCTCAGGCTTCGGGAGCTGCAGGCCCTGCAGCGACAGGTCAGCAGTGAGCAGGTGCCCCGGCTGAAAGCCGAGATCCACATGGAACATACCTGCCAGGCTGCGGGCAAACAGCAGCGCTCCCGCTACCAGTAACAACGACAGCGCCACTTGTACCACCACCAGCCAACGGCCCAGCGGCACGCGGCGGCCGCCCGATGCCTGCCCGCTTTCCGCCTTCAGATCCTCACCGGGATTTCCCCCCTTCGCCTGCCA
The DNA here is from genome assembly GCA_050747745.1 of Terriglobales bacterium. Classification (GTDB taxonomy): domain Bacteria; phylum Acidobacteriota; class Terriglobia; order Terriglobales; family SCQP01; genus SCQP01. Next base: position 76,947 of record JBOGKM010000040.1, read on the forward strand.
GGCGGGCAACAGGCCAAGCACCACGCCGATCGCCAGCGCGATGAGGGTCAGCAGGACCCACACGCGCCAGTCCAGATCCGGCTGGAAGGGCGCTCCTTGTCCGGCTCCCGCCAACTGCGCCAAACAGACGCTCAGCCAAAGCGCCAGCGCTACTGCCGCCGCGCCCGCAATCGCCGCCAGCGCGATGCCTTCGGTCACCAACTGCCGCGCCAGTCGCGGACGGCTGATGCCCACCGCCAGCCGGATGGCGATTTCCCGCCGCCGCCGCACCATCCGAGCCAGCAGGAGTGTAGCCACGTTGGCGATGGCAATCAGCAGCATCAGAGCCGCGAGAGCGGTCAGCATCCGCAAGGGCGCGCCGTACTCGCTGCGCAAGCGCCCGCCGCCTCGGGCGCCCGACTGCACCGTCAAATGCCGGGGCGTGACCCCAGGCGCGATCCGTTTCCAGCTCTGCTGCAACAGTTGTTCCCATTGAGGCTCCAACCGCGCCATGGCGGCGGCTTCGGGAATGCGGGCGAAGGCCTCCAGCCATGCGATCTGCTCCTGCGGCGGCCAAGGCTTGGAGCTGTCACCGTTTGCACTCATACTACTGAACGTCAACATCAGACCGGACTGCATCATGACCGGTGCCCAAATCTCGGCCGGGTCGGCCGGGTTCAGCCCGGTAAAACCGCGCGGCGCCACACCGATGACGGTTAACGCGTGCATGTCCAACCGCACCGTCCGGCCAATTACGTCGGCGGCCCCGCCGAAATGCTTCTGCCAAAACCCATAGCTGAGCACCGCAACGGGTGAATTTCCCAATGCGCGGTTGTCGTGGGCGTTGATCCAGCGGCCCAGGCGTGGCCGCAGGCCGAGACCGGAAAAATAGCCACCAGTCACCAACTGCACAGCCACGCGCCTGGTGCCCGAGACTGCCGGTCCGAGGGGAACATAAACGGTTGGGCTGGCCGCCCCCACCAAAACGCCTGCGCTGCGGCCCGCGGCCGCCATCTGTTGGATGACCGGATAGGAAAGTTCCCGCAACGCCAGGCCCGAACCGCCCGCCTGCCCCAGCAACACGATCTGCTGCGGATTGGGCACCGGCAGCGTTTTCAGCAGCACGGCATTCACGAGGCTGAAGATGGCTGCGTTGGCGCCGATGCCGATGGCCAGCGAGATCACGATTACTGCCGTGAACCCAGGGTTGCGCCGCAGCATCCGCCCCGCATGCCGCAGATCCTGGAGCCATGACTCCAGCCAGACCAGCACGTCGCGATCATTCACTTTGGTGCTCACGCGCTCGGGCGGTCCGAACCGCAAGCGCGCCTCCCGCGCCGAAATGCCCTCGCGCTCGCGGGTTGCGAGATGGTGCTCCAGCTCTTCGGCGATTTCCGGTTGTTTCGGCCCCGGATGCAGCGTCCGGGAGAGCCTGCGCCAAAGGCGCATCGCTACCCCTCCTGCTCCAGCCGGTGCAGCGCCGGATAAAGCGATCCCTCCTCAACGTGCAGCAACGCGTCGGAGATGCAATCAATGTGCGCGGCGCCCCGCACCACCAGCTTCTTCAAAACCAAAAGGTCCCGCGCGCTTTGCAGGCAATCTTTATTTTTCCCCATGCCAAGTCTTCTATGCCCAGTTGACTGTAGCAGAAGCCGCCACTGGCAACAGGCCCTTCACCCCCTTCGGCTTCGCCGTCGTTTCCCTCAGCTACGCCATACCCAACCACCGCCCCCGCATCTCGCACGCGTGGAAGTTCACCTTCCTGCCTGCCCGGATTTTGAGAGGCGGCACCTTGCCCCGCACCGGAGACGAGATGCACAATGGCACCAGGAGGGGCAAAGGGCACTGTGCATCGGGACTTCGCCTATGCCTGGCGGCAACTGTGGCGGGCCCCCGGCTTCACCGTGGGCGCGGTGGTCGTGCTGGCGCTCGGTATCGGCGTGGCCGCCTCCATGTACAGCGTGGTCAATACCGCGCTGCTGCGCCCGCTGCCCTACGGCCATCCCGCGCGCCTGCTCAAGCTCGAGCTGCCGCGCAACGCCGGCAACCTGGACGGCGAGCTGATGCTCCCGCTGGTTCGCGCCTGGCAGCAGCGCCTGCATGATTTTGCCTCCCTCGGCTATGCCCGCGGCAGCATGGCTACGCTGCGAACTTCGTCCCGGACTGATTTTGTCCTGCAGCAACACGTAAGCCAGCAGCTGCTGTCCACGTTGCAGATCCGCCCCCGGCTGTGGCGCGGGTTCAACGCCGCCGACTTCCACCAGCATGCGCTGGTCGCAGTGTTGACCTATCCGCTTTGGACAAAGGATTTCGGGGGACGCCGGAACGTCCTGGGCGAACAAATCAAGCTGGGTGACCAAGCCTACGGCATTATCGGCGTGTTGCCGCCGCAAGCGATGTTTCCCATGGGCTACGATGGCATTTTCACTCCGCTCGATCCCACCGCCAAGGATCTGAGCTGGAAAAATGCCGACAGTGAATTTAATGTTATTGGACGCCTGCGTCCGGGCCGTACCCCACAGGAAGCGCAAGCCGAGCTGAGCGGCGTCGAAGCCTCCATCGCGCGTGCGCACTCGCAGGCGACCGAACACGCCCTCGCCCGCAACTACCGCGACGAGCTCAGCGGGCCGGTGCGCCCGGCGCTGGCCGCGCTGGGCTGGGCCACCGCGCTGGTCTGGCTCATCGCCTGCCTGAGCGTGGCCGGACTGCTGCTGACCCGCTTCGCGAGCCGGCGCCGCGAGCTGGCGGTGCGCCAGGCGCTGGGCGCCAGCCGCTTCGAGCTGATGCGGCCGCTGCTGGCCGAAAGCGTGCTGCTGGCCGCCATGGCCGCGGCTCTGGGCTGGGGTTTTGCCGAGGGCGGCATGGCGCTGCTCCAGCATTTTCTCCAGAGCCGCATGCCGGACGGATTCAACCACGTCGCCGTCAGCGGCAGCGCGCTCTGGGGCCTGGCGGCGGCGACCGTGGTCGCGGTGCTCATCATCGGCTGGATTCCGGCGCTGCTCGCCGCCCGCGCACCCGCCCAGGCCGGACTGCGCGAGGGCGGCAATGCAGCTTCCGCCAGCCGCGGACAACCGCGCCTGCGCGACCTGCTTGTCATCGGTGAAATCGCCCTGGCGCTGCTGTTGCTCGCCGGCGCGGGCCTCCTGCTGCGCACCGTTTACGCGCTGCGCTCGGCGCCGTTGGGCTTTTCCACCCGCAACATCGTCTCGACGCCGCTGATATTTCCGCCCACCATGTTCGCCCAGCGGAACTTCGTTTCGAGTTTCGAGCAGCCGCTGCTGCGCCGCGTTCACGCCTTGCCGGGCGTCGAGGCGACGGCGCTGACCTCGGTGATCCCGCTCGAGCAGGGCTTCCGGATGACCATATATATCGGCGCCGAGGACGGCCGGCCCGCCCTGAACGCTCAGTTCCGCCTGACCAGCCCCGAGTTTCCCCAAGTCTTCGGCATTCCCATGGTGCGCGGACGCTTTTTCGATCCCGCCGTGGATACGCCGCAATCACCCAAAGTGGTCGTGGTGAACCAGACCTTTGCGCGCGAATATTTTGGCGGCCAACCTGCCGTGGGACAGCAACTGGGCCACGATTCCAAGGTCACGGTGGTGGGCGTGCTCGCCGATGTGCATGGCGCCGCTATCGGCCAGCCCGCCCAGCCGCTGCTGTATTTTTCCAGCTCGCAGCTTAAGCCCGGCGGTGACTTTTACCAGATGTCGCAGTTCAGCGACCTCGCCGTGCGCTCGCGCACCACCTCCGCCTCCACCATCGCCGCACTGCGCACGCTCCTGCACCAGATGGCGCCGGATGTCGCCGCCGCGCATTTTTCCACCATGCAAGAGATCGTCACCGACTCCATCGGCAACCAGATTTTCGCCGCCCGCCTGTTGACGCTGTTCGCGCTCGCGGCGCTTGCCATCGCTCTCGCAGGCCTATACGGCTTGCTCGCCTACGCGGTCACCCAGCGCAGGCGGGAAATGGGCATCCGCATGGCGCTGGGCGCCCGGCCCGAACAGGTGCGCGCTCTGGTGCTGGGCGGTGCCGCCTGGCGCATCGGGATGGGTATTGTCATCGGCCTCGCGCTCGCGCTTACAATCGCCAAGATTCTTTCCGCCTACCTCTACGGCGTCACCGCGCGCGATCCGCTGACCTTGGTTGCCGCGGCCATTCTGCTCGCCCTTTGTGCCTTGCTGGCCGCCTGGTTCCCCGCCCGCCGCGCCGCCGCGGTGCCTCCGGCGGAAACCCTGCGCGCGGAGTAACGCCATGCCGCCCATGCTCGACGATCTGCGCCACGCCGCCCGCCAGTTGCGGCATTCCCCCGGCTTCACGCTCGCAGCCGTGCTCGTGCTGGCGCTGGGCATCGGTGTGGGCACGGCCATGTCCAGTGTGGTCAACACGGTTTTGTTGCGTCCGCTGCCCTATGCACGTCCGGCGCGCCTGGTGCGCATTACGGCCCTGGGGTCGCAGGCCGTGTCCATGCCAGTCATTCAGGCCTGGCGCCAGCGCGCCCACAGCTTCCAGGCAATCGCATTCTGGACCGCCAAAATGGTCACGCTGCAGCACCACGGCCGCACCGACCTGGTCGAAAACGAGTCCGTCAGCAACAATCTGTTCCCCATGCTCGGCCTGCATGTCGCCCGTGGCCGCGGATTTTCTGCCAGCGACTTTCAGCGCAAAGTCCCCGTCGCCATCGTCAGCTACGCCTTCTGGCGCCTGTTTCTCAACGACAACCCAGACGTCCTCGGCCAGCAGGTCTCTCTCGACGGCAAGACTTGCACCATCATCGGGATCCTGCCTGCGCATGTCAGTTTCCCACCCGGCGACGCAGTGCTGTTCACACCGTTTGTACCCACGCTTGCGGACCTCCAATGGAATTCGCCGCATCTGGAAACCATCGGACGATTGCGCGATGGCGTCCCGATCGCCGCCGCACGAACCGAAATTGGCGGCATCGAATCCGCGCTCGCGCGCGAGCACAGCGGCACGATGGGTCTGCCGGAGGAAGTGAAAGCCGTGAGCTTGCGCACAGAGATCGAGGGCCATATCCGCCCGGCGCTGGGCGCGCTCAGCGCGGCCACGGTGCTGATTTGGCTTATCGCCTGCCTGAGCGTGGCCGGACTGCTGCTCACCCGCTTCGCTCGCCGGCGGTGCGAGCTGGCCGTACGGACGGCGCTCGGCGCCGGTCGCTGGCAACTGCTACGCCCGCTGCTGGCCGAGAGCGTGCTGCTGGGCGCGATGGCCTCGGCAGCGGGCTGGGCGCTAGCTGCGGGCGGATTGAAGCTGCTGGACAACTATATTCAGCGCGAACTTCCGTCCGGCCTGAATCACGTGCATGCCGGCGGCAGCGCGCTCTGGGGGCTGCTGGGCATCACCCTGATTTCGGTTCTGGCGATGGGCGTGGCTCCCGCTCTGGCGGCTGCGGCCACGTCTGCTCAATCGGGCCTGCGCGAAGGCGGCAACGCCGCTTCCCGCGGGCGGGGCCAATCGCGGCTGGGCGATGGCATCATCATCAGTGAAGTCACCCTGGCGCTGCTCTTACTCGCCGGCGCCGGCTTGCTGCTGCGCTCGCTTTATGCGCTGCGCTCGGTCCCGCTGGGCTTTGCCACGCGCAACATCGTCACCACACCGCTGCGCTTCCCGCCGCACATGTTCGCCCACCACGACTTGGTGGCCAGTTTCGATCGCCCGCTGCTGGCCCGCATTCGCGCGCTGCCGGGCGTTACGGATGCGGCGCTCAGCTCGGCTATACCCTTGCAACACTCACTTACGATCACGATGAATTTCTCTGGCGGGGGCGGCGCGGGAAGCACAATCCGGACGGCCATGTACGTCGCTAGCCCCGATTTTCCAAGGGTCTTCGGCATTCCGCTACTGCGCGGTCGCTTCTTTAACGCCAGCTTGGACACCACGCACACGCCCCAGGTCATGGTCGTCAACCAAGCGTTCGCGGCCAAGTTTTTCCCAGGCCAAAAGCTCATCGGCAGCAAGAAGACCGGCTTCCCGACCATCGGCATCCTCGCCAATGTTCATGGCAGGGCCGTCGGCCTGCCGCCGCAACCGGCGATCTATTTTTCGACCTCGCAGCTCGCCCCCGGCCACAATTTCTATCGCGACGCCGTCATCCTCACCGATCTTGCGGTGCGTTCGCGCGCCTCCGCCGCAGCCACCATCGCCGGCATTCGCGCGGTATTGCATCAGCTCGCTCCGGAAGTCGTGCCAGAAGGCTTCGCTACTATGCAGGAGCTGGTGAACCGCTCCATTGGTAATCAAATTTTCGCTGCCCACCTGCTGACGCTGTTCGCGCTGGCGGCGCTCGCCATCGCCCTCGCTGGCCTTTATGGCCTGCTGGCCTATGCGGTCACGCAGCGCACCCGCGAGCTGGGCATCCGCATGGCGCTGGGCGCCGAACGCGGCGATATCATCCGCCTGGTGCTGGGACGGGCCGTCTGGCTGCTGGGCATCGGCATCGTTATCGGCCTGGCGCTTGCCTACGCGCTTGCGCATTTGCTGGCCAGCTACTTGTACCAGGTTCGGGCACACGATCCCTGGTCGCTCGCCGCCGCCGCCGTGCTGTTGGCGCTGTGCGGCCTCTGGGCCGCCTGGTTGCCCGCACGCCGCGCCGCCCGCGTCTCGCCCCTGGAAGCGCTGCGAACGGAATAAGTGCTACTGCCTCCGCTGCTGCCTTCCATCACGGCCTAGTCGCCGCGTCTTACAGCACGCGGATGACGTCGCTGCGGGTGATGATGAAGGTCTTGCTGGTCTTGAAGTCGCGCACCAGCACCGCCGGATTTTCCGGCGTGATCATGGTCGCCAGCAGGTCCACAGGCGTCGAAATGTCCACGAACGGAAACGCCGGCTGCATGATCGTCTCCAGCGGCGCGCCTTTGATGTCGGGCCGCTCCAGCAGCATCTTGTAGAGCTGCATCTCGTTCAGCGATCCCACCAGGCGGCTGTCCTGTGTGATCGAGATTTGGCTGAAATCGTGCAGGCTCATCACCCGCAGCGCGTGCTCGATGGGTTCGTTGGCTTCGACCGAAAACAGCTCACCGGAAAGCCCGCTCGCCACCAGGTCGCGCGCCGTCATGCCGCTTTTTTCCAGAAACCCGCGCTCCCGCATCCAGTCATCGTTGAACATCTTGCCCAGATAGCGCGAGCCATGATCGTGGAAAATCACCACCACCATTTCCCCCGCCCGGAAGTTGTTCCGCAGTTGCAGCACCCCCGCCATGGCCGCCCCCGCCGAGTTACCGGCAAAAATCCCCTCCTCGCGCGCGATGCGGCGGGTCATGATGGCCGCATCCTTATCGGTAACCTTTTCGAAATGGTCCACCACGGAAAAATCCACGTTGCGCGGCAGAAAGTCCTCGCCAATGCCTTCGGTGATATACGGGTAAATCTCGTGCTTGTCGAACTCGCCGGTTTCCTTGTACTTCTTGAAGACCGAACCGTAAGTGTCTATGCCCCAGACCTTGAGCTTGGGGTTGCGCTCCTTGAGGTAGCGTCCCGTGCCGCTGGCCGTGCCGCCCGTGCCCACACCCACTACCAGGTGGGCAATCTTGCCCTCGGTCTGTTCCCAGATTTCCGGCCCGGTCTGCTCGTAATGCGCCGCGGTATTGGAAAGATTATCGTACTGGTTGGCTTTCCACGCCCCGGGGATCTCGCGTGCTAGCCGGTCGGAAACCGAATAATACGATCGCGGATCCTCGGGCTCGACGTTGGTCGGGCAGACGATGACTTCGGCCCCAAACGCCTGCAGCGCGTCGATCTTTTCCTTCGACTGCTTATCCGTGGTGGTGAAAATGCACTTGTAGCCCTTGATCACAGCGGCAATCGCCAGCCCCATGCCAGTATTGCCGCTGGTGCCCTCGACGATTGTGCCGCCCGGCCGCAGCAGGCCTGTGGCTTCGGCATCCTCGATCATTTTCACCGCCATGCGATCCTTGATCGAGTTACCGGGGTTGAAGGTCTCCAGCTTGGCGTAAATCTCGGCGGGTGTGCCGCGCGTGATGCTGTTGATGCGCACCAGCGGCGTGTGGCCAATGGCTTCGAGAATGTTGGCGCACAACTTGGGCACGTGGCTATTTTACCCGGCTCGGCCATTCGTGGGATACTCCCACCAGTACACCTCACGGAGGAACCGAAATTGTTGAAGCCGCGCTTGGCTCTTTTATTCATTTTGGGACTGGGGACTGTGCTCGGAGCGCAAAACCTGCCGAAAAAGGTGACCTCCGCCCAATACCGCAACGCCGAGCGTTTCCTCAGCTACAACGTCGACCCCTTGGTGCTGAGCGCCTTGAATGCACCCCACTGGCTCAAAGATGGCAAGCTCTGGTACTCCTACAACGACGCCCGGGGGCCGGACTACGTTCTCGTGGATCCGGCGCGCGCCACGCGCGAGCCTGCCTTCGATCGCGTCGCCATGGCTAAGGCGCTCAGCGCCGCCTCCGGCCATGCCTACACCGTCAAAACGCTGCACTTGACCGGTCTGACCTTTTCCTCCGATGGCCGCTCCGTAACCTTTACCGCCCCAGTCAGGTCGAGTAAAGGCAAGCGCTGGCAATGCGACCGCGCCGGCACCCATTGCCATCCCTCCAGCCAGCCCGCCCCGCCCGCGTCCAACCGCTTCGCCGCCTTCGGCTTCGGCGCCAGCTCCCGCTCCGGCCAGCCGCCGCTTTCGGTTTCACCCAACGGCAAGCTCGCCGTCTACGTCAGCAACTGGAACCTCTGGCTGCACAACATGCAAACTAAACAGGACACGCAGTTGACCTCCGATGGCGTGAAGAATTATGGCTATGCCACCGATAACGCCGGTTGGGCATCGAGCGATCGTGCCATCGTGCTCTGGTCGCCCGATTCCACCAAAATCGCCACCTTCCAGCAGGATCAACGCGGCGTGGGCAAGCTCTACCTGGTGCCCGTCATGGTCGGCCATCCCAAGCTCGTCACCCAGGTCTATCCGCTGCCCGGCGATAAGAAAGTCATCATGGTTCGCCCCGTTATCATTGATGTCGCCGGCCCGGGTGCACCCAAAATCGTCGGCCTCAACATGCCGCCCGAGTATCACCGCTCCACCACCGAGGACAACATTTCCTGGGGTAAAAACGGTGATGTGCAATGGAACCAGACCGGCACCAAGCTGCTGTTCGTTTCCACCTCCCGCGGCCACAAACACGAATGGGTGCGACTGGCGGACGCTGCCACCGGCGACGTGCGCACCGTCTTTGAGGACACGGTAAAAACCCAATACGAGGGTGGACAGGACGGCAGCACCTTCCGCTACCTGCCCCAGCGCCACGATTTTATCTGGTACTCGCAAAAAGTCGCCCCGCCCGCGCCCGCCATGCCCGGAGGCACCGCGGCCGGCCTCGGCCAACTCTATCTCTATGGCCTCGATGGTCAGGTGAAAGACCAGATCACCTCGCCCCGCAACGGCAACGTGGATTCGGTGGTCTACGTGGACCGTCAGGCGGGCTGGGTTTACTACATCACCACCGCCGCTCCCGGCGGCGGCAATCCCTATTACCAGCACCTCTGGCGCGCCTCCATCGCCGGCGGCCAGCAGGAGTTGCTTACGCCCGAAGACGCCAACCACCGCGTTTCCCTCTCACCCGGCGGCAAGTATTTTGTCGATACCTACTCGACTCCTGATGTTCCCCCAGTGAGCGTGCTCCGGACCACCTCCGGCAAGCTCGTCATGCGCCTGCAAAAGGCCAATATCACCCGCCTGCTAGCCACCGGCTGGAAACCGCCGATCCAGGTCAAGGTGAAGGGCCGCGACGGCAGAACCGACATCTACGGTCTGATGTATACGCCCTTCCACATGGAGCGCAGGCGCAAGTATCCGATCATCAACAACATTTACCCCGGCCCGCAGACCGGCAGCGTCAGCGGGCGCAACTTCATGGCCGCGCGCGGCGATTGCGAGGCGCTGGCGCAGCTCGGCTTCATCGTGGTCCAGCTCGACGGCATGGGCACGCCTTGGCGCGGCCAAAAGTTTCACGACACCTACTACGGCAACATGAAGGACAACACTCTGCCCGACCAGGTAAAGGGCATGAAAGAGCTGGCGCGGAAGTATCCCTTCATTGATATCAACCGCGCGGGCATGTGGGGCCATTCCGGCGGCAGCTTTGCCACCGCCGACGCCATGTTCCGCTATCCCAATTTCTTCAAGGTCGGCATCGCCGAAAGCGGCAACCACGACCCGCTCGAATACGAGGACGACTGGGCCGAGCGCTATCAGGGGCTGGTCACCCCCACCGGCGTGGACGATGAGACCAACTATACAGGCCAGTCCAACGAATCCGTGGCCAAAAATCTCAAGGGCCACCTCATGCTCACCGTCGGCACCAGCGACAACAACGTCCCCATGAACAATACCCTGCTGGTGGTCGAGGCGCTGGAAAAGGCCAACAAAAACTTCAAGCTCATCCTCTATCCCAACGCCCACCACGGTTACGCCAATTACAGCCCCTACCAGATGCGCCAGCGCTGGGATTTCTTCGTCCGCTACCTGTTGGGCGCCCAGCCGCCACACGAGTTTCAGATGCAAACGCCGCCCCCGCGATCCTTCTTCTAGGCGCGGCGCCCACGCGCCTTCTGCGGAGCACAAATTTCGGCGTCCGGCAGCGGCAGGGACCGAGTTGCCCCCGCGGCACGGGGCCAGATAACGTGCGGCAAACCCTGAGAATTTTCTTACTTGGAACGTGGCCCGCAGGTGCGCTATCCTGCCAGCCATGGCGGGAGCGCAGACGGAAGCTCGGCTGCTCATCGTGGACGACGAGCCCATGATCCGCGATCTTCTCTCCGCCTACCTTGAGGACAACGGCTTTCTTTGCGAAACCAGCGGCAGCGTGGATCAGGCCTTGAGACTGCTGGAGGGCAGCAGCGTGGATCTGGTGATTTCCGACCTGCACATGCCCGGCCGCACCGGCCTGGAGCTGCTGCAAGCCATGGGGCAGAAGCACCCCCAGGTCGCCTTCCTCATGGCTACCGCCGCGCCCGACACCAAATCGGCCGTGCAGGCCATGCGCGGCGGCGCGGCCGATTTTCTGGTCAAGCCGCTGGATCTCAAACAGGTTCTGGCCACGGTGCGCTCCACTCTGGCGCGACGCCGCGAATCCGCTGCGGCCAGCGCCCACCAGCAGGAAACCGAGCATCTGCTCGCCGAGCGCACGCGCCAGCTCGGCCTGGCCCTGACTCAGGTGCAGCAAGCCTCCAACGAGACCCTGCGCGCGCTCGCCATGGCGCTGGACGTGCGCGCGCGCGATGTAGCCGGCCACTCGCTGCGCGTCAGCCGCTACGCCGTCGAGTTGGCCGAACGCATGGGCTATGGCAACGATGACATACTGCGCATCGAGCACGCCTCCTACCTGCACGACATCGGCAAGCTCGGCATTCCCGACGCCATCCTGAACAAACCCGCCGCGCTTACCGAAGAAGAAATGGAGGTCATGCGCAGCCACGTGCAGATCGGCTTCGATCTGGTCACCCAGGTGCAATCGCTGGCGGCGGCCGCCGATCTGGTGCTGGCGCACCAGGAGCACTTCGACGGCAGCGGCTATCCGCGCGGGTTGAAGGGCGGCGCCATCCCGCTGGATGCCCGCATTTTCGCCGTGGCCGACACCCTCGACGCCATGACCAGCGACCGCCCCTACCGCCGCGCCCTCAGCTGGAACGACGCCAGGTGCGAAATCCTCCGCCAGGCGGGCAAGCAGTTCGACCCCAACGTAGTGACGGCCTTCGCTGCCGTTCCCGAACAGCGCTGGCGCGAGTTGCAGGAAGGTACCGGCGACAGCACCGGCGCTGCCGCCAGTCCCAACTGATGCTGGAACCGCTCTCCGCCGATGACTAGGCTAGGGTGATACGAATGCCCAGCCTGCGCAACCTTTTCACGGCACGGAAGGCGCGAACGCCTTCGGAGCGGAACCGCGTCGTGCAGGCCATGCTGCGCGCGGCAGAGGCGGCAAGCGAGCGCCAAACTGCGACGCCCAAACCGCCGCCCAAGGCTGGCTAGGGTAGTTGCCCGCTTGAGATCGGCCGCGCAGCAGCTATTCCTACCTGCATCGGGCGCGCCTGCGACTGCCTTAGCCACGCAGGAACGGATTGGAGCGGCGCTCGCGGGCGATAGTGGTTTCCGGCCCATGGCCGGGAATGACGACGGTAGCGTCCGGCAACTGCCGCACCACCTCGCGCAGCGAGCGCTGCAGCAGGGCGAAGTCGCCGCCGGGCAGGTCGGTGCGCCCGATCGAGCCGGAAAACAGCGTATCACCAGCAAAGAGCTTGCTTTCCGACGGCAGGTAGAGGCTGACGCTGCCCTGGGTGTGGCCGGGCGTCTCCAGCACTTCCAGCCTCGAACCGGCGAGTTCAAGCCGAGCACGGCAGTCCAGCTCGCCCGCGATGGACGGCGCTGGCGGCGGGGGCACGCCGATCCACCGTGCCTGCACTTCCAGCAGCTCCACCTGCTCGCGATCACGCGGATTGAGCCACACCGGCGCTCCGCTGCGCCGGTGCAGTTCGTTGGCACCGCCGATGTGGTCAATATGGCCGTGGGTGACGAGAATGGCCTCGAGGCGCCAGCCATGTTCCGACAGCCGCTGGACGATTTCCTCTACCTGCGCGCCCGGATCAATCACCACAGCCCTGCCGCTGGCCTCATCGCCCAGCAGCGTGCAATTGCACGCCAGTGGGCCAACCGGAAAGGTGATCTGCCGCAGCGCCACTCCCGCCGCCTACTTGTGCGGATGCGTGGTCTTGTGCGTTTGCGAAGTGGTCGGCGCCGGAGCAGCACCGAGGATGGAGCGTGAGTTCGGCTTCGAGCCAGCCGACATGATGGCCAGCGTTATGCTCGTAACCAGGAACAGGATCGCCAGCACCACTGTAGCTTTGCCCAGCGCCGTCTGCGCACCGCGCGGACCAAATGCGGTCTGGCTGCCCATGCCGCCAAAGGCGGAGGCGATGTCGCCCGCGTGGCCACTTTGCAGCAGCACCACGGTGATTAGGATCAGGCAGATCAGAACGTGAAACAGGGTTATCAGAAAGCTCACAAACGCGTTCCCTTCCCAAAAAACTGATGGTGCGGAAGGCGGGACTCGAACCCGCATGCCTTGCGGCGCCACCCCCTCAAGATGGTGTGTCTGCCAGTTTCACCACTTCCGCACTGGCGCCCGCCATCCCACAGTATAGCAGGCGATTGTCCGTCGCCCGGCGCAGCCGGGGAGCAAAACAGGACCCCAACCTGCGCCCGACACCGAGTTCCAAGAGAATGCATTTCGCAGTGCGCCCGCCTACATCTTGGTAGAGGCGCCGCGGGCGGCTGCGTGGTTGGCGGCCTGAATGAGCGCAAAGAACGAGTCCGAATCCAAGCTGGCTGCACCCACCAGCCCGCCATCCACGTCGGGCTGCTCCAGCAGTGCCTTGATATTGCCGGGATGAACACTGCCGCCGTAAAGGATGGTGAGGCCAGCAGCCGCTTCCGGGCCAAAAATGTCGGCTGCGCAGCGGCGCAAAAACCGATGCGTGCCTTCGGCCACGTCGGGCGGTGCGGTGTTGCCGGTGCCAATCGCCCAGACCGGTTCGTAGGCCAGCACCGAGCCGCGCAATTCCTGCTCCGACATGCCCCAAAAGGCGCGCTCAAATTGGTACCGCAGAATCAGCTCGATTTCGTTGTCCGAGCGCTGTTGCTCGGTTTCGCCGACGCAGACGATGGGGGTAAGCTGAGCGGCCAGCGCCGCACGGACTTTCTTGTGCACTTGCTCATCGGTCTCGCAAGAGCCTAGGCGGCGCTCGGAATGCCCGACGATCACATAGGTACACCCGGCAGCGGCCAGCATGCCGCCGGAAACCTCGCCGGTAAAGGCACCCTCGCTTTCCCAGTGCAGGTTTTGCCCGGCAAGCGCGATATCCGCGCCCCGCACCGCTCCAGCCGCGGTGTCCAACGCGGGAAACGGCGGCGCCACCACCACGAAGCAGCCGTCCGCGGTGTGGTTGTCGTCGCGCAGCTTGCGCAGTCGCAGCAGAAACTCGGCCGCCTGTGCCGCGGTTTTATGCATTTTCCAATTGGCGACCATCATCGGGCGGCGGTGATTTTTGCCAGGCATGGTTTAGACCTCCGTCAATACCGCAACGCCGGGCAGCGGTTCGCCGGCCAAAAACTCCAGCGAGGCGCCGCCGCCGGTAGAAACGTGAGTGAGAGCATCTTTGAGCCCTGCTGCGCGCAGCGCCGCAATCGAATCGCCGCCGCCCGCCACCGTCGTGCCCGGGCAGTCGGCTACCGCCTGCGCCACCGCCATGGTCCCGGCATCAAGCGGCGGCTTTTCGAACACTCCCATCGGTCCGTTCCAGAACAGAATGCGCGCTGGCGCGATGTGGCGGGCAAACAGCTCGCGGGTGCGCGGGCCGATGTCCATGGCCTTGCCGCCGGGCGGAATTTCCGTCACTTCCTCCAGCGTCGAAAGTACATGATCCACCGGCAGTACAAAACGCTCTTTAGAGCAGGAGGCCAGCAGCTTGCGGATGGGCTCGACAAAATCCTCCTGCACCAGCGAATCGCCCGTGGGCTTTCCTTGGGCGCGCAGAAAGGTGTAGGCCATGGCACCGCCCACCATCATGGTATCGGCCCGCGCCGCCATGTGCGCCAGCAGCCGCAGCTTGTCGGAAACCTTTGCGCCCCCGAGCAGAACCACGAACGGATGCTCATGCGCATTGAGCACGCGCCCGAGAAATTCAAGCTCGCTGCTCATGAGCATGCCCGCCGCGGCCTGAGGGAAATATTTGACCACCCCTACGATCGAGGCATGAGCGCGATGGGCTGCACCGAAAGCATCATCAACGTAGACATCGCCCAGCAGCGCCAACTGCCGTGCGAAGCCATCGTCGTTCGCCTCCTCGCCCGCTTGGAAGCGCAGGTTTTCCAGCAACAGCAAATGTCCCGGCTCCAGACGTGCTGCCATTTCCTCCGCCTCCGGCCCCACCGTTTCCGGACAAAAGCCGACGGCATGCTCCAGCAGACGCTCGAGCCGCTCCGCCACCGGGCGCAAGCTGAAACGCCCGTCGGATTTGCCCTTGGGCCGGCCCAGATGCGAACACAGAACAATCCGAGAGCCGCGGTTCATGAGATAGCGCAACGTCGGCAGCGTGGCCACGATGCGGCTGTTGTCCACGATGCGGCTGCCCTCGATCGGAACATTGAAATCCACCCGCACCAGCACCAGCCGGCCGCGGACATCCAGTTGCCTGATGTTGAGCTTGGCCATGAGCGATGGCTAGTTCCCGTCAGCCATCCGGGCCAAAAGGTCGCGCAGTCGGCAGGAGTAGCCCCATTCATTGTCGTACCAGGCAATCACTTTGACACAGTGGCCGCCGAGAACGCGAGTCAACTTGGCATCCACGATGGCCGAGCGCGGGTCACTGCGGAAATCGGAGGATACCAGCTCTTCTTCCTCGTAGCCCAGAATGCCGCCCATGGGCCCGTCCGTGGCAGCGCGGAACGCGGCGTTCACCCCTTCCGCGCTGGTGGCGCGCTCGACCCACACCACCAGATCGATCACGGAAACATCGGGTGTGGGTGCGCGCAGCGCCAGACCCTCGATTTTGCCCTTGAGATCGGGAATCACCAGATGCAGGGCCTTGGCCGCGCCGGTCGAAGTGGGAATGAGATTGATCGCCGCCGCGCGGGCGCGGCGCTTGTCCTTGTGGGGCAGATCGAGCAAGCGCTGGTCGTTGGTGTAGGAGTGGACCGTGGTCATGAAGCCGGAGGTAATGCGGAACTGGTCGTGCAGGATTTTGGCCACCGGCGCCAGGCAGTTGGTAGTGCAACTGGCGTTGGAGATGATGCGGTGACGCGCCGGGTCATAGGCGGCATCATTGACGCCCAGCACCAGCGTCACGTCGGCTCCCGCCGCCGGCGCCGACACCACCACTTTCTGCACGCTGCCGCGCAGGTGCTTGGCGGCACCTTCGGCGTTGCTGAACCGGCCGCTGCATTCCGCCACCACGCTCACGCCCTGGGCGCTCCAATCCAGCCGCGCCGGATCCGGTTCGGCGGTGATGGGAATGCGGCGTCCGTTCACCGCGATCCAGCCGTCACCCGCCTCTACCTTAGCGGCAAATCTACCCAGAATCGAGTCGTACTGCAACAGATGCGCCAGCGTGGCGGGCACAGTGATATCGTTGAGCGCAACAATGTCGAAGTGGGGGTTGCCGAACGCGGCGCGGAAACAATTCCGCCCGATGCGGCCGAATCCGTTGATGCCAACCCGCAGTGCCATGCAAAACCCCCGAGAATAACTCTAGCAGCTATCGCTGCCGCGCTGGGGGACGTAAGCCCGCAACTAGCTTAAACTTCGGGATAAGGAATGGCTGTGGAACCGCTCGAAACCTACGAACAGGCGCTGCGGGCGCACTTTGCCGGACTCGATCTGGTGCACTGGTGGCCCGCGCGCACCCGCTTCGAGGTGATCGCCGGAGCGCTCTTAGTGCAAAACACCAGTTGGCAAAATGTGGCCCTGGCGCTAGCGCGACTACGACACGCCGGCAAGCTGTCGCTGCAAGGAGTGCGCGGCCTCAGCGAAGCCGAGCTGGGCGGACTGATTCGCAGCTCCGGCACCTGGCGCATGAAAGCGCGGCGGCTGCGCGGCTTTGTGCTCTGGCTCGACCGCCAACATGCCGGCAGCCTCGACCAGCTGTTTGCCCAGCCGGTGTGGCAGGCGCGGCGCCAACTCCTGGCCGTGGACGGCATTGGTGCGGAGACCGCCGATGCCATCCTGGCGTACGCGGGAGATAAGGCGAGCTGGATTGAAGACGCCTACACGCGCCGCATCTGCGCCCGCCACGACCTGGTGATCGAGCGCGCCGCAGTGGAAACCAGCCCGCGCCGCTGCCGCGAGCTGCACGCGCTGCTGGTGGAAACCGCCAAGCGCTACTGCCGCAAGCGCCAACCTGCCTGCGGCCTCTGTCCGCTGCTGCCGTTGCTGCCCGCCGGAGGGTTAAAGTGAGCCGCCTGCCGGGACGGCCGCGTTCGCGCCGCGTGATCGCTATGGCCGCGGCGCTGGTAATCGTGATCATTATCTTGTTTTGGCCGCAGGCGTTCAGCCTGCATTTTCAGCCCAGCCCGGCCAACACCGCGCTGCTGTTTCTGCTCTCTACCCTCAGCTTTTTGGCCACGGTGATTCTGGCGCTGGTGCTGGGGCGGCAGATCGTCAAACTACAGGCAGAGCGGCGCGCCAATGTGCTCGGGTCCCGCTTCAAAACCAAACTGGTGATCGGAGCTTTGGCGTTGAGCCTGACGCCGGTGATCTGCATGTTCGGCTTCACCTATGGACTCATCAATCGCACCCTGGACAAATGGTTTAGCCAGCCCGTCGTGACCGTGCGCAACGATAACCAGCGCGCCCTCGGGCTGCTGACCCAGTTTGTAAGTGAAAACGCCCGCAGCGAAGCGCAGTTCATCGCCGCCAGTCCGGCTCTGGCCAAGGCGCTCCAGACGCAGGACCAAACCGCCATGTCCAAGGCGCTGGCGCGCCATCGGGTGACGCTGCAGGGTGGCTTTGCCGCCCTGCTGGGCGCGCGGGGACAGGTGCGGGCGAGCTTTCAGCTTCCGCGCGGTTATCAGCCGCCCGCGCAGGCGCCCGAAGCCGGCGGCTGGCAGCAGACCATCGGCGGGCGCGGCTTCATGATCACGCGCACCGCGTTTCCCGCCGGTGGCGCAGTGGAAGTCGGCATGCCCATTCCGGCGACCATTACCGCCCAGATCGCCCGCCTGGCGCAGGACCGCGATCGCTACGACCGCCTGGCACGCGAACGCAAATCCTTGCGCCTCATCTACACCGGCTATCTCGCCCTGCTTACGCTGGCGGTGCTGTTCGGGGCCACCTGGATGGCTCTGGTTCTGTCCAAGCAGGTCACCGTGCCCATGGGTCAGTTGGCAGCAGCGACGCAGGAAATCTCCCGCGGCAATCTCGCCTACCGGGTGCAAAACCGCGCCCCGCCCGGCAAAGATGAAATCGGCCTGCTGGTGGCCTCCTTCAACCGCATGGCGCAGGAGCTGGAGACCAATCGCGCCCAGATCGAGGCCTCGCGCCAGGAACTCGAGGCACGCCGCCTCTACACCGAAACGCTGCTGGAGAACACGCCTTCGGCCGTGCTTTCGCTCGACGCCAGCTATCACATCGAACGGGTAAACCCCGCCGTAGGACGGCTGTTCGGACGCAGCACCGCGCCGGAACGTCTCGAAGATCTGTTCACCAGCACCAGCCTGCGCGAGGTGCAGCACTTGCTGCGCAAAGCGGAACGCTGGCACTCCGCCAGTTCGCAACTCGACGTCACCCACGCCGGCCGCACCATCGTCTTGGCCGCCACCGCCGCCGCCCTGGCCGCCGGCAGTGGCGGCCGGCGCCCCGCCGGTTACGTGCTGGTGCTGGAGGAGCTGACCGAACTGCTGCGCGCCCAGAAGACCGCTGCCTGGCGCGAGGTGGCTCAGCGCATCGCCCATGAAATCAAAAATCCCCTCACCCCCATCACCCTCTGCGCCCAGCGCATCCAGCGCCGGCTGGGCGATGCCGCCGTCGCCGCCGAATGTGCTCGCACCATCGAGAGCGAAGCGCATTCGCTGCAGCGGCTGGTGGACGAGTTCAGTGCCTTCGCCCGCTTCCCTCACGCCCAGCCGGTCGACTGCGATCTGAACGAGATTATCGAGCGCGCCCTGCGCAGCTTCGACGGCCGCCTGGACGGCATCGAGATCCGCACCCTGCTGGAGGAGCGCCTGCCGCGCCTGCGCCTGGACCCGGAAGACATGAAGCGAGTGTTCCTTAACTTGATTGACAACGCTGCCGAAGCCATGCGCGGCTCGCCTTACCGCCAGCTCACGCTGGCCACGCAGCTGGAACAGGACTCCGTCGAGGCGGTGGTCGCCGACACCGGTCCAGGCCTGCCCCCCGGCGACAAGCAGCGTCTGTTTCTCCCCTATTACTCCACCAAGCAGCGCGGCAGCGGGCTGGGGCTGGCGATTGTGCAGCGCATTGTAGAGGAAAGCGGCGGCACGCTGCGCGCGGAAGAAAATGAGCCGCTGGGTGCCCGCTTCGTGATTGAGTTGCCGCTCGCGGCCGCCATCGGTCAGGACGCAGCCAGCTCGGTCTAAAATCTTCGATATGGCGCGCGCAGCCATTCTGGTAGTGGACGACGAAGCCGGCATCCGGCACTCGCTCAGCGGCGTGCTCGAGGATGAGGGCTACCAGGTGCACGCGGTGGGTGACGCCGCCGCCTGCGAGCGTGCCCTCGACGAGCATGCCTGCGATCTGGTGTTGCTCGATATCTGGCTCCCCGATCAGGACGGCCTGGAGCTGCTGGCGCGCCTGCAACAGCGCCCGGCGCCGCCCGAAGTGGTGGTGATCAGCGGGCATGGCAGCGTCGAAAGCGCCGTCAAGGCCACCAAGCTGGGAGCGTTTGATTTTCTGGAAAAGCCCCTGACCATTGAAAAAACCCTGCTGGCCGTGCGCCATGCGCTCGAGCAACGCCAGCTCAAAAAGGAAAACCGGCATTTGCGCCAGGCTTTCGCCAGCGCCAGCGCCCTTATCGGAGAAAGCGTGCCGGTGCGCGCGCTGCGCCAGCAGATCGCCATCATGGCTCCCACCAACGGCCGCGTCTTGATCTACGGCGAAAGCGGCGTGGGCAAGGAACTGGTGGCGCGCGCCCTGCACGCCCACAGCGAGCGCCGGCACGGACTGTTCGTCGAGCTCAACTGCGCCGCCATCCCCGAGGAGCTGATCGAAAGCGAATTGTTCGGCCATGTCCAGGGCGCCTTCTCGGGAGCCGCCGAGGCCAAGGAAGGCAAGTTCAGCCGCGCCGATCAGGGCACGCTGTTTCTTGACGAAGTCGGCGACATGAGCCTCAAAACCCAGGCCAAAGTGCTGCGCACCCTCGATGAGGGCCGTTTCGAAGTGCTGGGCGGCGGGGGACAGGCCTCCGCGGATGTGCGCATCGTAGCTGCCACCAACAAGAACCTCGAGCAGGAGATTGCACATGGCAACTTCCGCGAAGACCTATTCTACCGCCTCAACGTAATTCCCTTCTACGTGCCGCCGTTGCGCGAGCGCCGCGAGGACATTCCCATGCTGGCGCGCCATTTCCTTTCCGAATACGCCCGCGCCTACGGCCGCAAATGCCACGACTTCAGCGCCGAGGCCATGGCCGCGCTGGCCGCCTACAATTGGCCCGGCAACGTACGCGAATTGCGCAACCTGGTCGAGCGCATCGCCATCTTGAACCCCAATGCACGCGCCATCGAAGCTCGCCATTTGCCGCCGCTGCTGCGCCGCGGACGCAAGGCTGACGCCGACTTCAGTTCCCTCCACGAGGCGCGCTCTGCCTACGAACGCGAGTTCATCCTGAAAAAGCTGGAGGAAAATGCGGGCAACATGACCCGCACCGCGGAAGTGCTCGGCCTGGAGCGCAGCCACCTCTATCGCAAGATGAAGAGCTTAGGGATGACGGTAAACTGACCGGCTTTAGGCCAGCGAAGACTTGAGCGTGGCGCGGAATTCTTCCATGTGGCCGGCGAGAAAATGATCGCCGCCCGCAATCCAGCGCCGCTGCTTGGGCTCGGCTAGGCCGGCAAAATAGGCTTCCAGCGACTCCACCCGCGCGAATTGGTCGTGATCGCCCGAGATCATGAGCTTGGGGCCCTGCCAGCCCCAGTCGACGGGAATCGGACCGCTGTCCACCGGCAGGCCCAGCAGCACCGCCTGCACCACCTCCGGCCGGGTTTCCGCCGCCAGCAGCTTGGCCACCATGGTCGCGCCGAAGGAAAACCCCGCCAGCAGCACCGGGCCAGGGTGCCGGCTCGATAGAAACGCCAGCGCCGCGCGCACGTCCTCCAGTTCCCCCCGCCCGTGATCGTAGCTGCCTTCGCTCTCGCCCACGCCGCGGAAATGAAAACGCAGCACCGGCAGGCCCAGCTCGATCAGCGCCCGCGCCGTGTGGAACACGATGCGGGTGTGCATCGTGCCCCGATAGAGCGGATGCGGATGGCACACCAGCGCCCCGCCCGCGCGCGGCGCGCCAGTGGCTTCATTTAAGATATATTCGATCCGGCCGGCGGGGCCGGGAAAGGTGGCGTGAACGATCCGAGCCATGTCTTTTTCTGAGCATAAACTGTTTGCCCTGACGCGCTCGCTGGTGGATCTCGATTCGACCACGGGGTGCGAAGGCGCCGTGGCGGCGCTGGTGGCGGATTTTTTGCGCGCTTCGGGTGCGTTCGACGAAGTGGCGCTGTGGCCGGTCGCGCCCGGACGCGACAATGTCTATGCGCGGCGCGGACAGCCGAGCGTGGTGCTGAGCACGCATCTGGATACGGTGCCACCGTTTTTCCCCAGCCGCGAAGATGAGTGGGCGATTTACGGCCGCGGCGCCTGCGATGCCAAAGGCATTTGCGCCGCGCAGATTTTTGCCGCGCTGGCGCTGGCCGACGAAGGCGCCGGCGGTTTCGGCCTGTTGTTTGTCGCCGGCGAGGAGCGTGACAGCGCCGGCGCACTTGCCGCCAATGACTGTGCGCCCCCGCTCGCCAATGCTGCCGCGCGCTGGCTGATCAACGGCGAACCCACTGAAAGCAAACTGATCACCGCCGGCAAGGGCGTGCTGCGCGTCCGCCTGCGCGCGCGCGGCCGCGCCGCCCACTCCGCCTATCCGGAGCTGGGCGATTCCGCCGTTGATAAGCTGCTGCTGGCGCTGGCGCGCCTGCGCGCCATGCCCCTGCCGCGCGATGAGGCGCTGGGCGAAACCACGCTCAACATCGGCACCCTCCGGGGCGGACGCGCCCCCAATGTCATCGCCGATGAGGCCGAAGCTGAACTGATGTTCCGTCTGGTGCGCCCTTCGACCGGCCTGCGCGCCGCCATCGAAGCGGCGCTGGCCGGCGAAGTCGAGCACGAGTTCGTACTCGAGCTGCCGCCGCTGCGGCTCACCGCCGTCGAAGGCTTTGCAACCGCTACTGTCGCCTTCGGCACCGATATCCCCAACCTGGGCAACTGGGGCACGCCGCTGCTGTTCGGACCCGGCTCGATTCATCTGGCTCACACCGCGGAAGAGCGCGTCGAAAAAGCCGAATTGGCGGCGGCGGTGGGCCAGTACGCCCGCCTGGTACGGCATTTGAGCTCGTCAGTCCCCCCCTCCACCGGACCGGAGAAACCGGTTTTGGGCGCTTGAATTGTCACAAAATTGTTACATTTTACCCACGACATTAGAAAATACTAAGAATTACCGCCGATTCAGCGTCACAATGATTGAATATTGCCTTGTGACATCCGACGGGACAAGGGATCCTGGACTAGCAGCACCAAGACAGACCATAAGCTGGCTGAACGGCTTATCGGTTGCGGTGCTAGCGAACTTGAGGAGATTTGAGGACAAAAGCCATGAAAACTACTCTCGGTGCGATCACCTTTGCTATGGTTCTGCTGGCCGCCACCTTCGGCCTGAGCTACTTCACTACCGCCCGCGTCCAGGCCGCGGCTCCCAATGCCGTAGTGCAAACAGCCAGCAAAACCATGAATCTAAAGGCTAACACTCTGGCCACGAACCAGGTGATCGCCGAAATTGGCAATGCTGGCCCCCAGCCCACCTGCGACCCAGGGAAGAAATGCGCAAACAGCAACAGTTTCATCGCCTTTGGTGGCAACGCCGGCCCCCAGCCCACTAGTAACCCTAAGCCGAGCCACACCAGCCTGTCCCTATAGCCCGCCCACGCGGTCTTCTCTTTTCTGTTGCAAACCTCCTCAAGGCGGCTAGACTGCAAGTGTGAGTTTCTCACTTGCAGTCTGGGTTGTTGCTGTCTTCGCCTACGCGGCGGCGCTGGTAGCCACGTTCCGCCGTGGAGTCGATCGGAGCCTGCTCTGCCTGCGCTGGTACTTCGCCCTTGCCCTCTGCGGCAACCTCTGCTCTGAGTTCTTCCTCTTCCATTCCGGCTTCACCTCGGTACAGTACTTCTACGCCTACTATCTGACTGACCTCGCGGACGTGGTCTTGGGATTCATTGTCCTGGCGCGGCTGGTGGAGTTGGCTTTTGAAAAATCGGCTCTCAAACTGCCCAAACTGCGGCTGGTTGCGATCCTGCTGTTCACCGGTATCGCCGTAGGCAGCGTCGCGGTCGTCTACCTCTCGCGGGCGGGGCAGGCTCGGAGCTTCGAAACTTTAGAACAGAATTTCTCCTTCCTGGGCATGCTCATGGCCGTCATCCTGTTCGTCGCCATGAATCTCATGTTGGTGCCCGGGTTGCGGTTCCGTCGCACAGTGCTGGCCTTTAGCATTCTCTACAGCTCCAGCGCCATCGCCTATTCCCTCGAGGCCGTCCTGCCGTCCCGCTGGCTACCAGTTCTCGGCACTTTCATCGTCCCGGTCGTTGCGATGGGCAGCATCGGCCTGATCTGTTACTCGCTATGGCAGCCGGAGGCGGAGCGCAAGTTGGCGCAACGGCCAGTGGCGCTGCCGGAGGGTCTGAAGGAGGCGGCTTCATGGTAGGCGGCTCGATGATGTATTCCATTGTGCTGCTGGTCATCGCCTTTGGCGTGCTGGCGTATTCCATCTTCAGCTTCGCGCACGTGAAGGTGACCGAGGCGGACATGTCGGAGCTGGACCGGCTGCGCCGCGATGGCGTGCTGCCCGATCAGGCGCGCCTCGTGGAAGATTTCCAGTACATCCATGCCAAGGTCGCCCACGTGGCGCCGGCGGTATACCTGCGGCAGGAATCGTGGCTGCTGCTCTACTTCCAGCTGGTGCGGCTGGCGCGTTGGCTCCGGCCCGGCACCGGCCTGGATAACGAGCTGCGGCGCCTGAACGCCTTTCAGGCGCACCACTACTGGGTAGCGATGCAGCGCCTGGAAGCGTTGCGCAGCCCAACGCTCTAGCTGGAGCAATATCGGCCGTGCTGTAGCCTGTCGGTTGAGTCGAATGCGGCTTTTCCATTAGGAAAAGCCGCACGTTCGTTCTGGTCGCGTATTACACCAACGCTGATTTTGCTCTAGGCGCTGGGTTTGGCGGCGATGGCCTTGACGTCAATGCCGTGGCGCTTGATTTTCTGATTCAGGGTGGAGACCGGAATCTGGAAACGCTCGGCGGCTTCGGTCTGGCGGCCGTGGGTTTGCTCGAGCATGTCCACGATCAGGCGGCGCTCGAACTCGTCCACAACAGCGAACAATGTTTGGGGATTGCGCTCGCCGCTGGCGGTGGCGCGGTAGGCGGAAGCGCGGTCGCCGGTGATGATTTCCGGCAGCAGGTCGGGGCCGATCAGCGGCGCGGTGGACAGCACCACGGCGCGCTCGATCACGTTTTCCAGCTCCCGCACGTGGCCCGGCCAGGTGTAATCGAGCAGGTAGCGCAACGCCTCGGGCGTTAGCCGGCGCGGCGCCATCCGGTTTTCGGCGGCGAAGCCCACCAGGAAAAATTCCACCAACAATGGAATATCCTCACGCCGTTCGCGCAGCGGCGGCAGCGTCAGGCTAAGCACGTTGAGACGGTAGAACAAATCTTCGCGGAACTTGCCCTCGGCCACCAGGCTTTTGAGGTTGACGTTGGTGGCGGCAATCACGCGCACATCCACCTGCACCTCTTCCACCGAACCGAGGCGCATGAAACGCCGGTCCTGCAGCACGCGCAGGATCTTGGCCTGGGTTTCCAGGCTCATGTTGCCAATCTCGTCCAGAAAAATCGTCCCGCGATCGGCTATTTCGAACAGCCCCTTCTTCGGCGCGATGGCGCCCGTGAACGCGCCGCGCACGTGCCCGAATAGCGTGGATTCGAGCAAATCCACCGTCATGCTGCCGCTGTTGACCGGAACAAAGGGGAACTCGGCCCGCGCGGAGTGGGCGTGCAGTGCCTTGGCGATTAGCTCCTTGCCGGTGCCACTTTCGCCTTGCAGCAGGACGGTCGAGCGGCTGGCTGCCACCTGCGCCACCCAGTCGAATACCCGCAGCATGGCTTCGCTCTTGCCCACGATGTTCTCAAATCCATACCGCTGCTTGAGGGCGCGCTTGAGTTGCAGGTTTTCCTGGCTCATGCGCGCGGCGGCAATGGCGGCGCGCACATCGGCCAGCAGCTTCTCGTTGTTCCACGGTTTCTGCAGGAAGGTTTGCGCCCCCGCTTGCATGGCTTGCACGGCGAGCTCGACCGTGGCATAGGCGGAAATCATGGTTACCGGCACGGCGCCGGCGCTGTGCATGCGGCGCAACAGATCCAAGCCGCCCGAGGGCGCGGGGCGGCTGCTGGCCTCGCTGGACGCCGGAAGCGCGACGTCGAGCAGTACCGCGTCAAAAATGCCATTCTGAAAACAGTTCCAGCCCGCCGCCGCGTCCGCCGCGGATTCGACCTCGAAGCCCTCAGTCCTGAACAATAGTTCGAGGCTTTCGCGGATCGCCGCCTCGTCGTCCACCACCAGCAGCCGCAGGGCAGGCGTCGTCTCGCGCCGCGCCGGCGGCGGATCGGCAAGGTCAATCGGAACCGGCGAATGCGAGCTGGCCATGCTAAACCGCGACCGTGATTGGCTGCGCCACCAGCAGCGGGAACTCGATCCGGAATTCGGCTCCCCGCTCCGGCTCGCTTTCCACGCGGATGTGGCCGCCGTGCTCCTGCACGATGCCGTAGGTGACGGCCAAGCCCAGACCGGTGCCCGTGCTCATGCTGTCCAGGCGCGGCTTGGCCAATCCAGATGCCTTGGTGGTGAAAAATGGATCAAAGATGCGGTGGTGCAGTTCCGGGGCAATGCCCGCGCCGGTGTCCGAGACCGTGACCCACGCTTGCCCATCGCCGCCGGTTCCGCTCGTGATGCGCAGGGTACCGCCCCGCGGCATGGCATCGCGGGCGTTGAGAATCAGGTTCAGGAATACCTGTTGCAGCTTGCCGCGGTCGCCGTGGACATCAAGCGCGGACGGATGCAGCGCCGCAATCGCATGAATGCCGGCGCTCTTCAGCGGATGCTCCACCAGGGCCATGGTGTCGCGCAGTACCGCGTTGAGTTCGACGGGCTGGAAGCTGGAGCCTCCAGTCCGCGAAAAGTTCAGCAGGTTGGCAATGATCTCCGAGGCCCGGAAGGTTTGCCGCGTGATCGTGTCCAGCACCGCCGCCGTTGGGCTGCCGCCTTGCGCCAGTTGCTTGCTCAAGAGCTGCGTGTAGCTCGAGATCACCGCCAGCGGCGTATTGACTTCGTGTGCCACCCCGGCGGCCAGCAGTCCAACCGAACGCAGACGATCCGCCTGCACCAGCCGTTGTTCCATTTCCACTTCGACGGTCACGTCGCTCAGCAGCACGATATGCC
>JBOGKM010000041.1:0-40305 GCA_050747745.1 Terriglobales bacterium
CCGCCAATCTCGGGGTGCTCAAAACCCACAGCCGGCCGCATGTGCCCGACGACAACCCGTTCTCGGAGAGCCAGTTCCACACCCTCAAATTCCATCCCGGCTTCCCCGGCCGCTCCGGCTCCATCGAGCGCTCCCGGGCGTTCTGCCAGCCGTTCTTCCGCTGGTACAACCACCACCATCACCACTCCGGCCTCGGTCTGCTCACCCCGGCGGCCGTGCATTACGGCCACGCGCCCCAGATCCTGGCCCAGCGCCAGTCGGTCCTCACCACCGCGTTTACCCCCCATCCCCAGCGCTTCGTCCGGCGGGCGCCCCGCCCGCCGGACCTGCCAACTCAAGTCTGGATCAATCCGCCGAAAAAGGAGGAAAAAGCTCTCTAAACTTCCAGCCCAGGTGTCTCACTTTCATTGACACGCACCGCCGCCAAGCCCAGGCCAAAAGCTCTGGTTTCCCCTGGTACAACATCGGGTAGTGGCTCAGCCACCAGGGGTCTCCGATTCTACCTGGCTTAATTTGTCGAGGGCATGTCACCGCCGCCGCTGTGCATTCACGCCCACGTTGTTGCGGACAGCTTGATTGGTTGGGACAGGACCTACGAACGCTTGCCTGAGCGCCCACCTGTGGGTTTCCGCCGCTCGCGCAAGGCCGCACCAGCGACGCTCCGGATCTTTTTGCTCGGGGAGCGTATTTGCTTGCTCGCTTCGGTCGCAACGCGTGTCGATGTTCTTGCCATGTATTCCTCCCGGGAGCTGCTCAAGGTGACAATTATCCCATGAATTTCCTGCAATAACCGGAGCTTGACAGGATTGCGCGCTCGTAAATCGCCGCCAAGCTTGAGGGTTCAAAATTCGTATGCGGCCTTACAACGCACCGGGGCAGCTTGTTCTGTGCGAAAATGGCGCAAGTCCATGTACCCCGATTTCACCCGAGGCCGCGAACACGTTTTAATCGGCGGCTCTGTGCTCATCCATGATGACTGCTTCGCGTGGATGAGTGCGATGCCTGAAAACTCCGTCCACGGAATCGTTACCGACCCGCCTTACGGCCTCAAAGAATACCGGTCAGATCAGCTCGAGAAGCGGGCAAACCGAAGCGGGGGCATTTGGAGGATTCCCCCCTCGTTCGACGGGGCAAATCGGCAACCACTCCCGCGTTTCACGGCCCTCAACGACAAAGAGCGAGAACGGCTTGCTGCGTTCTTCACGGATTGGGCAAAACTGGCATGCCAAGTTCTTAGGCCCGGAGGACACGTCCTCATCGCCTGCAATTCCTTTCTGTGCCAGCTCGTCTACACTGCGCTCGTTCAGGGCGGCCTTGAGTTCAGGGGCCAGTTGATCCGCCTTGTTTCGACATTCCGAGGCGGCGACCGACCAAAGAACGCAGAAGCGGAGTTCCCGGATACCTGTTCACTTCCGCGTGGTGCCTACGAGCCGTGGGGCATTCTTCGAAAGCCAATGCCGAACGGAATGACAATCGGGAAATGCTTGAAGACGTGGGAAACAGGAGCGATTCGGAGGTTGCCGGACGGCTCCCCATTTCTCGATGTTGTCGATAGCAGGCGCACACCCGTTGAAGAGCGGCTGATCGCAAACCATCCAAGCACCAAGCCCCAAGAGTTCATGAGGGAGATGGTCTTTGCAATCCTTCCGCTCCAACGAGGTATCATCCTTGACCCGTTCATGGGCTCCGGTTCGACCATCGCGGCGGCCAATGCTTTGCATCGCACGGCAGTCGGGCTTGAGCATAGCGCAGAATTTTTTCAGATGGCAGTGAACGCCGTGCCGCTGCTCTCCGCCATCCACGTCGAGAAAGACCAGCTCACGCTCGCTATGACGTAGGGCGACGGTAGATCACGTTTGCCATCATCTTCTCGTAGCCAGAGGTCGTGACACTTGCCGTTATTGTGCGGCGGCTCGTCTCGGAGCGACCGGCAAATTTCCAATCGTTCTTCGTGAGCATCGCACCAAGCACCATCTCGAACCGAAACGGCTCCGGACGCGCCCTGTTCACCACATCCGCCGGCTTGCCACTGTCGAAAACGAACACCACCAGCCACACATCCTCCACATTGTGGCCTTGCCATCCTTTCAGGTATCGCGACGCCTTGACCTCGATCCCGTCCGCGCCAGCATGTTGCACCTTGTCGCCAGGATATTTCCCGGCCGGGATGATGTCGGGATGGCCGTTGTGATAGTTGTTCTTCGCGACGCTCTTGGCGTGCTTCGGGACGGTGGCCGACATGAACTCGCTCACGACACTGCTAAAATTAGCGGGCATGAGCATGTCTTCAAGGCGAACAAGGTCCCGCCGCTCCATCTCAGCATTCACGTAGCCGAGAAAATCCGTAAAATCCCGCATAGCCGCAGCGATGTCATCCACCTTCACGCCAAACGGGATCACAGCCTTTGGGTTAAAGCCCTTTTGGCGCGGTGGCTCCGGCGTGCGGTGAGGCGAGATGGTCCCATCGGCTTGCAATCACCGCTATTGTATCCACCGCACGCCGCCCTACCGATGCCATAAAATCGCCGGTAATCAGGCTTGCCAACGTTGTGGACAGCCGCACTTCCGCCCCGCCCCCAAAATCTCCTTCGCTTAAGAGGTCGGGGCCTGATTGAGCTGAACGGCTTTGCCACAGTGAGCGCCCCCGGAGCTACGGGTACAAGGATCAAAAATGCCGCATGCCTCTTACCGCAAGCGTCGTCGCTGGGCCGTCTGGACAAGCGGCGGCACGTGTCAATGAAAGTGAGACACCTGGGCTTGAAGTTTAGAGAGCTTTCGCCCCCTGTTTCGGCGGGTTAATCCAGACCTGAGTTGGCAGGTCCGGCGGGCGGGGCGCCCGCCGGACGAAGCGCTCGGGATGGGCGGTAAAAGCACCGGTAAGGACTGACTGGCGCTGGGCCAGCATCTGGGGCGCCTGGCCGTAATGCACGGCCGCCGGGGTCAGCAGGCCGAGGGCGGGGTGATGATGGTCGTGGTTGTACCAGCGGAAGAACGGCTGGCAGAACGCCCGGGAGCGCTCGATCCGTTTTCGGGTGCACTCCCAGTTGCCGCGCCACATCGCATACGTAGACGCCGCGTTGAATCAATGCCTGAATCGTCACGAAGTCCTCCTTGCCGATCACTTGCCCTCCTCCGTTGCCACGGTTCAGAGGACATTGTGTTCGGCGTTTGGGGGACTTCCTTCTTCCGCGCTCTACAGACTTCTACCACCGGCACTGACAGGGAAGCCGGGATGGTACTTGAGGGTAGTCCGGCTCTCCGAGAACGGGTTGTCGTCGGGCACATGTGCCCGGCTGTGAGTCCTGAGGACTCCGAGATCGGCGAACAACAGCGCCAACGGTTTTGATTTCATCGAGGAGCCGCGATCAGCGTGGACGGTGAGCTGGCCGGGCACGATGTGCCGGCCGCGGTAGCTGCACTCGATCAGCCGCTTTGCCAGCGCCGCGCTCTCGCGGTAGGCGACCATCCACAGGACGACGTAACGGCTGGACCCCCAAAAAAGGCTTCCCAAGGGTGACTGTGGGGGCCCACCAGCGCCATCCGTGCCCGCGCTTTCACCAGGTTACGAACCCGACAGACCCTCATAACCCAACCACCGTTCCCAAAACGGTCCCCGCCCGCCGCTTTTTTTTGCTCCCACCCCAACCTTTTACCCACTTTCGTACTCTATATATTTGTAAGTTCCTGCAAGAGGTGGCCCTGCCACCATCCAGGCGGCCCGCTGGATTCTTCGTGGGCGCGGTTAGTCGCTGCAACGCCCGTTTTGTCTCTGCCTTCTCCCACCCCCGCTCCCGCCGGCGCCGGTCCCTTGGCCTTGTTCCGGCTCCGCCGCGCACACCGCCGCCACGCCCGCTCCCTCGCCGGTTCTCTCCGCGCCGTCCTCAACGCCGAATCCGGCCGCCTCCCCAACTACCCTGACTTCGCCGCCTTCCTCGATCAGCTCCACATCCCGCACCAGTCTGCCCGCCGCATCGCCTTCCCCGACTCATCCACCAGCAACTCTCTCGGCCCTCCCTCCAGTTTCGACGCCATTTTTCGCGACCAAACCCTCACCATCCGCCTCCGCCCCAAGCACCGCGCCATCCTCGAACTTTGCGCCGACAACATCCTGCTCGACCACTCCCCTCTACGCCGTGCCTGCCGCCCCGGCGGCTACGATTTTGGCGCCATCGCCGCCTCCGCCCTCCACCGCCATACCGGCGGCCTTGCCCGTGAGGAAATGGACGACTTCCTCCGCCGCTATCCCTCCGCCAATGTCCCCGACTGGTGTTCCCAGCTTTCTTCCGTTTTCGTCCCCTCATCCGCCTCCGAAACGCGCCCGCCCGGAGCACGCCCCCAGGACGCCGCACCTTACCCTCCACCCTCCGAAATTCCCAACCTCTGGCCAGACCTCCGCCAAGCCTCCCGCGACCAGCGCCAGGCCTCGCGCAACTTGCGCCCCCATCTGGCCGAATTAGCCGAACTCCTCCTGCGCAAGCACCAGGAACTTGCCCACCCAGGACGCTCCGGAGCTTTTCATGCCTGGCTCAAGGCCAACGACATCCCGCGCCAGTCCGCCTATCGCTTACTGAAAATAAATGACTTAAGTTGTACCAAATGTGATCCCGCCCGCCCCGCCGATCTCGAACTCCACCCGCGCTTCGCCCTCTTCCGCCTCTCCCCTCGCGACTCCGCCCTCGCCCATCGCGTCCTTTCCGATGCCCGCAAGCGGTCCCGCCCCAGGGATTTTTCCTCCTTGCTCGCTGGCGCCTTCATCGAGCAGCTTTCTCCCGGCCGCGCTTACTCGACCGCCCTCGCCTGGTTCAATCAGCCCGATTCCGATTTCCCCGCTCCCTCCTCGCGTAAGCCCATTCCGCTCTACTTCAACCGGCCACCCGACCCTCCACGGTCGCGCCACCCGTCTCTAAGCTCCATTGACGATAAGTCGGATTCGGGCGGCTTCGGCGGCAGCCTCGGGCAGCCCCAGCATGCGTATGTCGGCCTCGCTGAGCAGGGCGGCGAAGTAGGCGGCTTCGGGGCTGGCGCTATCGTCGTGGAAAGCGGCGACGTCGAGCCTGCCGAGATGGCGCCGGACGCGCTCGACGGTAAAGCAGAGTTCCTTCACCGCCCCTTCGTCGCTGGACCAGGGTAACGCTTGAATCACGTGGTGCACGCTGGTTTCACCCCCTCCCCGGTAATGGAAATCGAAGCGGAAGCGGTCCGGGCTGCCGAGCCATTCGCCCGCGCGGAAGTTCGGCTGCAGCCGGCGCAGTACGCGCTCCTCGGCGAACACCCGGCGGAGGTGAGTGAGCACGCGCCGCCGCGCGCCCCTCACCTCAGGCCCCGCTTCGGCCGCGGGCCGCAGTGGCGCGGCGTATTGGGCATAGAGCCGGTCCAGCTCGGCGGCGGGATCGGCAGTGAGAACCAGACAGGGATCGGTGAGACGCAACGAGTGGTTGAAGCTCTCGCGGGCAAATTCGAGGAAATAGCTGCGCGACAGCCAGTTGGGTTGGGCGGTCGAGAGGCGCGCATGCAAATCCGCTTCCAGTCCGGCCAGGGCGGGATCGAGCTCGCCCGGCCGCACCCTCACCCCGGTGAAGCCCCCCATTTGCGGCTCAAACAGCGCCACGCCGATCGTGACCGCCTCTTCCCGGATGGGACTGGGCGCCAGCCGGATCAGCACGTATTGGCAAGCGATGAGTGCGGGTTCTGCCATGGCTTACCTCAATCCTCCCGCCGCCGCTTCGGTGGCCGCGCCCTCCCAATTATCAAACGGCGCCCGCGGCGAGGATTTCACTTCCCAAATCAGTTCGCGCACCCGCGTGCGCCGGCGGATGAGCCGCTCCACCAGCCCTTGCAGATCGTCCCAGTTGCCGTACCAGATCGGCGGGATTTCCTCTCCGGCGGCGAAAATCCTGGCCTCCTCGTAATGCTCCAGCCGCTCCAGCCAGGGCTGGAACGAATCCCAGTTGGTAACGCCCCTGTAGACCACGTTCCGGCTGTACACGCCCCGCAGCGGCGAGTCGGGAAAATTCCAGTCGCCGGCGTTGAAGCAAAAACCCTGGTCGATCATGAACACGCGCAACGCCTTCCGCGGCGCGGTGCGGCAGTAAACCACCTGGCGGCCGTTGCAGTTGCAGGTCCATTTGTCGAAGGCCAGCATGCCGGCGAAATCGGCCAGATTGCTGATCAGGTTCAGGCCGGGCTCGGGCAGATAATCGTAGATCGGTGCCTGGGGATCATCGCTGGGCAGCCGCGAACCGAACTGCAGGCCGGCAGCGCAGGGGACAAGCTGTCCGGCCATGCGCATCACCAGCGCCGGCGATCCGTGGATCAGTTCTTCCGGTACTTCAATCAGCGCTTGCGGCGGCACCGGCAGCCCCAGGCCGCGCGCCAGCCGCGCCGCCAGCCATTCGTTGGCGAGCACGCGTCGGCCCTGCGGGTTGTTGACGAACTTGACCACGTAGAAGTGCCCGTCGGCGGCGCGCATCAGGTGCGATTGCGCGCCGCCGCGCATCGGCCGGATATGTTCCACCGCCAGCGTCGGCACCGAAGCTCAGTTTACGCAGGGCGCGAAGTGGCCCACCCGTTCGGGTGGCCTCGGGATCAGCGCAGGCGGGCGTATTCGGATTGGGCTCGCTTGAGCACGGGGAGATCGGGGTCGGCGTGCCGCCACAGGGCGAAGAAATCCTGATAGGCGGCGCGGGCGGCCGCGGTTTGGCCGCCCCGGGCGAGGGCGCGGGCGAGGCCGAGCTGAGCCAGCGGGAGCACGATCGGGTTTTGGCCCTGGAAGACCACGAAGGCGCGTAGCGCAAGGGTCTGGCGGAACAGGGCGGCCGCGGCGGCGGGCGAGCCGAAGGCAAGCTCGGTGAGGCCGCGAGTGTAAAGCGAGAGGGCGGTGCCGCCGTCGTAAGGCGCGGCGGTTTGCGCCTGCTGCAGCGCGCCGGCGCCGCGATGACGGGCGAGAGCGGATGCCATGGCGACGTCGGGAACCCAGACCATTTGCAGCAGCGTGTTGCGCGGGGCCGCGTGCGCGGCCGCGGCGATGAGCGCGGTGGCGGCGGCGTGGCCAGTCCAGGCCTGCAGGTAAGCGGCATCGAACTGCAACTGGGAGCTGGGGGAATTTGCCTCCGCGGCGGCCTGGTGGCGCGCCGGCGGCCTGCGGCCGAGCAGTGCGGTATCGAGGTCCAGGGCGGCGTAGTTGCGCGTGATCTGGAAATTTTCGCCCAATTGCTGCGCCAGGGCGTTGGCCTGGGCGTAGAGGAAACGGGCAAGGCGGAGTTGGCCGTGCAGGGCGTCGAGGGAAGCCTGGCGCTGGAGCACTTCGAGATGACCCTGAGGGCTCGCACTGGCGGCGGCATTTTCGAGCGCCAGCGCGGCGGCATCGCCGCGTGCCCAGGCAATCGCGCCCAACTGCACGTGTACGGCATACCCGCCCAGGTGGTGAGTGACCGCGGACTCGAGCACCGCCTGCGCGCGCGCCGGCTGGTTCAGACCGGCGTAGGCGACCGCCGTGTTCTCCTGCGGCAGGTAGGCGCCGGGCTGGAGCCGGACGGCGGACAGCAACGAAGGCAGGGCTTGCTGGAACTCACCCAGATGATTCTGCGCCACCGCGAGATTGTTCAGGCCGCGCCAGGCGCGCGGGTACGTCTGCGTGTAGGTCTGCCAGGCCTGGATGCAGCGCTCGGCTTCGCCGCTGTACTGGTAATAGCTCGCGGCGATCAGCAGCTTTTCTTTTTCGCTGGCGCGCTGGCGCAGCGCGAACGCTTTTTGCGCCGCTTGCATGGCGGCGGCGGCGTTGCCCTGATTGTTTTCGGCGGTGGCCAGCTCGCGCCAGGCCATGGCGAATTCCGGATCCAGGGCGACCGCCTGGCGCGCAGAGCCGGCGGCGGCCTCTTCGTTGCCGTTGACCAGTTCGCTTTCCGCCAGGGTGACGGCCCGCAGGG
Source organism: Terriglobales bacterium (assembly GCA_050747745.1). Lineage (GTDB taxonomy): Bacteria > Acidobacteriota > Terriglobia > Terriglobales > SCQP01 > SCQP01. The sequence goes on from JBOGKM010000041.1 coordinate 7,926, forward strand.
CGGGCAACGAGGAAGTAGTGGCTTCCAGCAGCGGCTGATCGAAGCTGTGAATCGAGGCCAGGGACTCGCCGAGCTTGGCGCGCAGGGCGCGGCTGGCCTGGTCGAGAGCCGGGATGACCTGGGCGGCAGAGGGCGCGAGGGCCTGGGTTTGGGCCAGGACGGCGCCCGAGGCTGGGTTGACGGCGGCCAGGGTTACGGCGTACTCGCTGCCCAGGCTGGTGATTTCCGGATCGAGCATCGCCTGGATCTGATCGCGCTCACAGATGGCACGGCCGATGGCGGGGGTGATCACTGCATCCGAGGGCTGTTCCATCAGCCGCAGCGTCTGGGCGATCTGCTGATCGGAAACGATGTTGAAAAACGGGGATTGTTCCAGGCTGACCTCGAGTGCGGTGCGGAGGGCGCCGTCGAAGGCGGGGTTCCCGGTGGTGTTGGTGAAGGCGGTGATCAGGATGGGCTCGCGCGAGGTGAGCGCGGGAGTGCGGCGAGTAAGAAAAAAGGTCAGCGCCGCGGCGATGACGGCGGCTGCGATGATCGCGGGAAGCCGGCGCAGGCGGCGGGCTGGGGCAGCGGGACGCTGGCCCGAGATTTGGTCGCGTTGCAGGCGGCGGAGATCGGCTTCGAGGTCGGCCGCGCTCTGGTAACGCAGCGACGGGTCTTTCTCGAGGGCGCGAAAGATGATGCGCTCGAGCTCGGGCGGTACGTGGACGTTGAGTTGCGCGGGCGGCCGGGGCGGCTGATGCAGGAGGGCGTCGTCGAAGGCGGCGGCGGTGCGGCCGGCGAAGGGCAAGTGGCCGGTGGCCATTTGATAGAGCACGATGCCGAAACTGAACAGGTCGGAACGCGCATCGAGCGGCTGGCCCAGCGCCTGTTCGGGGCTCATGTAGGCCAGGGTGCCGGCGTGGCTGCCGGATCCGGACGAGCCGGCCGTAGGGGCGTCGGGGTCGACGGCGGCAGCGGTTTCCGAGGCCTCGCGGGCAATCCCGAAATCCAGAATTTTCGCGTCGCCGCGAGCGGTGACGAACAGGTTGGCGGGCTTGATGTCGCGATGGATGATGCCCTGGGCGTGCGCGGCCCCGAGGGCGCTGGCGATCTGCCGGGCGAGGGCGACGGTGGTGTCCAGCGGCAGCGGCAAACCGGGGTGGAGTTTTTCGCGCAGGGTTTGGCCCTCCAGCCATTGCATGGCGATGGCCAGGCGGCCTGCGTGGAAAACAACGTCGTAGATGGTGCAGATATTGGGGTGGTCCAGGGCGCTGGCGGCGCGGGCCTCGGCGCGAAGCTGGTCGAGGGCAGCGGGGCTGTCGGCCCGATGCTCGGGCAAAAACTTCAACGCGACCGAGCGGCCGAGGGTGGTGTCCTCGGCCTTGAAGACCACGCCCATGCCGCCGCTACCCAGTTTTTCGAGGATGTGATAGCGCTCGGACACGCGGTGGCCTCGGGATCAGGGCAGGCGGGAGTATTCGGACTGCGCCCGCTTGAGGAGCGGCAGGCTGGGGTCGGCGTGCTGCCACAGGGCGAAGAAGTCCTGATAGGCGGCGCGGGCCTGGACGTTCCGGCGCGCAAGGGCGTCGGCGCGCGCGAGGCCGAGCTGGGCCAGCGAGAGCGTTATCGGCAGGGACGTGTCCGGTCCGAGCGCCTTGTGGGAGAGAATCTTCTCGAACTCCTGTTGCGCCGCGGCGGCCTTGCCCGCAGCCAGATCCACGTTGCCGCAGATGTACATGGAGGGAGCACGCCCTCCGTCAGCAAACCCTCCGTTGAACGATTCGGCCTCCTGCGCGAGGGCCAGCGCCCGCGCGGTATCGCCGTGATGTAGGGCGATCACCATTTGTACGTCGGGAAGGTAAACGGATTGGAAGAACGTGTTCAGCGGTTCGGCTTGAGCGGCTTTCTGGATCAGCGCCGCGGCCGCAGCATCGTCGCCCGCCTGTGCCTCGGTGAGGGCGGCCATCGCCTGCAGCAACGGCGCCTGCCTGGCCGCCTGAGCGGCGATGCGCAGCGCGGGAGCGGTTTCGCCCGCCATCGCGTCGTTGTAGCCCTCCGCCTGCAAACCGAGTTCGGCCTGAAATGTCTCGCCCATCTGGCGTGCCTGGGATGTCGCTTGAGCATTCAGGGCATTCGACTTTTGCAGTTGTCCGTGCATCGCGGCCAGCGCGGCGTTGTCACTCAATATGTCCACTGCGCCCTGCCGGCTTGTGCGGGCGGCGGCTTCCGCGAGGATCGCCTTGGCTTCGTCCGGGCGTCCCAGCGCCAAGTAGGTGAAACCGGCGTTGGCGTAGCCCGTGAAGTTACCGCGGTTAAGTTGGATCCCCGACAGATACAGCGGCAAGGCCTTGGCGTCCTCGCCCAACCCGGCGTATGCAGTTCCGAGATTTTCGATGCCGATCGTACCGCGCGGATAGGTCTGAACGTAGAACCGATAAGTCTGGATGGTTTTTTCGATTTGGCCGCTGAAGTCGTAGTACGTTCCCGTGATCAGCAGCTTTTCCTTCTCGCTGGCCCGATCGCGCAGGGTGAAAGCTTTGGCGGCGACCTGCGCTGCGGTCTGGCGATCGCCGTTGTTGCCGTAGGCGACGGCGAGCACGCGGTAAGCCATGGCGAAGTTCGGATCGAGCGCGATGGCCTGCTGCGCCGCGGAGATGGCGGCAGAATCGTCGCCTTGGTCGAGGTCGTGGTCGGCGAGCGTGAATGCCCTCAGCGCCGGCAGCGAAGACGTGGTCGCCTCCAGCAGCGGCTGATTGAATTGATGAATCGAGGTCAGCGACTCGCCCAGTTTGCGCCGCAGTTCCGTCGCGGCTTTGCCCAGCGCCGCCAGCACCTCGCTTGCGGAATTGGCCGTCGCCTCGGTTTCGGCGAGCGTTGCGCCGCTGGCGGCGTCGAGCGCCTGAAGGGTGATCACATACTGGCTGCCCAGGCTGGCGATGGAGGGATGCAGGAGGGCCTTGATCTGATCGCGCTGGCAGATTTGCTGGCCGATATCGGCGGTGACGACCGTCGCGGCGGGCTGTTCCATCAGGGCGAGCGTGCGGGCGATCTGCTGATCGGAAACGACGTTAAAGTACGGCGACTGCTCCAGGCTGACCTCGAGCGCGGTGCGCAGCGTGCCGTCGAAGGCGGTATTGCCGGTGGTGTTGGTCAGCGCCGTCACCAGGATGGCATCTTTGCTGGTCATCGCCGGGGCTCGGTTGGCGAAGAAGAACACGAGCGCGGCGGCGATGATGGCCGCGGCAACCACGCCTGGAATCCACCGGCGGCGAGCGTGGCTGGGCGCCGGCCGCGGCGGCGCGGCCGCGGCGGCGCTGCTGTGGGCGGAATCGCTGTCGCGCTTGAGGCGTTTCAGATCGGCCTCCAGGTCGGCCGCGCTCTGGTAGCGCAGTGCCCTGTCCTTTTCGAGCGCGCGCTCGATGATGCGTGCCAGCTCGGGCGGAAGCTGGGGGTTGAGCTGGGCGGGCGGAGTGGGCGTTTTGTGGAGGATGGCGTCGGAGATGGCGACCGAAGTCGCGCCGGCAAAGGGCAGGCGTCCGGTGGCCATTTCATAGAGCACCGTGCCCAGGCTGAACAGATCGGAGCGGACGTCGAGCGGCTCGCCCAAGGCCTGCTCGGGACTCATGTAGGCCGCCGTGCCCAGCGTGGTGCCGGGCGAGGTGAGGTCGCTGGGCGCGGCGTCCAGCGTGGGCGCTTCCGGATCGGCGGTTGCCTCCACTTTGGCCAGGCCGAAATCCAGCACCTTGGCCTGGCCGCGGCTGGTGACGAAAATATTGGCCGGCTTGACGTCGCGATGGATGATGCCTTTGGCGTGCGCGGCGGCGAGCGCGTCTGCTATTTGAATGCCCAGGTCCACGACCGTGTCCGCTGCCAACGCCACTCCGCCCGCCAGCTTGCCCTTGAGCGTCACGCCCTCGAGAAACTGCATCGCGATGGCCAGCTGGCCATCCTGGGTGGTGATGTCGTAGACGGTGCAGATGTTGGGGTGGTCGAGCGCCGAGGCCGCGCGCGCCTCCCGGCGCAGGCGCTCGAGCGCCAGCGGATCGCGGGCGAGATTGTCGGGCAGCAGCTTCAGCGCGACGAAGCGGCCGAGGGAGGTGTCCTCGGCCTTGAAGACCACGCCCATGCCGCCCCCGCCCAGCTTGCCGACAATGCGATACCGTGCGCTTGCCTGGCCGGTGCCGGAGGCCATGATGCACTACATTATAGGACCATGCTGGTTTTCGATTTGGACGGCGTGCTGGTGGATGTTTCGCTGTCGTTCCGCGCCTGCATTGGGTTCACGGTCCAGGCGATGGGCGGCGCTGCGGCGGGCGAGGATGAAATCCGTGAGTTGAAGCTGGCCGGAGGATTCAACAACGATTGGGATGTGACGCGGGAGCTGCTGCGGCGGCGCGGGAAGAAGGTGAGCCGGGAACGCGTGGTTGAGGTTTTTAGCCGCTTTTATCGCGGTGCGCCGGGCATGGGGACTTACCGGCCGGACGGGTTGATTTTTCGCGAACGCTGGCTGCTGCCGCCGGATTTGCTGGCCGCTCTGCGGCGGCGTTACGCGCTGGCAATTTTTACCGGCCGGCCGCGGGCCGACGCCGAGTTTACGCTGCGGCGCTTCGGCGTGGCCGAGGCGTTTCAGAACATCGTCGCGCTGGAGGATGCGGCAGCCAAACCGGCGCCGGAGGGATTGCAAAAGCTGGGCGCGGAAATCTACGTGGGCGATACGGTGGACGATGCCGCCTGCGCGCAAGCGGCGGGAGTGCGGTTTGTGGGCATTGGCGTGCCAGGCAGCGAGTTGGCGCGGCGGATGGGCGACCTGGGTGCTCAGTTTACGGCGGCGAGCGTGGGTGAGGCGGGGGAGCGCCTGCTGGCGGATTGAATGCGCCGCGCCCCGCGCCAAACGTTGGGGAGAAGCTGGTGGCTGTTGCGGCAGCCGCCAATGCGCGTCAGGCAGCCGAGATTGAACTCGCGGGCGCTGCGGCGCAGTCCCCGGCTGGCGCGCGGGGTCATGCGGACGACGGTGCGGCCGGGTTGGCCGTCGGCGCCAAAAACGATGCTGGCTTCATACGGTGGCAGTCCCTGTTCGTCCATCTGATCAAAAACGAGCGCGCTGGCGATTGCGCCGCCTTGATCCCAGTTGCGGCTCACCAGCATGGCCATGTCAATGGCGCCTACGTGGCCGCCCCCGGCATCGGTGGCCTCGCCGTGGCGGCGCACCATCACGCTGAACTCGGTCATGGGCGCCAGCCGCAGCCAGTGCAACCACGCGTTCTGGAACTGGAACAGACAGTTGTCGCCCACGCAGGCCGCCGAGGACCCGTAGTGCTGCGCCAGCGTCTGTACTTTCTCGAATTGCGTCTGGCTCACTTCCACCGCGCGCAACTGGCGCAGCAGCCGCGTGGCGTGCGAGCGTGGCGACATCACCAGGAAAAACAGCAGCACCGGCGTGCCGATAATCACCACAAACGCCAACTCGCGCAGCAGGCGGAGTTTCCAGCTTGATTTCATTTTTATCCGTTTTGACCGGTGAGGATGCGGGTGACGGCGGCGTTGACCAGCTTGCCGTCGGCACGCTGCTGCTGCGCCTGGAATCGCGCCATGGCGGCTTTCATCGCCTTGCCGATGTCGCGCGCACTGCTGGCGCCGCTTTCGGCGATGGCGGCGCGCACGGTGGCTTCAATTTCGTCCTGCGAAAGCGCCCGCGGCAAATAGGATTCGATGATGCCGATCTCGGCCTTCTCCTTGGCTTCGAGCTCCGGCCGTCCGCCGGCGGCGAATTGCTCGGCCGAATCCTGGCGCTGCTTGATCATCGTGGCCAGTACTTTTTGCACTTCGGCATCGTCGAGTTCGTGCCCGGCTTCGATTTTCCGGTATTGCATCGCCGACTTCATCATCCGCAGCGTGGACAGGCGCAGCTCTTCGTGCTGCTTGAGCGCGGCGACGAGATCCTGCTGGATTTGTTCGGGAAGCGCCATCAACTCAGTATAGCGGGGCCGCTCGCCTCACGCGGCGCGCGACCAGGCGTCGCGGATGGCTTCGATTTGCGCCTGGAACTCGTTCCCCTGTGCCGGTTCACCGGCCAGCGTGGGAATCTCACGCACCCAACGCGCAATCTCCAACTCGGCCAGCGTTTGCGGATTATTGTCGGGAAAGCGCTGGCGGAGGATTTCGGCGATCTCGTCGGCGTCGTCCCAGCTCAGTGCGTCCGCCATGGCCGCCTTCAGACTAGAGCGCGCAGTTGGCGATGCGCTTCCACCACGTATCCGGCCGCGCGTTCGATTTCTTCGGGTGTGGTGAAACGGCCCAAGCCGAAGCGCAGCGAGCGCTGCGCCTCATCCTCGCTGAGGCCAAGGGCCAGCAGCACGTGCGAGGCAGAACGCGAACTGGAAGTACAGGCCGAGCCGGAAGAACAGGCGACTTCAGGCATGCTCATCATCAGCGTGGTCGCGTCCACCTCCGGGAAGGTTAGATGGAGGTTATGAACGACGCGATGGCTCTGGCTACCATTAACCTTGACGCCTTCGACACCCGCCAGGATCAGGTCGCGCAGCCGATCGCGGAGGACCCCAATGCGGGCACTCTCTTCCGGCATCTCCTGTTGCGCAATGGCCGCGGCCGCGCCAAGACCGGCAATGCCAGGCACGTTGAGCGTGCCCGAGCGCAGGCCGCGCTCATGGCCGCCGCCATCCTGCTGGCAAATGAGCTTCGTTCCGGCTTTGACGTAAAGACCGCCGACCCCTTTGGGGCCGTACATCTTGTGGCCGGAGAGCGACATCAGATCCACGTTCCAGGCGCTCACGTTGACCTCCATTTTGCCGACCGCCTGGGTGGCATCGGAGTGAAACAGGATGCCGCGGGCGCGGGTCAGCGCACCGATGGCGGCCATGTCCTGCATCACGCCGATTTCATTGTTCACCGCCATGATGCTGACCAGGACAGTTTCGGGCCGCAGCGCCGCTTCGAGATCGGAAAATCGGATGCGTCCGCTACTTTCCACCGGCAGCCGGGTAACGGCAAACCCTTCGTGTTCCAGGCGGGCGCAGGGATCGAGCACGGCGTGATGCTCGATGGCGGTGGTGATGATATGGGCCTTTTGGCCGCGATGGAGGTCGGCCACGCCCTTGATGGCCAGATTGTCGCTTTCCGTGGCCCCGCTGGTGAAGACGATTTCCTGCGGGCTGGCCCCGATCAGGCTGGCGAGTTGCGCCCGCGCCTGCTGCACGGCTTTGGCGGCGGCCCAGCCGTAAGCGTGGCTGTTACTGGCGGGGTTGCCGAACTCGCTGGTGAAATAAGGCTCCATGGCGCGCCACACACGCGGATCAACCGGCGTGGTGGCATGGTTGTCGAGATAAATCGGCTGCGCGGGCATCTCCATTAGCATAACTGCGGTCGGCCGACCCCAGCTCCAGCGGCAGGGCTCAACTTTATGAGCCTTGAGGCGGCTCCGCGGGCGGCTGTTCGGGGGCTGGCGCCTCAAGCTCGATTGAGGACGGTGGCAGGGCGAGCACTTGGTTGCGGCGCCACAGGCCGTCGTTGAGGCGCAGTCCGTAGCCCACCCACAGCCAATAGGGGGCGAGCCAGAGCCAGTCCCAGGTGCCGTCGGCGGCGGTGTAAAGCATGGTCGCGGAAATGGTTCCCCACAGCAGCCAGGCAAACGCCACACCCAGACCCAGGCGCCGGAGGCCGAAGATCACGCCCTGCCAGAGCGCGTTGAAGCACAGGCAAAAGCCGTACAGCACCAGCGCGGTGGCCGCAAACCCGTTCTGCCACTGCCGCCAAATAATCCAGCCGGCGATGCCGGTGACGATGGCGATGGCGCTCCATACGGGAGAAAAGATCCACTCGGCGGGATATTCGGGCGGCTTCCGCAGGCTGCTATACCATATTTCCGTATAATGGCTGCGGCCGCCAATGCGGGCGCCAACGCCGGCAACGGCAAAGTTCACCACCACGAATAGCAGCAGCATCCAACTCTGTACCGCGGTAATGGCCATGTCTTGCCTCCCACTCATGATCGCATTGCCACAACGGTGGGTGAGCGGTGCTGCTGTTTGACGGCCGCACGGCGCGGGTGCTGGCCACCATTCTGCTGTATGGGCTGGCGCTCGTATTCATTTACTTCGCCTGGAAGACGCTGGTCACCTTCCTGTTCGCGATCATGTTTGCCTACCTGCTGGAACCGTTCGTGAGCGGCCTCCAGCACCGGGTGCGGCTGAGCCACGGACGGGCGGTGCTGGCCGTGTACGTCATCATTTTCGTGGGCATCGGGATTTTCTTTTTCTTCGTGGGACCGCGCATTGCCGGGCAGTTGGGCAAGCTCTCCGACGCGCTGCCCAACATCACCCACCGCATCGTGAGCGGACAGATGCTGCACGCTCTGGCGGTAAAACGGCACTGGAGCCACGCGGCGGAGCGGAAGGTGCAGCAAATCCTGACCTCGCACCAGGGCCAGATTGCCAGTTGGGTGCGCGATATGCTGGCGGGGTTTTCCGGCGTGGCCAAAAATGTCATCTGGGTGCTGCTGGTTCCAGTGCTGGCGATTTTTTTCCTGTTGAGCGGGGGGCAGTTTGCGCAGGCGATTCTGGACCAGTTGGCCCGGCGGCGGCAGCGTTCCTTCGTGGGCGGCCTGTTGCAGGACATCCACGACGTGCTGGCCAACTACATTCGCGTGCAACTGCTGCTGATGGTGATGACGCTGCTGGTGTATTTGGGCGGGTTTGTGATCTTCCGTATTCCCTACGCGGTGGCGCTGGGCGTGACTGCGGGGCTGCTGGACTTTATCCCCCTTGTGGGTCCGCTGATCGGGGCGGTGATGGTGCTCGGCGTGGCGTTTTTCTCTGGCTACCAGCACGTTTTTTTGGTGGCGCTGTTCATCGGGGCGTGGCGTTTGTTCATGGATTACCATCTCTCGCCGCGCATGTTTGGCGACCGGGTGCAGTTGCATCCGCTCGCGGTGCTGTTCGGAGTGCTGGCGGGCGCCGAGGTGGCCGGCATCGTGGGGGTGTATCTGTCGGTGCCGATTCTGGCGATTTTGCGGGCTGCGTGGGCGCGGGGGCGGAGCTTTCAGGGCGAGCAGGGAATTATCCTGCCACCCGGCGTATCGCCGCCCGCGCCCAGCCCCAAAGCTTCAGACTGAGGCGGCGTCGGTTTCGTTTTCCAGCTCCCAGACGCGGCGACGGAGGGCGTAGTCGTAGCCGGCCGGGGTGCCGATGTCGAAGTAATGGGTGCCCTGGCGATCACACGTGATGACCTCGCCGGTTCCAATCCAGGTATTGAACAGATCGCCCAGATATTGCTCGCGAGCGCCGCGGGAACTCCAAAAGGCCTGCAGGCGGAGGAAGTCTTTGCCGGGCATGGTGATCGCACCCCAGACCCGGCGCTCGGAGCTGCCCGGCTGTTTGACCTCGACGTGCGCCACCACGCCCGGCCGGGATTCGATCACGGCATCAAACTCTTCCGGGCGCGACACCGGGAAGGTTATGAGATGGATATGATCGCCCCGCGCCGCCGCATAGGCCCGGCACGGAAACCAGATGGTATCGGGCAGGCCGATGAGCACCGGCTCGTCCTCCTTGACCAGCGGGATGGCCCGGAACACGGCATCGCACAGCCCCGCTGGTTGCGGCTGCAGGGTAAAAAATAGCTGTGCGGCCAGCGGGCAGCGCCCAAAGTAGCGCAGCAGATCGGACTTGTCGCTCGCCACCACCAGGCAGATGCGATCGGCCCCGGCAATCAACATGCGCTCGAGGACGAACTCGGAGATGACGCGGATAGCCCCGTGACGCTCACCCTCGGGTGGGTGGCGGCCGAGCGGAAGCAGCTCTTTGGAGCCGCCCAGGGGTTGCATGCGAGTGGCGCTGCCGGCGGCCGGTACGATGCCCAACATGTACCCCAAGCAGAGTGCCGGAATGAGCCGGGCGGTTGCATCTGCCGGAGTCGCAAATAATTGCTTGCAATCACTGGCGGTTGGGTCTACACAATTTGAATGGCCTCTATCAGCACCGCACCACCATTGGTGCTCACCATCGCCGGCTTCGATCCCACCGGCGGAGCCGGAATTTTGGCCGATATCAAGACGATTGCCGCCAACCAGGCCTACGGGCTGGCCTGCGTGGCGGCAATCACGGTGCAAAACACGCAGGGGGCGCAGAGCTATCAGCCCGTGGCGCCGGAGTTGCTCGAGGCGCAATTGGAGGGGCTGCTGACGGAGCTGGCGCCGCGTGCGGTCAAGATCGGCATGATTGGCAGCGCCGGCGGCGTGGAGGTGGTCGCGCGCGCACTGGAGCGGCATCCAGTGCCGTGGGTGGTGCTGGATCCGGTGCGAAAAGCTTCGAGTGGCGCGGCGCTGATGGATGAGCGGGGCTGGGAGGCGCTGCGCAAGCGGCTGCTGCCGAAAGTGGATGTGCTGACCCCCAATATTGACGAGACGGAGGTGCTGACCGGCATCCGGCCGGGCAAGCCCGCCGAGTTCGAGCAGGCCGCGATCAAACTGCGCGAGATGGGGCCGCAGTATGTAGTGATCAAGGGCGGGCACCTGGAGCGTCCGTGTGACTGGCTGTACGACGGCGAGAAATTTGTCACGCTGGCGGCGGACCGGGTGCGCACCGCCAACACGCACGGCACCGGCTGTACGCTTTCTGCCGCGCTCGCAGCCAACCTGGCCAATGGAAAACAGGTGCAGGACGCCGTGGTGATGGCTAAGGCGTATCTGACGGCGGCGCTCAAGCAGGCCTATGCTATCGGACCGGGGCCGGGGCCGGTGAACCATTTGTACCGGCTGCAGGAGTCGCCCGCCTCGCGCAACGTGGACCCGGCGCCCCAAACGACGTTTACGACGCGATAGCTCACACCACCACGGTTTCGCGGTATTCGCCGAAAACCGAACGCATCGCGTTGGCGATTTCCCCCAGCGTGCAATCGGCTTCGACGGCGGCCAGCAGCGCCGGGATCAGGTTGTCCGCCCCTGCGGCGCTGGCCGCGACGCGGGCCAAGGCGGCCCCGGCGCGAGACTGGTCGCGCGCGGCGCGCAGGGCGCACAACCGCTCGCTTTGGCGGCGCTCAACCTCGGCGGCGATGCGCAGCACTGGGGTGGGCACGGCTTCGGCCTGCTGGAAGCGATTGACGCCGACCACAACCTGGTCGCCTTTTTCCAGGCTTTGCTGGTATTCGTAGGCCGCCCGCTGGATTTCACGCTGCACGTAGCCGGTTTCGATGGCGTGGAGCATGCCCTCCAGCGGTCCGCCCCAGCTTTCGATTTTTTCCAGATACGCTTCGGCGGCCTGTTCGAGTTGATTGGTGAGGGATTCGATGTAGTAGGAGCCGGCCAGGGGATCGGCCGCGCCGGCCACGCCGGTTTCGAATGCCAGGACCTGTTGCGTGCGCAGTGCCAGGCGCGCCGCGGCTTCGGTGGGCAGGCCGAGAGCCTCGTCGAAGGCGTTGGTGTGCAGCGATTGCGTGCCGCCCAGCACGCCCGCCAGCGCCTGGTAGGCGGTGCGGATCACGTTCACCTGCGGTTGCTGGGCGGTGAGAGTCGATCCGGCGGTCTGGGTGTGGAAGCGGAGCATCCAGGATTTGGGGTTTTTGGCGCCGAAGCGTTCCCGCATGCGCCGCGCCCAGAGGCGCCGGGCGGCGCGGAATTTGGCGACTTCCTCGAAGAGATGATTGTGCGCATTGAAGAAGAACGAAAGCCGCGGGGCGAAGGCATCCACCTCCAGGCCGCGCTCGAGCGCCGCCTGGACATAGGCGGCGCCATTGCCCAGGGTGAAAGCGAGTTCCTGCGCCGCCGTCGCGCCTGCCTCCCGGATGTGGTAGCCGGAAATGGAAATCGTGTTCCACTCCGGCAGCTCGCGCGTGCCGTACTCGATGATGTCAGTGACCAGCCGCAACGCAGGGCGCACGGGATAGATATAAGTCCCGCGAGCGATATATTCCTTCAGGATGTCGTTTTGCACTGTGCCCTGGAGGCGGCGCACATCGGCGCCCTGGCGTTTGGCCGCCGCCACATACAGCGCCAGCAGGATGGCGGCGGTAGCGTTGATGGTCATCGAGGTCGAGATGCGCTGCAGCGGAATACCGGCGAACAGCCGCTCCATGTCCTGCAGCGAACCAATGGCCACGCCGACGCGGCCCACCTCGCCGCGGGCGAGGGGGGCATCGCTGTCGATGCCGATCTGGGTGGGCAGGTCGAAGGCCACCGACAGTCCCGTGGTGCCCTGCTCCAGCAGATAGCGGTAACGCCGGTTGGATTCCTCCGCGCTGGCGAAGCCGGCGTACTGGCGCATGGTCCAGAGCCGGCCGCGGTACATGTCCGCGCGCACGCCGCGGGTGAAGGGGTACTGGCCGGGATCGGCAAGGTCGCGCGCGTAATCGAAGCCGTCGAGATCGCCGGGGCGGTAGAGGCCTTTCACGAACGCCTCGCAGCCGCGCGGAACAGACCGCTAATGCCGAAGTAGGCGAAAATCAGCGCCAGCGCCAATTCCAGTTGCGTGGTGGAAGAGGCTTGGGTAAGGCTGGTCGTGAGCGAAACGGCGGCGTGGGTGCGGTCGGCCATCCAACTCTGCACGCCGGCGATGCCGAAGCCGAGGGCGAAAAATAGAAACAGCACGCCGGTAACCTGCAGGCCGAGGCAGCTGAGGGCGCTGCCCGCGCGCGCCCAAAAATGGCGGCGGCTGCGGGCCAGGGCCTGTTTGAGGACGCCGGGGGTTTGGGCGTGGGCATGGATTTTATTGCCGACGAAGGCACCCGCGGCGCGGCCGGCTTGCGCGCCCGCCTGCTCCAGACGAGCCTGTCGCAGCCGCTGGCGCTGCCGCACCAGCATGGCGGCGGCGCGGCCCAAGCGGGCGCCGGTGGATTCAGAGCGGCCCATGGAGATTATTTTAAGCGGTCGGCGGTCGGGTGGCAGCGCAGCGCGCGCCCGCGATCCGTCAAATGCTTTCGGCGAGGCCGTGACGGCGGAGCAGACCGGGGAGGTTTTGCGAGAAGGCGGAGCGAGGCATGACCAGGTCGCAGCCGGCGTCCTGGGCCTTGATCTTGAGCTCGGCCTGGAGGTGGTTGAGGAAGCCAATGAGCGGGGTCTTCTTCAACTCGGGAATATGGCGGATCTTGCCGATGGTCGAAATGGGTTTCAGCGCAATGCTGTTGAGGTCCAAAATGATCAGCGCGGGCGGAGGCGCCGCCTTTTCCAGCAGTTCATGATCGCTCTTGGCCATGTCGACGCTGATTTTGAGCTGGCGGGCAGTTTCGCGAATTTTCGCGAGAAAAAACAGGTCATCCACGGCCACCAGGATGCGGCGCGGAGGGGCGGTTCCATTTTCAGTGGCGCTCGCCACGGGAGCGTTCGTCGTAGCCAAAGGTTATACCTCCAGGCGGAACTACCCCGCCACGGAATCTGTTTGTAGACAATCTGCCTTGCGGTGGTGGACGCGGTGAGCAATCCGCTCACGAGGTCTGGAAGGCGCCCGCCCGCAGCAGCCGATACCCCCATCATAGCCCAGATTGGATATGGTGCTGGGGGAAATATCGGCGCAGGAGGCGAAATAGATTGGCCATTTCGACGGCGGCGAGGGCGGCCTCGGCGCCTTTGTTGCCGGCCTTGAGTCCGGAGCGCTGGAGGGCCTCGTCCAGGGTGGTGCAGGTAAGCACGCCGAAGGCGTGAGGGATGCCGGTTTCCAGAGCCGACTGGCCGATGCCGCGGGTAGTCTCGTGGGAGATGTAGTCGAAATGCGGGGTGTCGCCGCGCAGGATCAGGCCGATGCAGACCAAAGCATCAAAGCGGCCGGTGAGGGCGGCGGCGCGGGCGGCGGCAGGAATTTCAAACGCGCCGGGAACTTCGATTACCTGGACGAGCGCGGCGCCCAGGCGCTGGAGGGTGGCAACGGCGGCGGACTCGAGGCGGCGGGTAACGAAGTCGTTGAAACGGCTGACCACGACGGCAAAGCGCAGGCGGCCGGCGTTGAGTCCGGCGCTCAGCCGCGCCGGTGGCTTAGCGGCCATGGAACACGGGCGCTCGCTTTTCCACAAACGCGCGCGTGCCTTCCTGCACGTCGTCGCTGGCGCAGCAGAGGCCAAACAGGCTGGCCTCGAGCTCCAGGGCGGCATCGAGATTCGTGTCCGCGCCGGCGCGCACCGCCTGCAGGCAGTAACGCACCGCCAGCGGCGCATGGGCAGCAATTTTATGCGCGAGCGCCTCGATGGCCGGCAACAGATCGGCGGGCGGGAACACGGCGTTGACCAATCCCAGGCGGAGGGCTTCGGGGGCGGTGATGGGTTCGCCGCTGAGCAGCATCTGCAGCGCCGGACCGGAGCCGATCAGGCGCGGCAAACGTTGCGTTCCACCATAGCCGGGAATCAGGCCGAGTTTGACTTCGGGCTGGCCCAGCCTGGCGTTCTCGCTGGCGAAACGCAGGCTGCAGGCGAGCGCCAGCTCCAGCCCGCCACCGAGGGCAAAGCCGTTGATGGCGGCCAGCACGGGCAGGGGAAAGGTTTCGATGCGGCGGAACAGTTCGTTGCCCGCCTGGCTGAAGGAGCGGGCGGCGGCGGCATCGAGCGAGGCCAGCTCGGCGATGTCGGCGCCGGCGACAAAGGCCTTTTCCCCGGCGCCGGTGAGCACGATGGCGCGCAACGAGGCTTCGCTGCGGCAGTGATCGAAGGCGCGGCGCAAATCGGCGAGGGCGGCGCGGTTGAGGGCATTGAGTTTTTCCGGCCGATGGACGGTGATGCGCGCCAGCGGTGCTGCGAGTTCCAGGCGTACGTGGTCGAGTATGGGCGGGCTGCTCATGGCTGGAGTTTAGTCTAGTAGACTGAAGTTCTGGCCGCCAGTCCCCGCAGGCTGGTTCGGCAATCCCGCATGGATCCCCGATTGATCCGCAATTTCGCCATCGTGGCGCACATTGACCACGGCAAGAGCACGCTGGCGGACCGGCTGCTGGAGGCCACCGGAGCGCTGAGCGCGCGCGAGATGCAGCAGCAGGTGCTGGACGCCATGGATTTGGAGCGGGAGCGCGGCATTACCATCAAGGCGCATGCGGTGCGGCTGGACTACCAGGCACCGGAGGGCCAGCACTATCAGCTCAACCTGATCGACACGCCCGGGCACGTGGATTTTTCCTACGAAGTTTCGCGCAGCCTGGCGGCGTGCGAGGGCGCACTGCTGGTGGTGGACGCGGCGCAGGGGGTGGAGGCGCAGACGGTGGCCAACGCCTACCTGGCGGTGAACCAGAATCTGGAGATCATACCGGTGATCAACAAAATTGATCTGCCGGGAGCCGATCCCGACCGGGTGCGGGAGCAGATCGAGTCGGTGATCGGGCTGGACGCCAGCCGGGCAGTGTTGTCGTCGGCCAAGACGGGATTGGGGATCGAGGCGGTGCTGGCGGCCATCGTGGAGCGTATACCGCCGCCGAGGGGTGAAGCGGCGGCGCCGCTGCGGGCGCTGCTGTTCGATTCCTGGTTCGATGCCTATCGTGGCGTGATCCTGCTGGCGCGGGTGATGGAGGGCAAGCTGGAGGTGGGACAGATGATCCGGCTGATGGCCAACGGGCAAACGTTCCAGGTGGAATCGCTGGCAGTGCGCACGCCCAAGCCAGTCGAGGTGCGGGAGCTGGGGCCCGGCGAAGTGGGACTCGTGGTGGCCAATATCAAGCGCGTGGCGGACGCGCGCATTGGCGACACCATTACCGGCGATGCTGCCGCGGCGGCATCGCCGCTGGTGGGATTCGAGCAGAGCAAGCCGATGGTGTTCGCGGGGCTGTACACCACCGAGAGCGATCAGCACGCGCTGCTGCGCGATGCTCTGGAAAAGCTGCGGCTGAACGACAGCTCGTTTGTTTTCGAGCCGGAAAGCTCGGCGGCGCTGGGCTTCGGGTTTCGCTGCGGGTTTTTGGGTCTGCTGCACATGGAAATCGTGCAGGAGCGGCTGGAGCGGGAATTCGGGCTGGATTTGATCGTGACCGCGCCCGGGGTGCGCTACCGCGTGTTCCTGCGCGACCGGAGCGAGCGCGACGTGGACAATCCGGAAAAGCTGCCGCCGGCGGGCGACATCGAACGCATCGAGGAGCCGGTGATCGCGGCGACGATCATCGCCAACGAAGAAGCGCTGGGAGGGATTTTGAAGCTGTGCGAGGACAAGCGCGGCGAGCAGAAAGGCTTCGAATACCTGGGTCCGGCGCGGGTGATGCTGCAGTATGCCCTGCCGCTGAACGAGGTGGTGCTGGATTTTTACGACCGGCTGAAGACGGTTTCGCGCGGCTACGCCTCGCTGGACTACCACCTGAGCGGGTATCAGGCCGCGGATCTGGTGAAACTGGACGTTCTGGTGGCGGGCGAGCCGGTGGATGCGCTCTCGATGATTCTGCACCGTGACAAGGCCTTTGAGCGTGGCAAGGCGCTGGCGGCGAAGATGAAGGAGCTGATTCCGCGCCAGCAATTCGAGGTGCCCATCCAGGCGGCGATCGGCGGCAAGATCATCGCGCGGGAAACAGTGCGGGCAGTGCGTAAGGACGTGCTGGCGAAATGCTATGGCGGTGACATCAGCCGCAAGCGCAAGCTGCTGGAGAAACAGAAGGAAGGCAAGAAGCGGATGAAGCGGCTGGGGCGGGTGGAAATTCCGCAAGAGGCGTTTCTGGCCGTGCTTAAAGTGGACTGAGCGCGGTAAGGGCCGCGGTGACTTCTTCGAGGGGAAGCGCGGCCAGAGGCTGGCGCTGCAGCCAGCGAGCCGGGGCCTGCCAGGGATGCCAGACCTCGATGTCGGTGCTGGAATAGAGGACGAGCGCGGGGATCTGCAGCGCCGCGGCGATATGGATCGGACCGCCGTCGTTGCCGATCACCAACGCGGCTTCGGCTTCCAGCGCCGCCAGTTCCTCAATGCTGGTGCCGGAAAACAAAACCGCGCCTGCCACCGGTTCGCCCGCGCTGGAGCTGGCCTGAACGCTGGATAGTCCGCGATTTTGACGCAACCAGGCGGCGAGCGCGGCGAAGTGCTCCAGCGGCCAGCGCAGGCCGGGCTCGCGAGCTTCGGTACTGAGAAAGGCATAGGGGCCATGCACGCCGCGCTGGGCTAAATGCCGCCGGGTGCGCGAACGCGCTTCGGGGCGCAGCAGCAGGCGCAACGGGCCCAGCGGCGCGGGCGGCAGGCCCAGGGCCCGCAGCAGGGAACCGACGTGCTCGACCGTGTGCAGGCGCCGGCGCGGCGGCGGCGGCGCTTCCGGCGGCGTGAGCAGGTTGTAAGCCCAGCCATGGCGCAGGCCCTGAAAGCTGGCGCGATATCGGGCACCGGAGGCGCGCACCAACGCCGCCGCGGTGGTGCCGCCATGCAGGCCCAGCGTCAGTTGCGGACGGAACTGGCGCAGGACGCGCAGCGCACGCCAGCGTCCGGCAGCGCCGGGCGCTGTCTCGATGACTGCGGAAAAATCCGGATTCTGAGCCACCACCGCGGCGAAGCGCGATTCCACCACCACGGCCAGGCGCAAATCCGGGCGCCAGGCCTTGAGTGCGGCGGCGGCGGGAGTGAGCAGCAGCGTATCGCCCAGGCTGCGCAGGCGCAGGAAGACTACCCCCGCCTGCGGCGGCAGACGCGCCAGCAGTCTATCCATGCGGCGCGGCGGGCTGAGCGCCTTCCTCGCGCGTGGCCTCGTCGAGCAGCATCACGGGGATGTCGTCGCGGATGGGGAAGATGCGTCCGCACTGCTCGCATTTCAAGCCCGTGCCGCCGTTCACCAGGCGCACCGTCGCGTGATCGGCGGGGCAAACCAGCAGATCCAAGAGCTCTTTCGAGACGGCCATGGGGTTAATGGCTCCCTTCGATATTGCGCCGGATGGCGGAGTTGATGGCGGAATAGGCTTCGGTGGCGTGATGCTGGAACCACCTCACTACCTGCTTGCCGCCGGGATCATCACAGCGGTGAATGGCGTGATCCTCGGGATGAACGGTCGAGTCCACCACCACCAGCACATCACCCGCGCGCAGCGCCGGGGCGTGCTCGACCACCTGGCGCACGGCGACGTTGAACACAAATGCCCGGGCCGTGGGGGTCACTCCGGGAACGGTTTGACGGCAGTAAGGACAGTGGAAGGTTTCCATGGCACGGGTGAGCAAACAGCCGCTTACCATGCTACCGCACGGTAAGGTCCAGCGAGCGGTTTTCGTAAGCGTCGCGGGCCGACAGCAGCAGTGCAGCCGCGGCCGAGCGCGAAGGCTGTCGCAGCAAGCGGGCGGAACGCCGGCGCAAAGCGCGGTTCTGACTCAGCGGCTGCGCCAACTCGGCGGCCAGCACATACAAGTCCCAGGCTATTGGCTGGCGTAGCGGGTCAGGCCGGGCCGCTGCCTTTGCCTTTGCCCATGGTACTGATCTGGGCTTGCGGGGGTTTGAGCTTGACGTAAACGCTTTCATTGGCCTGTTTCATGATAAACGCTTGGCCCCAAGTCTGGTATGCGGTATCGATCACCTGCACAAGCACCACGCCTGGTTCGAAGCCCTGCACTGTGGCTTGACCGTGGGAATTGGTGTGGATATTGATGTTGAATGGGTTATGCGGGATGCGGCCTTCGTGGTCGCGCAGTTGCTTGAGCACTACCAGTGCATCCTGGAGCGGCTTGCCATGCTGATTCTTCACGGTGACGGTGACGCGGATGGTGGTGATGGTGTGCTTGTTTCGCTGCGCCTGTGCGGGCGCGGCGATGAGCGCGAGGGCCAAAAGGGTGGCTCCGGCCGCCATCGCCGCCGAAAACAGCTTTTGCCCCATAGGGGCAGTTTAGCACCCGGCGCAGCGCGCTATTGATGCTGGTCCACGCGCAGGGCGTAGCTGGTGAACAGCCCGGTGCTGGAGGCAATGAAGCCGCGCACGTCGAGCGACTGGCTGTTGCTGATGCTCTGCAGACCGAGGGCGCCGAGGGCGTCGCCGTAGCGGGTGATCGAGCTGGTGTTAACCGTCACGGCCGTGCCCTCACTCAGTTTCGCGAAAATCGTGAGCGGCGCCAGCGAAATGGGAAAGATGAGATTGGGCGCGGTGCCGGTGATCGCGCCGCCGAGAGGCCCATAAACGAACTGTGCCGCCAGGCGCACGCCCAGCGCCGTGACCGTGTTGCCGCCATCGCTGCTGGCGCCGGCGAAGGCGACGGTCTGGCCGGGGAAGATCTGGGCTGAAGTGAAGCCGGTTACGCCCGCCTTGGCGGCACGGTGGTCGTAGATGTAATTGGTGCTGCCGGTGACATTCACGGTCACCGCATGGCCGATTTCCCCGGCGGCAAAGTTGGTGTAGGTGACCAACTGGAACGAGCTCAGATTGCCGCTCCCGTCCGTGCTGACGGCGTAGACGCGGCCGGCGCCGGCGGCGCTGTAGGAACCGGCGCCGAACTTGGCGCCGAGATTGACGGGATCGACTTCGATCGCGAGATAAGAGCCGTCGGTCTGGATTTGACCGTAAATGTAGACCATGGAGCCGGTCTGGATGCTGGAAAGCTGTGTATTGTCGTTGAAAACAGTCGAGCCGTTGGTGTTGAAGGTGATCGACGCGCCGGAGTCGAACATGGCGAGAGTAATGGAGCTGGCGGTGGTGGCGGTGACCGCGCCGGCGGCGCGGACGTGCAGATCGTCCGAGGTGCCGTCCTTGATGTCGGCCATGGCGCCGGTGATGTCGGGAGTGAAGGTCACGTTGTTGTTGGAGTCGATCTGGAACGAATCGGCGAGATCGAAATCCAGGCGCAAGTCCACGCCGGTGTTGTTCTGTGCCGTCAGGGCGGCGGGAAAAGTGTAGGAGGCGGTGCCGTTGCTGATGCTGGCGCTGGCCGTCTGAACCGCGCCGGTGCTGTCGAGATAGGTGATCCGGGCCGCCGAAACGGTGACTGAAACGCCGGTGTAGGTTCCGACGGTGATGCTGTTGAGCGACAGAGGTTCGCGCACACCGCCGAGTTGGGACAATTCGATGACGGTGGGTGCGGTCAGCAGCGAAACCTGGCCGCCGCTGGTGATGGCGTCCACGGCGGAGATGGTGACCTGAGCCGAAAGAGCGTTGGTCATGGGCGTATCGCCGATTACAGTGACCGCGGGATCGCTGGAGGGCGACGAGGGCGCTGGAGTTGAGGTGGAATTGCCGCCGCAAGCGGCAAAGGTCAGAGCGATGGCGGCGGCAACCGCCAGGGTGCCGACCCGCACAACGAGGTTCCGATAACGAGCCATAAGTACTGATCCTCCATAATCGTGCCCGCGGCGCTGCTCACTAGCCTGCACGCTGGGTTCCAGAACTGGCCAGAGCTGGAAACCTGGCAACTATGCTACGGGCGGTAGAGATGTTAGAGAATTGTTCCGGCTGCCTGAATTCGAGCGCGGCGGCAAAATGGGAGTGCCAGTGTTTCGTTTTGACCGTTTTGCAATGCAGATTTTACCGTCGCCTGCAGTCCACCAGCTCGCGGATGGCGGCCACAACCAAGCCTGGATCTTCGAGTGGAATCCAATGCCCGCTGGATTGGGAGCTGCGGTGCTGGCCCTGAGCGGCAGCAGCGGCCAGGCGCTCGTGCTCGGCGCGCTGGGCGGCAGGGGTATCGGCGGCGGAGAGGACGAACAGCGGGATATTGTCGAGCGGCGGAGCGGCGGCAACGGCCTGGCAGGCTTGCGGCAGCGACTCCATGACACTGGCCATGGTCTGATAGAAACGGGCGCGGCTCCAGAACCAGCGCATCACCGGTTTCAGCTCGGGCGGCAGGCGGGTGGCAGGGGTGAAGTTGAAATCGGATTTGGTGCGTAGCTTGCCGCCGCTAATGAGGGTGGCGCAAGTGGCGGCCAAGGGCAGCGCGCCGGTGGAGACCAGCCACGCGGCGAACTGGGCCAGGCCGCAGCGGGCCGCCCACATGCCGCGCCGGGAAAGCTTCATGCCAATGGCGAGTTTGGCCGCATGGGCGGCATCAGGATGGGACCATTCTTGCAGTGAGGGCGGATCGACCAGCACCAGACCGGCCGTTTGTTCCGGATGCAGGGCGGCAAAATGGCGCACGATGAGGGCGCCATAGGAGTGCCCGGCGAGCACATAAGGCGGTGGCGCGGCGACGGCGACGAGCACCGAGGCGAGCTCGGCGGTCATGTTGTCGAGGTTGCGCGGCTGGGCGCCAGCTTCGCTGTAGCCCATGCCGGAACGGTCGTAGCTGACGACCGCGGTATCGCGCGCCAGCGCCTGCTGCACAAAGACCCAACCCAGGGAGGTGCCGCCCAGGGCGGCATCCAGCACCACGGTCGGGCGCGGCGCTGCGCTCGGCGGCGCGGCCTGGAAATGGACATGCACCGCGTGGCCGTCGAGAGTAATCATGCGGCCGGGAGCGGGAACCGGAGGGCTCACCCTCCAGAATAAGCTGCCGCTGGACCGGCTGGTAGGATGTTGAGGATGGAGCAGCCGCTGCTGAATTTCGTACCCGAGCGCCAGGTGTGGACGGTGACGGCGCTGGTGGCCGGACTGAAGCGGGCGGTCGAGCGGGAATTTTTTGATGTTTGGATCGAGGGTGAAATTTCCAACTGCAAGATCTCGGCGCTGCACCATTGCTACTTCACGCTCAAGGACCGGACGGCGCAATTGCGTGCGGTGATGTTTGCGGCGCAGGCGCGGCGCGTGCGCTTCGCGCTGCGCGACGGGATCCAGGTGCGGGTGCGGGGGCGGGTGAGCGTGTATGAGGCGCGCGGAGAGGTGCAGTGCGTAGTGGAGGTGGTCGAACCGCTGGGGCGGGGCGGGTTGCAGCTGGCCTTCGAGCAGTTGAAGGAAAAGCTGACGGCGGAGGGGCTGTTCGCGCCGGAACGGAAACGGCGGCTGCCGCGGCTGCCGCGGCGCATCGGGCTGATCACTTCGGCGCGGGGCGCGGCGGTGGCGGATATGATTCGAATACTGCAACGGCGCTTTCCGGCGCTGCACTTGCTGCTCTACCCGGTCGCGGTGCAGGGGGAGACGGCGGCGCCGGAGATCTGCCAGGCGCTGGCGTTTTTCGCCGAGCAGAAGCCGGGCACGCCCTGGGCGGCGGAGGTGTTAATCGTGGGCCGCGGCGGAGGCTCGCTGGAGGACCTGTGGGCGTTCAATGAGGAGATGGTGGCGCGGGCACTGGCGCGCTCGCCGGTGCCGACGATTTCGGCGGTGGGCCATGAGACCGATTTCACCATCGCCGATTTCGTCGCCGACCTGCGTGCTCCCACGCCCAGCGCGGCGGCCGAGCTGGCGGTGCGGCCGCGCACGGATTGGCTGCGGGAGCAGCAGGCGCTGGCGCGGCGGCTGGAGCATGCGCTGCGTTTCGGCCTGCTGCAGCGGCGGCGCCATTTGGACGAGCGCGCCCGGCATGGAACGTTCGAGGCGGTGCGGCAGCGGTTGCGGCAGCGGGCGCAGCGCAGTGATGATCTGGCGCGCACGCTCGAGCAGTTGCTGTGGCAGCGGTTGGCGGCAGCGCGGCGGCGCTGGGTGGCGGCCTCGGTGCGCCTGCGCGAGCGCGATCCGCGGGCGCAACTGGCGGGAGCACGGCTGCGCCTGGCAGCCCGGCAGCGCGCGCTGAGGGCAGCCGCCGAGGGCCAGTGCGGCGGCCGTCGCCAGCGCCTGGAGCAGCTGGCGGCGGTGCTGGGGGAACGCAATCCGCTGCGCATTCTGGGGCGCGGCTACGCGCTGGTCTACGATGCGGGGGCGCATCTGGTGGTGCAGAGCGCGGGGGTGCAGCCGGGCGAACGGCTGCGCATCCGCTTGCGCGACGGCTGGCTGGAGGCGGAGGCCACAGGCCAAGTGCCGCGTGATAGCATTTGAAAGCGGTAAGTGGAGGCAGGCGTGGATCTGATTCCCAGTGAGAGCCAGGTGCGGGAGCAATTGGAGCAGACCGGCGCGCTGCGGCCGGGGCATTTCCGGCATAGCAGCGGGACCCATTCCGACCTTTATTTGCAGATCCCGCTGGCCATGCGCTACTCCGGCGAGTCGAAAAGCTTGAGCGTGGCGCTGAGCCGCAAGCTGCGGCAGGATGACGCGGTGCGGCGCGCGGTGCCCAACGTCAGCGTCGTGGTGCCGGCCACGGGGGGGCTGCCGATCGCCTTTGGCGTAGCCGAAGCGCTGCAGGCGTCCCAGACGTATTGGGCGGAGAAAAACGACGCCGGCGATCTCGAGCTGCGTCAGTTTGTCCAGATTCGTCCCGGCGAGCAGGTGATTTTGGTGGACGACATTCTGCGCACCGGGCGGAAGCTGACGCAACTGCGGCGGCTGGTGGAACAGGCGGGAGCGAAGGTACTGGCTCTGGCGGTGCTGGTGCATCAACCCTTTGAGAACTGCGCCCGCTTCGACGATTTGCCGTTATTTCAACTGCTCAGGCTGGAGCCGCATTACTGGAGCGCCAAGGATTGTCCGCTGTGCGCGCAGAGGGTGCCGGTGATCGAGGTCGGCGAATAGCGGCGGGCCTGGAGGAGATATTCGGCTGGCTGGTGCGGGCGCGCGATCGCGGATACGAGCGCGGCTGGCTGGGAACCGCGCGGCTGCGGCGGCCGGTGGTAAGCGTCGGGAATCTGAGCGTGGGCGGAAGCGGCAAAACACCCACGGTGATCGCGCTGGGGCGGGAGCTGCAGCGCGAAGGCATCAGTTTTGACGTGCTTTCGCGCGGCTACCGGCGCGCCAGCAAAGGCTTGGCGGTGGCGCAAACGGGCGCGGAAGACGCGGCCGAAATCGGCGACGAGCCCAAACTGATCGCTGCGCGCCTGCAGGCGCCGGTGCTGGTGCACCCGGACCGGTTCCGGGCAGGCCTGGAAGGGGAACGCCGCTTTCAGCCCCAGCTCCACCTGCTCGACGATGGTTTTCAGCACCGCCAGCTCGCGCGCAACTTCGATTTGGTGCTGGTCGCGCCCGGCGACCTGGAGGGGCGCTTGCTGCCCGGGGGCCGGCTGCGCGAGCCGCCTGCGGCCCTGCGGCGGGCGCAGGCGGTGCTGTGGGTGGGGGATGAGGCCTCGTTGGAGGCCGCACGGACGCGGCTGGCGGCGCTGACCCAAGCACAGATTTACCGCGGCGAAAAGCGTCCTTTGAGCCTGGCGCCGGGTGTAAGCCGCAGGCCGTTTGCATTTTGCGCCCTGGCGCGTCCAGAATCGTTTTGGGCGACGCTGGCGGGACTCGGCCTCGCTCCGGTGGGACGGCGTGCCTTCCGTGATCACCATCAATATTCGATGCGCGACCTGCGCCGGCTGCAAATTTGGGCGCAAGCGGCCGGAGCCGACGGCTTCCTGACCACCGCCAAGGACGAGGCTAACTTGCCGGCGGTGTTGCCGGGGCTGGGCGTGGTGGAGATCGAAATGTACATCCCCGCGATGGCGCAAGTGATGACCAGCATCCGAGAGGCGTGCGGGCTGTGAAGGCGGCGGTGCTGGCGCCCAACTGGCTGGGAGACGCGGTGATGAGCCTGCCGGCAATGGCGGCGCTGCTGATCGCCACGCCCGAGCACGACTGGACGGTGCTGGCACGCCCGGAAGTGGCGCCGATTTATGGCATGGCGAAGCTGCGGCTTACGGTCGCAATGTTGCCGCCGCGGCGGAGCGTGCGGCTGCCCAAGGTGGGAGCGCGGGAAGTGGTGATCCTGCCCAACTCGTTTCATGCCGCGCTGCTGGCGGTGCGGCTGGGAGCGTCGCGTCGCGTCGGCTACGCCCGCGACCGGCGCGGCTGGCTGCTGCGCCCGGCGATTCCTGCGCCTCGGCGCAGCGCGCTGCCGGGGCACGAATCGTTCTACTATCTGGAGCTGTTGCGGCTGGCGGGATACATTGCCGCATTGCCGGCCGAGGAGCCGGCGCGGCTGCGCGTGCCGCTGTATGCGGATGCGGCGCAGGTGGCGTACTGGCGCCAGGTGCTGGAGGCGACGCCGGGGGGCGGGTTGGTGGCGCTGCATCTGGGCGCCACCAACAGCGCCGCCAAGTGCTGGCCCGCGGAAAAATTTGCCGAGCTGGCGGGCGCGCTGACGCGGCGCGGCGCGTCCGTGGTGCTGGTGGGCGGCGGCGGCGAACGCGAGCTGGCGCGCAAGGTGCGCATGCTGGCGCCGCATCCGGAGGAGTTGAAGAACCTGGCGGGCGAGACTTCGCTGGAAGATCTGGTGGCGCTGCTGGCGGCCTGCGATCTGCTGGTGGCGAACGACAGCGGTCCGATGCACGTTGCCGGAGCCGTGGGCACGCCCGTGGTGGCGCTGTTCGGTCCGACCAACGAACAGGAAACCTATCCGCTGACGGAAGAGGGGAAATTGCGGCTGATCACCGCCGCAGGCATCGCCTGCCGTCCCTGCAAGCTGCGCGAGTGCCCGATTGACCACCGCTGCATGGAGCGCATCGCGGTGGGGACAGTGCTGGCCGCGGCCGGGGAGATTTTGGGCTGGGAGGGATGAGCGCCGACATGAGTGATGGACCGGTGGTTTCGGCGCCCGCACTGGCGGCGCATCTGGCGACGGCAGGGCTGGCGAGCATTTTGCTTTCCCTGTTTGGCGGCTTCTGGATGCTGCTGGCGCTCAACACCGAGGGCTGGGTGTGGCTGGTGGCCTGCGTGCTGATTCCCGCCACACTGCTGATTATCCGCGGGATTGGACTGATGATGTCGGGCCGGGAGACGCAAGGTCCGGCGATGAGCGCCGAGGATCTGGCCGTCCAGCGCGCGGTGGGACGGCGGCTGCTGTGGATGGTGTTGATTGTGGCCGGCATCGTGGTGCTTACCGCCAACCTGCTGGCGTCCGGCGGGATGACGAAATGGATGTTCGCGGTGATCGCGCTCATCGTGGGGGTGCAGTTTCTGTTCTGGCCGCGGCTGCTGAAGGATCCGTTCTATTACGCCACCGGCGGTATCGAGGTGGTGCTGTGCGGCATTCTGGCGCTGCTCATGCACAGCCACATTGAACGCGCCGACGCCATGTTTGGCCTGATCATGGGACTGACGCTGTGGCTCACCGTCATCTTTCTCCTGCTGCGCGGGCGGAGAGTGATTTCCCTGCTTACGGTGGCGGCGGAGGAAGCCAGTTCACGCTGAGCGATTCCGGCGCCTGCGCCAGCACCACGGCGGCGCCGTAGCCGGGGGCGAGGTCGAGCTCGCGCAGCCACCAGGCGCGGCCGAGCGCGCGCAATTGCGTGCCGCCGGTGTGGAAGCTGACTTCCGGCTGGCGCAGCACGGCCAGACCGCGGCCGTCGGCTTTCATCCAGGCCTCCTTGCATGTCCACAGCCGGACGAAGCCATGGGAAAGCTGGGCGGCAGGCTGGGCGGCCAGCCACGCCTGCTCGGCGGGGGTGAAAAAGCGCCGGGCGAGAGCGAGGAAATTGCGCGGACGTTCGGCCTCAATGTCCACGCCCAGCTCGGCCCCGCCGCCGGGGGCGATGGCGGCCAGGCCGAGGCGGGCGGAATGAGATAGGTTGAACTGCAAACCGCCGCCCTCCAGTTCCGGCTTGCCGTGCGGGGCCCGGGTGAAGCGTACCTCGGCGGGTGCACAGCCCAGCTCGCGGGCCAGAAGCCAGCGCAGATGGGCATGGGCTGCAAGGTAGCGCTCGCCGTGTTCGGGGCGCAGATAACGCTCGACGCGCGCCCGCTCGTGCGGCGCAAGCCAGCCCAGCCAGGCGCGGCGCTGGGGTGCATCGGCTTGCAGGGCGAACCAAAAGACGGCGACGCTGGCCACGCATTCAATCTACACTGAGCCCTGAACTCATGCCCTGCACCCGGCGCGAATTTCTGTGGCGGACAACGGCGGGCTTCGCCGGCCTGGCGCTGGCGCCGGCCGCCTGGGCGCAAGCGCGTGCGGCGACGCTCGATCCGGCGCGTCTGCCGCAGTGGGCGGAGGCGCTGCCGCTGCCCCGACTCGCACGGCCCAGCGCACCCGGCCAGTACGAAATCACCATGCAGGAGGCCTGGGTATCACTCCATCCGGCGCTGCCGCCCACCCGTTGCTGGACTTACAACGGCACCTTCCCGGGACCTCTGCTCGAGGTGCGCAGCGGCGACACGGTCCGCATTCACTGGAGCAACCGCCTGCCGCGGCGGCATTTCCTGCCGGTGGATCCCAGCCTCGAGGGCAGCCAGCCGGCGCTGCCGCCGGTGCGCGCCGTGGTCCATGTGCATGGCGCGCGCGTGCCGGCCGCCAGCGACGGCTATCCCGAGGATTGGATCGTGCCGGGCCACGAGCAGGTCTTTACCTATCCCAACCGCCAGGAAGCGGCGCCGCTGTTTTATCACGATCACGCCATCGGCCTGAGCCGGCTCAACGTGTATGCCGGCCTGGCCGGGCCGTATTGGGTGCGCGATGAGCTGGAGGAGAGCCTGCGGCTGCCGGCCGGTCCGCTGGAAATTCCGCTGCTGTTGTGCGACCGCTGGCTGGACCCGGAGGGGCAGCTTTATTACCCGGTGAGCGGCATTCCCGGCCATCCCTGGGTTCCGGAAGTGTATGGCAACTGTATGCTGGTCAACGGTGCGCTCTGGCCCCGGCTGCAACTGGAGCCCACCGTGTACCGGCTGCGGCTGGCCAACATCGCCAACAGCCGTTTTTTCCGCCTCTCGTTTTCCGACGGCTTGCCGCTGCACGTCATCGGCAGCGACCAGGGTCTGCTGGCCGCGCCGGCTGCCTTGCGCCACCTGCTGCTGGCGCCGGCCGAGCGCGCCGATGTGCTGGTGGATTTCCGCCGCGCGGCCGGCCGGTCGCTTGATTTGCTCAATGACGGGCTGCCGATCCTGCGCGCGCGCGTCGCAGCGGCGCCCGGCGACACGCAGGACGCCTGGCAGCCGCCGGCGGTGTTGCGCGCGCTGCCGGCGGCGCTGGGGGCAAGCGCGGTACGCCGGCGCCCGCTGACGCTTGATGAATACGACGGTTATCACGGACTGCCGGCGCTGATGCTGCTCAACGGCACGGGCTGGACGGCGCCGGTAAGCGAGAAACCGCATCTGGGCGACACCGAGGTATGGATGTTCATCAACAGCAGCGGCGATACCCACCCCATCCATTTGCACCAGGTCCGCTTTCGCATCCTGGAGCGCCATGCCTTCGATATCGATCAGTTCCTGCAGGATGGCACGCTGCTGTACATCGCGGCGCCGGAAGCGCCCGCGCCGGCCGAGAGCGGCTGGAAGGATACGGTGCGCTGCCCCGCCGGAACGGTGACGCGCATCGTCGTCCGCTTTGAGTCCTACAGCGGGCGTTATGTCTGGCACTGCCACATACTCGAACACGAGGCCAACATGATGATGCGCCCCTATGAAATACTGGCGCCCGCGGCGCACCCGGAGCCATAATCGCTTGGTGAAAGTTGCGCCTGCCCTTTCCTGCCTGCTCGTGCTCGCCGTGACCGCCGGCGCGCAACAGGTCGCGCGGCGTCCTAGTCCCCGGGGGCATGGCCCGGCGGGGCGGCTGCGCCACATCGTGGTGATCTTTCAGGAAAACGTCTCCTTCGATCACTACTTCGCCACCTACCCGCACGCGCTGAATCCGCCCGGCGAGCCGCCCTTTCACGCTCGGCCCGGGACGCCCCAGGTCAACGGCCTGAGCGGGGCGCTGCTGACCCGCAATCCCAACTTCACCAACCCCAAAAACGGCGCCAACGCCGCCAATCCCTTCCGCCTCGACCGCTCCCAGGCTGCCACCGCCGATCAGAACCACGGCTACCGCGCCGAGCAACTGGCGTTTGATCACGGCAAGATGGATTTATTCCCCACCTACACCGGCCGCCGCGGACCGCCGCCGGGCCGGCATCCGCCCGCCGGCCTGAAGCCGCCGCTGACCACGCAAGGGCTGGTCATGGGCTATTTTGACGGCAATACCGTCACAGCGCTGTGGAACTATGCCCAGCACTACGCCCTTTCGGACGCGTTTTTCGACACCACCTTCGGCCCTTCCACCCTGGGTGCGCTCAATCTTGCCTCGGGCCAGACCAACGGTGTGGTGCAAACCGTCAACGGCCGGCGCGGCATGATCAACGGCGGGCACGGCTCGCTCACCGACCTCAGCGATTCCGATCCTTTGGGCGATGCGTGCTCGAATCCGGCACGCACCCAGTTCCGCATGGGCGGACAAAACATCGGCGATCTGCTCACCGCCGCGCGGGTGACGTGGGGGTGGTTCCAGGGAGGCTTCGATCTGCAGACGGTCAATCCCGACGGTTCCACCGGCTGCCGCCGCCGCCATTATTCCACGATCGTGCGCCGCTTCATTCGCGACTATGTGCCCCATCACGATCCGTTCCAGTACTACGGCGCCACCGCCAATCCGCGCCATCTGCGCCCCACGTCGGTGGCGATGATCGGCCACAACGGCGGCCGCGCCAACCACAACTACGATATCGAGGATTTTTTCACGGCGGTGCGGGCGGGCAATTTCCCCCAGGTCAGCTTGCTCAAGGCGCCGCAGTATGAGAACGCGCACGCCGGCAATTCCGATCCCCTCGACGGCCAGCACTTCGTGGTGCGGGTGATCAACTTCCTCGAGCAGCAGAAGCAGTGGGACTCCACCGCGGTCATCATCGCCTGGGACGACTCCGATGGCTGGTACGACCACGTCGCCAGTCCGCAGGTGAACGGCTCCTCCGGGCCGGAGGACGCGCTCACTTCGCCCGGCGTGTGCGGCAGCGGTAAGCCGCGGCTGGCGGGCATTGCCGCCGGCAATGCGGCGGCGGAAGGACGCTGCGGCTATGGGCCGCGGCTGCCGCTGCTGGTGATTTCGCCTTGGGCGCGGCCCAACTTCGTGGCCCGCAATGTCACCGATCAGACCTCAATACTTCGCCTGATTGAAGATACATTTCTGCGCGGCGAACGTATTGGAGGTGGTTCCTACGACGCCATCTCGGGTTCGCTGGATCCCCTGTTCAATTTCAGCGGCACCCAGCCGCGCGACACCCGGCTGTTGCTGCTGGATCCAATCACCGGCGAACCATATTAGGGAAGGTTCGTGAGGCGCCTGGCCACGGGACTGACCATTTGGCTGGCCTTGCTGACGGCCGCGGCGGCGGCGAAGCCGCGCCCCTGGAGGCTGGTACGCAGCCGCCATTTCGCCGTCTATACGGACGGCAGCGCCAGCGAAGCGCGCCACGTCGCGGGGCAGATGGAGCGTCTGCGGCAGGTGTTCCATGAGGCCTTTCCCTCCTTGCGACTGGCCGGCGCGCAGCCGCTCGAAATCATCGCCGTGCGCAACTGGAGCGAGTTCCGCGCGGTCGAACCCGCGCGGTTTGCCCAGAGCAGCGAAAAAATCGCGGGCGTATTCGAGCGGGGTCAGTTCCGCGATTTCATTCTGCTGCGCCTGGATGCGATGGACGGGCCGGAGTCGCTGGCGCCCATCTACCACGAGTACACCCATTACGTGTTCGACCGCTTTCGCTTCCCGCTGCCGGTATGGCTGAACGAGGGCCTGGCGGAGTTTTTCCAGACCACTCAGATTTACAACTCCAGCGCGGCGGTGGGCCGGGTGGATCCCAATCACCTGCAATTGCTGCGGCACGAGCGTCTGATCCCGCTGACCCAACTGTTTGCCGTCGGTTTCGATTCGCCCGACTACCACGATCAGGACCAGGCTTCGATCTTCTACGCCGAATCCTGGGCGCTGGTGCATCAGTTGATGCTGCGCGACTACACGCAACACACGCACCTGCTGCGCGGTTATCTCCAGCGGCTATCCCAGGGCGGCGATGCCGATACCATCGCGGCCGCCAGTTTCGGCAATCTCGATCATCTGCAAAAGGCGCTGCAGACGTATGTGCGACAGCTCAATTACCGCTATGTGCAACTCCAACTGAGGGTCAAAATCAGCCAGCAACGCTTCACGCTGAGTCCGGTTGCGCCGCTGGAGGCGCTAGCTCTCCAGGCCGAGGTGATGGCGCGCGGGCAGCGCTTTGCCGGGGCCCAGGCGCTGGCGCGCCAGGTTCTGCTGAAAGACGCGCGCAACCTGCAGGCGGAGGAAACGCTGGGCTTCATCGCCTTTTCCCAACACGCCTACCTCCGCGCCCGCACCTGGCTGGCGCGCGCCGTCTGCGATGGGGCCGGCGGCGCCCAGGCGCCGGTGCTGCTGGCGGCAGCCTCGCTGCGGCTGACGTCCGGGCGTCTAGCGCCGGCGCCGGCCGCGCAACTGGCAAAGAATCTGCACCGCGCCCTCCAGCGGCGCCCCGACTACGCGCCCGGGTTCGACATTCTGGCCCAGGTGGAGGCGTCCCAGCCGGAAACCTTGCCCGCCGCAGTGCAGGCGGAGGAGCGGGCGGTGGCGCTGCAACCGTCGGAATGGGTCTACCGCTGGAATGCGGCCGGCATGGCCCTGCAGGGCCGGCACCTGCACCACGCGCTGCACTTGTTCGAGCAGGCGCTGTCGCGCGCGGATACCGCCGAGCGCATCGAGCGATGCCGGGCCGAGCTGGGGCTGGTGCAAAACGCGATCAATATCCGCGCGGCCCAGCAGCAGCAACACCGCGTTCGCCAAGCCGGTGGTGCGCCCTGAGAGATTCGAACTCCCGGCCTTCTGGTTCGTAGCCAGACGCTCTATCCAGCTGAGCTAAGGGCGCGCACGGATAGTCGATATTATCACGAGCCCCCGCGCTTTCCTGCGCCTTACGCCGCCTGTGCGGGCGAGATCGGCTCCTGGCTCACGGCGGCCAGGAACAGGCGCGCATCTTCGCCTTCCATGTCCTTGGAATCGCCGTTGCTGAAGTGAACCTTAATCTTGCCGTCGTTCTCGGTTTGGTAATAGCAAACGTGGTCCAGATTGTAAACGATATGCGCTCGCGTAGCGCTCAGATAGCGGCCGCATGTGATCGCCATAATGGTTCCTCTGCGGGGTGGATGCGCCCTGCCGCACGCTGGTTGCGCCAGCCCGGCCGAGAGTTGCAGATCCGGCAGGGGGCGCCGGCAGCACCGCTTTGCTCCCAACCGCAGCCTCGCTTCCGGGCGTGCCCGCCGTGGTGACGCGCCCGACCGCGCGCGGCAAAATCCTGCCGGTCCGGCAGCAAAAATTCGAGATTGTCTGGATATTGTTTTGACAATGGG
The DNA here is from genome assembly GCA_050747745.1 of Terriglobales bacterium. Classification (GTDB taxonomy): domain Bacteria; phylum Acidobacteriota; class Terriglobia; order Terriglobales; family SCQP01; genus SCQP01. Next base: position 39,840 of record JBOGKM010000041.1, read on the forward strand.
GCTACACTCTGAGTGTTTCGGTTTTGATCAGCATATGACTGTATTTGCATGACCCCGGAGAGGCGATCTGCCATGTTCAACGTCCGCCACGTTTTGTTGGTTTCCTGTCTAGCTTTCGCTGTTCCCGCCGCGGTTGCCGCGCAAGTGCCCACTGCGCAGCTCACCCGCGCGCTGCACTGGCGCAGCGCGGGTCCGTATTCGGGCGGGCGCGTGACCACGCTGGCCGGCATCGGCAGCGAGCCCAACGTGTTTTTCATGGGCACCGCGGGCGGGGGCGTGTGGGAGACCACCAATTACGGTAATACCTGGCGCAACATCTCCGACCGCTATTTCGGCCCGCAGACCAGCGGCAGCGTGGGCGCGATGGCGATCGCCCCCTCCAACCACGAAATCATCTACGTGGGCACCGGCGACTCCGCCCCTCGCAACACCGTCGTGACCGGACACGGCATGTACAAATCCACCG
>JBOGKM010000042.1:0-57997 GCA_050747745.1 Terriglobales bacterium
CCAGAACTCCGGGCTCGTGCCGAAGAAGTGCGCCAGGCGCAGCGCCGTATCGCCGGTGACGGCCCGCTGGCCATTCAGAATGCCCGTGACGCGGTTCGTCGGAACGTCAAGCTTCCGCGAGAGCTCAGCCGCGCTCATGCCAAGTTCCTTGAGCTCCTGGGCTAAGTGCTCCCCCGGATGAATGAGTGGCACTGCCATTGCGTTTTCTCCTCTCCTCAATGGTAATCAACGATCTCCACGCTTTCGGGTCCGAGTGCCCGCTCCGGCCATTCAAAGCAAAGCCGCCATTGATCATTGATGCGGATACTGTACTGACCCTTGCGATCCCCAGCCAGCGCCTCAAAACGATTGCCGGGTAACGCGGCAAGATCCTTCAGCCCCGTGGCTGCTTCCAACCGGTCGAGCTTCAAACGCGCAGCACGTTCAATTCCCGAAAACGCCTTGACTTGCTTTCCGGCAGCGAATTCTCTCGTGCGCTTGTCCCGATAGCTGACGATCACTGTTCATCCTAGCTCGCATTATGCATTACGTCAAGCGTAACGATCCCCGGCCAGGCGCCCTTTGGCAGGCTCGGCCGACACTGGGGCAATGCGTTGGAATGGGCGGGGCCAGTGCGGCCTGCCACCACCCCGCGAAGGCGATAACACTCCATGGTCCATTCATGGTCCAGTTGCCGTTCCCCAGGGTGCCAACCACGGTATTGGGAGCCACCCGTGCCGTCGATTGTCAATGGGTTACGTGCGACGGCGCTCCTTTCACGGCGATAACACGGGTTCGGATCCCGCCGGGGACGCCAGTTCTCAAATTTGCCCGTTTTTGCCTCGTCGCCCACCGCGCTCGCACGCGCTGCCGTCGCGCTATCCACAAGCGGATCAAAGGGTTGCCGGTGCTCGACCGCCAGTGCCCAGTCCTTCCAAATGGCGCTCGAAACTAGAGAACGCAACAGGCGACGCCGTTCGACCACCTCCTGGCTTTCGTAAAGCAGGTGCGCCTTTTTCGCGGGTTCGATAGTGCGGATGCCCTCGTCCAGATAGCTCCGCTTCGCCCCCCGGGGTGGCTTCGAAGTCGCGCAGGATGTTGTCCTGCTCGGCGCGCCAGGCCTTCGCCAGCTGGTCGTAGAACGCCTCGGTGATCCTACCCGCCCGGACGCTCTCTTTTTTGCCGGTGACCTCGGCCAGCGCTTCTTCCGCCAGCCGTTTTCCTGGAGGTCGCTCGGCGTTGACATCCGTGGCCGCTCGACAACGCCGCGTATCAGCTACCGCACCTCGCAACAGATCCGCCGGCAGGCCGACCGCCTCCTCGGCGCCGAGATCAGCGACGTTGACGGCATAACCGAGGCCCGCAAAACCATCTCGCTCTTTGAGGGAGCGACGTCGGAGATCGCCACCTGCGATTCTGAAGCCTCCGAGGCCGCCGGCGTCACCGCCCGGCTTAGAGCCCGAGTCGCCGCCGAGGTTGGTCCCAGCGAAATCGCCATCTTCGTCCGGTCCGAGGTCCAACTCCCTCGCGCCCGGGCCGCAGCCGAAGCCGCCGGACTGAGGTGCCACCGTCTTCACCGCCAGCGCCGCGCCGCAGGCCGGCCACGTCTCGCCTGCCACCATGCATCTCGCCGAGGGCATGGAGTTCCGTGCCGTCGCCGTTATGGCCTGCGACGATGAGGTCATCCCGTTACAGAGCAGGTCAGCGACGCTGGTGACCTCGAGGAGGTCTACAACACCGAACGCCACCTGCTGTACGTCGCCTGCACCCGCGCGCGGGACCATCTCCTCGTCACCGCGACAGCGCCGGCATCGGAGTTCCTGGACGACCTACGCCGCGAGCAGGGCGCGCAGCCGTTGTCTTCCTGATGTTAATCGCTGAGCCGCAGGCTGCGGCTGCGCGGGCCGACGAAAAGGGTCATAAATTGGTGGACGCGACGACCGGCCATCGTCCATCTCCTGACCGGGCTCGGAATTCTTTGCGCGCCTGCAAGCGATGAAGCCTGGAAACAAATCTCGCGACCAGGCCGAGCAGTATCCCGAAACTAACGCCACGGACGGCGCTTTATCCGCTCTAAAAGTTGGCCTCGCTGGGGTCCCAATCATCGGCGGGCCTGCCGCGGAACTCCTCGGACTGGTTACCACAACTATCGCAGAACGCCGCGATGCGTGGTTCAGGGACCAGATCGCCAAGGTATGGGAGGAGGTCCACACCTTGCGCGATGACATTTCACCGGAGAAGCTCGCAAAGGATCCGCAGTTCGTCACGGCGGTAGTTCGCACGACGCAGATTGCGATTGGAACTCACAGGACCGAGAAAGTGAAGATGCTGCGCAGCGCGCTGCGGCATGTCGCTTTGGGGAAGGCTCCCAGCCGTCACAACCTGTGCCGCACGACGTCATCGGCGCCATTCGGCTGGCGTTCCCCAGTTTTGCCAGCGCAGATTTTATTGAGCAATTGTTATTTGACCTCAACGCACGACGGCTTCTGACCATCCGAGAGAACACACCGTTGCCTGCGGGACCACTCGTAACGAACCACGGAATCGAGTTTCTGAGGTTCGTCCTGGACTAAGCGAAGCTGAACTGCACTCGGCGGGCCGCGACTGTTTGTAACGCCTTCTGGCGGCGGAATCGGGTACAGGCCCCGCCACCATGGAGTAGGCTAACGCTATGGCGCAGTCGCTCCGCCTTGACGGATTCGATATCAGCTTCGAACGCGAAGCCGATGGGCGCTGGATCGCCGAGGCCGCCGGGCTGCCTGGCGCGCTCGCCTACGGTGATTCGCGGCAAGATGCGGAACCGCGCGTCCGCGAGCTGGAGCTCCGGATACTGGCGGACCTGGTCGCCCACCGGGAAGCCGTCCCGGAATTCGTCGAGCGCCTTTTCCGGGCTTCATGAGCGATTGGCCATCGGCCAAGGCCCGGCGCGTGCCGACGGCGCCGATCCGCATTGGCTGGCGCGAGAAGCGTCGCACCGGATCGCACCTCGTTCTCGCTCGCTCCGGCTTTCCTGATTTTGTATTCGCTTTTCACGACGAAGCCGGTACATTTTGCGATCTTGGCGAGCATGTGCGGCCCCAACTCCTCGCCGTGGCGCCGGACGATCTTTGAAGCGCCGGAGCTATGCGCACGACCCGGCGATCCGGCTGAAGGCGTGTTGAAATCCTTCGGCAGGGTTGGCGCACGCGCGTCGGAATGCCTCAATTCGGGGACGCCAAAAAAATAAATAGCTTGCGCCGATTTTCGCCTTTCCTTCTTAGTCCACTATGGTCCAATAGTAAGCGTACGGACTGGCGGTGTAGCGCGGGGGCGGGCTTGCTGGCAAGCTGCGAGGACGAAAGCCGGGGGTGGGCTGAAGGCGCGGCGGCTGCGTCGCAGCGTGGAGGAGAAACGGCGGATCGTGGCGCTCGCCGGGACGCCGGGGGCGTCGGCATTCTGCGCGGTGCGGCGATCCGGGAGGCGTTCTCGCGGCAGCGCGGCCCGAAGCCTCAGCGCAACCCGTTGACGGCCGAAAGCGACAAGCTGCGCCGTCGCAATCAACGCCTCGAAGAGGACTGCCCGCCGGCCCACACCGAATACGCCCTGCGCGGTCACTTCGGATACAGCAAAGCCATGGGCGGCCTCGAAGTCGTCATCCTCATCGTCGTCTCCTTCGGCCCCGAACACAAAGGCAAGGACTTCATCGCCACCCAAACTCAGCCCGCCGCCGACGCCAAGACCTGAGATCCTATGCGCCCTTTCCACTCGCGCGCCGACAAGGCCGCACTCGACGATCTGCGCCTCCGCCTGCATGCCACCCGTTGGCCTCCGGCCTTGTCGGCGGACTGGACTTACGGTTTCCCCGTCCCTGAGCTGCAAGAAATCTGCCGCTACTGGGCCGATGAGTTCGACTGGCGCCGCGCCGAGGCCGCAATGTTCGCCTGGCCCCACTTTCAGATCGAGATTGGCGGCTTCTGCATCCATTTTGTCCACATCCGCAGTCAACGCGCCGGCGCTCCGGCACTTGTTCTTACCCACGGCTGGCCGGGCTCGTTCCTCGAATTGCTGCCGCTTGCCCCGCTGCTCCCCGACTTCGACCTCGTGATTCCCAGCCTCCCCGGCTTCGCCTTCTCGCCTCATCCCGGTACGCCAGGCTGCGACACGGCTGTCATTGCCGGCCTCTGGGCGAGCCTGATGACCGCTCTCGGCTACGACCGTTTTGGCGTTCACGGTGGCGACATCGGCGCAAGCGTCAGCACGTTATTGGGCTCGCAATATCCCGAGCGCATCCTGGGCGTGCACCTCAACTATCTTCCCGGCGCGTATTACCCCGAGCTTGCCTCGACCGAACCGATCACAGCCGCCGAAGAGGCCTTCCTCGCCGAAAAAGCGCTCTGGGCCAACGCGCAAGGCGGCTACGAGCACCTCCAGCGAACCCAGCCACAAACGCTTTCGTACGGACTGAACGATTCTCCCGCCGCCCTCGCCGCCTGGATGCTCGATCGTTTCCGCAATTGGAGCGACTGCGACGGCCAACTCACGCCCTATTTCCAGATCGATGATCTGCTCGCCAATGTCGCCCTGTATTGGCTGACCGGCAGCACTGCTTCCTCATTCCGCCTCTACACCGAGCGCTGGCCGGCCTTCGCGCCCGTCCGCGTGCCCTGCGCCTTCGCTCGCTTCCCCAGGGAGATCTCGTTACCACCTCGCTCCTGGGTTGAGCGCGGCTACCATATCGTTCGCTGGACCGAAATGCCACGCGGCGGCCACTTCGCCGCCTGGGAACAGCCCGCCCTGCTCGCCACCGACCTGCGCGAATTTTTCGCCTGCGATTGAAGGAATCGGGATCCCGCTCGGCTAGCCGGACGTCGACTGGCCGCCTTACGGAATTTCGCGGCCTTCTCGCGCCGCAAGCACCAGGGTTGCGTTTGGCTTCGTTGCGGCGCTCGAAGCCGCCTACGCGAAAATCCATTGCCGGAAAAAGATCACGGCCAGTGCCTGCCGCCAAAGCCTGCTCGCCGGCAACTGCATCTTCACCAGCCCGAGCGGCGCCGACCACATCGTGGATCAGCCTGCCGGAAGAACCGTGATCGTGTGCGCCACCACCCTGTGAAGACGGTAACCATGCATGGTCCAGTAACCCTTCTTCAGGGCTCCAACGACGGTTTTGGGAGCCGCCCACGCGGTGTGGCATACTCGCCACTAAGTGGGTTCCTCCGATGGCCAAACACAAAGCGCCGCACGTCCAATGCCATACATATTTCAAGCTGCGCTCCCAGGTGAAGCGAATCGTACGGCTGCGGCCGGGAGCGGCTGCCGCGGTCCCGTGGACCGTGCCGAATCTCTGCAAAGCCTATCACTGGCCGAGCGGGTTGGCGGGCGGCGGCTTGATCGCGATTGTGGAGCTCGGCGGCGGATGGGTCATGTCGGACATGACCGCATTCTTTCAGTCTGTGGACCAGCCGGTTCCTTCCATCACCGATGTGTCGGTCGACGGCACGCAGAACACACCGAACCAGGGCGGCTCCGCAGGCGACGATGACATCGAGGTAGCGCTCGATATCCAGGTGGCCGCGGCCTCCTATTATGAGGCGACGGGCAAGGCGGCAACGATTCGCATGTACTGGTCGCAGGACATCGCCTCGGCCGTGACCAAGGCGGCTGCGGACGGCTGCGACGTGTGCTCCATATCGTGGGGCGCGGACGAGGCCGTGTGGGGCACGACGGCCGCGCAACAAATGGAGGCGGCGGCCGCATCGGCGGTGACCGCGGGCATGATCGTCTTTGCCGCGTCGGGCGACAACGATTCCAGCGATGGCGGCTCGACGCCGGCCAATGTGGACTGCCCCTCTTCGTGCCCGCACGCCGTGGGATGCGGTGGTACCTATAAGACAACAACCGAAGAGACGGTGTGGAACGATAATCCCGGCCAGACGGATGGCGAAGGCACCGGGGGAGGCTATTCAACGATCTTTGGGGTGCAGTCCTTCCAGATCGGCGCGCCACCGGCGCCCGCGAGCTCGAAGTACGGTTCGGGACGGATGGTGCCGGATGTGTGCGCGGATGCCGATCCGAATACGGGCTACGACATCTTTGTCCATGGATCGGGCACAGCGGTGGGAGGAACGAGCGCCGTGGCGCCGCTTTATGCGGGATTTTTTGCGGCCTTCGGCACCAAGCTGGGGTTTGTGACGCCGGCGCTATGGAAGAATCAGAAAGCGTTCAACGATATCACTCAAGGCGGCAACGGCTATTACAACGCGGCGGTGGGACCGGACCCGTGCAGCGGGATCGGCTCGCCAATCGGGGTCAGTATTGCGGCGTTGTTCTCCCGTCCGCTCGCACTTTGATCCTCCCCGGCCTCTTCTGAGCCTGGCGCTGGCGCTCCCGCGCCATAGGACATAAGCTCATGCGTTTCGGGTCCTCCCACGCGGCGTCACATGGCAATGAGCTACCGGCGCCTGTACGTGTCGTTGGGACGCCGGCCAGTTGTCGCCGGCCCGCAGCGGGTGTATCGTCTGTATCGAGCGCGGGGTGCGCGAGGCCGCGGGATCGTCAATGCCGGCCTCCGCTGGGAAATCTTCCGCCGGGTTTCTGACAGCGATGGCCACCTCGTTCAACCATTTCGAGGATTTTCACCTGGGCGAGATCCGCCACGGCGGCCCGGTGCTCATCGAGGCCGCCGAGATCCAGACCTTCGCCGCCCGCTACGATCCGCAGAGCTTCCACCTGGAGGAAGCCGCGGCGGCCGGCAGCTTTTTTCATGGCCTGGTCGCCAGCGGCTGGCACACCGCCAGCCTGACCATGCGCATGACGGTGGAGGCGCTCGGCGTGGCCGGCAATTTTATCGGCTTGAAAGTGTCCGGCCTGCGCTGGCCCCTGCCGGTACGCCCGGGCGACCAACTGCGCGCCGACATCGAAATCACCGCGCTGCGTCCGCTGCGCTCGCGCCCCGCCTACGGGCTGGTCGAGCTGCAAGTCAGCACGCTCAACCAACTCCTCCAGCCGGTGCAGCACATGCACACCGCGACCCTGATCGGCCGCCGCCCCTGAGCCCGTGCAGTTCTTCAGCACCGTCCAACCCGCTCTACGACGCCGGGCGAGGCAGGGCTCGAACTCGATCGATGAGCCGGCAGGTGGAGTGAAGCTTTGCGTCCCCTACGATGCGCACGGCCACGCCCAGCTCGCGGGCCAAAGCGGCCTCGGGCACGGATTCCGCCGAGTAGTCGGTTCCCTTAGCGTGGAAATCGGGCCGCAGTGCCCGCAGCAACGCCTCGACGGAAAGCTCGTCAAACACGGTGACCAAGCCCACCCCACGCACCGCAGCCACCAGCTCCGCCCGCGCCTGCTGCGGAAGCACGGGGCGGCCGCCGCCTTTCAGTTGACGTGTGCTGGCATCCGCATTCACGGCCACCACCAGATGATCCGCCAGCGCGGCGGCCGCCTGAAGATAGCGCACATGGCCGACATGCAAAATGTCGAAACATCCATTGGCCAGCGCGATCGTCTCCCCGCCCGCCCGCCAGCGGGCAGCCTGCCGCAAAAGCTGTGCGCAGGACACAATCTTGCCGCTGCAGTTCAACATTGGGCGACAGCGGCAGTCAGCTCGGCGGCGGAAACCGTGGCCGTGCCCGGCTTCATCACTACCAGGCCACCGGCGCAGTTGGCAAGCACAGTGGCGGTGGGTCCATCCGCGCCTGCGGCCAAAGCAGCCGTGAAGACGGCGATGACGGTATCGCCCGCGCCGGTAACGTCCACGGCTTGCTGGGGGCCGAACACCGGCCAATGCAGCGTGCGGCGGCCGGGTTCCAGCAGTGCCAGGCCGTCCCGTCCGCGCGTCACCAGCAAGTGGCGGCAGCGCAGGCGGCGCAACAGCAGGCGCCCGGCCCGCTCCAGCGCGGCCGCTGGATCGGAGCTGGTGGCAATGTCCACGTTCAGCGCGGCTTCCAGTTCCGGTTCGTTGGGCGTGGCCGCGCTCATGCCACGATAAGCGCCAATGTCGAAGCGCGCATCCACGCTGGTGAGCGGCGAGCGCAACCGGGCCGCCAGCGCGGGCGTAACCGCGCCGTAGCCGTAATCGGAAAGCAGCAGCCCGTGCGCCCCGCGCAGCGCGCGCGCCGCCGCGCGGGCCAGCCGCGCCTGTTCGCTCGCCGCCAGGCGCGAGGGCTCGTGGTCCAGGCGCACCACCTGTTGCGGCGCGGTATGAGGATGGTGGGCCAGAATCCGGGTTTTGGTTGGCGTGGGGCGGCCAGCCAGCCGCCGCAGTCCGTCGATCCCGATGCCGGCTTGGATAAAAATCTGGCGCAGCCGCTCGCCCGCCTCATCCTCGCCCACCACGCCCACCAGCCGCACGCGTACGCCCAGCGCCGCCAGGTTGAGCGCGGCGTTGGCTCCGCCGCCGGCCGCCAGCGCTCTCCGGCGCTGCTTCAAAATCAGCACCGGCGCTTCTCGCGACACCCGCACGATTTCGCCATCGAGAAATTCATCCGCCACCATGTCACCCCAAACCACCAGTGTGAGTTGACGGAAGCGCCGGATCGCAGCCTGGGCGGCCTCCTGGCTCACGCCAGCACCTCCGGGCGGCTGAGGATCCATTGGCAGGCGGCCAGCGCGTCATCGGCAATATGGTCCGGCTGCAGTTGCGGATTGGCCTCCAGCTCGCGTTCGCCATGGCCGGTGCGCACCAATACCGCCCGCCCGCCCACCGCATGCGCCACCTCGATGTCGTGGAGTCGGTCTCCAATCACCCAGGAGCGGGTCAAGTCCAGCCCCAGTTCCCGCTCTGCCCGCCGCAGCAGGCCCGGCTCCGGTTTGCGGCATGCACACTTCACGCGGTAGCCGCTCACCACCCCTTCGGGATGATGCGGACAGTAGAAGGCCGCATCCAGATGCGCGCCTCCCTGGGCCAACTGCCGCGCCAGCAATTGGTGCAGCTCGGCCACCGCGGCTTCTGAAAAATAGCCGCGCGCGACGCCTGCTTGATTGGTGACCAGCACTGCCGTCCAACCCGCCTGGTTCACCGCTCGCACCGCCGCTGCGGCAAACGGATAGACGTGAAACTCCTCCGGCCGGCCGGCGTAGCCGACTTCTTCGTTCAGGGTTCCATCCCGGTCGAAAAATACCGCGGGGCGCATCGCTTCACCATGGTAACCGGGTAACGCAACCAATTAGTACCTAGCCCGTGGGAGTGGGCGCGGGATAGGATGGAAATCAACATGTTGTCGCGCAGTTTTCGGGTTCACTTCGTCGGAATTGGCGGCATCGGCATGAGCGGAATCGCCGAGGTGCTGTTGGTGCAGGGCTGGCCGGTTTCCGGCTCGGATTTGCGGTCTTCGCCCATCACCGAACGCCTCCAGGGCCTGGGGGCGCGCATTCACATCGGCCACGCGGCGGCCAACCTGGGCGACGCCGAGGTGGTGGTGATTTCCAGCGCGGTGTCGCCCGACAATCCCGAGGTGGCCGCCGCGCGCGCGCAGCAGCTTCCCGTCATTCCGCGCGCGGAAATGCTGGCCGAACTGATGCGTTTGAAATTCGGCATCGCCGTCGCCGGCATGCACGGCAAAACCACCACAACCTCGATGATCGCCGCCGTGCTCGCCGGCGTCGGCCTGGATCCCACCGTGGTGGTCGGCGGACGGGTGGACGCCATCGGTTCCAATGCACGCCTGGGGTCGAGCGACTACCTCGTGGCGGAAGCCGACGAAAGTGACCGTTCGTTTTTAGCCCTGGCGCCGATCATCGCGGTCATCACCAATCTGGACCGCGAACACCTGGACTGCTACCGGGACCTGGAAGACATTCAATCCGCCTTTGTCAGCTTCGCCAACCGGGTCCCCTTCTACGGCACCGTCGTCGCCTGCGCTGATGATGCCGCCACCCGCGCCATTCTCCCGCACATCCGCCGGCGCACGCTCACCTACGGTCTGCACGAGGAAAGCGATCTGCAGGTTCTGCACCCGGAGATGGCAGGCATGGAAGCGCGCTTTCATCTGCGGCCGACATCCGCGGCGGCCCATCTGCTCGGCCGGGGGCAGGAGGCCAGCCGCGATCTGGGCGAATTCTGGCTGCCGCGGCCGGGCATGCACAATGTGCTCGACGCCAGCGCCGCCATCGCGGTCGGCCTGCTGCTGCGCGGCGAATTGGAGCTCATCCGCACCGCCATTGCCGGCTTCAGCGGCGTGGACCGGCGCTTCCAGTTCCGCGGCGAAGTGCGGGGCGTGCAGGTTGTGGACGACTATGGCCACCATCCCACCGAGCTGGCCGCCACGCTCGCCGCCGCGCGCGAAGTGGTTCATGCCGCCGCAGGGGGGGACGGGCGCGTGTTGATGATTTTCCAGCCGCACCGCTACACACGGACGTTTCATTTACAAGCCGAGTTCGCCCAAGTGCTGACCTTGGCGGATCAGACCTGGCTGCTGGACATCTATCCAGCCGGGGAAACACCGATTCCCGGCATCAGCGCGGCCGCGCTGGCGGCCCGGGCACACACGGCCGGCGCCCGCGTCAGCTACGCCGCCTCGCCCGGGCAAGCCATTGCGGCTGCCGCCGCAGCGGCGCGGCCCGGCGATCTGATCCTCACGCAGGGTGCCGGCAGCGTCTCCAGCCTGGGGGCCAAGCTGCTGGCCGCCTTGCAGGCCACCCCGCAGCCGCTAGCAAGCCAACCCTAAGCCAACCATGGACAACGTCCGACCCATCCGTTCCACGCCTTCTGCACCCGAAACGCTTCGGCACGAGCCGGTCCCCGCGCTGGCTGCGGAGGCATCGGAGGAAACCGATTACCGGCGGCGCAAGCGTCCCGTGCCGGTGCGCCGCCAGCACCGCGATTGGCCGGATTATCTGCGCCGGTGCTGGAAGCCGGCGCTGGCTGCGGGCGTGGCGCTGGTGCTGGGCGTGGGTGCCTGGCAGCTCCTATTCCAAAGCTCCTGGTTTGTGGTGCGGGGATCCGGCCAGGTGTCCATCCTGGGCGCTCAAGCGGCCGACCTGGGCAGCATCCGGAACGTGTTTGCCTCCGACCTGGGACGCAACATTTTCTTCGTCCCGCTGGCGGCTCGCCGCCGCGCCGTCGAGCGCATCCCCTGGGTGCAACAGGCAGCAGTCATGCGCCTCTGGCCGGCGCGGCTGGAGGTCAAAGTCAGGCAACGCACCCCGGTGGCGTTTGCGCGTGTGGGCAGCCATCTCGAGCTGATTGACGCCTCCGGCGTGTTGCTGCCGCCGCCGCCGCGGGGCCGGTTTAGCTTTGTCGTACTCAGCGGCCTGGCCGGGGTCCGCTCCGCCCATCCCGACCGCGCGCCACTGCGCGCGCTGCGCCAGGCTCAGGTCGCGCAATGGCAGGCGCTGCAGACCGCCGTCGACCAGGGCGGCCAGCACGCCAGCCTGGATTTTTCCGAGGTCGACCTGAGTGATCCGGACAACCTGCGCGCCCGGGTCAGCGTGCCCGGCGGCTCGGTGCTGGTCGACTTGGGCGACCGCAATTTCGGACCGCGCTTCCAACTTTTCCTTTCCCAAATCGCCGCCTGGCGGCAGAAGTACCCGAACTTGCTCTCCGTAGATCTGCACTTCGACGGCCAGGCCATCGTCGATCCTGGCCCGCCGGCCACCGGCGCTACGGTGCCGTCCAGTCATAAGGGCGGAGCGCGACGGTGAAGGCTGCGCCCGTATCCACCTTCAACATTCTCGACCTCGGCACCGCGCGCACCACGCTGCTGCAGGTGCGCGTGGAAGAAGCTGGCATGGCCTACGCCGGCCACGTCACGGTCGCGACGGAAGGCATGCGCAAGGGCGCCGTGGTGAATCTGCAAGCCGTCGCTAGCGGGATCCGCTCCGCCGCCATGGGGCTGGAGCGGCGCACCGGCACGCCGGTGGAGCGCGTGTTTGTCAGCCTCACTGGCGCCCAGGTGCGCGGCCTGACCAGCCAGGCGGGTATGACGCTGAGCTCGCGCAGTCATGAAGTGATGCGCGAGGACGCGCGCCGCGTGCTGGACCTAGCGCGCAATGTCACCCTCCCTGACGACCGGCAGATCCTGCATGTGATTCCCCAGGAGTTCGTGCTCGACCGCCAAGGGGGCATTCATGAGCCGGTAGGCATGCTGGCGACGCGCCTGGAAACACGCATATACGCCATCACGGCCGCGCTGGGCGCCAAGGACAATCTGGTGCTGGCCGTGAATCACGGCGGCCTCGAAGTGGAAGAGCTGATTTTTGCCCCCTTGGCCGATGCCGAAGCCTGCCTGGCAGCCGAAGACCGCTATGAAGGCGTGGCGGTGGTCGATGCGGGGGCGGGCACGACCACCCTGCTGGCCTACACCCAAGGCAGCCTCAGCCACGCTGCCGCGATCCCCATTGGCGGCGACCATTTCACCAACGACATCGCCATCGGCTTGAGCACGCCTCATGCCGATGCCGAACGCATCAAGTGCGGCTATGGACTGGCCACGGCCGCCAACGCGGGCGAGACCAGCGCCATTGAAGTACCCAGCGCGGGGGATTTACCAGCGCGGCTGCTGCCGCTGCGAAAGCTATGTGACTGCATTGAACCGCGCGCCCGCGAGCTGGTGCGCCTCCTGGGTGCCGAACTGGCCAAAGCAGGAGGTCTGGGCGCCGGCATCGTCCTGTGCGGAGGCGCGGGTCGGCTGAACGGATTGCCGGACATGCTGGCTGCTTCCACTTCCCTGCTGGTGCGCATGGGTAAACCGACCCTGATCGCGGGCATGCCGGACGAGCTGGCCGAGCCCGAGTTCGCCTTCGCCGTCGGCGCCTGCTACTACGCCCATCGCCTGTTGTCGCGTGAGCAGCATGCGCCCACGTTCTGGGAGAAGCTGCGAGCTCGGTGGGCCGCCCTGGCGGACCAGTAGCTCAACGCAAACTCGTTGATCCGGAATGGGTTCCGCCGTTGAAGGCGCGCTCGTAACCGCTCAGGTGGGCGAAAAGGCCATTCGCCGGATTGACCTTGAGAACCCCCGTTGAGCGCACCTAGCATCAAAAAGAGCGAGGGCGAATTGGGGACTTGCCCGATCCGCCTGCGACGTGTCTAAACCAGGAGGCAGTGGCATGAGCACCCAGACTTTCGCACCGGAGACGTTTTCACCAGTCAAGCGCAGCGATTTCACCGTCCTGCAACCGGAAACCACCCACTCAGGCTCGCGTATTGAAGCCATCCACAAGGGCCTGCCGAAAATAACCCAGTCGCTCTGCCCAGATTGCACGCGCGTGATCGAAGCGCGCGAGTTCGAGGAAAATGGAGCGGTTTACATGGAAAAAACCTGCCCCACGCACGGTTATTTCCGCGACAAGGTTTACGGTGACGTGAAGCTCTATTTGAAGATGGAGCAGTGGCAGTTCGGCGACAACCGCGGCTTGTCCAATCCTGCCATCCCCAACGCCACGCGTTGTCCGGATCAGTGCGGCCTGTGCTCGATGCACGTCAGCCACACCGGATTGGCCAACGTGGATTTGACCAACCGCTGCAATCTTACCTGCCCGGTGTGTTTCGCCAACGCCAATGCCGCAGGCTACCTTTACGAGCCCAGCTTTGATCAGATCCGCAAGATGCTGCAGGCGCTGCGCAACGAACGCCCGGTGGCGGGACGCGTAGTGCAATTCTCCGGCGGCGAGCCGACCATTTATCCGCGCTTCCATGATGCCGTGGCGCTGGCCAAGGAAATGGGGTTCAGCCACATTCAGGTGGCCACCAATGGCGTAATGTGGAACGACCTCGACTTCTGCATCAAGGCCCGCGATGCCGGCCTGCATACCCTGTACCTGCAGTTTGACGGCGTATGCGATGACATTTACAAGCGGACGCGGGGTGAGTCGCTGTTCGCGAAAAAGCTCAAGGCCATTGAGAATGTGCGCAAAGCCGGCATTATGAAGATCGTGTTCGTGCCCACCATCGTGAAAGGGCTGAACGATCATCAGATCGGCGACATCATCCAACTGGCACTCGACAACATTGACGTGGTCAGCGGCATCAGTTTCCAACCGGTGACCTTCACGGGCCGTATTTCGCGCAAGGAGCTGGAAGCCAAGCGCTTCACCCTGGCCGACATGGCCCACGCCGTGCATGAACAGACCGGCCTGGCGGATCCCTACAACGACTGGTTTCCGCTGGCATGCGTGACGCCGTTCTCGAAACTGATCAGCGCCCTGCGCGGCGAAGAGACCACGTCGCTAAGCTGCCATCCTCACTGCTCCATGGGCACGTACATGTTCGTGGACCAGAAGACGAAGAAGGCGGTGCCGGTGACGCGCTTCGTGGACATCGGCAGCATGCTGCAGGACATTGACAACCTGGCGCGCAGCGCCGAAAAGGCGCGCTTCAAGTTCTTCAGCAAGGTGAAGACCTGGAACTCGCTGCAGAAGCATTTCCACGCCGAGCGGGCTCCGGAAGGGCTGACCTTCACCAGGTTCCTGCAAACACTGCAAGGCATGACCGACAAACAATACGGGCGCGGTGAGGACGCCGAAAAGGGCTTCGTCTACAAAACCCTCATGGTCGCGGGCATGCACTTCATGGACAGCTACAACTACGATGTGGAGCGGGTGAAGCGCTGCATCATCCACTATGCCGCTCCCAACGGCCTGATTTATCCCTTCTGCACCTACAACTCCGGCCCGGTCTACCGCGAGAAGATCGAGAAGAAGTACTCGATGCCGTTCGACAAGCAGCTTACGACCATGCAGATACCCAACGGCAGCCAGACCACACAAGTAGCGGGCGACGCCGCCAAGAAAGCATTACCGCTGCTGCAATCGAGCGGCGGCTGCGGCACCTGCTGACAGCTGGTCAGCCTGCCTACTGCAAAAAGCCCCGGCCTCACAGCCGGGGCTTTTTTAGTGGCGTCCAGGCGGCATGCGGTGTGGTAGGGTGGGACAGACGATTATGGAAACTCCATCGGAACCTGGCGGCGGTTGCGTGCCCGCGGGAGATGGCGGCGTGATTTAAACGCCGCGTCCTCTCTCGACGGGCCAGCTCCGCTTCCAGCCCGCATCGAGAGCAGGACGAAAGTTGCCGTTTCGAAGGCCACAACTCGAACCCGCCGCGGGAGGCGTGTCGGCAGCGCCAACCCGGAGCAAGCGGCGGCGCGCGCAGTCGCTGTGGGTGGCGCGCATCCTGCCGTTCCTGCTGATTCTGGGGCCGGGTTTCATTACCGCCAACGTAGACAACGACCCTGGAGGCATCCTCACCTATTCGCAAGCCGGCGCCAGCTTCGGCTACCTGCTGCTGTGGACGCTGATTCCCACCACGATCGCGCTGATCGTCATTCAGGAAATGGCGGCGCGGATGGGGGCGGTGACCGGCAAGGGACTGTCGGACCTGATCCGAGAGGAGTTTGGATTCCGGGCGACGTTTTTCGCCATGATCGTGCTCTCGATTGCCGATTTCGGCAACATCGTGAGCGAGTTCAGCGGGCTGGCGCTGGGCATGGGGCTGTTCAACGTCGTGAAGTGGATTTCCGTTCCCATCGGGGCGCTGCTGATCTGGCTGCTGGTGGTGCGCGGGCGCTATCGCAAAATCGAGATGATCCTGATCGGCTTCTCGATGATCTATTTCGCCTACGCGTTTTCCGCGGCGCTGGCGCATCCGGATTGGGGCCGCGCGCTGCGGGCGATGGTGCTGCCCACACACGTCGCGTTCCATGGCGAGTACGTGGTGATGGTGATCGGGCTGATCGGGACGACGATCACGCCGTGGATGCAGTTCTATTTGCAGGCTTCGGTGGTGGAAAAAGGCATCGGGAAAAAAGAGTACGGGATGAGCCGCTGGGACGTGATCAGCGGCTGCTTCATCACCGAAATCGTGTCGTTTTTCATCATCGTGGCGTGCGCGGCCACGCTGTATTTGCATGGGCAGCACAATGTCAACGATGTAGCGCAGGTGGCGCAGGCGCTGGCGCCGCTGGCGGGGCGGTACGCGGCGCTGCTGTTCGCCATCGGGCTGGTGAACGCGGCGCTGCTGTCGGCGGCAATTCTGCCGCTGGCCACAGCCTACAACGTGTGCGAAGGGCTGGGGTTCGAGCGCGGCGTGGACAAGCGCTTTTCGGAAGCGCCGGCGTTTTACGGTCTTTACACGCTGCTGATCGTCGTGGGCGCGGGGCTGGTGCTGATTCCGCGTTTGCCGCTGGTTCAGGTGATCTTGTACTCGCAGGTGGCCAACGGCATTCTGCTGCCCGTGGTGCTGGTATTCATGCTCAAGCTCATCAACCGCGAAGAGGTGATGGGTGGGTACCGCAACAGCTTCTGGGCCAACGCCATCGCCTGGAGCACCAGCATCGCGATTATAGTCCTGACGGTGATGTGGGTCTTCACGCTGTGACCGGCATTTCCACCGGAGCGTCGCGCAGATAGCGGGCCGCGTCCTCCGGCGGGGTGGGGTTGATGTAAAAGCCGGTACCCCACTCGAAGCCCGCCAGGCGCGACAGGCGCGGCATGTACTCGATGTGCCAGTGGAAGCTTTCGGTGTGGGACTCGCGCAGGGGCGCGCTCTGCAAGACCAGATTATAGGAGGGACAGTCGAGGACCTGGTCGGAGCGAACGAGCAGGGACTTCATGGCCTTGGCCAGGTTCTCGAAATCGCGCGGCGAGGACTGCTCAAAAAACGCTTCGTGGCGCTTAGGGAAGATCCAGGTCTCGAAAGGAAAACGGGGGGCAAAAGGCGACAGGGTCACGAAATCGTCGTTGTCCGAAATCACCCGCACCTTGGCATCCAGCTCCTGGCGGATGATATCGCAGTATATGCAGCGCTCCTTGTATTCGTAGTACTGGCGCGCGCCGGTGACCTGCTCGCGGATGAAGGCGGGCACGATGGGGAGGGCGATCAACTGGGAATGCGTGTGTTCCAGGGAGGCGCCGGCATCGCTGCCATGATTTTTGAACACCAGAATGTAGCGGAAGCGCGGATCTTTTTTCAGATCCAGCATGCGGTCGCGAAAGGCCCAGAGCACGTCCTCGATGTTTTTGGTGGGGAGCGTAGCCATGGTCTGCTCGTGCTGCGGGGTCTCAATGATAACTTCGTGGGCTCCAATGCCATTCATGGTGTCGTAGACGCCCTCGCCCTGGCGATCGAGGTTGCCTTCGATGCCCAGCGCCGGGAATTTATTGGGCACCACGCGCACGGTCCAGCCGGGCAGGTTCGGCCCTCCTTCGGGCCGATAGGCTAATATTTCCGGCGGCGTCTTGCTTTCATTGCCATAACAGAAGGGACAAAAGCTATCTTGCTTGGGCCGTGCGGGAGACCGGCCGAAGTCGCTGGGGCGTTTGGCACGATCGCCGGCGATGATGACCCAGCGGCCAGTGACAGGATCTTTACGAAGTTCAGGCATTCGGGTTCGATTTCCTCGAGCAGCTTAGGAACTGAAAGCAGCGCGATGCAAGGTCAGGTGCGGCTTCGGATCTTCAGGACCGTAAATCACCACCACATCGAAGCGATACGGGCCACAGTGACGGCGCCGCATCCGGTAGAGAGCGGCCAAACGCTGTAAGCGCCGCTGCTTGGCGGCATTCACGGCAGCCTCGGCGGCAACCATGCCATGCTTGGCCCGCGTCTTCACCTCGACAAACACAAGTGTAGAAGGCACACCCTCAAACGCAATCAGATCAATTTCGCCCGCGCCGCCCAAAGATCGGGAAGCCGCGCGATAATTGCGCGCCACGATTGTATACCCATGCTGGTGCAGGAACCAAGCGGCGAGATCCTCGCCGCGGCGCCCAAGCTGGTGGGCCGCGGGTCTGGCGGAGGCGTGATGAAGGGCTTGATGCAGCTTCTCCACCCCGATGTCCAGCAGACCCGCCAGACGCAGGCGACCCGGAAGTTTGGGCCGGGCGACCTCGGTCGCAACTGGCCGTAATGGCGCCATATTGACTTTATTCGCAGCCGTTCAGTGCTCGCTCCAGTAACTCTAATCCCATATCGGCTTGCTCGCGGGAGCAGATAAGCGGCGGCATCAGTCTCACGGAATTGGCACCGCAACCAAGCACCAGCAAGCCATTGGCAAATGCGGCGTTGACCCAGCGGTCACGCCGGGCCGCATCAGGCGTGCGCTTGGCCTGGTCGGAAACCACCTCGATGCCGATCATCAACCCCAAGCCTCGAACCTCCCCAATGGTGGGATGCCGGGCTGGCCAGCTTTGCAGCCGTTGCATCATGTAGCCGCCGACCTCAGCGGAGTTCCGAATCAGGCCGTCCTGGAGCAGTTTCAAAGTGGCTTCGGCGGCGGCAAGGCAGACGGGATTACCACCGAAGGTGGAAGCGTGAGCACCCGGGGTCCAATCCATGATGCCGGATCGAGAAAAAGTCACGCCCAGGGGCATGCCGCTGGCGATGCCTTTGGCGGAACAAACGATATCGGGCTGGACCTGGTGGTGCTCGATAGCCCACATTTTGCCGGTGCGGCCGGCGCCGGACTGGACCTCGTCGTCGATGAGCAGGATGCCATGGCGATCGCAAATGCGGCGCAGCTCCTGCACGAAGGCGGAAGGGGGCACGACGTAGCCGCCTTCGCCCTGGACCGGCTCGAGGAGAATGGCGGCGACTTCCTCCGGAGGGGTGGTGGTATGGAACAGGCGTTCGAGCTCGTCCAGGCAGGCGGCGGTCACGTCACGGGCGCCGTGCGGGGGACGATAAGGGTTGGGGAAGGTGACATGGAAAAAACCCGGCAGCAGGGGGGCAAAGCGGGCGCGCTGGGTTTGCTTGCTGCAGGTCATGGAAAGCGCGCCCAGGGTACGGCCGTGAAAGCCCTGATAGAAGCCAATGAAGTAGGGGCGGCGAGTGTGATAGCGAGCGAGCTTGAGGGCGGCCTCGATGGCTTCGGCGCCGGAGTTGGAGTAGAAGAATTTGTGCGGACCAGGCATGGGGGCGGTGGCGGAAATCATTTCTGCCACGCGGACCATTTGCTCGTAGTAAAAATCAGTGCCGGACATGTGGATGAGCTCGGCTGCCTGCTTTTGGATAGCGGCGACGACGGCGGGATGGCAGTGCCCGGTGGAACAGACGGCGATGCCGGCCGTGAAATCGAGGAAGCGGTTGCCATCGACATCCTCGATGTACATGCCTTCGCCCTTGCGGGCGACCAGGGGATAGGTGCGGGTATACGAGGGAGAAATATCTTTTTCGTCAGCCGCGACGATGCGGCGGGCGTTAGGACCGGGCAGCGCGGTATGCAGCTCGGGAGCGAGCGGAGAGGCAGGGACGGACATGGGAGAACTCCTGAAAGCAGTTGCCAGTTGCCAGTTGCGCGGCGGCGCACGCTGGGGTGGGAATGCGTGGCAAGCGGAACCTAGTCGGAGCTGAACAGATTGGGACGCACAGCAGCCGGCCGGGAGGCGTAGTGACAAGTCGCAGTTCTCATTTCCAGCGCCATCGGTCGCCCCCTCCCTTTATATCTTCCACCAACACGCCCGCGGCGTCCAGTTGGGCGCGGACGGCGTCGGAGCGTGCGAAATCGCGGTGCCGGCGGGCGGCGCGGCGCTGTTGCATGAGCGCTTCGATTTCGGCCTCGGTCAGGGCCTGTGCGGCGGGCTGATCGGGGCGCAAAACGTCGAAAATGGCGTCGAAGGCAGCCAGGGCGTCGAGGACGGAGGGGCGATTTTCGGTGTGGAACTTGTGCTGGTCGAGGGCGGCATTGCCGGCGCGCACCAGCTCGAATATCGCCGCCAAGGCCTCGGCAGTATTGAGATTGTTGGCGAGGGCGGCCTGCATCTGGGCGCGGGCAGAGTCGGTGGCCTGAGCCAGGGTGGGGTCAATGCCGGCGGGCAAGGCGGCGGTTTGGACCCGTTGCTGAAACAGACGCAGGCGCTGCAAGGCGGCCGCCGCCTGATCGAGGCCTTCGAGGGTGAAATTCAACTGGCGCCGATAGGGTACTGAGGCCAGCAGGTAGCGAATGGCGCTGAGGTGGTAACCCTTGTCCATCAGATCGCGCACGGTAAAGAAATTGCCCAACCGCTTGGACATTTTCTCGCCGTTGACCAGCAGAAACTCCATGTGTACCCAGCAGCGCGCAAACGGAGCATGCGTCAGCGGCTCAACCTGGGCAATTTCATTTTCATGGTGGGGAAAAATCAGGTCGGTGCCGCCGGCATGGATGTCGAGAGTCGGACCGAGCAGGGTTTCCGCCATTACCGAGCACTCGATGTGCCAGCCTGGCCGGCCCGGTCCCCAGGGGCTGGGCCAGGAGGGTTCGCCTTCGCGATGCGCCTTCCAGAGGACGAAATCGCGCGCTTCCTCTTTTTCGTACTCATCCACATCGACGCGGGCGCCAGACTGCAGACCACCCAGATCCTTGCCGGAGAGCTTGCCGTACTCGGGAAAGCTGACGAGGCGGAAATAAACCGAGCCCTCGCGCTCATAGGCGAAGCCGCCGGCCACCAGGCGCTCGATCCAGGCGACCATGGCGGGAATGCAATCGGTGGCGCGCACCAGGTGGCGCGCCGGGCGAATGCGCAGACGCTGCATGTCCTCGAGAAAAGCGGCGGTATAAAAGTCGCTGTATTCGGCCAAGCTACGGCCCGCCTCCCGCGCGCGCGCGATCATTTTATCGTCCACGTCGGTAATGTTCATTACCGTGTCCAGCGCCAGGCCCTGGCTGGCGAGAAAGCGCCCCAAAATGTCGACCCCGACGAAAGTGCGGAAGTTTCCGATGTGGCCGTAATCGTAGACGGTGAGGCCGCAGGTGTAGATTTTGACCCGTCCGGGCGTCTGCGGGACGAGCGGTTCGAGGCGGCGCGTCAGGGTATTGTAGAGGCGGATCTCCATGAAAGCACCGATTGTAGCCGAAACTGGCACGGCCACCTCTGGTGAGTCGACTTTCAGCGCGGCAGCAGAGCGGAGCGGACGCGGTTCAGGCGGCGGCATGGTGGCAGCGCTCCAGGCGGGCCAGCATGGAGCGGATGGTGGCGTGGTGGGGGCCAGGCAGCATGGGGGCGAACAGGTCACCGAAGCGGTCGAGACGGCGGCGGAGGGTGCGGATGGTAAAGCGGGCAGGATCGAGCGAGGGGCGCAGCTCGCTCCACCGCAAGGGGCAGGACACGGGCGCGCCCTGGCGCGGGCGCGGGGAATAGGGCGGCGGAATAGTTTTACCGTGGGCGTTCTGACGGAAATCGAGATAGACGCGCTCGGGGGGACGCGCGGCGACGCGCCAGACCTCGGTCACCAGTTCGGGCACGCGACGGCTGGCCAGGCGCAAGAGCAACTGGGCCAAGCGCTGGGACTGCGCGAAGGTGTGGCCGGGGGAGATGGGAATCCAGATGTGGATGCCGGTGGCGCCGGAGGTTTTGGGATAGCCGGCTATTTCGCATTCCTCCATCAGGGCGCGGATGCAGTGCGCCACGCGCACGACGGCGGCGAAGGAAGCCTTGGGACCGGGGTCGAGGTCCAGGAGCACAAAATCGGGTTCGAGGGGGGTGGCGGCGCGGCTTATCCAGGCGTTGTGGTCAATGCAGCCGAGGTTGACGAGATAGAGCAGGGTGGCGGTGTCGTTGCAGAGGATGTAATGGACCACCTGGCGCTGGTTGGCGCTGGGCATGGCCACGGTACGCATCCAGGCAGGAACGCGGCCGGCTTCTTTCTGGAAAAACGGAGGGGCGAGGATGCCGTTGGGGAAGCGCTTCAGGGTGTAAGGGCGGTCGCGGAGATAGGGGAGCAGAAACGGGGCGACGTCGTGGGTGTAGTCGAGCAGATCGCGCTTGGTGGTGCCGTCGGGAAACCAGGTTTTATCCAGATGAGAAAGGTTGACCGGATGCTGATCCATCACGACCAACGCCTGGCGGGCATGCGGGGGCAAATGCAGCGGTCCTTGCCGGCGCGGGGATTTAGGCACGGGGCACCTCGCGCAGACATTCTTGAGGCGCCTTGTCGGTGCGCAAGCCGAGGTAAACGGGAGCACGCAAATGTCCGCCGGGCGTCCACTCGGCAAACTTGACCTCGACCACGAGCTGGGGAGGCACGGGGTGAAAGCGGGGCGGGGGCGGGTCGAGACCGGCGAGGGCGGCGGCAGAGGGGGTGCGGGCCGCGGCTTGCAGGCGGTGCAGCAGAGCGGCGCGCGCGGCGGTATCGAAGCCAGTGCCGACTTTACCGACATAGACGTAGCGGCGCAGCTCGGGCTCAAACACCGCCAAGAGCAAGGCTCCGATGCTAGTGCGCGATCCCTGGGGATCGGTAAAACCGACGATCACCGCATCCTGGCGCTGCTGGAGTTTGAACTTGAGCCACAGCCGTGAACGCCCGGCCTCGTAGGGGGAGTCGGTGCGTTTCGCTACAATCCCTTCCAGGCCGTGCCGGCGCGCCAATTCGTAAAGGCCGGCGCCATTGCCGACGACGTGATCGGAATAGCGCCAGGGTCCGGACCAGGGCAGCGCCGCCAGTTGGGCCTTGCGGAACTGGAGAGGTTTGGGGGTAAGATCCTGACCTGCCAGAGAGAGCAGATCAAAGGCATAGAAGACCACCGGCATCTGCTCGGAAAGGCGCGCGATCCCGGCGGAGGCAATCAGATTCATGCGCCGCTGCAGGCGATGAAAGCTGGGCTTGCCATCGGCGTCGAGGGCGACGATTTCGCCGTCCAGCACCGCATCGAGCGGTGCGGGGAAAGCCGCGAGCTCGGGATACTGGCGCGTCAAGTCGCGCTGGTAGCGCGACACCAGGCGCATGGACCCGCCGCAGGCATGGGCGAAGGCGCGGATGCCGTCCCACTTCAGCTCGAACAGCCAGTTGGGATCGCGAAAGGGCTGGGTGGCCAAGGTCGCGAGCATGGGGCGCGGCTGGGAGCGCGGCGGACGGGAAGGGAGAAGATGCGGCTCGGCGGCGGAGGAGCGGGAGCGCCTGGGGAGATGGAGCACGGAGCCCGGGTGCTGCTCGGCGCTGTCGCCAAAGTGCGCGGCTTCATCGTGCTTTTTGATGAGCAGCCAGGCATTTTCAGGCGGAATGCCACTGTTTTCGCTCGCGCCATGGCGCGACGGCATAGAGGTGAGAACGAACTCGCCGCGCAGTTTTTTGCCATGGAGGCGAAACTTGACGTAACCTTGTTTCCACTGCCGCAGCGGAGGCACGTCGCCGAGCGGCTCGTATTCACCGAGATCCCAGAGGATGACCTCGCCGGCGCCGTAGTTGCCCTCGGGGATGGCACCTTCGAAGGTCAAGTAATCGAGGGGATGATCCTCGGTGGCAATGGCGAGGCGGCAGACTTCCGGATCCATGCTCGGGCCCTTGGGCACTGCCCAGGACTTGAGCACATCGGCAATTTCGAGGCGCAGATCATAGTGCAGGTGGGAAGCGCTGTGCTGTTGGACACAGAAGCGGCGGGAGGCGTGCGCGGGCGGCTGCAGGACGGCCAGCCGCGGCTTGGCGGGCGCCGGTTCCGGAGTGGAAGAAAAGCGCCGCTTGCGTTGGTACTCGCGCAGGTCTACGGGCGCTTTAGGTATGGCTTTGGCGGCAGGTTTCACAGATCATCACCCTTGGTGGCCCTTATCCCTAGGATGCATCCAAAATGGCATGGCCGGCGTGTGGTCGGGGTATCTGACGTTTGGACTGGTGACGGTGCCGGTGAGACTGTTTTCCGGTGCGCGAAGCGAGCGCATAAGATTTCATATGCTCCACGCCAGCGATCACGCCCGGTTGAAGCAGCAAATGGTGTGCTCGCGCGATGGCGAAGTGGTTGAGCGCAGAGATACGGTACATGGCTACGAATACGCCAAAGGCGAGTACGTGGTCATCCCGGAAGAGGAAATCAAGGCTGCCGCACCACACACGGAGCGGCAGTTGGAGATTGTGGAGTTCTGCCGGGCGGAGGAAGTCGATCCGGTCTGGTTTGAGTCCTCCTATTACCTGATGCCGGAGGCGGCGGGGCAGCGCCCCTACGCGCTGCTGCTGCAGTCGATGCGCGAGAGCGGCTACTGGGCGGTGGCGCAATTGAGCATGCATCATCGCGAGTACCTGAGCCTGGTGCGGCCGTCGGCGCTGGCAGGAGTGCCGGAGGCGCATCGTGGACGCGAGCGCTGGGGCTTGCTGCTGCATACGCTGCATTATTTGGACGAAGTGCGCGTGGCTGACGGATTCGGAACCATCACGGCAGAACCCAAAGCGGCCGAGCTGAAGTTGGCGCAGCAGCTCATCGAGGGGCTGGCGAAACCATTTGATCCCACGCGCTTTTACGATCATTACCGCAAAAATCTGGCAGCGCTGGTGGAGGCGGCCATGGAAGGCCGTCCGGCGCCTAAACGTCCGGCGACACGGCGGCTGGAGCCGGTAGCCGACCTGATGCAGTCGCTCAAGGCCAGTTTGGAAACACAGGGCAAGCGGCCGCCGGTGCGCGCCCAGAGCAAGCGGAGGCGGGCAGCATAGGCAGGAGCGGGGCGTGGGGATGTGCGGCTCGCGGCTTCGTCCGCACTCCCCCCTCCCCCCTCCCCCCTCCGGCCTTGTCAAGAGGTGAAGTTACGAATGGCACAATTTAAGTGCTTTGAAATGAGCGAATGGCACGGCCACCTCTTGCTGGAGCCGCCGTTCCGCTGCCAACCCAAGGCGCAGGCGCCTTGGGGGCCCGGCAAAGGGCGCCCGCCGGCGCTCGGGGCGCCTCCGAGTTGCCGCGTTGCGAATGGTACAACTTAAGTGCTTTGAAATGAGCGACCGGTTTGTAGCTCGGGAAATACACGTGCATGGTACAGCGTCTCACCGCGCCCACGACTGGCATTACCGGCGGGCCGCCCGGGTGGCAGGAGCACAATTGTGCTCTCAAATATATAGAGTCCGAAAGTGGGGAAAAGGTTGGGGGTTGGAGCACTCACTTTTTTGTCACAAAATATCGACAAAATTGTTGCGGTGGCACGGAGCCGAAGCGGCCATCTTATTCCTCACGCAGCGAGGCCATGGCGTCAGCATGAGCGGCGCGGCGGGCGGGCCACCAGGATGCGAGGGCGGCGACGACGGCCAGGGCGATGGCGGCGAGGACCCAGGTAGAAGCGTCACGGGCGGTGATGCCGAAGAGGAGTTTGCCCATCTCGGCGCGCAGGACGGAAGTCAGCAGCCAGGCGAGGAAAAAGCCGGCGGCGAGGCCGGAGGCAAGCGCGACGGCGGCTCCGCGCAGGACTTGGGCGGCGATGGCACCGCTGGTGGCGCCCAGCGCTACGCGAATGCCGAACTCGCGGCGGCGGCGGGCGGCATTGTAGGCGGTGACGCCGTAAAGGCCGAGACCGGCGAGCACCAGCGCCAGCACGCCGAATAGTTCCGACAGAAGCGCCAACTGGCGCTGCGGCTTGATGCCGGAGTCCATTACCGATTGCAGGGTTGCGAGTTCGGCTCCGGCGTTGGCGCCGGTGAGCAGGGGGCGGATTTCGCGCGCGAGCAGGGCTTGCGGCAACTGCGAGCGCAGGTAAATGGTGCATTCGGCGCAGCCACGGCGCGGGATGGGGAAGTAGGCGGCCGGGGGGGCGGGTATGGTCAGGCTGTAGTACTTGGCGTTGGCGACAATACCGACGACGCGATAGGCGGGATGGGGCGTGATGAAGCCGACGCGAGAGGCGATGTCGCTGCCCAGGGCACCGCCGTGGAGGAAGAGCCGGCGGGCGAGCGCGGCGTTAAGAATGACAACGGCCGCGCCTGCATCAGAGGGAGCAAAAGCGCGGCCGCGAAGAAGCGGAGTCTGCAGGGCAGCGAAGTAATCGCCGGCAATGAAATTGTCCAGGACGAGGCGCTGCGGCGCGCCCGGAGTGGCCAGGCCCAACTTCGAACGTGTGGTCGAGCCTTGGCTGGGAATGATCATGGACGAGGCGGCGGCTGCAATGCCGGGGAGCGCGCGCAGACGCGGGAGCAGCACGCGGCGCTCGGCTTCGAGGGCACGGGCCTGGGCGGGGGTGATGTCATGGGGAACGCTCGGAAAGCGCACAAGCAGGACTTGTTTGGCATTGAAACCCTTGGCGGGGCCGGCAAGGCGGGCGAGGCTGCGGGCGAACAGTCCCGCGCCAGCCAGCAGCACCAGCGCCAACGCCATTTGACCGGCAATGAGGCGCCAGCCGAGCGCGGCCGCCGGGGTCTCGCGGCGCGCGGAAGCGGCGAGATTCGCGGCGCTGGCGCGGAGGGCGGGGAGTAGACCGACCAGCAGCGCGGTCGCGAGTGTAATGCCGATGGCGAAGGCAAGGACGCGAGCATCGGGGCGGAGATTCAGCGTTATCGGATACTGCGGGGAATAAGCCCAGAAACGTACTGTTGCCTGGCACGCCCACACCGCCAGCGCCCAGCCGAGGAGCGCGCCGCCGAGAGCGAGGAGGATGCTTTCGCTCAGCATCTGGCGGATGAGGCGGAGACGGGAGGCACCGAGAGCGGCGCGGACGGCGGCTTCGGGACGGCGTGCGGCGGCGCGCGCCAGCATCAGCGCAGCGAGATTGCCACAGGCTAACAGCCAAACCAAGGCGGCAACGCCGAGCAGGATCTTGAGGGTCAGGCCCTGTTGCCGACGCAGGAACGAGGTACCATGAGCGGCGGGCTGGAGGCGCAGGCGGAAGCCGGCGCGCTGGGCGGCGGTGGCGCCGGCGGGCAGGGCGGCGATGAGGCGCGGACGGACGGCGGAGAGGCGGGACTGTGCCGCGGCCAGGGTCTCATGCGGGGGAGGCGGGCGAAAATCTGCACGTAGCCGCCGTTGCGGACGTCTAGGAACGAGTCGGTGCCCTCGAGCACCGCCTCGGCACACATGGGCAGGGCGAGAGCGAAGGATTGGTCCACCTCGGTGCCGAAAAAGTTGGGCGGCGTGACGCCGATGACGCGGATGCTGTGACCGGCCACGGAGAGCAGCGAGCCGAGCGCGGAGGGCGAGGCCTGGAAATGGCTGCGCCAAAAGGCGGCGCTGATGTCGGCAATCGCCGGGCAGCCGCGATAGTCGTCTTTGGCGGTGAAGAGGCGGCCGCGTTCGGGATGAATGCCGAGAACGGTGAAATAGCTGCCGCTGGCCAGCAGGAGATTGAAATCATGCGACTGGCCGGTGAGCGAGTAGCGTTCGCCGGCGGTGGCGAAGGCGCCGGCGAACAGAGCCGGCTCGGCACGGACTTGCTCCCAGAGCGGGTTGCTGAAGAAGGGCCAAAAATGGCCGCGGTTGATGGATTCGAAATTGCTCGTCAGCGCGACCAATTGCGACGGATGCGCCACCGGGAGCGGGCGCAGGAGGACGGCATCGGTGAGGGAGAACAGAGCGGTGGTGGCGCCGATGCCGAGGGCGAGGGAGATGAGCGCCAGGGCGGTGATCAGCGGCGTGCGGGCGAGGAGGCGGAGGGCGTGGCGGGCGTCCTGCGTCCAGGTTTCGAGCCAGACTTGAGTTATGCGCGCCAGCTTAGGCATTACTGTTGTTGAGCGGTCCGAGGGTCGGTGCGTTCTCGTATTGTGCAAATGGTTGCACAGTCAAGGCCTTTAGCACTGACGATTCTGGCGGCCGAGGGTTTCACTTTCGCGCGTCAGAATGGAAATCCGGGTTTAGTACCCTTTAGCGTCTCGTAGGCGTGCCCGGGCCCCAGGCGCGCCGCCGGCGCGCTGGGGCGGCAGCGGATGAGCGTCCCGAGAAGGGCAGCCGTGTTGCATCCCGTCGCCCGCTTCCATTACCATCAGGCCGATAGGCGCCGAAGCGGATCCGGCGCCCCGCCACCGCCATCCAGGAGCCAATCCCCATGCCCGGCATCACCCCATGTCTCTGGTTCAACGGCAATGCCGAAGAGGCGGCCAACTTTTACACCTCCCTGTTCCAAGACAGCCGCGTCGATGCAGTCCGCCGGGCGCCGGGCGATTACCCCGCCGGCAAGGTCGGGGCCGTGCTGCTGGTCGAGTTTACGCTGCGCGGGCAGCCGTTCACCGGCCTCAACGGGGGCCCGAATTTTCAGTTCAACGAAGCCATCTCGTTCCAAATTGATGTCGAGACCCAGGCCGAAGTCGATCGCTTCGCCGATGCCCTGTCCGCCGTGCCCGAGGCCGAGCAATGCGGCTGGGTCAAGGACCGCTTCGGCGTCTCCTGGCAGATCGTTCCCCGCCAACTGATCCGACTGATCGGCGGCGCCGATCCCGCCAAAGCCAAGCGCGCCTTTGCGGCCATGATGAACATGAAGCGCATAGATATCGCCGCCCTCGAACACGCCGCCAACGCGTGAATTGACCGCCCAGCGAGCGCTTGCCAACCCGCGTTTCCCGGCGGTCCCGCTGCTCACCATGGGGCAAGCGCCCGCTTCCGTCGAGGAGCGCATTGAGATTCTGGCCAGAGGCTACTCGATTGTCTACGCGCAGATCTCCGAGGCGATCCACGACGAGCTGAGCGAGCATGATTGTGGGTTCGTGCTTGACACCCTCATGGGTCGGCGGTGCGTTCTCGTATTGTGCAGATGGTTGCATGGTTAAAGCCCTTAACACTGACGATTTCAGCGGCCGAGGGTTCTCGTAGGCGTGCCCGGTCCATGACGGTATTTATTGCCGCCTCCCGGCAAAATGGCGGACTATCCACCGTGAGATTCGAGTAATCTGTGGCGGGTGCGATGCGTGACGGCAACCAAGGGGGAGACATGGCAAACGAGGAAAAAATGACAATTGATGCGAAGTGCCCGTTCCCGCAGACCGCCAGCGGAGGTGTTTCGAACCGCGAGTGGTGGCCGAAGCAATTGAATCTGAATATGCTGCACCAGCACTCGTCTCTGTCCGATCCGATGGACAAGGACTTCAAGTATGCCGAAGCGTTCAAGAGCCTTGACCTTGCGGCCGTGAAGAAAGACCTGCTGGCGCTGATGACCGACTCCCAGGAGTGGTGGCCGGCGGACTTCGGCCACTACGGGCCATTTTTCATTCGCATGGCATGGCACAGTGCCGGCACGTACCGCATCGGTGACGGTCGTGGGGGCGCCGGCGCCGGGCAGCAGCGCTTCGCGCCCATCAACAGTTGGCCCGACAACGTGCTCCTCGACAAGGCGCGCCGGCTGATTTGGCCGATCAAGCAGAAGTACGGCAACAAAATTTCATGGGCTGACCTGATCATCCTGGCCGGCAACGTCGCCTTGGAGTCGATGGGGTTCAAGACCTTCGGTTTCGGCGGTGGGCGCGAGGACGTCTGGGAGCCGGACGAGTCCGTCTACTGGGGTTCCGAAACCACCTGGCTGGATGACAAGCGCTATGGCGGCGACCGCGAGCTCGAAAATCCGCTGGCAGCCGTGCAGATGGGGTTGATCTACGTCAATCCGGAAGGCCCAAATGGGACCCCGGACCCGATTGCGGCGGCCAAGGATATTCGCGAGACGTTTGCTCGGATGGCGATGAATGACGAAGAGACCGTGGCGCTGATCGCGGGTGGCCACACCTTTGGTAAGACCCATGGCGCCGGTCCCACGTCCCATGTGGGGGCGGTACCCGAAGCCGCCGGTATTGAAGAGCAGGGTCTGGGCTGGAAGAGCAGCTTCGGCACGGGCAAGGGCGACGACGCGATCGGCAGTGGCCTCGAAGTGATCTGGAGCAACACACCGACAAAGTGGGGCAACGGCTTCTTCGAAAACCTGTTTGGCTACGAATGGGAACTGACCAAGAGCCCGGCCGGTGCATACCAGTGGAAGGCGAAGGGTGACGCGGGCGCCGGTACGGTGCCGGACCCGCGCGACCCGTCCAAGCGCCGCGCGCCGACCATGCTGACCACGGACATCTCCCTGCGAATGGACCCTGACTATGAAAAGATATCGAGGCGTTTCTACGAACATCCGGAGGAGTTTGCCGACGCCTTTGCTCGTGCGTGGTTCAAGCTGACGCACCGCGACATGGGTCCACGCGTGCGTTATCTCGGCCCGGAAGTTCCCTCGGAAGAACTTATCTGGCAAGACCCCATCCCGGCCGTGAGTCACAAGCTGGTGGATGAGAAGGACATGGCCGCCCTCAAGGACAAGATCCTGGCTTCGGGTGTGGCGGTGTGGCAACTGGTTGCGACCGCCTGGGCTTCGGCGTCTACCTTCCGCGGCTCCGACAAGCGGGGCGGCGCGAACGGCGCGCGCATCCGTCTGGAGCCGCAGAAGCATTGGGAAGTCAACCAGCCGGATCAACTGGCGAAGGTGCTGAAGACGCTCGAAGGTATCCAGAGCGAATTCAATGGCAGGCAGACCGGCGGCAAGAAGGTCTCGTTGGCCGACCTGATTGTCCTGGCCGGCTGTGCGGGCGTGGAGCAGGCGGCCAAGAATGCGGGCCGTAGTGTGAAGGTCCCCTTTTCACCAGGACGGATGGACGCCTCGCAGGAGCGGACCGAGGTGGGCAGCTTCGCGGTGCTGGAACCGACCGCAGACGGCTTCCGTAACTACCTCCAAGGTAAATCCGCAATCCCGGCCGAGGCGCTGCTGGTTGATAAGGCACAGTTGCTGAAACTGACCGCACCAGAGATGACGGTGCTGGTTGGCGGCCTGCGCGTGCTGAATACCAACTTCGAACACACCCAACATGGCGTCTTCACCAAGCGGCCGGAGGCGCTGACCAATGACTTCTTCCTGAACCTGCTGGACATGGGCACGGAGTGGAAGGCGGCCTCAGACTCTCAGGACGTTTTTGAAGGGCGCGATCGCAAAACCGGAGAACTCAAGTGGACGGGCTCGCGTATCGATCTCATCTTCGGTTCCAATTCGCAGCTCCGGGCCTTGGCCGAAGTCTACGGAAGTTCGGGCGCCCAGGAGAAGTTTGTCCACGACTTTGTAGCGGCCTGGAGCAAGGTGATGAACCTTGATCGGTTCGACGTTGCGTGACCGCCGGAGGCGGTCCTATAGCGTTTGCGCCGCAGGAGTAGTGCTCTTTGCGTGAGCCTTCACTGCGCTGCGCCATTCCAGTCGACTGCGCGGCTTCGGGGGGTGCTCAGGGCGCGGGCGGGCGGGGGCGTGATCGGGGCGCCGGTGGCGCCCGGGGTGGTGGCCTCGACCAGGGGGCGGAGCGTGGCCATGCCGGGCGTGGGGTGCTCGCGGCAAGCATGCTGGTCCTTGCCGACCTCAACTGAGCTTAGTGATTACAATTGTTTATGCATGGCTTTCCGGTCGGATGTCGGCTTGTCTCCGGCGCTCCCTTGCGGTTTGGTCACCGCTGTGGTGAAATGCGGTGGGCGGGTGGGCTCTGCCGCAGAGATCGGGGAGCCCCCGATCGGGAGGACGAAAGCGGATCAGGCGTCCGTGCGCGCGACCGTCGGTTTTCCGCCAGGGGAGTACGGTGCGCTCGAGACCGTTGCGCGGGGGAAAGGGTATCGGTGGCCTCGGTGGTTCGCGGGGCTGCGGAACGCTACATCAGCGAAAGGTTGCCCCTGTTTGGCCGGCTAAAGGGAGCGTAGAGGGTGGTCGTTCGGTATCGCGTTCGTTTGAACCGCGCAAATTTGACCGTGCCCCATCGGGGGTTCGCTGGTGCGTAGCGTCGAGCTGTTTGCTGGCGCCGGTGGACTTGCGATGGGCATGTCTGCTGCTGGTTTTGAACATGCGGCGGTGGTCGAGTGGGACCACGATGCGTGCGAGACGTTCCGTGATAACCAACGATCCAGGTTTCCCGCGGTTGGTGGGTGGCCGCTTCACGAGTGTGACGTGCGGGATTTCGATTACGGCGCGCTTGGCGAGGTGGCGGTGGTTTCCGGCGGTCCCCCTTGCCAGCCCTTTTCGCTCGGCGGAAAGCACCGAGCCTATAACGACAAGCGGGACATGTTTCCAGAGGCTGTGCGAGCCGCACGGGAACTCAGGCCGAGGGCCTTCGTTTTCGAGAACGTGAAAGGCCTGATGCGTGGGTCCTTCGCGGAATATTTCGAATACGTGATCCTCCAGCTCGCTCATCCCAGCGTTACGCGGAAGACAGCCGAGCCGTGGAGGCAGCATCGCGTCCGCCTGGAAAGGCACCACACATCAAGAGGGGAGCGTGCGGAATACAACGTCGTTTTCCGCCTGCTCAATGCGGCCGATTATGGGGTCCCGCAGAGGCGTGAGCGAGTGTTTATTGTCGGATTCCGTTCCGATCTCGGGGTTCGGTGGAGTTTCCCGGAGGCGAGCCACTCGGAGGATGCGCTTCTTCGGTCTCAGTGGGTCACGGGCGAATATTGGGATCGCCACGGGGTTGCCAGAGGGAAGATGCCGCCGGGCGCGCCATCGCTCCCGCGTTTGGCTCGCCTGCGTGAGGGCACGTTGTTTGATTTTGGGAAGCAGCCCTGGGTGACGGTCAGGGATGCCATCGGCGACCTCCCCGAGCCGGCAATACATCGGGACAATGGCGTCACCAACCATAAGCTCAATCCTGGCGCACGCCGATACCCTGGGCACACGGGAAGTCCCTTGGATGGGCCAGCTAAAACATTGAAGGCCGGGGACCACGGAGTGCCCGGCGGTGAGAACATGCTTGCGCGGCCTGATGGCTCCGTGCGCTACTTCACTGTGCGCGAGGCGGCCCGCTTGCAGACGTTTCCCGATGGTTATTCGTTCCGAGGTGCGTGGACTGAGGCGATGCGCCAATTGGGCAATGCGGTGCCCGTCCGCCTGGCGGAAACCGTTGCCCGTTCGGTCGCCTCAGCGCTCACGTTCGCGGCCGATTGATTGGATATTTCATGGGTGGTCCGTATAACCCGCTCGACAAGCTGAATCTCGGCCGAAGCGTCGCCGAGGCACTGCTTCTTGGACCTGTGGCGCCGTTGAGCGGAACCGGCGATTTGGAAGGAGCGGGCGTTTACGCCATCTATTACACAGGGGGTTTCGAACAGTACAGGCCGCTGGTTGAAGGTAAGGGGACTGCGTCCGGACGGCCGATCTACGTTGGCAAGGCAGTCCCGAAGGGGGCGCGCAAGGGCGGTCTTTCGTTTGATGCGTCAAGGGGCAAGGCGCTACGAGATCGCCTTCGCCAGCATGCGGCCTCGATCGAGCAGGCCAAGAACCTCAAGTTGGCGGATTTTAGCTTCCGTTCGCTTGTGGTCGATGACGTTTGGATCCCCCTCGGCGAGAACATGATGATCGAGCAATTCAGGCCGATTTGGAATCTGGTCATCGACGGCTTCGGAAACAAGGATCCGGGTAGGCGTCGGGCGGCGCAGTTCCGTTCGCCGTGGGACGTGCTCCACCCCGGCCGCGAGTTTGCGAAAAAGCTGGCAGGGGGCGGCGTCACGGTGGAATCCCTTTCCGATCGGTTGGCCGAATTTTTTGCCGGCAAGTCCATTTCGCTGATTTCCCCAGAGGAAGCGGCGGACATCGGAGCGAGCGAGGACGATGAGGACGCCTGATGGACACCCTGACGCCGGAGCAGCGATCGGTGCGGATGGCGCGCATCCGATCGAAGGGTACGCGTCCCGAGTGGTTCGTTCGGCGGTTGGTGTTTTCGTTGGGGTACCGCTACCGTCTCCACCGCCGGGAGCTTCCTGGAAGCCCCGATTTGGTGTTTGCGAATCGGCGCCGCGTGATTTTCGTGCACGGCTGCTTCTGGCACCTTCACGCGGCATGTCGGCTTGCCCGGATTCCAAAAACCAAGAAGCGGTTTTGGGTCGCAAAGTTAACCGCAAACAGGCGTCGCGACCTCCGGGACCGACGCGCCTTAACCCGCGGGGGCTGGAAGACGCTGGTGGTCTGGGAATGCCAACTCAGGAGCCGCCAGCGGCTCGAGCGAAAGATCGTCAGATTCCTTGCCGGCTGAATCTCCCCGAGCTCGTTGGGTGTGCGATGGCCGAGGCTGCTGTGGGGCCGCTCGACGTTTTAATCCCGGCGCCTGGTCTCGATCTTCCGGCGGGCGTCGGCCAGGTTGTGAAAGCGGTTCGCGTTGGGGGATTCGTCGCGCAAGCGCCCGTTGAAGCTTTGGTTGTGGCCGTCCTGCATCGGGCGGTCAAGTTGAATGTGAACTAGCCGGATCCCGCGTTCTTCCCGCCAGGACAGCGGGTGCCGACTGGTAAGCTCGGCACATAGCGTCGAATAGCCCCCGGGGTCCTGCGCGTCTCGAACAGCGGCCCCGTCACCCGCGTGATCAGGCGGCTGGAGATGCTGGTGTTCGCCGGCGAGGCCGGCGGGGCGCGCGTGTGGCCGTCCGCTAACGTCAGGAT
This sequence comes from Terriglobales bacterium, assembly GCA_050747745.1. Classification (GTDB taxonomy): domain Bacteria; phylum Acidobacteriota; class Terriglobia; order Terriglobales; family SCQP01; genus SCQP01. The sequence goes on from JBOGKM010000042.1 coordinate 33,954, forward strand.
GCGGATCCCACGCCCGGTATCCGGGGCATCGTGCGCCATGCCCGTGGCCCGCGTCTTGTTTGCCCGCGTCGGCTGCGGCCATCCCGCAGCCTCGCGCACGCGGTGCTTCCTCCGCAGCCGACGGACGGCTAGTCCTTCCTGCCGGTACGGCCGGTAGGCCCGTTGCGGGCTTGCCGTGACTCCCCGGCGGCCCGGCAGCGCGTGCAGCCGCCGATGGCCGTGGCGCGGCTTCTGCCGCGCCATCCCCACTAGCGCCTCCCGCAGGCCGGCGATGTGATCCTGCCGCGGCTCCTACCGATCACTGATCGGCGGCGCTCCCACGAGCTCGCAGGCCCGGCGCTCGCTGGCGACACGCCCCCGCGCCAGCTCTCCCACGTTCCGCCCGGCCTCCTGTCCCTTCACGATCGCTGTGATCTTCTCCTCGCTGTAGGGTGGTTTCTTCGCCAGGTTCCTGCTCGTTTTCCCCGAGCCGGATTCCCCGAGCCTGGTGGTGTCCTGATTTGAAATGCTCATCCTTGCAATGCGGCATTTAGTTTGCTCCTGACCCATTCGGAAACGCTTTGCTTGCTGGCCTTCGCCGCTGTCTCCATCGCCTTGGATTCCTCTCTCGTAATGCGAACGCGCAAATATACCGCCTTGGCGTTGCCCTTTGGCAGCTTGGGACGTCCGGGTCGCTTAGTTTTCTTGGCTTCGATCACGATCCTTTAGCTCTTGTACGATGGCCGCTTTGACAGCGGCTTGCGGAGGTACCACAGGTGGGATATGGAGAACGGTAACATACCGCTTGGGATTGGCAGGATCGTCCGTGTCGTGCGCCCAGGCATAGATTGGGTTCGCCTTTCGATGATCATCCGTCGGCACGTTGCGTTCTTTCTTCCCTACAAATCCCCAAATCTCGTCCATCTCCAAGCGATTGCACGGCGGGTCGCGCATTTGCGCGCCCATCAGCGCCGTGCAGCCTTGTCCAAACTTCACGCCCAGCCGCGTGATCGTGTCCCGATGTGCTCCGGTAATGCGCTCAATAGAGCGGATGCTGGGCCCTCCCGCCAGCGCCGCTATCGCCGCGATTTGTTTGTGGGTGTTCAGGACGTTCGCCATATCAGCCTCACTGCAATAGGTGTACCCCACTAATTACGTGAAGTCAAGACATTTCTGGGGTACGATTTATCGGTAAAGTATCTGAAACAGTAGGAGAACGCCAGCATGGACAGTGAGCAGAATCCGACCCAAAATCAACCCGGCCCCCTTCCACCCGCGCGTTCCGGTGTACCCGAGCCGAAAAGTGCCCCGCTACAACAGCCAGCAACCGCACAGCAACTCGAATGCGTAGGGAAGCGAATGAGCGGCTTTGAAAAGGCCACTCTGCAATGGGCCAAAGCTGCGGTAGTCATGGCCGCATTCGCCGCAGTCTTTGCTTGTCTTCAATGGTGTGAAATGCGTCAGGAAGGGAAAGACACTCATACGCTTGCAATTGCGGCAAAGCAACAGTCCGAGGCCATCAGGCCTAGACTCGTAATCTCTGGGCTGACTCCCCAACCGCCGAGAGCTGACGGGCTGCCCGTTGACCAGGGGAAGCTGCATGTATGGTTTGAGGTTCCCAACTATGGGCCGCTGGTTGCCGATAACGTCAAACTTTGTGAATTTGATGCCGTGGATGCGCCAAAAAATATCGCTCGTCTGCCGTATGGGAATTGTAGATCGAGTGTCGCATGGGGCTTTGGCAGCCCAATGATCCCGCCGGTAACGGAACTCGATAGGATGCAGGCTCCGGGGTGGGGCATGGATGGCTCCAAGACCCTCACCGAAGCCGACATTGACGGGCTGAGACAACCAAACGGGTTGGAAGCTGTTTTCTCTGTTTTGGCCACCTATGAAGACGCCGGTGCCCACGTCCACCACGCGGAATCCTGTATTCTTTTCACTTTTCAGCCGGACTGGGGCGTCGGAACAACTGACTCGCAGACGATAGGAAGCTGGAGTTCCAAGTCGTGTCCCTGGAAAAACAAAAATGATTAGCAAAACCCAAACTAGGACAATGCCCCGATTCTACCTGGCCTAATTTATCGAGGGCGGATCGGTTAAAATGGGAAGTGCTAGCAAGATGCCGCTGCAGCGTGAAAATGTAACCTTGGCCGGCGCCGGAAGTCTCATCGAGCGTTGAGGCGAACCTGGCAAATTCTCGTGCTGGTGGTGCTGGCACTGGCGCCGGTGTTCAGCCTGGCCAACAGCGTTACCGGGCGGCCGCTATGCTGCTGGGGCAGGTGTCGCATGGCGCACATGAGCGACATGGCACAATGCCAAATGCAGTCCGCCTGCAATGCCGTGACGGCGGTGCCGGCGATAGCCGCACCGCTTTCGGTGCCGTTATTTGCCCGACCGCCGGCGCGCCGCACGCGGCCTGCGCGGCGGGCTCGCGCCCGCTGGACGCTGCTCCGCAACGCGGTCCCATTGGGCTTTCCGCTGGAGATTTTTCACCCTCCGCTCGCATAAGCCGCTCCTCCGCGAACCCGTTTAGCTAGGGATTCTGCATGGCCGAAGGAGGCTTGCGTGCGTATCATTCCGTTGTTTTTGCTGTTGGTGTGTTTCCCGTTATCCGCCTGGGCGCAGGCGGTCACGATTCACGGGATCGTGCACGATACCGATCACCGTCCCATTGCGCACGCGACCGTGTTGCTGCTGACGCCCAGCGGCGCGCGTACCACGACCAGCAACGACGAGGGCGAGTTTGCCTTTGCCGGCGTGACGCCGGGAGCCTATCAACTCACCGGAACCGCACACGGGTTTGCCGCCCATCGGCTGGCCATCGTGGTGGAAGCCAGCGGGAATCCCGTGTTCCATCTCGAGCTCGCAGTGTCCTCGCAATCGCAGCAGGTCACGGTGGTGGCCAAGGCGGAGCAGCTCAATACCGAAACCTCCACCTCGCAGACCACGGTAACGGCGGTGCAAGTGCTGCATACGCCCGGCGCCAGCAGCGCGAACAGCCTGGCCATGATCACCGACTACGTCCCCGGCGCCTACGTCGTGCATGACATGCTGCACGTGCGCGGCGGCCATGAGGAGTCGTGGTTCCTGGACGGCATTCCAGTGCTCAACACCAATATCGCCAGCAATGTCGGGCCACTCGTGGATCCCGACAACATCTCCACGCTGCAGGTGCAGACCGGCGGCTATTCGGCCGAGTACGGCGGACGGGGTTACGGTTTTTTCGACGCGATTACGCCGTCCGGCTTCAATCAGAACAACCAGGCCGAGTTGACCGCGACCGCCGGCAACCTCGGGCAGACCCACGATCAGTTGAGCTTCGGCGGCCATGGCACCACGGCCAGCTACTACGCCAGCGTGGACGGCAACTTCTCGCAGCTGGGCCTGTACGCGCCCTCTTCGCAAGTCCTGCACGACCGCACGGGCGGGTTAGGCGCACTGATTTCCAGCATCTATAACGCCACGCCCGAGGACCAATTCCACATCGTGGCCTCGCTGCGCGGAAACGATTACGAGATTCCGAACACGCCCGACCAGCAGGCGGGCGGCATTGGCGACCGTGACGTCGAGCGGGACAATCTCGTCGGCTTTACCTGGACGCACAGCACGCCGGGCGGCGTGGTGCTGACCAGCTCGCCGTTTTACCATTTCAACCGCGCCGATTACGTGGGCGGACCGGCCGACACGCCCTTCGTGCTCAACGATAACCGCCGTTCGCAGTACTACGGGGACCTCACCAGCCTCATCGTCCCACTCGGCGCCGCCAATACGCTGACCACCGGCTTCGAGTTGTGGGGCGAGCACGACGTCACCAATTTCGACTTGCACGCCAACCCCGGAGCCGCGGTGACCGCGCAACGCTTTGCTCCCTCGGCCAATTCCGAGGCTGGTTTTGCCGAGGACAGCTATCATCCCACGCGCTGGTTCAGCCTCAATGGCGGGGTGCACGTCACGCGCTATAGCGGCCTGGTGAGGGAAAACGCCGCCGATCCACGCGTGGGGGTATCGCTGATCCTGCCTTCCTGGCGAGGCGGGCCGCACGTCACGTTCCACGGCTATTATTCGCAGTACTATCAGCAGCCACCGCTCGATACGATTGCCGGCCCCCTGCTGCGGTTCACCGTGCAGCAGGGGTTCAATTTTGTTCCGCTCAAGGGCGAGCGCGACCAGCAATGGGACGGGGGCATGTCGATTCCGTTCCGGGGCTGGTACGTCAATTTCGATCACTTTCAGACGATCGCCACCAACTTTCTCGATCACGACGAAATTGGAAGCTCGGACATTTTCCTGCCGCTTACCGACGCCGCGGCCCGCATCACGGGCAATGAAGTTACGCTGCGCTCGCCCGAGATCGCCCAGCGCGCGCACCTCAACCTGACCTATTCCAACCAGGTGGCGCTGGGCCGTGGTCCGGTCACCGGCGGTTTGATCGAGTTCGCGCCGACGGGCTACTTCTTCCTCGATCACGACCAGCGCAACACCGTGAATGCCGTGATGACCACCACGCTGCCGTGGCAGAGCTGGGCATCGGCAACCTACGCATTCGGCTCGGGCTTTGTGAATGGCAACGGTCCTGCTCACCTGCCCACCAACTCGCTGGTGGGGGTTTCGCTGGGCAAACAGTTTGGCGAGGCGCTATCGGCGAGCGTGAACGCCACGAACGTGTTCAACGCGAACTACCTGCTCGATAACAGCAACACCTTCGGAGGCACGCACTGGCAATATCCGCGGCAGGTATACGTGCAAATCCGCTGGCGCTTTCATTACTAATCGAACCAGCGGCGGGCTCAGTGCGCCCAGTCGACGGCGATTGCCGGCGTCACCGAGCGCGTGAAATTATGCCCGGCCTCAATCAACCGCAGGCCGCACAGAAAACCCAGACTCGAGGTCACGTTGTACTCGACCGCGGGCGCGAAAATGACTTGCTCGCCGGCACCCGAGTCCAGCGCCACCGCCCGCGGGTCAAAACCGCGCACTTGAATGCGGTTCTGATAGCGCGACGCAGCATCGAGCGCCAGCACCCAGCGCTGCGTCAGGCTGTACTCCAGTCCAAGATCGGCGTTGCTCACGGCACCGGGGTGCGCCGTGCCCACGAAAGCCGGGCCGGTGCCGTAGACGCTCACGCCCGACACCCGGGCCGTGCTCGAGAACGACTGGGACAAATTCAGCCGCGCACGCAGGATGCGTCCGTTGGGCAGCCAAAAAAACGTCTGGGAAAACAGCGACAGCATCGAGGTGTGCACGCCGGCGCCGAACCCATCGCTGGCGTGCGTGCCCAGCCGGTCGTAGCGTCCGGTGGGGAACGATTCCTGAAAATTGAATGCCAGTGCGGGTGCCCAGTGCCCCAGGCGGTAACTCCGCAGAGCGTATTGCCCCACCAGGCTGAAATCGCCCAGCTCGAGCTGTGTACTGCGGCTGCCGCCAGGAAGCCACTCGTAATCGAACGTCGGGATTAGCCCCACCGTCAGCCGGTCAGTGGCGCCGTATTCGATGTAACTCAGCGATCCCGCCGTGTTCGAAAGGGGGCTGGTGACCACGTCGTAAAAGTACGGTTCGACGAGCAGATGGCCACGCGGCAGGGTCGCCGCCGAAGGCGCCAGCATGGGCCCCGTCCACCACGCCTGCTGGAGGAGTTCCCGGTTGCTGGGTGGCGCCTGCGCCCACAGCGGCGCCACGGCCAGCAGCAGGCAGGTCACAAGAGCAAGCGTGGGCTTTACGGGCAGCGCGAATGCACGCCTTGATCGCGCCGCGTCCGTCATTGATTGATGTCCACGTCCTCGTCCACCTGCCGGGCATACCCCTCCAGCGCGGGCTTCAGGGATGGGGGCCCGGCGCCGACCGCGAGCTCGCCCTCCGCCTTCGCCGTCTTAAAGTCCCCCGCCGCCACCGCCAGCCGCATCTTCTCCTCGTGAGCAATCCAGGTCTCCGGCCCATCGGCGATGTTCTCACGGAAAATCGCCAGCGGGAAGCGGCGCTCGCCAAAGTTTTGCAGAGTGCGTGCGAAGATATATACCTCGAACTGGCTGTGTGCCATCGCCAGCGCCTGTTTTCGCGCCGCCGCGGCTTCGACGCTGCGCCCCAACGCCGCCAGCGCACGCGCTTCGGTGATTTCAGTTTCAAAGCAGTCGTCGATGCCAATGGCCTGCCGGGCGTCATACTCGGCTTGGCGGGCATCGAGATGATGGTGCAGCAGGTAGTTGGCCGCTTCCTCCCACGGCTGCCAGATCAGTCCGGCGCGGCCCCGCAGCTGCAGGGGCAAGCTGCTCTGCACCAGCGCATCGGTGGCGATGCCAACCGGAAAGGAAACCTCCACGTTGTCCCACCTCATCGCCACGTCTACTGAGTCCGGCCGCGGCCTCACGAACTCGTACACCAGCGCCCTCTGCCCGGAAATGGCCTTCGGCTTCACCTGAATGCGCAGGGCATCCTCGCTCCGGTGGTAGCTGAAGGCGCCCCAGGAGGTCGAATTGTTCGAGAAGATGACCGTCCAGATATCCGGCTCCGGGATCATGAAAAGGCCATAGCGCCCTGCGGGAAGCTGCTTGCCTTCTACCGTGACGGGATCGCTGAAAGCAATGACGGTATTCATATCGGCTCCGGCGCGCCAGACTTGGCCGTAGGGCACCAGGCCGCCGAAGATCCTTCGGCCCCGCGTCAACGGCCGGTGAAAACAGATGGCAATGCCGGTGATCCCGATGCGCTGGGTGACGCTCGCGCCCTGACTGAGATCGGGAAGCTTCAGCACCGCCGACTGCGCCCCGGCGCTGGTCACGGCGGTTGCGGCAACGGCGGCGCAGGCCGCGAACCGAACCCATTGCAGGCGCAAGCGGGTTGACATAGGGCGATAATCGGGCAAGGAGTGGTCCAGGGCAATAGCCAGTTGTTCGTAGTTTCACCTGACCAGTTTGGAGGGAAGCATGCAGCGATATTCCAGCGGACCTCCGTTCGCCATCACGATCAGCCGCACTGCCGGCGATGCCATTCATCGCCAGCTCTACAATTGGTTCCAGCGCTCGATCGCCCAGGGCACGCTTCGCCCTGGTCAAAGCGTGCCCTCCAGCCGCGCCCTGGCGGCCGAACTCGGCACCTCACGCGCGCCGGTGCTGTGCGCCTACGAGCAACTGATCGCGGAAGGCTACCTGGAGCCGGTGCGCGGCGCGGGTACGCGGGTGGTGCGCTCCATTCCGGAAGGCGACCTCCCGGCGGCGAGAAAGCAACATGGTTTGCCTGCGCCCACCGGGCCGCGCCGGATCGCCCGGCTTGCCCGTCAGGCCCGTGGCGAAGAAGTGCAGCCGTGGCTGGGGCTGCACGGCGCCTTCCGCATGCACTCGCCGGCGCTGGCGCGGTTTCCGGTGGGGGTGTGGTCGCAGCTCATCGCCCGCCACGCGCGCAACGCGACACCGTCCACCCTGAACTACGGCAACTCCATGGGCATGCCGGCGCTGCGCGCCGCCCTGGCGGATTATCTGGGTGCGGCGCGCGCGGTGCGCTGCGACGGTGCGCAGGCGATCGTGACCAGCGGATCCCAGCAGGCTCTGGCCCTGGCGGCGCGCACCCTGCTCGAACCGGGCGACCACATCTGGATGGAAGAGCCTGGCTATCCGGGCGCACACCAGGCGTTTCGCGCCGCCGGGCTGTGCATAGCGCCGATCCCGGTGGATGCCGAGGGGCTGGTGGTCGAGGAAGGGATGCGGCGCTGCCCCCAGGCGCGCGCCGTCTACATCACTCCCTCGCACCAGTATCCGCTGGGCGTGGTGATGAGCGCGACCCGGCGGTTGCAACTGCTGCAGTGGGCCTCCCGCGCCGGCGCCTGGGTGCTCGAGGACGACTACGACAGCGAATTCCGCTACGGCACACCCCCGATCGCCGCGCTTCAGGGACTGGATGCGGACCAGCGCGTAATCTATATCGGCACGTTCAGCAAGGTGATGTTTCCTTCGCTCCGGATCGGCTACATGGTGCTGCCGCCGGATTTGGCCGCCCGCTTTGCGGCGGTGCGTGACGCGGCAGACATCTGTCCGGCCTATCTCCACCAGGCCGCGGCAGCGGATTTTCTGCGCGAAGGTCACTTCGGACGCCACATCCGCCGCATGCGTCTGCATTACCAGGGCTTGCGCGACTGCCTCGAGCATGAGCTCGCGCGGCAACTTTCGGGCCGGCTGGAACCGGTGGGCGCCCGCGCCGGCATGCACCTCGCCGTGCTGCTGCCGCCGGGAGCGTCCGATCGGGCTATTTCCGCCGTGGCTCTTGCGCGCGGGCTTTCGCTCCTGCCGCTGTCGTTTTGCTGCCTGCGGCCGCGTGCGCGTCCCGGCCTGTTGCTGGGTTACGGCTCCCTCAGCGCGGGCCAGATACGCGACGGTGTCCGCAAACTGGCCACGTGTCTCCAGCCCCGGTGATCAGCGCGCCGGGCCCTGCCACCGACCCAGCCGCCAGGAAGGAAAGCCCGGCGTGACCGAACACGTAGAGAAACAGCAGCAGCACGAGGCGGGGCGGCCCGCGCACAGGGCGCCTTTCAGTGACCGCGATTCGTTGAAGCCGGCACGCGACACCCCCTCACTGGGGGATTGACCAGTCTTTCGCGAGCCAGTTAGGATGCTTGCGTTTGCCGGAATAACGGCCGGATCAAGGAGAAAGCATGCAACGCAATTCCGCTCTTCGCCGCAGCCTCAAAGACAAGCGCCACGCGCCGCGCGCCAGCGCCGAGCGCCAGCGGGCGCGCAGCCTGGAGCCCAAGTGGGCCGCCTATACGCTGGCTGCCGGCACCTTGCTGGCCCTACCGGTGATCGCCCGCGCCAACAGCATCGTGTATACGCCCTCGATCAACAAGACCATCGCTGAAACTTCCCATGGCCCATCACAGTCCACCTCGGTCAATTTCTCACTCGATAACGGCGCTGCCGATTTCGCCCTCTCGGTGAACGCGACCTACTCGACGTCCAGCATCGGCGAAGCCACCCTGGCGCTGATTGCCGGGCCGGGCGCAGGCGCGGAAGCCTACCTTGCCAACTCGGCCACGCACGGTTTGATACTCGAATCCGGCGATGCCATCGGATCGGGTAACGAGTTTCTCGGCGGCAACGTGATTCTGGCCGACAAAGCGTGCAACTCCTACAGCCCCTGCGGAAGCATTAACTACAATGGAACCTATTTGGGCGTGGACTTTACCCGCGGCGGCGATACCTATTACGGCTGGGCCAAGTTCAACCTCCTGGTAGAAATCCTCGACCACAGTGTTCTGGCCTCGATGGAACTGCTCAGCTATGCCTACAACGACGTCCCCGGCGCGGACCTTACGGCGGGCACTGCGTTCAATTCCACCGACTCGCCCAGCACCGTCCCGGAACCATCCACTCTCGCCCTGCTGGCGCTCGGCGCGGTGGGGCTGCTGGCGTTCCGCAAGCACCTGGGGGCAGCCTCGGCGTAGTTTTCGGCGGGGCGGCAGCGGGGCGCGGCCGGCTCTTTCAGGAACTGCCACCATGACCTGCTCCTCTCGCCGGGCGCGCCGGGTATTGCTGATCGGCTGGGATGCGGCCGATTGGAAGCTGCTGAACCCGTACCTTGACGCGGGCGAGATGCCGCATCTGAAGGCGCTGGTGGAGCGCGGGGCCATGGCGAAAATGGCGACCATGACGCCGGCCCTATCGCCGCTGCTGTGGACCACCGCGGTGACCGGGGCCAAGCCCGACCGGCATGGGATTTTAGGCTTTATCGAGCCGGATCCGGTGACGGGAGGGGTGCGGTTGATCTCGAGCACCAGCCGGAAAACCAAAGCGGTGTGGAACATATTGCATCAGAGCGGGATGCGTTCGGTGGTGGTGAACTGGTTCGCGAGCCACCCGGCCGAGCCGGTGAACGGGGCCATCGTGACGGATGCGTTCAACAAGGCGGTGGGGCCGAAGGGGGCCGAGTGGCCGATACCGCCGGGGGCGGTGCATCCGGAGGCACTGGCGGAGAAGCTGAAGCCGCTGCGGCTGCACGCGGGCGAGCAACGCGGGAACGACCTTGCGCTGTTCGTGCCGGAGTTCGGGCGGGTGGACCAGAGCCGGGACCGGCGGCTGGGATCGCTGGCGAAGGTGCTGGCGGAGAACCTTTCCGCGCACGCCGCGGCGACGTGGCTGATGGAGCACGAGGCATGGGATTTCATGGCGGTGTTTTACGACGCCATCGACCACGCCAGCCACGGCTTCATGGCTTACCATCCGCCGGCGCTGGAGGGGGTGAGCGCGGACGATGCGGAGATTTATGGACCTGTGGTCCATAACGTATGCCGCTACATGGACCTGATGCTGGGACGGCTGGTGCAACTGGCGGGGCCGGAGACGGTGATCATCCTGATGTCGGACCATGGCGTACACAGCGATCACCTGCGGCCGCGGGGCGAGGCGCTGTACAAGCCGGAAACGCCGGCGCAGGTGCACCGCTCGCACGGGATCTTCTGCATGGCGGGGCCGGGGATCAAAAAAGACGAGCTGATTTACGGCGTCGAGCTGGGCGACATCACGCCGACCATCCTGAACCTGCTGGGGCTGCCGGCGGCGCGGGACATGAAGGGGCGGGTGCTGGCGGAAGCGTGGGAGGCGCCGCCGGCGATCGAGCCGATTGCGAGCTGGGAGGAAGTCGCGGGCGAGTGCGGACGGCACCCGGCGGATACGACGACAAGCGCGTGGGATACGGCGGCGGCGCTGGAGCAACTGGCCGAGCTCGGCTACCTTGAAAAACCCGACGGCAAGGCGCAGGAGCGGGCGAAAGTCGCGCTGCAGCATCACGATTTTTGTCTGGGGCGGGTGTACCTGGCGGCGCAGCGGCCGGCGGAGGCGCTGCCGCTGTTCGAAAGGCTGGTGGAGGAGCGGCCGGAAGAGGCTGCCTTCGGGCTGCACCTGGCGCAGTGCCAGTACGAGCTGGGGCGGAGGGAGGAATGCCGCAGGGCGGTGGAGGCGGTGCTGAGCCAGGATGAGAACCGGCCCTCGGCGGGTTTGATCCAGGCGAACCTAGCGCTGGCGGAAGACAAGCCGGAAGAGGCGCTGCAATATCTGCTGGAGGCGGAGGCGGCGACGCGGCCGACGCCAGCGATCCGGCAGTTGACGGGGTGCGTCCACTTGCGCCAGAAGCGGTATGCGGAGGCCGAGCGGGTGTTCCGCTCGGTGCTGGAGCTCGATCCCGACCACGCCGGAGCGATGCTGGGGCTGGCGCAGACGCTGATGGCGCAGCGGCAGAACCGGGCGGCGGCGGAGGCGGCGCTGAACGCCATCCGACTGCGGTTTGACCTGCCGGAGGCGCATTTCACGCTGGGGGTGGCGCTGGGACGCATGGGACGGCCGCGACGCGCCGCACAGGCCTTCGAGACCTGCCAGAAACTGCGGCCCGAGCACGGCGCGGCGGGGCGGAACCTGGCGGTGATGAAGGACAGGATCGCCAAGCAGCCGCTGGTGGTTCGGGTCAGAGGCAGCAAAGGCGGCGGGGCGTGAACGAGCCGCTGGCAGCAGAGGAAATTGTGGTGGTATCCGGACTGCCGCGCTCGGGGACCTCGATGATGATGCAGATGCTGGCGGCGGGCGGCCTGCGGCCGCTGAGTGACGGGGTGCGGGGGGCGGATGGGGACAACCCCGAGGGCTATTTCGAGCTGGAGGCGGTGAAAAGGACGCGCACGGATGCGAGCTGGCTGGAGCAGGCGCCGGGGCACGCGGTGAAGATGGTGCATCTACTGCTGCTGGATCTACCCGCGCGCCACGGCTACCGCGTGATCTTCATGCAACGCGACCTGGAGGAGGTACTGGCTTCGCAGCAGGCGATGCTGGCGCGCAAGGGCGACGGGACGGCGCAGCTGCCGGCCGAACGGCTGGCGGCGGTGTACCGGCAGCAGGTCGCAGCGGTACTGAGGAGCTTGCGGGGACGGTCGAACTTCAGGCTGGCCGAGGTGCGGCACCGGGATTGCATCGAGACACCGGCGGCGGCGGCGGCGGCGATCAACGCTTTTCTGGGCGGGGGGCTGGATGCGGCGGCGGCGGCGGCGGCGGTGCGGCCGGGGCTGTACCGGCAGCGCGGGGCGGCGCGGGCGCAGGGGCTCACGCCCGGGCGGCTGGGAGCGACGGCCCAGCGGGATCAGTCGACCAGGCGCAGGCAGGGTTGAGTGGACATTTGCCAGCGGCCGGCAAGGAAGCGGGAGTTGACGAAGCAGCGCCAGCGGCGCTCGTCGAGCGCGGGGAAATCGCTGCGGCGGTAATAGCCGGGCCAGCGGGTTTCTTCGCGGAACAGGATGTGGCGGGCGTGGGCCTGGGCGCACCAGAAGCGGTCGCGGACCTCCCAGGCGCGCAACAGTTCGTGCAAATCGGCCGCGGCGAGGCGGTCAAGGTCCTCGCCCAGAGTGTCGAGCAGTTCGAGGCCGCGCTCGAGCGTGGGGCGGTTGGTGACATAGCGGGCGGAGACGCCGGCGACATACTCGTCCATGATTTTTTGCAGGCGCAGGAGCGCCTGCTTGGGCGAGAGCGCGTCGAAGAAAGCTCCGGGGGTGGTGGAAGGGCGCGCCTGGGCGGCGATGGCCATGGGACGCCAGATGGCGGCGATGACCTCCTGGCGCTGGGGGTCATCCAAGACGGGCGGGATGGGGTGGTCGTGGACAAAGGCGAGGGCGGCTTTGCCGGCCAGGCGGCCTTCGGTGTAGGAGCCGGAGGAGAACTTATGCGCGGAGCCACTGACGCTATCACCAGCGGCAAACAGGCCGGGGACGGTGGTCATGCGGTTGTAGCCCCAGAAATATTCCGGGGGCGCCCAATCCTCCGGACCTGAAACCCAGGCACCGGCGCCGGCAGCGTGGGAGCCGACCAGATAAGGCTCGGTGAGGACGATTTCCGAGGGCGTGCGGGCGGGGTCCAGATTCTGCGCGGCCCACAGCAGTGCCTGGGGCGCGGTCATGTCGAGAAAATCTTCCCAGGCGTCGCTGTCGGTTTGCGCGCGGCGGGCGGGATCGTGTCCGGCGGCGGCGTAGAGCGCCTGCAGAGCCTCGTCGGTGCGCAAGTAGTGCGGCCCGGCGCCGGTTTCGATGTCGCGCCACAACTGGTAGGCGCGCAGCGGCGTGGGAATCGGCTGGCCGGCGCCGTAGGGGAGCCAGGCGTCGAGGAGCTTGGCCCACTTTTTTTCGACTTCCTCACCGGCGGCGTTCTTGAGCACCGCCTTGAACAACAAAAACCACATGCCGACGGGGCCGTAGCCGTCCTTGAAGCGAGGGACGACGAGGCGGTGTTCGAACTGGCTCATTTCGGCGCCCGCCAGCATCATGAGCTTGTAAGTGGAGCCGGTGTTCCAGGGCGCGTACCAGATGCGCCCCAGGCCTTCGCCGACCGCGTGCGGACGGTAAACGCCGGCGGCGCCGCCGGCGGCGGCGATCACGGCGGGGGCGAGGAAGAAATAGATTTTGGGCTCGCGGAGGCTGAATCCGGCCGCGCCGGCGATGCGACCGGCGGGGTCCTGGAGCAGGTGGGAAAGGAACACATGCTCGAAGATATTTTTCGCGCCGAGCGCTTTGCGGGCGGCCTCGGCGACGATGGGCTTGTAGGATTCGCCATGGATCATGACTTGCCAGCGGCCCTCGCGCTGGTAGCGGCCGGCGGGGGTTTTGAAAAACGGCAGGCCCCAGGATTCGAAGCGGTGGACGCTGTCATCCACGTGGCGGGCAATGTCGTAGACCAGATCCTCGCGGCACAGGCCCATCTGGTCCTGGCGGACGTAGCGGACGAAATCCTCGGGCTGATTTTCGCCCCATTTGGTGCCCATAAAGCAGTTGATGGCCGACAGGCCCATGGCGACCGCGCCGCTGCGTTCGATGGCGGATTTGTCCACGAGGATGACGCGGCGATTTTCCGCCTGGGCCCAGTAGGCAGTCTCGAAGGCGGCGCCGCAGCCGGCCATGCCTCCGCCCAAGATGACGACATCGGCGCGGACGAATTCGACGCTGGGTTCGATCACGATACGTCCACGGCGCCGGGGACAGGGATCTCGCCGCACAAGCGCGAGGTTTTCAGCTCGTCCACGGCGGGAGGCGCGACGGCGGCAAAGGGGGCAATCGAACCCCATGCGGTCGTACGGATGGGGAACTGGAAGGTCCTCACGCTGCGATCGCGGAACTCAATCCGCCAGGAAATGCCGGCGGTTCCGCGCGCGGGCGTAATCCGCGCGCCCAGCGGCATCACGTCGGCGGCGCCGCGCACCGCGATGGCCGACTGCGGGCAGCTCTTCACGCAGGCGAAGCAGTCCCAGCACAAGTCCGGCTCGCGGTTGCGGGCCACGCCCCCGGCGGCCGCGTCCAGAGCCATCACATCGGCCGGACAGATTTCCACGCACACGGCCTCCGTGCGCCCGCGACATCCATCACAACTCTCGGGGTTGACCAAGGCCGGCATGGTTTTTCGATCTTAGCAGACGGCCGAGGCGGTGGCACGGCCAGCCCTTGCTGGAGGCGCCCTCCCGCTGCCAGCCCAAGGCGCAGGGCCTTGGGGGCCGCGGCGCTGGCCGGGCTGTGGAATGCCGCGCCGGCCGCGAGACACCCGGGGAAAGCGCGGCCGAGGTTCTCAAGGCCTTGCGCGGCGTGTCACAATGAGACGGTCCGTTAGCAGGAGCGGGGATTCATGACACTCTTCCAGAAGCGACTCTTCACCGCCATCACGGTAGCCACCCTCAGCGCCGTCGGTGTCACCGACGTGCGTGCGACGACGCCGCCGGCGCAGATGAGCAAGCTGCATTGGCGCAGCGTCGGCCCGTATGTGGGCGGGCGCGTGGTCGCCGTGGCCGGCGTTCCGCAGCAGCCGAACCGGTTCTACATGGGCACGGTGGGCGGCGGCATTTGGACGAGCACTGACTATGGGGTGAGATGGACCAACCTCTCCGACGGCAAATTGCCCGGCGACAGCGCCAGCATCGGCGCGCTGGCGGTGGCGCCCTCCGACCCGAGCATCATTTATGCCGGCACGGGGGAATGCGACATCCGCAACGACACCATCCCCGGCGACGGCATCTACAAGTCTACCGACGGCGGCAAGAGCTGGCAGTATTCCGGGCTGCGCGCCACGCGCACCAGCTGCGCGATCGCGGTGGATCCGTTCAACCCGGAGATCGTCTACGACGCCTCGATGGGCACGGTGTACACGCCCAACTCCGAAGGCGGAGTGTACAAGTCCATGGACGGCGGCAAAACATGGAGCAAAATCCTTTCCGGCAACAGCCTCACCGGCGCCATTGACGTGGTCATGCAGCCCGGGCATCCGGAAGAGTTGTATGCCGCGCTGTGGCAGGCGCAGCGCACACCCTGGGGCCTGACCAACGGCGGCTCGGGCAGCGGGCTGTACAAGTCCACCGACGGCGGCGCTCAGTGGACCAACCTGTCGCACCATGCCGGCATGCCGGCCGGGGTCCTGGGCCGCATTGGCGTCGCGGTCACCGCAGCCGATCCACAGCGCGTGTACGCCATTATCCAGGCCGAGCACGGCGGCGTGTTCCGCTCCTTCGACGGCGGCGAAAGCTGGAGGCGCGTCAACCGCACCTGGATGCTGCGCGAGCGCTCGTTCTACTACTCGCGCGTGTTCGCCGACCCCAAAAACCCCGACCTGATTTACGCGCCCGAAGTCGACCTTTGGGTTTCCCACGACGGCGGCAAGATCTTCACCCGCCTGCGCCCTCCGCACGGCGACAATCACGCCGTCTGGATCAACCCGGACCACCCCAATATCGTGATCGAGGGCAACGACGGCGGCGCGACCGTCTCCACCAATTACGGCAAGACCTGGACCAGCGAGGATGATCAACCGACGGGAGAGATGTATCACGTCAACATTGACAAAGAGTTTCCGTTCCACATTTACGGCGCGCAACAGGACGAGGGAGCGAGCGAAGCCCCCAGCGCGATGCCGGGCGGCATCCGGCTTTCGGCGTGGCAGCGCGAGGCAGGCGGCGAGGCCACGCGCGTGGTGCCCGAGCCCGGACGGCCCTGGATCAACTTCGGCAGCGGCTATTTCGACGCCTTCACGCGCCGGAACCACCGCACGGACGAGACCATCAGCGTGACGCCCTGGCCGGACTTCCAGGACGGCCTGGGGGCCAACCTGCAGAAGTACCGCTTCGGCTGGACGCACGCGATCACGTTTTCGGCGGTGAATCCCAAGCAACTGTTGGTGGGCGCGCAGTATGTGCTACAGAGTCTTGACTACGGGCTTACCTGGACGCGCATCAGCCCCGACCTAACCCACAATGACCCGGCGACGGAAGTCGCCAGCGGCGGCCCCATCATGGACGACCAGTCGGGAGCGGAAACCTACCCGGGCATCCAGACGATTGCCGTATCGCCGCTGGACGGCCAGGAGATCTGGGCCGGCTCGGATGATGGCCTGGCGCATATCACCCGCGATGGTGGCAAGAGCTGGCAAAACGTGACGCCGCCGCAGTTGCCGCAAAAGGCCTGGATCAGCTGCATCGAACCGTCGTACACCGCGGCGGGAACAGCCTTCCTGACCGCCCGGCGGTACATGCAGAATGACGACCATCCCTACGTCTACGAAACCACCAATTTCGGGCAATCCTGGACGCCGCTTACCAATGGCATTCCCGACAACGACTACGTTTTTGATCTGCGCCAGGACCGCAACGTGCCCAACCTACTGTTCCTCGCCACCAGCACCAGCGTGTACATCAGCCTGAACGGCGGGCAGCTCTGGCAGCCGCTGCAGCTCAACATGCCTACCGTGCAGGTGCGCGACGTTCGCATTGACAACCAGCAGGGCCAAGTGGCGATTGCCACGCATGGCCGCGCCTTCTGGGTGCTCGACAATCTGACCGTGCTCGAGCAGCTCAGCCGCGATCCTTCAGCGGGCAGCTCCAACCCTAATATGTTTGCGCCGGAGAAAGTCTGGCTCACGCCAGCTTACGGACGCGGCTTTTTTGGCGGCCGCGGCGGCTCCGGCGAGAATCCGCCGTTCGGCGCGACGGTGTTCTTCACGATTCCCAAGAGCTACGACGGCTCGACAGCGGTGTCGCTGACCTTTGCGAACACCAAGGGGCAAACCATCCGCAGCTTCAAGCTGCACCTCAAAAAACCGGCGAAGAAAGGGCCGCGGGCTGCCGCCGCACAGCCGAGCGTCCAGCCCGGCCCGCCGCACCGGCGCAACCCCTTGCAGGCGCTGACGGCGATCACGCCCGGCGAGAATCGCTTCCAGTGGGACTTGCGCTATCCGCCCGCGCCGAAGATCGGCGGCAAATTCAAGGCGCCTACCGGCGTGGGCGTTCCCTACAGCATGAACGGTCCCGTGATCATTCCCGGCAGATACACGGTGACCCTGGACTACGGTGGCCAAAAGCTGGAGCGCGGCTTCACGGTGGCTTTGGATCCGCGCATTCATCCCGCACCGGGAGCCCTCGCGGCGCGGCTGGGGTTCGAGCTTGAGATTCACCACACCTTGATTCAGCTTGACCAGCAGGTGAACCAGGCCATTGCCGCGCGCGCCAAGCTGGAAAAGAATGCGAGCGGCAATGCTGACAAGATCTCGGCGCTCACCAGCGCGCTTGCCACGCTGGTGAACATGAAATTGCGCGGCGATGAAACCGACCTGGTTTTTGGCACCACGCTCCATCAGCAGCTCGCCTACGTGGCGGGCCAGACGGCGGAGGGCTACCGCGCCCCGTCGCCGCAGGCGCGTGCCGCCTACACGATGCTGGCGGCGAAAATTGCCGCCGGCGAGCAGGCGCTGAGCGCGGCCATGGTCAACGCCGGCGCGCACTGACCAACGGAGGCGTGGCCCCCGCAGGCGAACCCGGACATGTTGGCAGGCGAGCGCCCGCGCGCGGTAGAATTTCGGTGTCGCGTCAGGAGGTCCACCATGCCGGTCCGGATGCTGCGGTGCGGATTCATTGCCATGCTGGGGTTGTCGGCCGCAGCCTTGGCCCAGGCCAACCCGAACCTTTATTCGGGGATGCGATGGCGCAGCATCGGTCCGTGGCATGGAGGGCGGGTTTCGGCGGTGTCGGGCGCGATCGGCGAGCCGGGCGTGTTCTATATGGGCACGCCGCAGGGGGGGGTGTGGAAGACCACGAGCGCAGGCGTGACCTGGTTTCCGATCATGGACCAGGTGGACCGGGCAAACAGCGTGGACAGCATCGGATCGATCGCGGTGGCACCGTCCAATCCCAATATCGTCTATGTGGGCACAGGGGATTCGGTGGGAGGCAGCCACGGCGACGGCATGTGGAAGTCCACCGATGCGGGCAAGACGTGGACGCACATCGGCCTGGAAAACACCACTGACATCAACAAGATCGTCGTCGATCCCCAAAACCCGGAGCTGGTGCTGGTTTCGGCGCAGGGCGACAGGACGCACAATGGGCGCGGGATTTTCCGCAGCAGCGACGGCGGGCAGACGTGGTCCAACGTATTGAATCCGGCCGGGTTCAATGGCACGCGGGATCTGGAAGCGGCCTATGATGTGCCCCACGTGATGTTTGCGGCCACGCAGGGGTACGGAGGGTTCCGCTTCGGCCCGCAACCGCGGGGCGCGAAGCGGATGGTGGCCGAGGTGTTCAAGTCCACAGACGAGGGCCAGACGTGGACGCGGCTCACCAGCCCGCCCAATTTCTACAGCCGGATCGGGCTGGCGGTGGCCATGAACACCGGCGCCCAGCGCGTGTATTTGGTAACGACGGACTATCACGGCGGTTCTGGTTTTTTCCGCTCCGATGACGGCGGCCAAAGCTGGCGGCACATGGATCCGAAGGCCACGCTGGTGGCCACTGGACAAGGCAACTACAGTTGCGGCGTGTGGGTGGATTCACACAACCCGGACATCGTTTACATTGCGAACACGGCGACCTACCGCTCAGTGGACGGCGGAAACACGTTTATCTCGTTCAAGGGAGCGCCGGGCGGGGAAGATTACCACCGCATGTGGATTGATCCGACCCATCCCAACCGCATGGAAATTGGCGCCGACCAGGGGGCGACGGTAACGCTGGATTACGGCAAGACCTGGAGCCTGTGGTATCACGAGCCGATTGCGCAGCTTTATCGGGTCAGCACCACGGATTCGTATCCCTTTTGGGCCGTTGGTCCGCAGCAGGATACGGGCGCGGTCGCGGTGCAGGCGCGCGGCAATATGGGTGAAATCAACGTGAACAACTGGAGGCCATCGCCGTCGTCGGAATTTGGTCCGCTCGCGCCCGATCCGCTCGATCCGGATATTTTGTATGGCGTGGGCTACGGCCAGGGGGCAGGCGGCAGCGGTTTAATGAAAATCAACGTCCGGACCGGCCAGTGGGAAGACATCGCGCCCAACTATGGCGTGCGCGCCCGCGACTATCGCGCCGGGCAGCAGGTGGCGAAGCACTTTGACACCCGGTTTGATCCGAGCGCGCTCTACATCGCCTTGCAGTGCCTCGTCGTCACCCGCGATGGCGGGCAAAACTGGAGCGCGGCCAGCCCCGATCTCACCGTGGCGAAGGGCGCGCCGGCCGTACCTTGCGGCCAACCGTCGGCGCCGTCGCAAGCGCGCCGCAGGTCTTTCGCCCGTGGGGCGACTATTGCCGATTTCTCCATCTCGAAAGTACGGAAGGGCGTGATCTGGACCGCCAGTACGAACAATCAGATTTATACAACCACCGATGGCGGCCAGCACTGGACCAACGTCAGCAACATAACTGATTTTCCGGCGCGTGCGGCGCTGCATTCCATCGTGGCGGGCGCAAATGCCCAAACCGCATTTGTGGCGGCGCGGCTCGGCGTGCGGGAGGGTATTCCGGCGTCGGCGGCACCGACGATTGCCGCCATGCCGCCTTCGGGAAACAACGTTCCGCTGATCTGGCGCACCCGCGATGGCGGCCAGACCTGGACGAAGATTGTCAACGGGTTGCCCAGCCAGCAGCCGAGCGGAAGCTGGGTGAACGTGGTGCTGGCCGATCCGGCGGTGCCGGGGCTGGTATTTTGCGGCACCGAATCGGCCGTGTACGTTTCCCTGGACAACGGCAATCATTGGCAATCGCTGCAGTTGAATCTGCCGGCCACTTCGATCCGGGACATGGTTTTGCATACGTACGACCACATGGACGACCTGGTGATCGCGACCTTCGGGCGCGGCTTCTGGATTCTCGACGATATTCAGCCACTGAACGCGCTCAGCAACGATGCAGCGAAGATTGAGAACTCGACCGCGTACCTGTTCCCGCCCGGTGACGCGATCCGCTCGCGCGAGAATGCCAACGAGGATCAGCCGTTCAATCCCGAAGAGCCGCATTCGCTGAATCCACCCTACGGCGCGGCGATCTACTACTATCTCGGGCAGCCGCCAACGGGCACGATCACGCTCGATGTCTATGACGCGCAAGGGAACCTGGTGCATTCCGAGTCCAGTGTGGAAGCGGCGCCGGTCGAGGGGGCGCAATATCCGGCGTACTGGCTGTCACCGCCGTCGGCACGCACGCTACCCGCAGGAGCGGGCATGCACCGGGTGGATTGGAATTTGCGCTACAACCCTCCGCCGGCGTTTGAACATGATCTGGAGGACGAGGGAAACGTGGTGGAGCATACGGTGACGCCGACGCCGCACGGGCCGCAGGTGATTCCGGGCGTCTACACGCTGAAGCTGACCGTGAATGGCAAGACCTACACGCGCAAGCTGACGGTGATCAACGATCCGCGCGTGGGAGAGGGGCCGGAGGTGATGGCGGAGCTGCGGGCGCAAAACGAGCTGAACCTAGTCGCGTACCACGGCATGCAGGGAAGCTACCGGGGGCACACCGAGGCCGCGGCGGCGCAGGCGCAGCTAACAGCGCTGGAAGGCGGCAGCCTGCCGACTGTAGTCGCGGCGCAGGCGAAAGGGATTGAGGCGAAGCTGGCGGCGCTAGGGGGCACGGTGCGGAGGGGAGGAGGGTTTTTCTTCCGGCGCGGGGCGGCGCAGCCTGGCCAGATGCAATCGTTTGTGGAGGAAAACAACAGCTTCGGCGACTTGGTCGGCTTAATGGTCGTGGGACTGGATATGGCACCGACGCCCGCGCAGATTGCGACCTGGGAAAGCGATTGCCGGAACTATGAACGCACGGTGGCGGCGTGGAACGAGATGCAGACCAAAACTCTGGCAGCTTTTAATCACCTGCTGAGCCAGAACCATCTACAGACGCTCACGCTATCGCCGGGCCGACTGAGCGACCCAAGCTGCTCGCTTAAAATAAAATAGCTCACTGCGGGATGGAGCAAATGACAATGAGTTGTGGCTCGGCTACATTGCGGGCGTGCCGTCGGACCAATGGCGCGTGGCGATGATGAAAATGGCGATCGGAACCAGGTCAAACTTGCCGGCCAGTTCCACGGGCGAGCCGGGCAGACCGGCACCCCATTCCTCCGGAGGAACGGCGGGGACAAATACCATCACGTGCGCGAGGTTGCCGCCGGAGTTGGTGAGATAGGAATGTTTCGACAGCATGAACGACATCGCGTCTGGCAGCAACCGCGGCATCCGATGAGCGGCAAGTGCGGCCTGGATGCCCGCCCGGATTCCAGTCTGGGAGCGGCGAGCGAGCGCCAGCCGCGTGCGCAGCAGGTAGAAAGGCAGTACGGACTGCGCGGCGGGCCGGTTCATGCAGTCCGCGCCCCGGATATTCGGATTCCAGAATGTGGGAGCGTGAAAGGGGCTATCCCAAGAACGCTCGACAAAGCATACGAAGCCGTTCGAGCCCTGGGCGCCGGTGAGGTATCCCTGCCGGGACAGCACCAGCACCGTGGCGTGAGCGGAAACCGAGGACGGGGCGGCGCTGCGCGCGAGCGCGATCTCGGCCGCGCGGGGCATGAGATAACGCGCCACCGGCGCCATGTGGGGATACGATGCGGGCTTCGCCTGGGCGGAAAGCCCGACGGCAGGGAGCAGGAGGAGCGCAAGGGTCACTGCGGCGGAAATTTTGGAGTTCATTAAGAGACCTCACTTTGTACGACGTGCGAGCGCGCGGCTTTTCGACCGCAGGTGGTCACGGACGGCGGGATCGTGGCTGAGCGCGATGGCGAGGCCGTAGGCGGCACGGGCCTGCCGTGGGTAGCCGAGTTGGGCGAGCAGGTGGCCGCGCACGGCCCAGAAAGGCTGATAGGAGGCGGCGGCATGCGGGTCGATGGTGTCCAGACGGGCAAGGCCGGCAGCAGGGCCACCAGCTTCGGCCGTCGCGGCGGCATGGGCGGTACATGCGCCCAGGGAAGGGGCGAGGCGAACGAGCTGCTCATAGAACGCGGCGATGGCAGCCCATTCGGTGCGGCCGGTGCGGGCACGGTCGGCGTGGACGGACTGGATCGCAGCCTCCAACTGAAACCGCCCGGGGCGGTGGCACGGCGCGGCGCGGAGCAATAGGCGCTCGGCCTCTGCAATCAGCGTCCGGTCCCAGAGACGGGTGTCCTGTTGGGTGAGCGGGAGGTAGGCGCCGGAGGGTGCGCGGCGGGCGGTGCGGCGGGCACGGCAGTGAAGCAGGACGGCCAGCAGGCCGAGCACTTCCGGTTCACCGGGCAGCAAGCGTTGCAGGTCGCGGGCGATCCAGAGGGCCTCTTCCGCCAGAGGTGGGGCTGAACTGGGGGCGCCGCCAGTCCCAGGGAGGGCCTCCCAGCCCAGGCCGAAGGCAGCGTAGACCGCCTCCAGCACGGCGGGCAGGCGCTCGGGCAGGTCCCGTGGCGCGGGTACGTCGAAGCGCAGGTTCTGGTCGCGGATGCGCGCCTTGGCGCGGACGAGGCGCTGGCTCATGGCGGCGGGCGTGGCCAGAAACGCCGGGGCGATAGCGGCAGCATCAAGGCCGAGCACGGTTTGCAGCATCAGCGGGGCGCGCAGGGCGGGATCAAGGGCGGGATGGGCGCAGACGAAGAGCAGCTTGAGGCGCTCGTCGGGGAACTCGATGACTTCGGGCGCCAGCTGGGCGCGGCGGTGCAGGAGGCGCAACGCCGATTCCGCTGCCGCCATCACGCCGCGATGGCGGCGGGCGTCGGCCAGCACGTTGCGAGCCGCGGTTAGCAGCCAGGCTTCGGGCCTGGCCGGAACGCCATCGCGCGGCCAGGTGCGGAGCGCGGCGAGCAGGGCATCGCCCAAAGCATCTTCGGCGGTGGCAAGATCGCAGGTGCGGGCGGACAGATAGGCAAGCAACCGACCGTAGGAGGAGCGGGCAGCGCGCTCGACTTCGCGGTGGGCCTCGTGACCGCCTTCGATCATTCTGATCCGGTGATGCGGCGCTTGGGCTGGGGCGCAAGCGGACGGACTTCGACGGCGCCGGCAGCGGCGGCGGGGCAGCGCGCGGCCCAGTCGATGGCCTCGTCGAGCGATGGCAATTCAAGGAAAGCCACGCCGGCCAACTGCTCCTTGGTGTCGGCATAGGGGCCGTCCTGGATGTGGCGCTTGCCGTCCGTGATGCGGACGGTAGCGCCGGTATGGGGCAGGTCGAGCGGATCGCCGCCGATATGGACGCCGGCGGCGACCACGGCCTGGTAGTAGACACGCCAAGCGGCGCGATAGGGTTCAGGGTCGTCGCGGGTGCGCGAAGCGAAGGCCTCCGGCGTTTCATAAATGAGCATGGCAAAGCGCATGGGTTGGTCCTCGTGGCGATGCTGCCACCAACATATGACGGGCGCGAGGTTGCCGCTCGTTTCGACAATAATTTGGGGCCCGCGTAATTACGGGCGCGAGCCCCTCTCAGGCGACAGTCGAGATGTTGGCAATGGGTACACCCCGCTCTAAATGGCTCGAGGAGACTGGTGGAGTGTTGGACGCTCGCGGCAGGGCGAGTGCCGGAGCTCCAAAGGTGGCACGGCCACCTCTTGCTGGAGCCGCCCTCCCGCTGGTCGGGCTGTGGCCGGGCTTCGCTCCCCGGCAACGGGCGCCCGCTGGCGCTCGGGGCGCCTCCGAGTTGCCGCGTGGCGCCGCCGGCGGCGCCTTACAGAACTTGCTTTGCGCCGGCCCTAGCAGTCCGTGGCGGAAGTCGGTTTCTTGGTGCAACGTTTTGAGCGCCGGGACGTCGTAAGGAATGCAGCACGGGAGCGGGAAACGATGGCGATGGGGCGACGGGAGAAGCGCAATCGGCAA
>JBOGKM010000043.1:0-52994 GCA_050747745.1 Terriglobales bacterium
GGGAGTGCGGTCGAGCACGATGCCGGCGTCGTGGGCGCCTTTGGGAATCAGGATGACGGTGTTGAGCTTGGTGCCGTCGCGCATGGAGATTTCCACGATGCGCACCGAGTAAGGGCGTTTGGGCGTGGGCACCTGGAAATGCGCGGAAATTTCCGTGGGCAGCGACGGATACTGCGAGTGCGCCGGGGTCTGCTGCGCGGCCGCGGTTGCAGCGCACATGGCGAACAACGACGAAGCAAGCAGCAGTGGCAGGAAGCGATGGGCGAGGCAGCGGGTGGAAGTCGTCATGATCGGCTGTGCGGGATCAACGGGGCCAGTGTAGGCGCAAGACGCGTAATGGTGTCAATAGAAAAATGGAGGCGGGAGTGCTCGCCCGCTCCGCGCCGGCCTACCTCCGTGTTTGATCAAGAGCCGTCCAGCGGCGGGCAATTAGGGCGAGCCGCACCTATCCTCTGGAGACCAAGCGGATGTCGAGGTCCATGCCAACCGCCTCCGCATAACGGATCAGGGTCCGCATGTTTACGTTTTCGGGTCTCCGCTCGGTTCGACTGAGTTGCGGGGCGCTGGTCCCAATCTTACGCGCAACCTGGGCTTGGGTCAGTCCCTTGCGCCTGCGTTGGTCGGCAAGCTGCAAGCCAATATTCAACACCTTGGACTCTTCCTCATAGGCCCGCCGGACCGCCGGCTTCCTAAGTTCCTGCTTCACATAACGATCCCAGGCGGTTTTCATGTCCCCTTCTTCCCTCTCTGTTTGCCAGCGCCACTCCCGGCCCGCTTTGCCGCCAGTCGAGCTTCGTGCTTCGCCATTCTTGTGCGGCCAATTCGTTTGTCTGTCTCTTCAACCGCTGCGGTGTTTTTTGTGAACCCATGCAGCAGAATCGCTGTACGCTCCTGGTCGAAGAAATACAAAACGCGATAGCGCGTCTTGCCCATCCGCAGCCGAGCTTCACGAAGCCTGCCCTCAATTTGCGACGTGTACGGATAGTCGACGGTCGGCCCTCCCTTCTTCAGCAGATCGACGCGCGCGATCACCTTGCCTCGCACCTCTTCGGACAGATCGCCAAGCCATGTCCTGACGGGAAATGTACCGTCGTCTTCGCGGTAGAAGTCGATATTCCAAGTCGCAGCCAATTCCTCGCCCAAAGGGACAGCTTATCAAACTTGATAATTTTCGGGTAGGCCAAAACGCGTCCCGGCGTTCAGCAACGCTTGGCATCAGATGCAGGGCGGCTTATTGGCAGCGCCCGACTCGGTTGGCGCGGAGACGGCGCTGCTCCCTCTCGGCCACCCCTGTTCGGCGGCGCGCCGCCGTGGTCATGGCGGCGGCGCAGCCACCGGACCAACAGCGGTGCACGATCATGTGCGGGTTCGTGTGCGGATCAGCATGCAGCTTTGTATTGAACGCGGCCCGATTTCCTGTCCAGATTTTGATCAAGTCCAGGTCCATGCCGTGAGCGACTAGCCGATCCCGCGAATGCGGGAGAGCGAAATTCTGGCCAGTAGGGCCACAGCCCGTCATCACGGGGTCGCTCACGGCATGCGGCTTCTTCGTTGACTGTTGTGTTGGCTGCCCCGCGCCCGTCTTCGTTCCGGCTGCAAGTCCCCGCGTTGCATGAATATCCGTTTTGCGGAGCGGTGACAGCGCGACTGACGCGGCGCTTGCCGGTGGATGTGATTTTCCATCCCGGCCGCTTTTCGCGTCGGTGTTGCCGAGGAACCTAAAGCCGCTGCGCAAGAGCGCCGGAACGAACTGCAGCCCGGTCGGGGCACCGGCTATGATCGGGGCCACAGGCAGAAGAGCGGAGAAAGAGGCGATCTGCCACTTCTCAAAAAGAGCGCCGTCTCCGAGGCCGCTACAGAGGCGGCTGGGCCGAGAGGTCTCCGCGGATTTGAGCGGCCCACGGGCGTAAGAATAATGGGGCCTACTTGGCTTGGGCTGCTGACGCCGCCGCTCCCCGCCAACGTGCGACTCTTTGGCCCATTACGCCCTTACCTAATGTCTCCCGGAGCTTCGTCAGATCATTGTGCGTGGGCCCGGGCCCTGGTTCCGATACGCCTGCGCAGAGGTCAAATCTCAAGATGGGCTCGTTCTGATTTAGATCGAAGCCCCGGGTTGCATCGTAGACCCACCATTTCTGACCAGTC
This sequence comes from Terriglobales bacterium, assembly GCA_050747745.1. Classification (GTDB taxonomy): domain Bacteria; phylum Acidobacteriota; class Terriglobia; order Terriglobales; family SCQP01; genus SCQP01. The sequence continues at coordinate 2,146 of JBOGKM010000043.1, forward strand.
GTGAGCACGCCGTACGCAAAGACGGTGCTATCGCTGCGCCGCAGCCGGACGGTTTCAGTCCAAGTTTCGCACCTCACCTCGCCTTCTCCCCAGGTGCTGACCAGTCTTTCCAGGTATTCGCTCAGCTGCTCGCGGCCTTTGCACAATAATGCGCATCCGAACTCTTTGTCGCCAGAGTGGAGCCTCTTCACCTCGATCAAAACGCAGATTTTTCGGTCGACGCAAACATCGTAAAGATGAAGGTCGCCCAACTTGCAATCGCCCTCGCGTGCCACGTCGCCCCTCAGGGTGTCCCAGCCGAGTCCTCGTAGCACTGCCTCGACTCCTGGTATCGTGTCAGCCTCGCTGCAATGGCCTCGGTTTTCCCTCACCCACTGCTGGAGCACTCTTATCCCGCCGCGCGCACTTTCGTCATCGATCAGCCACCCCAACTTGAAAACGAGATCGGTTTCGCACTCATGGTTGCCCACGACGGTCTCCACAGTTCTTGAAACAATTCACGATCTGCCCTTGGCCATGCCGTTCGCCAGAAATAATCGTTTTGACCAACCTACCGCTACCAGTCTACGCCCGGTCGCCGTCGGTGGAAATCCGCCATTGCGGCCCAGCGGCGGACAGCCTCGGCAGCGCTTCCTCGCGCGCGCTCCTGTAATTTTCCACCGCTCCACGCTGCACAACCAACCAAAGGGGAAGGCGCCTGGCGCAGCTATCCGCCGGAATCGCTGAACACGAGCGCGCCGACAGGCGGAACTGTAAGCTCCGACGCAGGAGCGAGTTCGTCTTTTTCGTCTGTCAGATCGTCGCTTTCCACGACGCAAGAATACTCCGTGGTGGAATCCCAGCTGCAGGTCACGCCAATGCGGCCGTCATCCCACTGACACCAATCTCCTTTGTCTCCGCTCATGTCGCATGGGTACGCCGCGCTCGGCGGACCGAAATAACTGTATAGCATTGGCGAGACTGTTTTCATGTCAGCAGTCCGGTGCGTGCACGCCATGGACAGCACCTTGTCACGCCAAAATGTGGCGCCATATTCGGGACTGCCGGCCTTGTAACCAAACTCGTCTTCCCGATGCCAACGGCAAGATCGTCGCCCACAAGGACCTGGGCCTCCTGCACCACGATGTCAGCAACGCCAGGTTCACCAAGGATGACTTCGGCGATTCGGTGCTGCAATTGGGCACGGGTGTAGGCCCTACCGTGCACATCTACATGAGCGTCGGCAGCCTGCACTTGCGCCGCATTGGCGCCGGCCGGTGCGGCTGCCAGGGTCCGGCAGGCACGCGTCGGCTACCACCCTGGCAGAGCCTCGATCGCGCGCTTGGTCGCGGTGCCCAGGTCGCGGTCAAACGGGCCCGGCCCCGGCCCCGCGTAGGCGCCATCCATCTCCGCATGCGGCATCCTCGCGATGCCGCTGGGTTCATTCCTCACCGCGCTGCCATCCCGCCATCGACACGGTAATTCGCGCCGGTCAGGAACTTCCCGCGATCCGACACGAGCAGCGCGACGACCTCGGCGATGTCTCCGCTGGCGCCGATGCGACCGAGTGGGATATTCCGGATCCAATCATCCGGCGCAAATCCCGGAGTCGTCTTGCTAAACTCCACGGAACCCGGCGTCGAAATGACGCCGGGCGACACGAGGTTCACCCGGATGCCGCTCGGGGCGAGTTCCACCGCGAGCGTGCGCGAGTAGTATTCGAGCGCCGCCTTTGCGGCTCCATAGTGCGCCACGGGCCCAAACGGCATCGCTGCTGCCGCCGAAGAGATGTTCACGATGCTTGCGGCCTTCGATGCCCGGAGCGCCGTGAGCACCGCATTCGTGAGTCGGATTGCGGCGAAGAAGTTGAGCGCGAAGCTGTCATGCCAGTCCTTGTCGGGGATCGTCCATGACCCTCCCAGGAACGCACCCCCACCGCCCGCGTTGTTGACCAGAATGTCGAGGCCGCCGAGCGCCGCAAGCGCCTTCGTCGCGATGGCCTCCACGCCTTCGCTCCGGGTGAGGTCGCCCGATACGAACGTCGCCTCCGCGGGTGTATCTTCGCTGCGCGTGCGCGCAGCGACTGCGACTTTGGCGCCGCCGTCGAGCAGGCGCTGCGCGATAGCCGCGCCGATGCCGCGCGAGCCCCCGGTGATCAGGGCACGGCGTCCGCTGAATTCTTGCGAGAGATCGAGTTTGTCAGACATGGGATGTTCCTTTCGAAGATGGAATGATATTTCCGGACCGGAGATCCGGGCTGTAGGGTGACGATTTTGCCCTGGCGGCCGTGCATCGCTTGCGGCTTCTGCTTGAACAGGTCCTGGATGACCGGCCCGGGCGTGACGCCTCAGATTTGCGCTAGGCCTCCGTCAACGGCGACCTCGCTGGCGGTCATGAAGCTGCTGTCCGGCGACGCAAGAAAGGCAGCCGCCGCCCCGAGCTCCGCCGGATCGGCCATGCGCTGGAGGGGATTCATCGCTGCAAAGGCCTTCACCCCCTCCTCGCCCAGCGCTTCCTTCGCGAGTTCGGTCGCCGTCGGCCCGGGCGACAACACGTTCACCCGGATGCCGGTGCCCTTCAGGTCCTGCGCCCAGGTCCGGGCGAGGTTGCGCACTGCCGCCTTGCTCGCGCTGTAGGCGCTGAATCTCGGGGCGCCCGTGCTGCCGGCGCTCGACCCGGTCAGGATGATCGAACCGCCCTCGCCCATCAGCGGCAGCGCCTTCTGGACCGTGAAGATCGCGCCCTTCACGTTGGTGTCGATGATTTCGTCAATGTGCTCGGCGGTGATCTCGCCGTGCGCACGCTGGCTGACCGCCACGGGATTGGCGAAGACGGTGTGGAGGGTTCCGCGCTCGGCCTTCACCGCCGCGTAGAGTCGGTCGAGGTCGGCCAAATCGGAGACCGAGCCCTTCACCGCGCGGGCATTGGGCCCCAGGTCGGCTACTGCCGCGTCCAGCGCTTCCTGCCGGCGACCGAAGATGAAGACGAAGGCGCCCTCCTCGATGAAGCGCTTTGCTGCGGCGCGGCCGATGCCGGTGGCGCCACCGGTGATCACGGCGGTCTTTCCATTCAGTCTTTTCATGTGATTGTTCCTTTGCAGTTGGATTCATATTTCCGGAGCAGTGAGCCAGGCTGCAGAGCGGTCACGATCTTGCCGTGACGGTCGTACATCGCTGGCGGCCCTTGCTGGAACGGATCATGGAGCGCAATGACCCCGAATGCGCGCTTGACTGGACCAGTCGGACCTCACGCTTGGCTCGCGGCCAGCACGTGCTCGCTCGCGGCGAGACTCACTTGTTCCGTTGCGGCGGCGAACGAGGCTTCCGCCTCCGGCCGCAGCTGTTTCTCGGCGTGGATGAACGTCACATCGGTAAGACCGACAACGCCCAGCAGGAACCTGAGGTAGGGTTCCTGAAAATCGAAACCGGCCGTGGGGCCGCCCTTCTCGTACGAGCCGCCGCGCGCCGTAATGACGATGGCGCTCCGTCCGCCCAACAGGCCGTGCGGGCCGTCATTGCCGTAGCGCACGGTTTTGCCGACACGCACGATCTGGTCAATCCACGCCTTGAGTTGCGCGGAGATCGAGAAGTTGTACATCGGCGCGCCAATCACGACCGTCTCGGCCGCCTGCAGCTCACCGATGAGTTGATCCGACGTTGCCAGGTACGCCCTCTGCGTCGGCGTGATCTGCGATTCATCCACGTACGTCGCTCCCCATTCGTCGGTGATCGGGGGCAGCGCCGAGGTGGCGAGGTCGCGGTGTATGACCTCTCCCTCGGGATGGTTCTTCTTCCATTCTTCCGCGAAGCGGGCGGTCAGCCTGCGTGACACCGAACTGGCTCTGGCGCTGGAATCTACTTGTAGCAATTTCATGGTGGCTTCTCCTCATCGCAATCCGTACGATGGGTAGGATGTCCACGTGGATGGATTGGAGCAGCTATTTAGTCCATACTATTTGTGTAATCGTCCAGAAGCGAGGTGTTTTATGGACTCGATCACCGACATTTTTCAGAGCTTGCAGATTGTCAGCGTGGTGCAGGCGCGACTCGAAGCCACTGCGCCGTGGGGGCTGCAGCGCGCAGCGGATGCGACGGAAAGCGACGGAAAGCAATCCGATACCTGCTCGCCGTGGCAGTTTGCCCATTTCGGCGTGGTTTCGCGCGGCAACTGTTGGCTCCGCGTAGACGGCATGCCGGATGCGATGCCGCTTGCGGGCGGCGATTGCTTCTTGCTTGCGCCCGGCAGCTCGTACTCGCTCCGGGACAATCCGCGGACCCGCGCCGTGAGCTTCTGTTCGGTCCTGCCGCAAGACGGAACTCAAACCGTCCGCTACGGCGGCGGAGGCGCCCCGACCACCATCATTTCCGGATGGTTCCGCTTCGGCGCGGCCAGCCTGCAATCGCTCGCGCGATTGCTTCCTCCCCTGATCCTGATCAAGGCCGAGCACCCGCAGACGATCGCGCTGCGCACGACCATGAGCATGCTTGCCTCCGAAATGGCGGACCCGGCTCCGGGTTCCGGGCTCCTGGTTGACCGCCTCGCGGACATCTTGTTCGTCCAGTGCCTGCGCGCCCACATCGCATCGGCAGGCTGCCATAACGGACTGCTGCGGGCGTTCTTTGATCCGCAAATCGGTACCGCGCTGAAATCCATGCACGCGCAGGTCGAAGCGCCGTGGACGGTCGAATCGCTGGCCGCAGCCTCCGGCATGTCCCGTTCCGCCTTCGCATTGCGCTTCAAGCAACTGGTCGGCGAGACGCCGCTCGACTACCTCACCGCCTGGAGAATGCAAAAGGCCGCGGCGCTGCTGCAGACCGGAGGCGCAAAGATGCGCGAAGTAGCGGCGTCGGTGGGCTACCACTCCGATGCCGCCTTCAGCAAGGCTTTCAAGCGCGTGGTGCGCGTGGCACCCCGGCAGTTCCGCAAAACTCTGTCGCTCTCGCAAGCTGCGCCCTGACCGGCCCGCTTGCGGCTACCCTGACGCCGACCGCGTGTAGATCAAAACGATGATTCCGGCTGAAATCGAAACGCCGGGCAACAGGCTTGCGGATGTATCTGGCGCGAGAGTATGATCCACTCTCATACGATGAGGCAGGAGGGATCCATGCGCGATGGTAATCGTCCCCAGCGACATCTCAAACCGTATCTGATTGCCATGGGTGTCACGCTGGCAATTGTCGTCTCCGGCTGGTCGCAGGCGGGGCCGGCGGCGAATCCGCTGGCGGCGCTGCAGTTCCGTTATTTGGGGCCGCAGGGCAACCGCGTGGCGGCGATCCTGGGCGAGCCGGGCAATCCCTTGGTGATGTATGCTGCCGCCGCCGACGGCGGCGTCTGGAAGACCGCCGACGGCGGCACGATTTGGCGCCCGGTCTTCGATCACGAGGATGTGGGGGCGGTCGGGGCGCTGGCGATGGCGCCCTCGGAACACAACATTATTTGGGCGGGGACGGGCGAACCCTGGCTGATTCGGCCGTTTTATCAGGTGGGCGACGGCGTCTATAAGTCCACCGATGCCGGGCGCACCTGGCGCCACATGGGCCTTGCGCAGACCGGGCACATCGCGCGCATCATCGTCGATCCGCACAACCCGAACCGCGTTTTTGTCTGCGCCATTGGCCAGACGTTCCGCCCGCAACAGCAGCGCGGCGTCTTCCGCACGCTGAACGGCGGCCGGACGTGGCAGCAAGTGCTCTTTGTCAACCAGAACACGGGCTGCTCGGGACTGGCACTGGATCCGCAGGATCCGAACACGCTCTTTGCCGGCATGTGGCAGGTCTCGATTCACACCTGGGACCTCGACAGCGGCGGCCAGGGCAGCGGCGTCTTCGTCACCCATGACGGCGGCGCCACTTGGGCCAGGATCAGCGGCCATGGGCTCCCTGCGGCCGGTCATCCGCTCGGCAAGGTTGCGGTGGCGATTGCGCCGAGCAATCCGCAGGTGGTCTACGCGCTCGTGCAGGACACGACGCCCGGACTTTATCGCTCCAACGACGGCGGCAAGACCTGGACACTGGAGAATCAAAGCCATGTCACCGACGAGCGCTCGCCCTACTACACGCGCTTCGCCGTGGACCCGGACAACGAGAATCTGTTGTATTTCGTCGCCGTGGCCTTCAGCATTTCGCCCGATGGCGGCAAAACGATCTTCCAGCCGGGGCCGCAGTTCGGCGCGCCCCGTCGCGGCAACCCCAGCGGGCTCGCCTCGGCTGGCGGCGACAACCACGATATTTGGATCGATCCCACCAATAGCGCGCGCATTCTCGTCGCCAACGACTCCGGCGTCAGCGAGAGCCTGGATCGCGGCCTCAGTTACCAGCGCTACGTGCTGCCGATTGCCCAAGTCTATCACGTCGCCGCCGACAACGCCGTGCCCTACCACGTAATGGGCAACCTGCAGGACCGAACCTCGTTCCGCGGCCCCAGCAACACTCTGGCCGGCGGCGCGATCTCCTTGGGCTACTGGACCGCGACCGGCGGCTGCGAGGATGGCTTCGCGGTGCCCGATCCCACCGACGCCGATATTGTTTGGTCGGGCTGCGACAACGGCCGGCTGGACCGCATGGATTTTCATACCGGCATGTACCGCGACGTCACGCCCTGGCCGGTAACCGGCCTCGGCTGGGCGCCCAGGGACATGAAATACCGCTGGCATTGGAGCTTCCCGATCACGATTTCGCCGCACGACCACAACACGGTTTATGTGGGTGCGCAAGTGGTCTTCAAAACGACGGACGGTGGCGAGAGCTGGAAAGTCATCAGCCCCGATCTCACCACGAACGACAAGAGCCACGAGGGCAACTCGGGCGGCATCAGCTACGACAATCTGGTGACCTATACCGGCGAGGTGATCTACGCGATCGCCGTCTCGCCGGCGAAACAGGGCGTGATCTGGACCGGCAGCAACGATGGGCTGGTTTACGTGACCCAAAACGGCGGCGCACACTGGACCAACGTCACCGCGAACATTCCGGACTTGCCGCCATGGGGTACCGTCTGGAGCATCGCACCCTCGCACTTCGACCCCGCCACGGCCTATGTCTCGTTCAACTTTCAAGGCGTGGGCGATTACGCCCCGTATGTTTATGAGACGAACGATTACGGTCAGAGCTGGAAGCTGATCACCGGCTCGATTCCCAAGTCGGTGAACAGCTCGACGCGGGCGATCGTCGAGGATCCGGTGCGCAAAGGCATGCTCTACCTGGGTACGGATAACGCCATCTACTTCACCGTGAACGACGGCGCGAGTTGGACGCAGCTGCGGAACAACTTTCCGCCGGCGCCGGTGGACTGGCTGATCCTGCAGCCCACTTTCAACGACCTGATCGCGGGCACCTACGGCCGCGGCGTCTGGGTCCTCGACGACATCACGCCGCTGCGCGCCCTGGACGCAGCGCGCACGCGGGACGTGTACCTGTTTCCGCCGCGCCCGGCCTATCGCTTCCGGCAGCGCGATGACGGCCGCGAGTCGGCGACCCCGGCCTATCTCCAGGGCCATAATCCGCCCTACGGCGCCGACGTGAACTTCTGGCTGCAGTCACCCCAGAGGCACGTCGAACTGCGCATTCTAGGCGTCGGCAAGCAGACCATTCGCACGCTCACGGTTGCCGGCCATGCCGGCCTGAACCGCGTCTGGTGGGATCTGCGCTACGCCTCCGCCGAGGCGCCGCAGCTCCAGGTCTCGCCGCCGGACGCCCCCTGGGCGGATCCGCATCGCCGCTTCGCCGCGTATGGGGCGGCGATTCCCCCGGCCGGCCCGATCGTGCCGCCGGGAACCTATACGGTGCAGCTTACGATTGCCGGGAAGCAGTACATGGCGCCGCTCTCGGTGCTGGCCGATCCGCATTCACCGGGCACGGCGCTGAGTATCGCGGCGCAAGTTCGCTTCTTGCTCGCAGTGCGCTCCGAGGTGAACCGGACGGCGAGCATGATCAACCATCTCGAGTGGACGCGGCGGCAGGTAGAAAATCTGCAGGCAGTGCTGGGCGGCCATGCCGCACGGTACGCGGCGGCGATCACGGCCGCCAAGGCGTTCGCCGCCAGGACCACCGCGGTCGAAGGACAACTCATCGACATCCACAACACCGGCCGCAGCGAAGACGCCTTCCGGAACCCGATGCAGCTCTACGGCCGGCTCTGCTGGCTGATCGCCGAGATGGATGGCAGGCCGGGCAGCGGCTCGGCGGGTGGCGACCTCGGCCCCACGACCCAGCAAGTCGCGGTGAACCAGCAGTTCCAGCAAGATCTGGCGCGCATTCAGAGCCGCTACAGCCTGCTGGTAGGACCGGAGACAACCGCGTTCAACGCGCTGCTGCGACAGAACCACGTCACGGCGGCGATCCAGCCGTAAGGCATCCGGCGCCGGAGCTAAGTTCCCCTTGGGCACCCGACCCAATTCTCGCTCCGCGCGATGGAGCCTCGCGCCCTTGGCCCAACCACCGCGCCGTGCAGGGCGAGTTCTCAGAACAGGGGCGGCGATGGAGGAGGCGTAACCGCGAGGAGTGGGCGGCGCAGGATCGGGGCGGCCGAAGAATCGAGCCGGCGGCGCACCTGGCACCTACACGTCCGAATCACGCCGAAAGGCATACTCAAAGCTGGCTCCTGGTACGGCATTCGGCCCAAAGAGCAATTTCCGATATCCAGCCTTGCACGCCGACGCCCGGAACTCATCCCCTTCTCTGCCACTTCCACGCCGCCCGCTATGGCTGCGACGCCGTGACCTCAGGTCCTCGGCCTTCCGCTTCGCATGCCGACCACACAGCTCCTTGACACGTTCATCCTGCATCATAAACAAACACGCCCGAAAAATTAGGTTGCCCTGCCTATTGCCCTGCGGGACGTTCATCTCCTCGAAAGTGACCAATTCCGGCCAACGGTACACACTCTCTACTGCAAGCTCGACCCCATCCACGACGTCCATGAACCCTGGCGAAAGTCCTATGGCAGACCGAAACACCCGGCAGAAGCCAATCCAGACGTAGGCCGCGTAGGTCTTAGAAAACTCCGTGTAGAACTTCGCAAAGTTGGCGGGCGAGAAGCTGAACTCCCCGTCGTTCCCCCAGCCGCTTCGCAGTGAAATGCGCACGTTAAAGTGGACAAGCTCCGATGTGGCCGCATACAAGTACTCGTACATTTCCGAAAGGCCGACCGTCGCGGCCATCTGCTTGACAGGCGGCAGCCTGCCTTGGGTGTGCCAGAGGCATGTTCGCACCCCGATTTTGTCCAGCAGCCCTTTCGCATCGCCTATCTGATCCGGCGAGAAATTCGATTGGATCACCAGTTGATACGGGTGGCTGCGTTCGAAGAAGACTCTCTGCTTCTCTACCGCCGTGCTCATTTCGAGGACCATAAGCGCCCCGATGACGGCATCTCGGTCCCTGCGTCCAAGCTTCGCAAGGTATTTCAGCACAATCAGGTCTTCGCAGCACTGGCGCAGCGGCGCCGAGCCGAAGAAGCTCTGAGGGCCCGCTTCCGCAAACTCTGAGTGAGCAAATTCCGCGTAGGCATGAATGCGGGCCAGCGACGCTTTGAGGACAGCCTTGAACATACCCTCTCGCGTCGGTCGGCACGCCACCCTCCGGTCTACCTCGGGACGCACGGACGCCAATAGCTCGCGGATACATGGCTTGCGGTCAGGTTGGGTCTTGCTCATGTCCGAATTATCTCAGGATCGCCGAATTACGCCCAATTTTCACCGGGATTGCGCTGGTCAGCGGTGACGCGGCGAGCGGTCGCTACACACGGCCGACTCAGACCGCCGCACGCCACGCCAGTGCGGAGCTCGTGGCTTTCCTGGAGGGACCGACGAGCGCCTGCCCGCCCGATCAGCCCATCCACGCCATTCCCGATAACCCGCCCGCCCAAAAAACCGCGGGTGCCCGTTGCCAGAAGAGACGCCCGGCCACAGCCCGACCGGCGCCGGGGCCCCCAAGGCGCCTGCGCCTTGGGGTGACAGCGGGAGGACAGCTCCAGTTAGAGGCGGCCGTGCCACGCAGCAGCGGCTGCGCGCGAAGGCGCAGTGCACGCGCTTGGTGAAACCGTAGGCGCGCGTTTATTCGTGCTCGGGGCTGCCGATTTCGCCCTTGTGCATGGCGTTCATTGCCGCCAGAATATCGGTCTGGCTGATGATGCCGTCGAGGTGGCCCTCATCATTGACCACCAGCAGCAGGTGCTCGTGCCGTCGGGCCATGAGCAGCCGCAGCGCGTCCTGGAGGTTGGCATCCGGCGAGATGCGCGCCCATTCGCGGTCCATAAGATCCCCTACGCGCACGCTGTCCCATTTTTCCGGCGGTACGCGCGCCAGCGCGGAGACGGCAATCGTGCCCGCCACTTGATCGTGATCGACCACCGGGTAGGAGGCGTAACTGCTGCTTTCGGTCGCCGATTGCGCCCAGCGCCGCAGGCTCCATCCCGCTTCCGCCACGGCAATGTGCCGCTGCATGGCGTCCTGCACGCGTGTTTCGACCAGCTCCTCCACGGTGACACCTTCGTGCAGGCGCTGATCGCCGGAAGCCGAGGCCTGGCCGGAGACGGCATAGGCGACGGCCGCGCCAATCAGCACCGGAACGATGTAGCCGTGCCCGCCCGTGGCTTCGGCAACGAACACCACCGCCGTCAGCGGCGTCTTGTAGCCGGCGGCGATGAAGGAAGCCATGCCTACGGCGGCAAACAAGTTGAGCGAGCTGCTGTGCACCACGCTTTGGGCGAAAGCCGTGCCGAACGAGCTGCCCGATAGAAATAGCGGCACGAACATGGCGCTGACGCCGCCCACGCCCAGCGAGAATAGCGTCGCCGCCAGCTTGAGCACTCCGAACACCACCAGCTCGGCCGAACTGTGCGCCTGTCGGAGGATGATGCCCACTGCCTCGTAGTTCGGCCCCAGCGGCACCAGCGAGCCATGGTACAGCGCCAGAAACACTACGCCGCAGATGCCCGTGGCGATGCCGCCCAGCAGCATCTTGAACCAGTGCGGCACCTTCCAGTGAATCATGAACTCCCGGAAGCGTCGGAAGGTGATGGTGAACGGCATCGAGATGAGCCCGCAGATGGCGCCCAGCAGCGCCGCCCAGAGCAGATCGCGCCGGGTATAGGTGGCCGCGGAGACGAAGTTGAACAGGGGCTGCGCTCCCATGAAAATCGCCAGCGTGGCGAACGCGATGACCGAGGCGATGAGGGCAGGCATGAGCGCTTCGTGCGCGATATCGTCCTTGTAGGGCATCTCCAGCGCGAAAATCACGCCCGTGAACGGCGCCCGGAACACTGCCGACATTCCTGCCGCCGCGCCGCTGATGAGCAGGATGCGGCGGTCGCGTGGCTCCAGCTTCATCCCCCATCTGCGCAGCCGCGCCCACATCCACGATCCCAGCGCCCCGCCGCCGTAGATGCTCGGTCCTTCCAGCGCCGCGCTGCCTCCCATGCCCACCGTGGCTACGGCGGCCACCAGCTTGGGCACGAACGGCTTCATTTTGATTTCCGACTGACGCTCGAAAAACGCGCGGATGATCTCTTCCGTCGAGTGATCGTTCGGATCGGGCGTTCCATACTGCATCAGCAGACCCGCGATCAGGAAGCCCAGCGCCAGGCCCGGGATGATCCAGTAGGGGTGGTGCAAGTACGCCGCCAGCAGTGGAGGCCACAGCCACACCAGGATGACCTTGGTGATCAGCGTAATCAGCAGTCCGGTGACGACGCCCAGGATGGGCGCGATATAGATCCATTTATGGATGTCGCGCGAGTACGTGGCCAGCAAGTCCGCGTGCACCAGCGAGCGGTAGCGGCGGACCAGCGGGCGATCCCAGAAGCCCTGGTGGGCGTGGCTGTATTTTCCGGATGCTTTCAGTTCCGTTGACAGAGGCCTTGGTTCTCCTGCGCGGATGCCCTCGCGGTCTTCGTCCGGGGCGCAGCTCACACCCTGCCCCTGGAAGCAAACCGCCGTGATAGGAAATTATGCCACGGAACGGCCGCGCCATGCCGCCGGACTATAATTCTCCAGCGGTTGCATGCCGGATACTGCCCAGCCCAGGGCCCCAAGACGCCCGCGCCTTGGGGTGGCGGCGGGAGGGCGGCTCCAGCAAGAGGCGGCCGTGCCTCCTGCTGCAGCGTCCGTAGTGACCCACCTTGCAAGCCGGTATCAGCCATTGGCAGTGTCAATCACTCTGCGGGAGGTTGTCTGCATTAATTTTGTCGATATTTTGTAACAAAAAAGTGAGCGCCTCCCAGCCCAACCTTTTACCCTTTTTCGGACTCTATATATTTGAGAGCACGATTGTGCTCCACCCGGGCGGCCCGCCGGCAATGCCAATCGTGGGCGCGGTGAGACGCTGTGCGATGCAAGTGTACATCCCGACCTTCAGACCGTTTACTGGTTCCAACGGAACCAAATAATGTTTCCAAAGCACTTAAGTTGTACCAATCGTAACTCCACCTCCTCACAAGGCGGGGGGGGAGGGGGGGAGGGGGGGAGGGGGCACGCTCAGCCGATGACGCGGCGACGGAACCCGGCAATGCCCCACCAGCCAAAACCTGCCGTGCTCAGCACCAGTGCCGACAGGAAGGCCCAGGAGGGCATGTGCGCTACCGCCGGCGTGAGCGCCGCCCTCAAGCCCTCGCTGACGTAGACCAGCGGGTTGGCCAGGGTCACGATTTGCAGCCACTTCACCCGGCCCAGCAGCGCCCAGGGGTAATACACGCAGCCCAGGAAAATGATCGGCGTCAGCACCACGGCGAAGATCATGCCGATCTGCTCCGGCCTGACCAGCGTGCCCAGGGTGAGTCCCAGTGCGCCGGCGGCGAAGCTGGACAAAATAATGACCACGACGAGCAGCCCCCAGCTCGCCACCTGTACATGAACCGGCGTGGCGGGAATGAAATAGACCATGGGGAACACCACCGCCGCCGCCAGGAAGCTCTGGAACACGCTGAAGAATATTTTTTCGAAAGCGATCCAGCCGATTGGTAGCGGCGCCATCAGCCGGTCTTCAATTTCATGCGTGCCGCCGAGTTCGACCGAAAGCGGCAGCGCCACGGCCATGATGCCCTGAAATAGGATGGCGATGCCCACCAGCCCCGGAACCAGGATGGTCGCGAAGTTGGCCGCGCCCACACCGGAAAAGTTCTGTCCGATCTTCGGCATGATGTCGGTGAAGATAAATACAAAGAACAGCGGGTTCATCACGGTTCGGGTGATGAAGCTGAACAGATCGCGGCGCAGCAGCCGGGCGTCGCGCAGCATCAGGCCCCAAAATGCTGCGGCATAGCTGGGCCGGAGCCGCGACGGGGCCACGGCGGGCAGCGCTTGGCCCCGGCTCACTCGCGCAACTCCCTGCCCGTGAGCCGAATGAAGATGGTTTCCAGACTGGGCTCCTGCACCGAAAAATCGCGGAGTCCAAACCCCTGCGCCGCCGCCGCCACCGCCGGCGCCAGGCCATCGCGGGATTGGGCGAGCACGCGGTAGCCATCCGGCAGCGGCTCGACGGCGGTGACGCCAGGCAGGGCGCGCAGCCGCGTGGCCAGCTCCGGGTCGGGCCGCTCGACGCTGACGCGGGCCACCGCGCCGGCGCCGCTGCTCTGTTTCAATCGCGCCGGGGAATCGCAAACCAGGATTTTGCCGTGATCCACGATCGCTACCTGATCGCAGAGGCGCTCGGCCTCCTCGATGTAATGAGTGGTGAGCAAGACGGTCATCCCTTCGGTCCGCAATCCGCGCACCAGGTCCCACACCGCCAGCCGGCTCTGCGGATCGAGTCCGGCGGTGGGTTCGTCCAGGAACAGCACCGTGGGCCGGTGGGCGATGGCGCGGGCGATCTGCAGCCGTTGCGCCATGCCCCCGGAAAAACTGGCGGGCATGCTGTCGCGCCGGTCTGCAAGCTGGAACTCGACCAGCAGTTCGTCCGCCCGCCGCCGGCTGGCCTCAGGCTGCCAGCCGAAATAGCGGCAATGGAAGTAGAGGTTTTCCCAGGCGGTGGCGCCCCGGTCCAGAGCCCGATACTGCGTCACCACTCCCATCCCGGCCCGCGCCCGCGGCGGATCGGCCACCACGTCCACCCCGCCCACCGCGACCCGCCCGGCACTCGGTCGCACCCGCGTGGTGCACACGCCGATGGTGGTGCTCTTGCCCGCGCCATTGGGACCGAGCAGCCCGAACAACTCACCCGCGGCGACCCGCAGGTGCATCCTATCTACGGCCACCACGCCGCCATTGGCGCCGGCGTAGCGCTTGACCAGCCCTTCGATCGCAATTGCCTCCCCCGGCATCCCCCGAGTATAAACGGGCGGCGCAAAACGGCAGAGTGCCAATTCCTGCAAGAGGTGGCCGTGCCACCCTGGGAACCCTGATATACTCCTTATCGTATTCCGATAAGAAGGCGACATGGGGCAAAAACGTACGGATCTTCTGCGCGGAACTCTCGACCTGCTGGTATTGAAGGCCGTTTCCCTGGAGCCGTTGCACGGCGTCGCCATCTCGCGGCGCATTACCCAAATCACCCGGGGAGCGTTTCAGGTGAGTTTCGGCTCCCTGTTCCCCTCCCTGCATCGCATGGAGGAACGGGGGTGGTTAGCGCCGGAGTGGCGCACGTCGGAAAACAACCGCCGCGCCAGGTATTACCGCCTGACGCCCGCCGGGCGTGCGCAGCTGAAGGCGGAAGAGCGGCAATGGAACCAGGTGGTCAAAATCATGGCGGCGGCGGTGCAATCGAGCTGAGTTGGAATCGGAGCATCATGCGACTGATGAGCTTGTTTCGTAATCTGTTTCGCAAGCGCGCTATCGAGCGGGAATTGGAAGAGGAACTCGGTTCCTCATTGGAGATCCTGACTCGGGAGAAGATGAAACGCGGGCTCTCGTGGACCGTGGCCCGGCGAGCAGCGGCGGTGGAACTCGGCGGCGTGGAGCAGGTCGGGGAACAGGTTCGCGCGGTCCGCGCTGGGCGCTTGGTGGAGGACTGCGCCCGCGACGTCCGTTTCGCATTTCGCTCTCTTGCCAAGTCGCCCTTGTTCACGGTCGTCGCCATCATCATCCTGGCCCTCGGCATCGGCGTAAACACGACCGTCTTCACCTGGGTTGACGGTATTCTCCTGCAGCCCATGCCCGGGGTGGC
Organism: Terriglobales bacterium; assembly: GCA_050747745.1. Taxonomy (GTDB): domain Bacteria; phylum Acidobacteriota; class Terriglobia; order Terriglobales; family SCQP01; genus SCQP01. The sequence goes on from JBOGKM010000043.1 coordinate 17,217, forward strand.
AAGACCGCAAGAATTGGCCGCGTTCGAAACCTTCGCTGGTCACGGAGATTTCGTCCCGCTCTCCTATCCCGACTATCGCGATTATCGTGACCACCTCACGCTGCTTGCCGGGCTGGCGACCACCGAGGTTTTACCCCTGAGCATCGGGCAGAAGGACGAGGCCGAGCAACTGCAAGGGGAAATGGTTTCGGGAAATTACTTTACGCTGCTGGGCATCACGCCCGTGCTGGGCCGTGCCTTTAAGCAAGCCGGGGTTCGTGATAAGCCCGATGCGTCGCCGGTCGCCGTCATCAGCTCGCACCTATGGCGGGTGCGCTTTAATGCCGATCCAGGAGTTGTCGGCAAAACGATATGGGTCAATCAGCACGCCTTGACCATCATCGGCGTAGCGCCCTCGGATTTCCATGGCGCGGTCGCGGGAGTGGCGACCAGCCTTTGGATACCGTACATGATGCACCCTGAACTGCAAGGGGTGGGTGCGTGGATGCTTGCGGACCGGGGCACACGTCAAATCTACGGCATCGCGCGTTTGAAACCCGGCGTGACGCTGGCCCAGGCGACGGCGGAGGCCGCGGCGCTGGCGCTGCGCATGTCGAAAGCCAATCCGCCCCAGGACACGGGCATCACCGCCAGGCTGGTGCCCATTGGGAAATGGCAGTACGGAATGCAGGGCGGGGCCCTGCAGCCATTGGAAATTCTAACCGCTGTGTGCTGGCTCGTCCTGCTGATCGTCTGCGCCAATCTTGCTAATCTCTTCCTCGCCCGTTTCAGCACTCGGCAAAAGGAGTTCAGCTTGCGCCTGGCCCTGGGTGCCGGCCAGTTTCGTCTGGCGCGCCAGATTTTTACCGAGATTGGATTGCTTGTCGGCGCCGGCGGCGTGGCCGGCGTAGCGCTGGCTGTCTGGCTCAGCGGCGCGCTCCGCGTCTTCGCCCCGCCGGGCTATCCTTTCGCGGCACTCCATGCATCTTTGAATTGGCGGATCCTGGGTTTCGCCGCTCTACTTTGCTTGCTTGCCGCGATCCTCACCGGCCTGGCGCCGGCGATCCAATCGGCGCGTGCCGATGTGAACCGTGCCCTGAAGGAGGGCGGGCGGGCCGGAGCGGCGGGGCGGAAATCGCAACGCCTTCGTAGCATTCTGGTGACCACGGAAATCGCCTTGGCGCTCGTGGCCCTCGCGTTCGCTGGGCTCCTGGCGCGAAGTTTCGAGGCCGCGCGAAACATCAATCCTGAATTCGCTGCCCGCCACGTCCTGATGGCTCGTTTCTCGATCACCACCAGCGGGCTGGATGTCGCCCAGCGAAAAGCCTTCAGCGAGCGTTTGCGCGAAAATCTTGAAACGATGCCCAGGATCACGGATGTCGCCTATTCCGACGTCACACCGCTCGGGTTGTTGTCGGGCTGGTGGGAGCCGCTCCGAATTCAGGGGTACGTTGCCAAGCCCGGCGAAAACATGAAGATCTACCGCTCCGTGATCTCTCCTGGTTATCTCGGACTGCTGCATATCCCGCTCCTAGCGGGTCGTGATTTCACCCAGCGCGACGACCTGAACTCCCAGCCCGTCGCGATCGTGAATCAGGCCTTTGCCCGGCGATTCTTTGGCGGGCACGAGGCGATTGGTCAGAAGCTGAACGGCTGGGGCAAGTGGTTCACCGTGGTGGGCGTGGCCAAGGACAGCAAATACCTCAAGCTTACCGAAGAACCGACCCCCTTTTTCTATGTGCCTTTTCGGCAGGTATACCGCGCGGATATGGGCCTGACCTTCTACCTCAGGGTTTCTGGTGATCCGGACGCAGCCCTTCCCACGCTGAGGCGTGCCGCTCGCAGTGCGGATTCCGACGTGGCGATAGTTGATGCCGGGCCTCTGGCCGAACATATCGTCGGGACTCTTTTCGCCCAGAAAATTGCTGCCGGTTTTGTGGGTGTGCTCGCGGCCCTTGCCCTGCTGCTGGCAGCGTTAGGACTTTATGCCGTGACCGCCTACTCGGTCACGCAACGGACCCACGAGTTCGGGATTTGTATGGCGCTCGGCGCACAAAGAAAAGACGTGCTCAAGCTTGTGACCGGCCAAGCGCTCGTCCTGATCGCGGCGGGCATTGCGGCGGGCATCGTCGTGGCGCTGGGCCTGACGCGGCTGGCAGGGGGATTTCTCTACGGCATCACCACGACGGATCCAGTGACGTTGGTTGCAGCATCGGTGCTGCTCGCCGCCGTGGCCCTCCTCGCCAATATCATCCCGGCGCGGCGGGCCACGCGGGTGGACCCCATGGTGGCCCTGCGGCACGAGTAGGGGAACTTCGAGGCCGGCTGCTTTTGTTTAAAAGGCGGTTCGCGTACGCTACAGGGTTGGCGTCTTCGGAGAGAAAATGAAGAATTGCCCCTGCCGTTGCCTGCTGCTGTCTTTACTCGCTGCCGCAATCGGGGTTCTGCTGCCCGCAACCGCCGCCGCGCAGTCACCCGCCTCGGAAAACGCCCGCATCGACCAGATCCTGGCCCAACGCGCCGCCGTGAAGCGGGTCTCCGGAGTTTCGCTGTCGCCGGACGGTCAGCACCTGGCCTGGATGGTCTCCCACCGGGGCGAATCGTTGATGCTCGGCGCCTCGGACGGCAGCCATGCGCATCCGGTTACGATCCCCGGCGGCTGTAAGGCCACGGCGCTGAGCTGGGCGCCGGACTCGAGCGCGCTGGCCGTACTGACGCGCTGTCGCGTGGCGGCGTCAAACACCCAACCCATCGGCGGCGCGATTTGGCTGGTGAGTGCGAAGGCGGACAGCCGCCCGAAACAAATTGCCAGCCTGGACGGCTTTGCCGGCGATCTCCAATGGAGCCGGGATGGCGCCCGCGTCGCGTTCCTCTACGTGCGTGGCGCGACGCGGCTGGCGCAAGCGACGGCTTCGAGCAACCCGCGCGTCGGCGTGATCGGCGGCAACGATGTGCGGCCGGAACGCGTTGCCACCGTTGCCGTCTCTACCGGAACGCTGCGGCAGCTGACCCCGCCAGGCTTGTACGTGTACGAGTTCAGCTTTTCTCCGCATGGCAGCCGGATTGCCTTTACGGCCGCTCCACCTCCCGGAGATGACAACTGGTGGACCGCCAGGCTGTACACCCAAAAAGACCAGCCGCGCGCATTACCCCGCGTAGTGGTGGATCCAGCTACCGTAGCCGGTTCGCTGCATGACATGCAGATGCAGCAGCCCACGTGGTCGCCCGACGGCAGATACCTGTATTTTGTGGGCGGCCTCATGAGTGACCGTGGCGCCGATGCAGGCGACCTCTACCGGGTGGCAGCCACGGGCGGACAGCCGGTGGACCTCACGCCTGGCATTCCCGTTACGCTGCATCAGTTTAGGTTCCGGGACGGGCACGACCTGGTGATCACCCAGGAGTCCCTTGGCCACGTGCAGATCGCGAAGTACACCCTTTCCGGCACCGTGGCCCACCAGGCTCGCGTGCTGTTCACGGCCCCCGGCCGCTTGTTTGGCGTTTCGCTGTCCTCCAGCTCGCCGCGGCGCGTTGCCTTTGCGGCCAGCTCCTTCGAGCGCGCGCCCGAGGTCTACTCCGGCCCGCTGGATGGCCAGCCACCGCCTGCGATCACCTCCCTCAATGCCGGACTGAAACCGTCCTGGGGCAGAGCCCGTTCCGTGGAATGGCACGACGGTTCGTTCCTGGTGCAAGGCTGGCTGCTGTACCCGGTGAACTTTGATCCCCACAAAAGCTATCCGCTGATCGTTTCCGTCCATGGCGGACCGACGTTTGCCAACCTGCCCTCCTGGGGCGGCAATGCGGCGGTCTATTCCAACTTCGGCTATTTCGTGCTGCTGCCGAACCCGCGCGGCAGCACCGGCGAAGGGGAAGCGTTCGTGCGGCAGGACCGCGGCTCGGGGAAGATGGGCTACGGCGACCTCGACGACATCCTCAAGGGTATCGACAAGGTCGAAACGCTGGCGCCGATCGACAACAACCGCCTGGGCATGACCGGCTGGAGTTATGGCGGATTCATGAGCATGTTTGCACCGACCCAGACCAATCGTTTCAAGGCCGTGGTCGCCGGCGCCGGTCTGTCGGATTGGGAAAGCTATTACGGTGAAAACCAGATCGACAAGTGGATGATCCCGTTTTTTGGCGCCTCCGTGTACGTGGACCCGGCGGCGTACGCCAAAAGCTCGGCGATCAACTTCATCACGCACGACCATACCCCGGCCCTGATCGTCGTGGGCCAGCGCGACGAGGAATGCCCGGCGCCGCAGTCCTTTGAATACTGGCACGCGCTGCGGGCGATGGGAGTGCCGACGACGCTGGTGGTGTACGCCAACCAGGGTCACGCCATTGCCAACCCGGCCGACCAGAAAGACATCTTGCGGCGCTCGCTGGAATGGTTCGCGAAGTACCTGGCGCCGGAGCGCTAGTTGGGAACTCCGCCCCGCTGCAACTCGGACGCGCCCTGAACGCCGGCGGGCGCGGCCGGGCGGAGGCCGAACCTCCGGCCTTTGCTTGCGGAGCGTGGTATGCTTGGCATATACCCCACTAGGGTATTGGATGACGCCGGCCTGGCTTCGGCGGTGCATCGGTGAGCAAGGCTATACGGCGGAGGTGGCACAGGGCGCATGAGTCCGGCGATTCCAGGCAACAAGGAAGTCGAGCTGCCGCTGGAGGGAATGACGTGCGCCTCCTGCGTGCGGCGCATCGAGCGGGCCCTGGCCCAGGCGCCGGGCGTGAGCCGGGCGCAGGTGAATTTCGCCACGCGGCGGGCGCGAGTGGATTATGATCCCGCGCAAGGCACCGTGGCCGGGATGGTCGCCGCCGTCCGCGCGGCGGGTTACGAGATTCCGCAAGCAAAACCGGAGGCGGATGCCGGACACGATGAAGCCGCACGCGCCGAGCGGCGATTCTGGTGGGCGCTGGGACTGGGGGCAGCCGTGATGGTCGTCTCCATGCTGCTGGAAGCGGCACCGGCAGCGGCGCTGGGCTCGCACGCGCTCGATCCTTTAATGCAGTGGATGGCGCCGCTGAACCATGCGCTCGCCGGCGTCCTGCCCTGGCTCGCGCGCCTGGGTGCGGGCACGCTGCGCTGGCTCCTGCTGGCGCTCACCGTGCCGGTGGTGGTGGGTCCGGGGCGCGGCTTCTATCAGCGCGCGTGGGCCGCGGCGCGGCACGGCACCGCGGACATGAACACGCTGGTCTCGGCCGGTACCGGAGCAGCGTTCATCTTTTCGCTGCTGGCCACGGCCGTGCCGCGCCTGTTTACCGCGCATGGCATACCGGCCAACGTCTACTACGAGGCGGTGGTGTGGATGATCGCGCTGATCCTGCTGGGCAATTGGCTGGAAGCGCGGGCGCGGGCACGCACGTCGGATGCAGTGCGCAAGCTGATGGGCCTGCAGCCCAGCCAAGCGCTGGTGATCCAGGCCGGTGGCAGCGAGGCCATGATGGCGATTGCGGCGCTGCAACCGGGCATGCGCGTGCGGGTGCGGCCGGGTGAACGCATTCCCGCCGATGGCGTGGTGGTCAGCGGTGCGAGCCGGGTGGATGAGAGCATGTTGACGGGCGAGCCGGCGCCGGTGGCCAAGCGCGCCGGTGAGCGGGTGACGGGCGCCACCTTGAACGGATCGGGATCGCTCGAGGTCGAGTTGGAACGCGTCGGCGGCGATACGGCGCTGGCGCAGATCGTGCACCTCGTGGAGCAGGCGCAGGGTTCGCGGGCGCCAATCCAGGGCGTGGCCGACCGCGTGGCAGGCGTGTTCGTGCCGGCGGTGATCGGCATTGCGGTGCTGACCTTCGTGATCTGGATGCTGGTGGGCCCGGGGCTTTTGTGGGCGATGATTGCAGCGGTGACGGTGCTGATCATCGCCTGCCCCTGCGCGATGGGACTGGCAGTGCCGACGGCGGTGATGGTGGGCACGGGACGCGGCGCTGAGATGGGTGTGTTGATCCGCCAGGCTGAGGCGCTGGAGCGAGCCCAGGCGGTGACCACGATTCTGCTGGACAAGACCGGCACGCTGACCGAGGGCAAGCCCACGCTGCTGGCGCTGGATCCGGGCGCCGGGTTCCGCGCGAACGAACTGTTGCGCCTGGCTGCCGCCGTCGAGCGGCATTCCGAGCATCCGCTGGGGGCAGCGGTGGTGGCGGCGGCAAGGGAACGCGGGCTGACACTGCCGGAAGCGGGAGGGTTCGCCGGCGAAGCCGGTCAAGGCGTCAGCGCCACCGTGGACGGCCATGGGGTGCAGGTGGGCCGGCCCCGCGCGGGCGCGGAAATTCCGCCGGAGTGGGTAGCACGCGGGTGGACCGCGATCGAGGTGCGCGTGGAAGGAAGCCACGCCGGACTGCTGGCGGTTGCCGATGCCCTCAAGCCGGATGCGGCGGCGCAAGTTGCCCGCTGGCGAAGCTGGGGCTTGAAAGTTGCCCTGGTGACCGGCGATGCAGCGCCGGCGGCCCAAGCGGTGGCGCGGGCAGTGGGTATCGCGCCCGAGGAAGTCGAAGCCGGCGTTCTGCCCGGTGGCAAACTTGAGGCCGTGCAGCGGCGCCAGCGCGCGGGCGAGGTAGTCGCCATGGTGGGCGATGGCATGAACGACGCGCCCGCGCTGGCGCAGGCCGACGTGGGGATTGCCATCGGCAGCGGCACCGACGTGGCGATGGCGGCGGGCAACATCACGCTCGCCGGCGGCGGGCTGGCAGGCGTAACCACGGCAATCACGCTGTCGCGGGCGACGATGCGGCGCATTTGGCAGAATCTTTTCTGGGCGCTGGTCTATAACGCCATAGGCATCCCGATTGCCGCCGGGGTTCTCTACCCCTGGTGGGGCGTGCTGCTGTCGCCGGTGATTGCGAGCGCCGCGATGGCGTTCAGTTCGGTGACCGTGGTGAGCAATAGTTTGCGGCTGCGGAGGTGGTCCATCGCAAAAGCCAACTGAAGCCGCGGGGATGACTGCGGCGGCAAACCCCTGAGTTGCTGGTGCGCCTGGCAGGAATCGAACCTGCGGCACGCGGTTTAGGAAACCGCTGCTCTATCCTTCTGAGCTACAGGCGCACGATTTTACAGCGCTTGCTTTGATTGTACGTGGCCGCGGCCCGGGAGCCGCCCGCGGGCCTGCCCGCGGCGGCCGGGCGGGCGCGCAATGCGGCTAGCGCCCTGAGCCGGCCTCCAGCACTCAATCTCCGGGCAGCCTCATGCGGCTTTTCCTTTCCTTAAGAAAAGCCGCACGCACCACGACTTGCGGAGAGAAGATAGGGAAGCAACGGCGGCGATCAGAATTGGGAGGCCAGGGACGCAATTTCCCGGCTCTTGCCGAGGTTTGTTCTGCGGATTTCGGCCGAGTCGGCCGCTGCGGCACGTATATCGGAAGCCGTTGGAACCGAAACGAAATGCCGAGCTGCGCGGGGCGGCTCTGGCGCTGCTGGACATGCTTGTCGAGCTTGGGTCTTCGGCGGCATTTCGGATGCGAGATGACTTCGTGGCGCCAGCGCAAGTCAGCAAGCGGCTGGTCTCATTGGAAAGAGCCCGCAATTCCGTTCGTCGCGTAGGCCCGGTTCCATGGGCTATAATCGCCGCAGCCCCGCAGGTTTGCCCAGGAGAAATATTGGCTACCGTCGCCCAACCGCAACCACGCCTGCCCACCATCCACGAATTGTGCAAGCCGCGGCCTGATGTTCTGCGGGGCGTGACTGACGCTGATTTTGCGGCTGATCTCTCCAAGGTGATTCGCGGCGTCGCGCCGCCCGAATACCAGAGCGCGGCGACTTTCTTCGCCAACACCTACCCTACCCGGGGATTGCGAAACCTGTTGGAGCCCTCGTCTTGGCGGCGTCCCTCGTCAGGCGCGAAGCGGCCCCAAACGACGACTCGGGAGCGAACAATCGATATCGCTCATGATTCTTCAATTTGTTCGACCATTCAGCAACCTAGGGAATTCGACCAGCAACCGCTCGACCTGATTTCGAAAATAGGCTTCAATTTCGTTGCGCTCGGCATCTGCGAGCGAATCGTAAAGGTCCCTGGTCGTCAAGAAAACTTGGCCGCGGCCCACAGGCCCGCCGTGAGGCAACTGCGCGATCGCCTTTGGTGCGTCGTCAACCTGAATGCCTGTCCGGCGTAGGAGCAGCAAGAAGACTTCGGCGCTACCGGGCTGCCGGGCTGCTGTCGCAGGCGGGCGTAGTACGGCATCGATGTCTTTTTTCAGGTCAGCCAGCGCTGGATGAAATAACTCGCGGGCGCGCGCAATCTCCGGCTCAATGGAGGCAGGCTCAACAGGGCTTTCCAGGATCACCGGAACTGCAGCCGGAATAAGCTTAGCTACCCGGCGTGTTGCCTGGACTCCCTGCATCGTAAGGCGGTGGTGCGTGCTTGCGGTGGTTATCTCGCTCAGGTGGACCTGTACGATGCGTGAGCGGAATCGTTGGATTAGCTCCTGCGCTTCATACATGGTCGGGTCCACCTTTTCGCAGTGGGCCAAGTCGAGACACATTTTCGCGTTCGGCAGTCGATCAAAGATTGTCGCCATTTCGGCGGCAGTTCGGCCGATGCTCTTGCGGGTGTCCATATTTTCGATTGCGAGACGGCTCTCGATCGAATGCCACGCTTCGCAATTTACAATCGTGTCCGGATGGGTAACGATCCACTGGCAGATAACTGGCAGGGACGCGAGTTCACGTACAAGTGTCGGCTCGTCGTTAACGTCAAATCGGCTCGGCGCGTGGACGGAAACATAATCAAAGCCCGACAGGTCCAGGTCCGGCAACGAAGCGATCAACAGCGGCAATTCCTCCCGACGAAGTGCTGAGATCTCCACGGCCTTCACGCCCCGCTCTTGCAGGCTATGGAGCGCGGATCGAAACTCGCCCTTGCCGAGTGCGCCCGTTGAGAAACCAATCTCATTCTCAGAAGATTGCATAGTTTAAAAGCTCCGCAGCACCCACCAGGCTGAAAAGTTCGGCTAGCGACTTTTGAAAAGCACGACCTGATTCACGCAGGCTCAAGAACAATTGATCCGACATCGCCGCAGCCGGCTGCAGCTTGCCGAGATCCCCGCGTTGCTCCTGATTGCCCAGCGCGCAGAGAAAACCGTCGTAACTCCCGAACAGCCCTTCGACGAGCGGCCCCGGCGCGTTGTTCAGGCGGCAGGCCTCGGCGATCAGTTCGAGTGGGCTGGTGTCAACCATATGGCGGAAGAGCGCTATGGTGGCGCGCGCGTCCGCTCGTGTGCGGTACCAAGTGAGGCAGGCATTCAATCCAGCCGCGTAAATCAGCTTGCGGGAAAATCGCAGCTTTACGTTCCGGATCACAGCTTTCCTGCCAGCCTCGTCATGGAACTTGTCGGCGTAGTCAACGCCGATTGTCCGCCAATATCGCACGAGGTCGTTGAGCAGGAATCTCGGCGTGACCTTTTCCGAAAAAGAACTGGGCTCGATCAGATACCGGTCGAGCAGGGCACGGACCACCCTGTCGTATGCAGCGTCATCACTCATCGGGACCGACTCCAGAAGGAGCGACATCCGGAGGGTGAGATTGCGGTTGGTGTCGTCTTGTCCGCCGATCAGATGAATCAGATCGTGGCTGATCGCTAATCCAGCAAACGTCCCCGTGCTGCCGGGACTACGATTCTCAAAGATCGCGCGTAGGCCGAGCATGGCATTGTAGTGGGCGCCGCTGACCTGGCCATCGACAAGAAGAACCCAGTCAAGGTCGCTTCCGTCGGTCCATTCGCCTCGAGCAAGCGACCCGAACATGACAAGGCTGCAGTCGGGCGGCAGCGCAACCTCGTTAAGGACACTCCCCATGAGGTCGCGGCACACTGCGTCCGCTGACGCCTTCGCAGCCGCGATACACGGCCAATTCACGGAGAAACGCTTCTGCAGTTCGTCCAACGCCGGCGTTTCGAATCCGTGGGCCACATGCAAGTTTAACCCCGCGCCGCTCAAGCTGTGCCTGAACATCGGACGGGCCCGTTGGGCGCTGCCGCTCGGCGGCCCGCGAAACGGTCGGACGGCCTCGCGATCGCGATGTGAAGGTGCGTTGCCGGCACCAGCAGCCTTGACAAAAACCTGGAGGGGCGAAATGCCGCCCGCTGCGGCCACCGCAGAAAGGGGATTGCCATTGTTCGGCTGATGCCCTGACGCTGCGGAACAATATTCAGAGCCTCAACGCCGGCATCGCGCACGGGTCCGTTTGGTCCTCACTTTGCACCCAATTTCCTGCAACCAGCATGCATTACCGTCGATCAGGAGAGCCGTAACCGCATGACGGTGCAACGCCAGCCACTGTTTTCGAGCCTTTAGGAAACCGCTGCTCTATCCTTCTGAGCTACAGGCGCACGATTTGTAAACGCTCGCTTTGATTGTACTTGGCCGCCGCCTAGGAGGCGACCCCCGAACCCGCCGGGCCCGTTTGGTACTCCATGGGGTGGCCGACGAAACCGCATCGGCAATCTCACTCCTTTGCATGGGTTTTCCTTCGCCCACTTCCATGAGATCGTCGTTCGAAGCAGACCGCTCATCAGATCCCAAGCCCGCTGGGTTGCGTCCGGGTTATGATCCTTGGCGAGGTGCGACACCAGCGCTTGTACATCCTCGACCGTGATTGTGCACTCTAAGCACACGTTGTTTACAAAGCCCTGCGAGCCGCCAGCTGCCTCGCTAAATCAGGAGAGAACCATGAGCGCAAACATTGAAGGGAAAATCGTAGTCATTACGGGTGCGAGCAGCGGCCTCGGAGAGAGCACCGCTCGCCATCTTGCCCAACTCGGCGCAACCGTCGTTCTGGGAGCGCGGCGCCAGGACCGCCTCGACGCGATCGTGAACGACATTCTGGCCGCGGGCGGGAAGGCACTAGCGGTAGCTGTAGACGTAACCAAGCGGGCGGAGGTCGAGGCCTTGGTAAAGAAGGCGATCGATACGTATGGCAGGGTTGACGTGTTGGTAAACAATGCCGGCATTATGCCGATCGCCCCGCTGGCCCGCCTCAAGGTTGACGAATGGGACCGGATGATCGACGTCAACATTAAGGGCGTCCTCTACGGCATCGCCGCCGCCCTGCCCTGGATGCAGAAGCAGAACAGCGGCCACATCATCAACATCGCTTCTGTGTTCGGTATCAAAGTGTTTGCGCCCGGGGGCACGGTCTATTGCGCCACCAAGGGCGCGGTGCGGCTCTTGACGGAGGGGTTGCGCATGGAGACGCGAGCCGACAACATCCGGTGCACGATCATCTCTCCTGGTGCGGTCGAGTCGGAACTCAAGGAAACCACGTCCGACCAGGAATCCTCCCAGGCCGTCAAAGGCATGTACAAGGCGTGGGCCATTCCCGCGGCGTCAATCGCTCGCGCGATTGCCTTTGCCATCGAACAGCCGGCTGATGTCGATATCAACGAGATCGTGGTCCGCCCGACTGCACAGAACTTTTGATCCTAGTCCTGTTCTCCCAGAGTTTGGACATATGTTCTGCCATACGGGTAGAACTGTTCCTTGTGGCCCTGCCGCCAAGCGTCTCTCAGTTCCGGCGCTGTGATGTCCCAGTCCGGCCTGCATTTCTTGGTCACGGCACGCAGATCCTGGCGGAGATCTTCCAGAGTCGGTCGGCCGAAGAACCAGTAGCCGTTGTAGATCTTATGAATCACAAGCCCGGGCTCGAGCACGATCACGTGCGGGATCATTGGGTTGTTGCCAGGATCCGTGTATTCGGCGATGTCGAGATCCTTTTGGACGACGCGCCCCGCATCGGAGAGGAATGGCCAGTGGGCGCCGACGCCGGTACGATATTCATTCGTCTGGGTGATGTTGTCGGTACTGATGGTGACCAGCCGGCAATAGGCAACCTCGAGCTCACGGTGGAGTTGAACCAACCCTTCCGCCTGCCGGCGGTCCTTGGGGCAGAAACCGCCGCGGCTGAGGACGAGCACCATCGGATGTTGGCCCTGCAGTTGGGAAAGCTTCCGGCGCTTCGCGGTGTGGTCAGAAAGCTCATAGTCGGGGAAGAAAGTCCCGGGAACAACGTCAGGTCGCATAGAAACTCCTCTGCAGTCGCAGCACGTTCTTTGGACAATTATCCCGGATTTCCATTTTGAGAGAACACCCAGCCCGCCGATTCCCGATCTGCAGCAGCAGTCGGCAGATAGCTGCCTGGCGGGCTGCGAGCACAGGGACGACGCTCAGCGGTTGGCGCGAGCGATCGGGGCGGTCCCGCACCCGGCCAACATGCACCCTCCGATGCGGCGAAGCTCACCCGCGACGAATCAGCGAGCCGGCGAGGTAGAACTGTTTCCCATTGTGGCGCACTGAGAGTTTGAGGCCGCTGGCGGTTCCGGCGGGCGTGAGATGCAGATCGGTGAAATCATAGTGGGCGGCATGCAGATCCTGGTTGAAGAGGCGAACCAAGGAGGGACGACGAATCGTGAGGCGGCTGCCATGCCGCTGGACCAGCGCCGGAATGCAATGCGGCAGCGATTGCGGCGGTGCGAGAAGAAGAAATGCCGGCAGCCGGCTGATCGTTCGGCAATCGATGCAGGGAAGGTCCGCGAGGGCCGGCAGAACGGGGCCGGATGAGCGGCTACTTTGGCCAGGTCTGGCTGGCGCGGCTGCTGGTGCAGCGGGGGCTGGCGGCGATCTATTTGATTGCGTTTTGGAGCGCGGCGGTGCAGTTTCCGGCGCTGCTGGGCGAGCACGGACTGCTGCCGGCGCCGGCTTTTCTACGGCAGGTGCGATTCCGGGATGCGCCCAGCCTGTTCCATTGGTGCTACAGCGACAAGCTGGCGCGCCTCGTGGCCTGGATCGGCGCCGCGCTGGCGGCGTCGGCGCTAAGCGGAGCAGCCGAGCGCGGGCCGGTGTGGGTTGGCCTGGCAGTGTGGCTGGTGATGTGGATTCTGTATCTATCGCTGGTCAATGTGGGCCAGCAGTTCTACGCATTTGGCTGGGAGTCCATGCTGCTGGAGGCGGGCTTTTTCGCCGCGTTCTTGGGGCCGAGCTGGATGCGGGCGCCGCTGATTCCGATCCTTATCCTGCGCTGGATGCTGTTCCGCACCGAGCTGGGCGCGGGGCTGATCAAGCTGCGGCACGATTCGTGCTGGCGCGATCTCACCTGCCTCTACTTTCATTACGAGACCCAACCGCTGCCCAATCCGCTCAGCCGCAGCTTTCACCGGCTGCCGCGGCGGCTGCAGCGGCACTCGGTACTGTTCAGCCATTTCATCCAGGTGGTGGCGCCATTCGGGCTGTTTGCGCCGCAGCCGGTGGCGGCGGTGTGCGGCGCACTGGCGATTCTGCATCAACTGCTGCTGATCGTCAGCGGCAACTACTCGTGGCTGAACTGGCTGACCGTGGTGCTGGGCCTGACCGCCTTCAGCGATGCCGCGCTCGGCTTTGCCACCCCGCTCACGCGACCGCTGCCGTTTGCGATGCTGGTGGTGCTGGTGGCGCTGGCCGCGTTTACGATCTGGGCCAGCGTGCAACCGGTGCGCAATCTGATGTCGCCGCGGCAGGCCATGAACCGCAACTATAACCCGCTGCATCTGGTCGGCTCCTACGGAGCCTTCGGCACGGTGACCCGGGTCCGCTACGAGGTGGTGCTGGAGGCGACTCGGGAAAGTACGCCCGGCGAGCACGGCGGCTGGCATGCTTACGAGTTCAAGGCCAAGCCCGGCGATCCCACGCGGCGGCCGCCGCAGGTTGCGCCCTACCACCTGCGTTTGGACTGGATGATGTGGTTTCTGCCGTTTGCGGTGCAGGTGCGGGCGGGCGGCATGCAGATTCCAGGATACGAGCTCTGGTTTTTGAGGCTGGCGCAAAAGCTGCTGCTGGCGGATGCGGCGACGCTGCGACTGTTGCGCTCGGCTCCATTCGGCACGCAGCCGCCGTCCTTCGTGCGGGCGCTGTTTTATCGCTACCGGTTTAGCACGCCGGAAGAATGGCGCAGGCACGGCTCCATTTGGATGCGGGAGCTGGTGGGCACGTATCTGCCGCCAGTCTCGCTGGCGCAGCTCACAGCGTTGTCGCTATAGCGGCTCTATCCGCCCGCAATGGCGCCGATGATCCACAGCGGTTCTTCGCCGCTGACCACGGCGGCAGGCAGGAGATCGTCGGGCGAGGCGTGCGACAGATCTTCCTGACATGCATAAAAGCGGACGTAGGGGCGGCGCATTCCGGTCGCCGGATCGCGCAGGGTGCCGCGGAGGGCGGGAAAAGCGGCTTCCAGGGCATCCAGAGCACCGCGGACGGTTGGCGGAGGCGCGACTTCGAGGGTGACATCCCCGCTGATGCCGGCCAACTGACGCAAATGCGCGGGCAGAACGATGCGCATGGCGACTCAGGAGACTAGGCGAGGATTTGCGCCTCGACCGAAAGCACCGGCGGCAAATCGCGCACGATCGCCGTCCAACGATCGCCGCCGTCGGCGGAGCCGTAGACCTGGCCGCCGGTGGTGCCGAAATAGACGCCGCAGGGTTCAAGCTGATCTACCGACATGGCGTCGCGCAGGACATTGACGTAGCAATCCTTTTGCGGCAGCCCGGCGGTAAGCGCCTCCCATTCCTCGCCGCCGCTGCGGCTGCGGTAGACGCGCAGCCGCCCCTCCGGCGGATAATGCTCGGAATCACTTTTAATGGGCACAACGTAAATGGTCTCCGGTTCGTGCGCATGCACGTCAATAACGAAACCGAAATCGCTGGGCAGGTTGCCGCTGATTTCGCGCCAACAGCGTCCGCCATCGTCGCTGCGCATCACATCCCAGTGCTTCTGCATATAGAGGGTTTCCGGGCGCGCCGGATGCAGCGCAACGTGGTGCACGCAATGGCCGATCTCGGCCTCCGGATTGGGAATGTAGTTGGAGCGCAGGCCGCGGTTGGCGGGTGTCCAACTGGCGCCGCCGTCGTCGCTGCGGAAGCAGCCCGCAGCGGAAATGGCCACGTACTTCGGTCGCGGCTCGGCGGCGGGGTCGAGCAGGATGGTGTGCAGGCAGAGTCCACCGGCGCCGGGCTGCCACTGCATGCCGGTGCCGTGTCCGCGCAGTCCGGCCATTTCCTGCCAGCTCTGGGCACCATCGCGGGAGACGAACAGGGCGGCGTCTTCGACGCCGGCAAAGACCGTGTCGGGATCGGTGCGCGAGGGCTCCAGGTGCCAGACACGCTTGAACTCCCAGGGATGGGGTGTGCCGTCATACCACTGATGCGTGGTCAGTGGTTTGCCCGATGCTTCGGAGGAATCGTAGGCAAACAGGTGGCTGCGTTCGGCGCGCATGGCTTCCGCTCCGGGCTTGATATCGCCGCCGGGCGCCTGCCAACTGCGGCCGCCGTCGTTCGAGACCTGCAATACTTGTCCGAACCAGGCGCTCGACTGCGAGGCGTAGATGCGATTCGGATCGGCGTGCGAGCCCTTGAGGTGAAACACTTCCCAGCCGGCGAAGTGCGGGCCCGTAATGTCCCAGTTCCGGCGCTGGCCATCGGCGGTCAGAACAAACGCGCCCTTGCGCGTTCCCACCAGCAGGCGGATGCGGCTCATGCTTGCCTCCCAAACCGGTATGAAGTTCCAGTTAATGTAGCACACCGCTTCGCTACACTGGAAAAGGACAGCCGGAGGAAATTATGAAGGCCATCGTGGTGAGCTCGTTTGGAGGACCGGAGGTGCTGCGCCTGACGGATGTACCTGCGCCGCAGCCGGCGCCCGGGCAGGTTCTGGTGCGGGTGCAAGCCGCCGGGGTGAACCCGGTAGATGCGTATATACGCACCGGGACGTATGCCAGCAAGCCGGCATTGCCGTACACGCCCGGCTCGGATGCCGCCGGAGTAATCGGGGAGCCGGGCGCGGATGCCGCCGGCCTGCGGCCGGGCGCGCGCGTCTATCTGACCGGCGCGATGAGTGGTACCTACGCTGAGTGGGCCGTGGCCGGGGCGGCGCAGGTGCATCCACTGCCCGAGGGGGTGAGCTTCGCGCAGGGTGCGGCCCTGGGCGTGCCTTATGGCGCCGCCTATCACGCCCTGGTGCAGCAGGCGCGGGCGCGGGCGGGCGAGACTGTGCTGGTGCATGGCGCCAGCGGCGGCGTCGGTTTGGCGGCGGTCCAGATCGCGCGCGCCCTCGGCCTGACGGTGTTCGGCACCGCCGGCAGCGAGGCCGGACGCGAGGCGGTGCGGCGCGCGGGCGCTGCGCAGGTGTTCGATCACACCCAGGCGGGCTACCAGGAAAGTATCCTTGCCGCCACCACCGGCGGCGGGCTGGACCTGATTCTCGAAATGTTGGCCAACGTGAATCTCGGTCACGATCTCAAGCTCCTGGCGCGCGACGGACGGGTGGTGGTAATCGGCTCGCGCGGCGACGTGACCGTTTCCCCGCGCGACCTGATGGCGCGGCGCGCCCGGATTCTGGGCTTTACGCTGTTTCAGGCGACCGAGGCCGAGCTGCGCGAAATTCACGCCGGACTGGGCGCGGGCCTGCGCGACGGCACCCTGCGGCCGGTCGTCGGACGCGAGTTACCGCTGGCCGAGGCGGCTGCGGCGCAGCGGGCCGTGCTCGAAAGCAAGGCTCTGGGCAAGATCGTGCTCGTGCCCTGAGGCCCGCGCCTATGCCCCAACCGTAGTGGCTGAGTGCCTGGAAGGAGCGGTTCGTAACGGGAAGTTGAGTTCCCTTGCGGACCGCAACGGTGCCACATAAATTGCCTGTTTTCAATCAGGCCGTTCGGCACGCAGAGTGCAACGAAATAGATGGCTGGCCGGTCCCTCGGCCCGCCGGGAGGTAATTTCGTTATGCTGCTGCACACGCTGGATATTTGCGCGGCGGTTATTGTTAGCGCCAGTGTATTGGGATATATGGGCTGGGAACTGGTGCGCTGTCACCATGGTCATGAGTTATTTGACCGGTATCCGGACGGCCGTGCGGCGCTGCGCTGCCAGAACTGCCTGCAGTTGCGGCCCAACATTTTGGGCACGCCCCCGCCGAGTTATCATCAGACGCAGACCGCGCTGGCGCGCACCGCATTTGATTCCGGCATTGAGCCGACGGTATTCGATTTGGACTTCAGCGAGCCCCAGCAAGAGGTAGTACTACAGTAACCAGCTACGCCGCCGCCGATTCTGCTCTACACTGAAGCGGCACGGAGGCGGCAGATGGTTCGTTCCGCGTGGGTAATCATCGTAGCGGGCGCGACGGCGGCGGCCTGGGTGCCGGCTCCTAGGCGCACCTCCATCGTGAGGACAGCAGCCCGGGTTGAGGTACACCGTGCGGTGCGGCAGGATGTTTCGCCGCCACTGGTGCGCGTGGGCGCGTATGCGCCGCCCACGGGCGCGATGCATCCTACGATCGAGAGCCCGGTCGTCGCCGGCGCGCAGCGCTCAGGCCCGGGGACGGGACTCGGCACCGCGCCGCCGGCGCCGCGACGGCGCTTCCCCAGACATGGCGCCCGCCGCACGCAGCCAAGGCCGCTGCCCACAGAGGCCACACCCCCACCGCCGCCGCCGCCGCTGCCGCCACCGTTTCCGGCGATTGGCGCGGCTGGCCGCGCGGTCGAGCAGACCGCCATGGGCACCCGGCCGGCCGCGCGCCTCATCGCCAGTTTTGACGGCCTGGGCTGGGGATTCCGCGGACCGCATCCCGCCCCGCCAATCCCGGCGCGCTACCGGCGCTATGGCGGCGCGCTCGATCTGAGCCTGGCGGTGGGACCCACCCAGGTGATGGAAATTATCAACTCCCGCCTGGCGGTGTTCAGCAAAACTGACAAGCTGCTCTATGGCGCCGTGCCCACCAACACCGTGTTCGCCGGCTTCGGCGGCCGCTGCGCCTCGACCAACAGCGGCGACGCCGTGGTGCGCTATGACCAGCTGGCGCACCGCTGGCTGATCGTCATGCCCATTTTCTCCCGGCCTCCGGGCCAGCCGGATGGGCCGTTCGGCATGTGTTATGCGGTCAGCACCAGCTCCAACGCGCTGGGAACCTATTACCGCTATGAGTTTGTGCGCAAGCGATTTCCCGACTATCCCCGCCCGGCGGTCTGGCCCGACGGCTACTACGTGCCCACCAGTTCCGGCGACGGCGTCATTCAGAAGAAAGACTGCATCGCCGACCGTACCCGCATGCTGCGCGGCGAGCCAGCTACCGAGCAATGCGTGGTGATTGACGGCGTCAGCTTCCTCAACAATGCCGACGTGGACGGCCCTCACCCTCCGCCCCAGGGCGCGCCCAACATCATGATGGCCGCGGGCGGAACGCAGTTAAAAGGCATCGATTCCAGCAACGTGATCTATTGGTTTAAGGTACACGTGGACTGGCAGGATTATCACAATACTTACGTCACGCCCGGAACAGCGATCCGCGTGGCGCCGTATCATTTCCTGTGCAACGGCCAGCTCAGCAACTGCGTGCCGCAGGAGAATTCGAAGAGCTACCTCGACTCGCAGGGTGACAAGCTGATGCAGCGCCTGGTCTACCGCCGCTGGCACGGGCATCAATCCATCCTGGCCGAGCACTCCATCGATACCGCGGCACACGCGGGCGGAGTGCGCTGGTACGAGTTCCGGTTGAACCGCAAGGGCGATCCCGTGCTGTACCAGCAAGGCACCTATGCGCCTGACGGCCATTACCGCTGGATGGCCAGCATGGATATGGATAAATTTGGCGACATCGCCATCGGATATTCCTACGGTGGCGCCGACGCGTATCCTGGCCAACGCTTCGCCGCCCGCATGGCGGGCGATCCGCGCGGCAAGCTAACGCTGCGGGAGGCGGTGCTGGCCGCGGGACAAGGCTCGCAGGACTGGAATCGCTGGGAGGATTTCACCACCATGGCCATGGACCCGTCCGACGACTGCACCTTCTGGTATGTAGGCGATTACCTCAAGACCGGAGCCCCGGCCTCAACCACGCGCATCGGCGCCTTCCGCCTGCCCAACTGCCGCTAGCCAGGGCGGGTATACACTATCCGTTAATTCCTGAGGAGGCACTCGCATGGCGATCACGAGCAGACACGTCGCGGCTGCGGCGGTCCTGGGCCTGGCCTTGGCAGCGTGGGCGGCGCAGTCATCACCCGCACCTGGCCTGGCGGGAACGTGGCACGGCGAGGCGGAGTTCTTTTACCGCGGACACAGCCACAATGTCCAACTGGAGTACGTTTTCAAAACCAGCGGCAGCCGCTTCACTGGCGAAGCGGCGACCGAACGCGGCCGCAGCGGGACCATTGCGGGCACGATGAGCGGGAACCGGATCCAGTTTGGCGTGAGCGATCCT
Source organism: Terriglobales bacterium (assembly GCA_050747745.1). Classification (GTDB taxonomy): domain Bacteria; phylum Acidobacteriota; class Terriglobia; order Terriglobales; family SCQP01; genus SCQP01. The sequence continues at coordinate 36,402 of JBOGKM010000043.1, forward strand.
TTCCGGCCGCAGGCGCCGGCGCTCCGCTTTCAGGGAACGCTCCAGGGCGCGAACCTGACAATCATGCCTCTGCCCATCCGTGCTCATGGCAGCCCGCGCACCGTCACGGTGCGTCTCATTTCGTTGCGCAAGGTTTCGAGCGACACCGTCTACCACCTGCCCAAGGACCTCCAGCATCCGCCGCTCGCCCCCTTCCGTCCGCTGCCGTCCAACGGCCTGGCGCGCACACCGCCCATGGGCTGGAACAGTTGGAACCATTACGAGGACAAGGTGAATGCCGCCGTGATCCGCAAAACTGCCGGCCTGCTGGTTTCCACCGGCATGGCGGCGGCCGGCTACGTCTACGTCAACATTGACGACACTTGGGAGGGCACGCGCGATGCGGCGGGCAACATCCGCCCCAACAGCAAATTTCCCGACATGAAGGCGCTGGCGGAATACGTGCACTCCAAAGGCCTCAAGCTGGGCCTTTACTCCTCGCCCGGTCCGCGCACCTGCGCCGGCTACACCGGCAGCTATAATCACGAGGCTCAGGACGCGCGTACCTATGCCGCCTGGGGCATCGATTACCTGAAGTACGACTGGTGCAGCGCCAGCCAGGTTTATACGCCCAAGCAGATGCCGGCCGTCTATGAAAAAATGGCGCGGGCGCTGCACGCTACGGGACGCCCGATCGTCTTCAGCCTGTGCGAGTACGGATGGGAGAACGTGGGGCACTGGGGCGCGGCGGCGGGCGGCAATCTCTGGCGCACCACCGGCGACATCGAGGACAACTACGCCTCCATGGCACGCAACGGTTTCAGCCAGAACGGGCGGCAGAATGCCGCCGGTCCTGGACATTGGAACGATCCCGACATGCTGGAGATTGGCAATGGCGGCATGAGCGACACCGAATACCGGACGCACATGAGCCTGTGGGCGATGCTGGCGGCGCCGCTGATTGCAGGCAACGACCTCGGCAAAATGACGCCGGACATTTTGGCTATTCTCACCAACCGCGACGTCATTGCTGTGGATCAGGATCCGCTGGGGCGGCAGGGCTGGCGGGCGTCTCATGAGGGCAGCTTGGAAACCTGGAAGCGGCCTCTCGCCGGGGGTGCGACGGCGCTGGCGCTGTTCAATCGCGGCACACAGGCCGCTTCCATGACCGCGACCTGGGCAAAGCTGGGCGTGCGCGCCAATCCGCAGATCCGCGATCTCTGGGAGCACCGCAATTTCCGCTCACCCGGCCATTACACCGTGACTGTGCCTGCACACGGCGTGGTGATGCTGCGTGTCCAGTGAGATTGCCAGCCGTTTCCAGAACCGGTTTGGACGTGCGGGGCGGGTGTTCCGCGCGCCCGGCCGCGTGAACCTAATCGGAGAGCACACCGACTACAACGACGGCTGGGTGATGCCGGCCGCGATTGACCTGGCGCTGTGCGCGGCTATCGCAAGCCGGGAGGACCGGCAATTGCGGCTGCACTCGGAGCATTATGGCGAGGCGGCGGAGTGCTCGCTGGATGAACCCGGAACGGAAGCTGCCGTGCCGGTCTGGAGCCGCAGCCTGCGCGGCGTGGCGCTGCTGCTGGACCGCTGGGCGCGCACGCACGGCGCGGCGCCCCTCGCCGGCGCTGACCTGTTGCTGGCAAGCGACATTCCGGTGGGCGCGGGATTGAGCTCGTCGGCTGCGGCGGAGGTCGCCGTGGGTTACGCGCTGGCCGTGGTGGCGGGCATCAGGATCGAACGGGCGGATCTGGCGTACCTGTGTCAGCAGGCCAGCCATGAATACGCCGGCAGCCGCTGCGGCATCATGGACCAATACATCGCCTGCCTCGGACGGCGGGACGCATTCGCCCGGCTCGATGTACGCACGCTCGCGGTGTGCTGGCTGCCATGGCCGGAAGCGTCGCTGGTGCTGTGTGATACCGGCGTTCGGCACGATAACGCCACCAACGAGTACAACCAGCGGCGGGCGGAATGCGAAGCCGCCGTGGCCGTGCTGCGGCAAACACACCCGGAAATGCGCTCCCTGCGCGATCTGGATACAGCGACGCTCGCCGCCAGCGGTGCAGCGTTGCCGCCGCCGCTTTTTGCGCGCTGCCGCCATGTGGTGAGTGAAAATGCGCGTGTGGCGGCCGCGGCCCAGGCACTGCAAGCCGGGGATCTCGAGTCGCTGGGCAAATTGCTGAACGCCTCTCATGCCAGCCTGCGCGACGACTACCAGGTGAGTTGCCGGGAGCTGGATCTCCTGGCGGAACTTTGCCGCCAGCCGCCGGGTGTATGGGGGGCACGAATGATGGGCGGCGGATTCGGTGGCTGCGTGCTGGCGCTGGCGCGTCCCGAGGCGGTTGCCGGTTTACGGGCGCAGGTACCCTCCGCGTACGCGCGCACCACCGGTCTCCAGACTACGATCCGCGTCTGCTATGGCGCTGACGGAGTATCCGATGCCTGAGTTCTTCGCGCGGCCGCATCGGCGTTACAACCCCCTGCTGGACGACTGGGTGCTGGTTTCGCCGCAGCGAACCGAACGGCCGTGGCAAGGGCAGCAGGAATTGGCCTCCGCGCCCGCAGCGGTGGCCTATGATCCCCGCTGCTATCTCTGCCCCGGCAACGAACGCGCGGGGGGGAGGCGCAATCCCGGCTACCGTGGCGTATACGTGTTCGAAAACGATTTTCCGGCGTTGACGCCCGGACCGCTCGCGGCTCTGGACCACCCCTGCGATCCGCTCTTTCGCGCCGAACCGGAAACCGGTCAATGCCGCGTGGTTTGCTATTCGCCCCGGCACGATCGGACGCTGCATCAGTTGCCGGCCGGGGAAGTGGCCGCGGTGGTGGAAACCTGGGCGGTACAGTACACCGAGCTGGCACGGCAGCCCGAGATCGCTTCGGTGATGGTCTTTGAGAACCGCGGCGCGATGATGGGCGCCAGCAATCCGCATCCGCATGGCCAGATTTGGGCCAACTCGCGGCTGCCGAACGTGCTGGAACGCGAACAAGTGGCGCTGGAGACCTATTACCGCCGCCAGGGCGGCTGCATGTTGTGCCACTACCTGGAGCGGGAGCTCGCCGCGGGCGAGCGGACGGTGTGTGAAAACGAAGGCTTCCTGGCCCTGGTGCCGTTCTGGGCGTACTGGCCGTTTGAGATCCTGCTGTTGAGCAAGGCCCACGCCGGCGGGCTCACGGATCTCGACGCCGCGGCCCGGCAACACCTGGCGGACATCCTGATCCGCCTGGGTACGCGCTACGACAACCTGTTTCACACTCCCTTTCCGGCTTCCTGGGGCTTTCATCTGCCGCCGTGCCGCGGCGGCGCGCACCTGGAGCATCATCTGCACGCGCATTTTTTCCCGCCCTTGCTGCGCTCGGCCGGCGTCCGTAAATTCCTGGTCGGCTACGAGCTGCTGGCCATGCCGCAACGCGACTTCACGCCCGAGCAGGCCGCCGCGCGGCTGCGGGCCGTCAGTGAACGCCAGGATCCCGACGACGCCGGAGCGGGCGCCGAAGCGACCGGATGCACGCCGCACACCTGATCACGCTGCATCCGGTGGATGTGGCGATCATCGCGCTTTACTTCGTGGCCACGCTGGGGCTGGGTTTTTACCTGAAGCGCTTCAGCGGGACAGGGGAGGATTTTTTCCTCGCCGGGCGCGAGATGACCGCCTGGGTGGCGGGGTTGGCGTTCCTCGCGGCCAATCTCAGCTCGCTGGAGCTGATGGGCTGGGCCGCTTCGACCTATCAGTACGGGATCCTCACCACGCACTGGTACTGGATTGGCGCCGTGCCCGCCATGCTCTTTCTCGGCGTGGTCATGATGCCGTTCTACTATATTTCCAAAACGCACTCCGTGCCCGGCTATCTCCACCTGCGCTACGGCGAGCCCACGCGTGCGCTCGCGGCGGTGTGCTTCGCCGCCATGACCGTGCTGGTGAGCGGCGTCAACATGTACGCCATGGCGCTGGTGCTGAAAGTCATGCTGGGCTGGAACATCAGTTTCAGTATCTGGATTTCGGCGCTCACGGTCGCCATCTACGTCGCGCTGGGCGGCTTGCGGTCGGCGATCTTCAACGAGGTACTGCAGTTCGTATTGATCTGGGCGGGCGCGCTGGTGGTGGCGATTCTGGGGCTGATCGAAACCGGCGGCTGGAGCGGCATGGTGGCGCGTATCCACGCCAACTTTCCCGGCCAGGACTATACCCATTTGTGGCGCGGGCTGGGGAGTTTCAGTTCCAACCCGATGGGCATTCACTGGACCGGCATCGTTTTCGGACTGGGCTTTGTCAGCGCGTTCGGGTATTGGACCACGGATTTTCTGGTGGTTCAGCGGGTGATGGCGGCGCGCGATTTACGCGCGGCAAAAATGGCGCCGATCATCGCCTCCGGGTTCAAAATGCTGGTGCCGCTGATCGTGGTCGTGCCTGGGCTGCTGGCGCTGGCGGTGCTGCCCATGAAGCTGGTGGGAGCACAGCAGGCGGCGGCCACGGGCGCCTACAGCTACAACGAGGTGCTGCCCCTGATGCTGGCGCGCTACTGCGGCCCCGGGCTGCTGGGGTTGGGGATCACGGCGCTGATGGCAGGATTCATGTCGGGCATGGCGGGCAACGTCAGCGCCTTTTCCACGGTGTGGACCTACGATCTCTATCGCCCCTTTCGCCTGCGCCGCGGCGCCCGCGCGGCAGTGGCCGCTCCGTCGGGTGCGGACCGCCATTACGTCCATGTGGGCCGGGTGGCGATTCTGGCAGGCGTGCTGATCAGCATCGGCACCGCCTATTTCGTGATGCAGTTCGCCAGCATCATGGACTACGTTCAGGCGCTGTTCAGCTTTTTCGTCGCTCCCTTGTTTGCCACCGTGATCCTGGGCATGCTGTGGAAGCGCACCACGGGCGCGGGCGGATTCTGGGGTTTGCTGGCGGGCACGGTCAGCTCCATCGGCATGTGGTTGTGGGTGAAATGGAACCCATCGGCGCTGGCCGAGATCGCGCTTTCTCCCCACGCCAGGGTAATGGCGGAGGATATGTATCGCGCGCTTTGGTCATGGCTGATCGCCGTGCTGGTGACCGTGATGGTGAGCCTGGCAACCGCGCCGCGACCCGAGGCGGAGCTCGATGGTCTGGTTTACGGCTGCACGCTGCTGCCGGATGAGGGAGAGCTGCGGCTGACCCAGCGGCCGTGGTTCTGGGCGGTGGTGATGATCGTGGTACTGTTCGTGGCGAATCTGGCGTTCTGGTAGACCCATGCACCAACGCGAGCGGCAAATCCCGATCTGGTTCTTCATTGGCCTGTTGCTGGCTGTATACGGCGCCCTCATCCTGGGTGCGGGCCTGTGGCAGCTTGGTCATCCGGCGCGGCCGGCGGTGGTGCTGGCTTCGCTGCACATCGGGATTTGGTGGGGCGCGCTGCTGCTGGCCGCCGGCGTCTTCTATGCAGTGCGTTTCCGGCCGGGCCGGCGATAGCTAGCGAATCAGGAACTGATAAATCGTGGTCTCGTGATAGCGCTGCCTGGGTTTTAGCTCGGTCGTGGGAAAGTTGGGGTGGTTGGGCGAGTCGGGAAAATGCTGTGCCTCAAGCGCGAACCCGGCGCGTGGGCCGTAAATGTGCCCGTGCTTGCCGTGAACGTCGCTCAAAAAGTTGGCGGAATAGAATTGAAGACCGGGCTGGGTGGTGTAGACGCGCAGCTCGCGTCCACTCGCCGGATCATAGGCCTCCGCCGCCAGCGCCGGCGTGGCGGAGGCGCCGGCATCGAGCACGTAGTTGAAATCGTAGCCGCCCGCTCGCTTGAGCTGGGCATTGTCGTCGTGAATGCGAGCGCCGATGGCGGTGCTGTGCGTGAAATCCAACGGCGTTCCCGCGACTGGAGCGATCTGGCCGGTGGGGATCAGATCGGCATTGATGGGCGTGTAATGGTGGGCAAAAATGGTGAGATCAGTCGCCAGCACATTGCCCGAGCCTTCGCCGCCCAGGTTGAAATAGGGGTGGCTGGTAAGATTCACTACCGTGTCCTTGTCGGTCGTCGCGAAATAATCGATGCGCAACTGGTTCTCGTTGGTTAGTGTATAGACCACGCGTACCTTCAGGTCGCCGGGGTAGCCCTGGTCGCCGTTGGGGCTGGTGACGTGCAGCTCCAGGGCTGGACCGGCCGGGGTCATTTGCGCATGAGCCGACCAGAGCTTCCGGTTGAACCCGCTCGTACCGCCGTGAAGTGAGTTAGGCGGGTCGTTAATGGGGAGCTGATACATGTGGCCGTCCAACCGGAAGCGGCCAAATGCGATGCGGTTGGCGTAGCGGCCCACCACTGCGCCGAAGTAGGTTTGGGTGTCGGCCACGTAGCCGGCAAGCGTGTCGTACCCCAAGAGCACGTCGGCCAGCTTGCCATCACGGTCCGGCACGCGCAGTCCCACCAAAATGCCGCCATAGTTGGTGATTTCAGCTTGTATGCCGTGGCGATTGGTGAGCGTATATAGCTCAGCCATACTCCCATCGGGCAGCTTCCCGAACGCGGTTTGGGAGATCCCCGGCGTCAGCGCCATGAGGGATGATCCCAGAGCGAGAACGGCAAAGACGGCCAGAAGTTTGGGATCACACACGCTAGCAACATATGTACCATGTTTACAGCAGCCGAGGAGGCGGTATATGGCAGAAAGCGGCGTTTCCCGCAGGCACTTTCTTTCCGGAGTCATGGGCGCGGTGGGCGCTGCCGCCTGCCTGCCCGCAGCGGCACGTGCGCTGGCAGCGCCTACTACCCCGGCACCCCTACCGTTGCCGGATCGCGTCGAGCTGCTGGCCGAACCGTTCCCACTGGACCATGTGCGCCTGCTTGACAGCCCCTTTTTGCGCGCGGCGAGCGTCAACAACGACTACCTGCAGTCGCTGCCGGTGGAGAGCCTGACGCACATGTTCCGGCTCACGGCCGGATTACCGTCGGCCGCGCAGCCGCTGGGCGGCTGGGAATCGCCCGCGTGCCAGTTGCGTGGGCATTTTTCCGGTGGGCATTATTTATCCTCGTGCGGCTTGCGCTACGCCATGTTGGGCGACAGCGCGGCAAAACAGCGCGGCGAAGCCGTCGTGGGCGCGCTTGCCCGCTGCCAGAAGGCGCACGGCAACGGCTATGTAAGCGCGTTTCCGGAGGCCTTCTTCGACCGCCTGGAAAATGACCAGCCGGTCTGGGCCCCCTTTTACACGCTGCACAAAATCATGGCCGGCAACCTGGACATGTACACCCATTGCGGCACGGCGGCGGCGTTGGAGCTGGCCGCCGGGCTGGGCGACTGGGTGGGGTACTGGATCAAGGACATGGGCGACGCGCAACTGCAGCGCATCCTCGAGACCGAGTTCGGCGGGCTGGAAGAATCGCTGTGGAACCTGGCCGCGCTCACCGGCGAGCGCCGCTATGGGGCCACAGCGCGGCGCTTTGAAAAGAAGGTCTTTTTCGATCCGCTGGCGGCCCACCGCGATGAGCTCAAAGGGCTGCACGCCAACACCCACATACCGCAAGTGATCGGCGCCGCGCGCCGCTACGAACTTACCGGTGATCCCCGCTACCGCGAAATTGCGCACTATTTCTGGCATGAAGTCACCGGCGAGCGCTGCTACGTTTCCGGCGGCACCAGCGACGGCGAACACTGGAATACCGATCCCGGCCAGCTCAGCCACGCGCTCAGCCGCTACACCCAGGAGTGCTGCTGCGGCTACAACATGCTCAAGCTGACCCGGCACCTGTACACCTGGTCGGCTGATCCGCGTTATTTCGATTACTACGAGCGCACGCTCTGGAACTCTCGCCTCGGCACCGAGCACCCCGGCGACGGCGGCAAGATGTACTATTTCCCGCTGCAGACGGGCTGGTGGAAGTACTTCAGCTCCCCCCGCAGCTCGTTCTGGTGCTGCGATGGCACCGGCGCGGAGGAGTTTTCAAAGTTCGCGAACTCGATCTATTTCCACACGGGAAATGCCCTGTTCGTGAATCTGTTCCTGCCCAGCCGCCTGCGCTGGCCGGAAAAAGGGGTGGCGCTCACACAGCAAACGCAATTTCCCGAAAGCAAGGGGATCTCTTTGCGCATCCAAGCGGCACAGCCGGTGCGGCTTGCCATCAACCTGCGCATCCCCTCCTGGACGGCGGTAGGCGGCAGTGCCGCGGTGAACGGGCGCAGGCTGGAGGCGTTTGCGACGCCCGGCAGTTATCTCACCGTGGAGCGCGTGTGGGCCGATGGCGACGCGATCGAACTGCGGTTGCCCATGGCGCTGCGCGCCGAGCCGCTGCGCGGCGATTCCAAGCAGCAGGCGGCCTGCTACGGCCCGCTGGTCTTAGCGGCCGATCTCGGCCATGAGGGGTTGAGCCGGGCCCTGCAATATGATCCTGATCATCCGCCCACCGGCCCTTACGGCGGAACCGAACTGGCGGCAACCAGCGGACAGCGCCAGGGCCGCACCGTCCTCCGGCTGGCGCGTGGCACGGAGCCGGAAGCCGCGACTTGGGTGGCGCGCAGCGCCGGCCTCCGCTTCCACACCGTGGGACAGGCGGCGGAAACCCAGCTCCTGCCGCTTCATCAAATCCTCGGCCAGCGCTACGGAGTGTATTGGGATGTAGTCTCGGATTGACTCACTTCGCACGTCCCTCAGTGCGTAAGCACCGCGGGCCGGCCCGCAGAGGGCGTCGTCGCTCCCACCGCCTCGACTGCTCGTACCGCGGATTCCAACCGCGGCAACAGGGCTCGCAGAGCCTCCACCGAGGCCATGCCGATGGAAATCCGGAACCAGCCTTGCCCTTCGGCGGCGCCAAAGGCGGCAAACGGCACCAGCCCTACCTCAGCCGACTGCAGCAGGTAGCGGCGGATGTCGTCGTCGCTGCGTAGCAGCGCGCCCGCAGGCGTACGGCGGCCGTGCAGGGCAAAGCGCACGCTGGCGTAAATGGCGCCTTGAGGGCGCAGGCAATCCACGGGCAAGCTCGCGGCGCGCATTTTCTGCAGGCCTTGATAGATCACCTCTAGCCGCGCCGCGGCTTCGCGCCGCATGCCTGCTATAAACTCGTCCACCGCGGCCTGGTCCGCCAGGAATTTCGCCGTGGCCACCTGTTCCGGGCGCGGCGCCCAAGCGCCCACATGGCCGTTGATTTTGTTGATCGCCTTGGTAATCTCGGCCGAGGCCATGGCCCAGCCGACACGCAGGCCGGTGGCGGCAAAACATTTCGAAATGGCGTCAATGGTGACCAGATAGGGCGCGATTTCCGGCCGCAGCGTCAGCGGATCCGCATGCACCGTGGCGGGAGTGGTCACCATCCAGTAGACCTGATCGTAGAGCAGATAGAGCGGACGCTCGGAAGAGCCGCGGCGGGCGTTTTCCTCCAACACCACATCGCAAATCCGTCCCAGTTCCTCCGGCGCCAGCGCGGTGCCGGTGGGATTGAGCGGCGAGTTGAGCGCCAGCAGCCGCGCCCCCGCCAGGTGCGGGCGTAGGCTCGCCGCGGTGGGCAAAAACCTTTCTTCCTGCGTGCAGGCAACCCGAACCTGCTCGGCGCCCACCATGTCGCAGTAATATTCGTTGTTCCAGCCCGGCACCCCGAACACCACGCGATCGCCGGCTTCGACCAGGGCGCGGTAGGCGGCGTAGATGACCGGACGCGCACCCGCGGCCACCACCACGTTATCGAGCGCCAGCTCGCGGCCGCCGCGCGCAGCGTAAAAGCCGCAGATGGCGCGCCGCAGCGGTTCCATGCCGATGGGCGGAGGATAATTCGCCTCGCCTGCGCGCAGCGCCGCCACAATGCCATCCTCCAGGGCGCGCGGGATGCGAAACTCGGCGGGGTGAAAATCCCCCACGGTGAGGTTGAGGATGGGCTGGCCCTGGGCGACGAGCTCGCGGATTTCCGCCGCGATGCCCAGGATGGCCGAACCTTTCAGTTCGCGGGCAAGATGGGTGAGCTGGGAGCTGGGCGGCATGGGAATAGCATACGCCATCACCGGCTATCTCTTTCCAGCAGCAGCCTACGCGTCCAGCGGACGCCGGGCGTGGGGCCAGAAGACGGAAAAACCGTGTCGCTGCCGCTCCGCCGTGGAGGAGCGCACCTGGATGCGACCGCTGGCAAAAGCAGACCCGGGCGTGATCCCACGCCAGGATTTCACCGAGGCGACGGCCGCGCTGGTCCGGGCCGCCGCAATAGTAATCCAGAAGCTCAGACACCCAACGAGGCGGCGCCGGTGCGGCGGCGGTAGATCAGGCCGAGCAGCAGCAGGCCGGGAAGCAGCAGGAAAATGGTCGCCGGCTCGGGCGTGGTAGTCGTCTGTTGGGCGGTCAGGCTATCCACCAGGAAGTTGCCGGACGCATCGGTCTGGGTCGACGCGGTGAAAAACGCGACGTAAGGGTCGGCCACAGACCACGTCACCGTCGGAGTCTGGACCACCGCAGCGCTGTCCCCGAGGGCCGGGCTGCCGCAGGTGTAGCTGCTCATCGAAGAGCTGAGGTTGGCGCCCGTGCAGGCCACGGCCGCTTCGATGTCCGAAGAGGAATGGTATTGCAGGCTGCCCAGCTCGAACGTGCCGCTCGTATAACCCTGCGCCGCCAGGTTGTAGAGGTCGAACACGATCGCCTGATTGGGGTTGATCTCGTCGTCGGTCGTGCCCTTGAGGCCGAGGCCGTCCTCGGTGGTGCCGGCATCTTTCAAATAGAGGTCCTTGGACGCGGATCCCACATATCCGTAAGCCGTGATCGTCGTCGGGGTGGTCCCGAAGCTCAGGGAAGTCCCCTGGGCACCGCCGCCGCCGCCAAAGCTATAGGTAATGGTGCCCGCGAACACAGGGAGGGAAGCCAAAAGGAAAAAGCAGCCGACCAGCAATGCAAAACGAGGTTTCATGAGACGCCCCTTCGAGAGTTTGGTTTTTGCCGTGACGGTCAGGCGATTTGCTAGGGGGAACACCTGACCTACAGCAGCGACTAGTATATACCAAAAAAGTGACTCGTGTGTCAAGCCCGAGCTGGCTCCCGGAGCGTCCCGGCCTATGCCGCCGGCGCCGGCGCCGGCGCGGGCGCGTGGCCGCCGGCGGCGCGGCGGAGATAGTAGTCCACCGCGGGCGTAATCAGCAGCGACAGCAGCATGGAGATGATAATGCCGCCAATCACCGCGAGCGCCAGCGGCTGCAGCATCTGCGCTCCCGCGCCCCAGGCGAACGCCAGCGGCAGCATGCCCACGACTGCCGCCGCCGCGGTCATCACGATCGGCCGCAGGCGGCGCCGGCCGGCTTGCACCATGGACTCCAGCGGCGAAAGCCCCAGCTTGCGGAACTGCTCGTCGGCATCGAGCAGCAGAATGCCGTTTTTGGCGACGATGCCCACCACCATGATCAGTCCCATGAACGAGGCCAGGTTGAACTCGGTGCCGCTGATCAGCAACAGAAAAAATACCCCCGAGGTGGAAAGCAGCGCCGAGGCCAGAATCGCCACCGGCGCGGAAAAATCGCGGAACTCGAATAACAGGACCAGAAACACCAGCACCACCGCCAGCACCAGGACCAGCACCAGGTCCCCAAACGACTTCTGCTGGGTCGCATAAGTGCCGCCGTAGGCGATGCGAATGCCGGAGGGCAGGTGTACGCTGGCGACCGCGCGCTTCACCTCGGCAATGCCATGGCCCAGGTCCACCCCTTGCAGCCGCGCCGAAACGTCCACGCTACGCTGCAGGTTTTCCTGCTGGATCTCCGTCTGTGGCGGCAGCGTGGTGACCGAGGCCAGCGCGCCCAGCGTCGCCGTGTGGCCACTGGCGCTGACCAGCACGGTGTCGCGCAGGGCGTCCAGCGAGGCGCGATCGGCAGCGGGAAAACGCACGCGGATGACATAGGCGCGCCCGCCGGTAATGACGGGTGTGGAGGCCGTGGCGCCTTGCAGCAAGGCGCGCGCATCCAGGGCGACTTCCTGGGCGGTGAAGCCGGCGTAGGCGGCAACGCCCGGGTTGACGTGGAAAATGATGGCCGGGTCGCTGGCGGCGTCGTCCACGCCATTCTGCACGTCCACCACCCCCGGCTGCCGGCCAATGGCGCCGGCGACGATGGGCGCCCAGTGGTTCAGTAGCGCGCCGTCGGGATTGAACAGCTTGATCACCACCGGCTGCGGCGCATTGGTGAGATCGCCGATCATGTCCTGCAACACCTGGGTGAAGTCAATGTCGAGTTGTGGGTAGGCGCGAGAAATGCGGGCGCGCGCTTCGGCGATGATGGCGTCAATGCCGCGCGAGCGGTGCCGCTTGAGCAACACCGAGAAATCGCCGGTGTTGGCCTCGGTGACCGCGGCCAGCCCGAGCTGCAGTCCGGTGCGGCGCGAGGTGCCCGCGACCTCGGGGATGCTCAACAGGATGTGCTCCACACCCAACAGCACGCGGTTGGTTTCCTGCAGCGAGCTGCCCGGCGGCATCACGTAGTCGAGCACGAATCCGCCCTCGTCCATGTGCGGCAGGAGCCCGGTGCCCAGCGCCTGATAACAAAACCACGACGCCACCACCAGCACCACCCCGAACAGCACCAGCCAGATGGGACGCGCCAGTGCGCGCCGCATCCAACGGTCGTAAAAATTCACCACCGCCAGGAAAAAGCCGCTGAGCGAGGCTTCCTCAGCCGCCAGCACGCGCTCGACTTCGGACTTGCCCTCCAGGCTAGCCTGCGCCGGCCGCTGCGACCGCTCCCCCAGCAGATGCAGGCTCAGCACCGGCGTCCAGGTCAGCGCCAGCGCCAGTGAGGTGATCAGCGCCACCCCTACGGTAATGGCCAGGGCACGGAAAAACATCCCGGTCACACCCGTAATTGAGATCAGCGGCAAAAAGACGACGATGGGGGTCAGCGTCGAAAACACCAGCGGTTTGCCGATTTCGTGGATGGCGGCATTCACCGCGGCGACGCGAGCCTTGCCCGCGTCGCGGTGCAAAACGATGGTTTCCACCATCACGATGGCATCGTCAATCACCAAACCCACGGCGGCCGCCAGCCCGCCCAGGCTCATGATGTTGAAGCTCTGGTGCAGCAGAGCCATGATGATGAAGGTGATGAGGATGGTCGCCGGAATCACCAGCCCCGCCACCAGCGACGAGCCCCAGTCCCGCAGGAACAGCACCATCACGATCGAGGCCAGGATCAGCCCGAGAATGATCGCGTCGCGGACGCTCCCGATGGATTCGGAAACGATGGTGGACTGGTCGTAGAACGGCGCCAGCTTCACCCCCGGCGGCAACACCCGCTGCAGCTGGGCGATTTTGGCATGTACTTCGTCCGCCACCACCAGTGTGTTGGTTCCTGGCTGGCGATTGACCGAAAGCAGCACCGCCGGCACGCCGTTGGCCATCACCAGCGCGTATACAGGTTTGACCGCCGGATGCACGCGGGCGACGTCGCCAATGCGCACGGGGGCACCCGCGGGCGTGGTTTTGATTACAATGTTGGCGATCTGCTCGGGGTCGGCGACCTGCCCATCGATCAGACCCAGAAAGAGCTGGTGATCGCGTGCCAGCAGGCCCGGCGAACTGACCAGGTTCGTAGCCTGCACCGCGTTGAGCAGGTCCTGGACCGTGATGCCGGCGCGCTCCAGCTTGGCAGGATCGGGTGTGATTTGAAACTCAGGATCCTGCCCGCCCTGGACCAGCACGGAGGAAACGCCGGGCAGGCGGTTGAGCTGGGGCTTGAGCTGGTAAGTGGCGAGCGTCCAGAGCGTGGTTTGGGGCACGGTGGACGACGTGAGCGAGTAGCCGATGATGGGGAAGCTGGAAAACATCAGCCGGTGCGAGGTGATGTGCGCCGTCGGCGGCAGCTCGCTCTGCGCCTGCGCCATGGCGGCGTTGACCAACTGCAGTGTGGTCACCATGTTCACCGACCAATTGAAATAAAGGTCAATTTCCGCCGACCCGCGGCTAGTAATAGAGGTGACTTTCACCAGGCCGGGCACGCTGTTCACCGCCTCCTCCAGCGGGCGGGTAATGGTCACCATCATTTGCTCGATCGGCATCACGCCGTTGTCGACGCCCACCACGATGCGGGGAAAGTTGGTGTGCGGGAATACCGCGATGGGCAGTTTGAACGCCTCGAAGGTGCCCACCAGCGCCAGTACCACCACCAGAAAAATCAGCGGGCGCGAATAGTAGGCGGCATAGCTGCGCGGAGCGGTTTGCGCGTCCTGTCCGGCGGGATGCAGATGCATCAGGCTCACGGCCGCTGACCCGCGGCGGTAACGGTGACCGTGGTGCCATCGGCGAGCGCGTACGCGCCCTGGCTGACCACCGGCTCGCCGGCGCGCAGGCCCCGAAGAATCTGAACCTTGCCGGGGTTCTCAATGCCCACCGACACCTCCCGCGCATGCGCCTTGTGATCGCTCCCCACCACCATCACCGAGGTGTTGCCGTTGGCATCCGTCAGCAGCGCGCTGGCGGGGATGATCAGGGCGCCAGGCACCGTGCGCGCCAGAATGGCCACGCCCGCCGTAGACCCCGGGCGCAGCGACTGCGCGGGATTGGCGGCCTGTACCCAAACCTGCACTGTGGTGCTGTCGGGATCGGTGGCCGGGCTCACGATGGTCACGCGCGCCGGAAAGCTCTTCCCCGCCGGTCCGGTCAGCGTGGCGGCATCGCCCACCTTCAGCAGAGCGGCTTGCGCCGCCGGCAGATGCGTCCGCGCCACCACCTGCGCCAGATTCATGAGCGTCATCAGCGGCGACGAAGGCGTGGCCAGCTCCCCTGGATACACCGGGCGGCTGGTGACCACGCCGTTGATGGGGCTGGTGATTTCCGAATAGCTGAGTTGCGCGGCGGCAGCGGCGGCGCGTGCTTGCGCCGTCGCCAGCGTGGCCTGGGCGGCGGCCAGCGCTTGCGCGTGGCCGCCGTGCTCCAGCGCCTCCAGGTGCTGCCGGGCCAGCGCGCTGGCATTTTCCGCGTCGGTCAGGTTGACCTTGGCCTGGTCAAGCGTCCGGCGCGGTAGCGCGCCCTGCGCAAAAAGCTGCCCGCGGCTGGCATAAATGGTTTGCGCGTTGGCCTGCGCCTGTTCGGCCGCAGTGACATCGAGCTGCGCCTTTTTCAGCGCTGCCGGAATCGAGCCCGCCACCGCGGTCTTGTATTCTGCCCGCGCCGCCTCCAGCTGCGCCTCCGCTTCCGCGTTCGCTGCCTGCAAGTCGCTGTTTTCCAGCACCGCCAACTTCTCGCCCGCATACACGCGATCGCCCCGCTGAACCAAGAATCGCTCCACCGGCGCGCTGATCTTGGGCGTGATGATGGCCTCTTGCAGCGGATACAGCACCGCTTGCGTGCGCACCCATTGCTGGATCGGCCCGCGCGCCACCGGCGTGGTCTCAACCGCGACCGTGGACGCGGCCGGGGTCTCCGCCGTATGCGAGCAGCCCGCGGCGCCCAGCGCCAACATCAGTCCTGCCGTGCAATATAGGAGTTGGCGCATGGCCTCAGAAAGGTCCGGTGAGGGTTTCAAGTTGCGCCACCGCCGCGTGGTAGCGCACCAGACCGTTGTCATAGGCATCGCGGGCGGCGGAGCTGGCGGTTTGCGCATCCACCAGCTCCAGAATGGTGGCTTCCCCATCCCGGTAGCGCAGCGCGGAAAGATGCAGGCTTTCGGCGGCCAGCTGGCGCGACCGCGCCAGCATCGCCAGCTCCGCCTGCGCCGCCTGGGCGTCATCGTAGAAGCTGTGCAGCTCCGCCTCCACCTGGCGACGGCTGTAGCGCATTTGCTTTTCGGCTTGCAGGCGCAGCAAATCCGATTCTCCCACCGCCGCGCGGTGCGCGCCCCAGTCAAACAGGGGCAAGTTGACGGTCGCCGTGGCCGACGAGCCCAGATTGGGCTCACCCCTCAGGTCGCGCACCGCGAACTGTCCGGCGTCAATGCCGTACTGATAGGCGAACGTGAGCGAAGGCAGCAGCGCCGCCTGCGCGATGCTCACCCCCGCCTGCGCCTGCCGCACGCCGGCGGCGGCGGCGGCCAGGACTGGATTGTGCTGGTGCGCCAGCGCATCCATGCGCGCGTAGCCGGGCAGGACCGGGGTTTGGGTCAAATCGTCCACCAGCGTGAAGTTCTCGTTGAAATCAGGATAGAGCAGCACCGCCAGCGCCAGCTTCGCCTGTTCCTGTTGCAACTGCGCCTGCCGCACCCCCCGCAGCCGCGTTTCCGCCTCCAGTTGCGCTTTGATTACGTCGGAGTGAGCCACTTCCCCGCCCCGCTCCAGCTCCTGGCTGATCTTCAGGTACTTGCGCGCGTTGGCCAGCGCCTGTTGCGCGGTGGTCACTTCCCGCCCTGCTGCCAGTACCGTGTAGTAGTCCGCCGTGACCGTTGCCGCCAGCCCGCGTGCGGCAATTTCCTGCCGGGCTGCCGCTGCTGCATCCCTCGCCTGCGCTTGCCGCAGTATCGCAGCGCTGCCCAAGCCCAGCGTTTCCAGCACACTGCCCTGGCTGACGTACTCGTGCACACCGTTGTTGGCGATGAAGCGATTGCCTTGCGTGTAAATGTAGCTGTTGTCGAAGCTCAGCGACGGCAGCAGCGCCGCGCGCGCCTGCGTGCTGGCGGCTTTGGCGACTCCGGTTGCCACCACGGCCGCTTCTAGAACCGGGCTGTTGGCCTGCGCCTGCGCCAACGCCTCCGCCAGCGTCAGAAGCGG
>JBOGKM010000044.1:0-9485 GCA_050747745.1 Terriglobales bacterium
GTCTCGCCCGCTGCCGCGGGCTCGCCAGCGCTCCGTTCCGCCGCGGCCCCGGAGGCCACAAACGCAGTCACTTCGTGCTTGCTGGTCATGCCGATCCCCCTGCTCGCCCTGCTCGCTAATTATCGCCGGGCAATCGGTCTCAGCATTATTGGCACAGAGGGGGTTGACTCGGGCCGCTGCGCGAGGATCAGAAGCTGATTGCAGAAGCTGTAGTGATGAAACCGTGACATGACGCCGAGGTACTGCTGGATGGCATCGCTGCGGCCAGCTTCCAGCGCCTCCGCCAGCCGGTTGATGGCCTCTTCGCAGACGATTTGCGCCTTGCTCTTTTTCTCAGCGGCATTTCTCTCAGCGCCACTGCGCGCGCCGCCTGTGGACTCCGCCGAAATCGTTGAGCCCGTGCCGGGCTGGAAGGAAGAAGTGGTTTCGGTGGTGATGATTTGAGAATTCATGGTGTGCTCCTTTCTCTGCCCCGAAACTTCTGGTGCGGGGCGTAAAGGGCGAAGCGGGCCGCTCCCAAGGCCAAGGGCTGCATTCTTGGGGGACCACCAGAGCGCTTGGGGGAGCCAAGAAAGCAGAAGCCTGCGGTGCCGCCAGGGCGCGGCAGTCGTCCGCTGAAGCCAGCGCCGCACCGGAGAGCGCAGGGGCGGGAGGGCACACCGGTCGCAATCAACCGGCGAGATCAATGGGAAGGCAGCCCGCCGGGCGATGAACGGAGGCTGAGGACCAAGGAGGGTCGGATCGTTTTCTGGAAATGCAGAAAACGCTTCCGGACGATTAGAAGGGATTGGATGCTGCAGCGCTCAGCATCGGCTTTCGCGCATTACGATGCAGTGGGAAGTTTGCCTACTCATGCGCGGTGGCAGCGGTTAGGCCGCTGATTGTGTTGCCTTCTCTTTCTGCGCCCGAACTTCAGCCTGAAATCTTGCGAGTCCTCGGCGTTGGCCGACCTGCATAAGCTGGAGGCAAAGTGGGACCGCAGCCATCCCGCTCCGATGTAAGGACATTGACCGATGAAGCGATACAAGTGCCCCATCTGCAAATTGGAGTACACCACTGCCGAATCGGCGAAGCGATGTGAGCTGTGGTGTGCTACGCACAATTCGTGCAACTGGAAAATTGGGCGGCTGTGGCGGCCAATCGCGCGGCCCTAGCTAGGAGCCGAGCCACCAAGGGAAGAGGTGGCGACGAGGTGGCGCCAGAATCGATGACCGTAATTTAGCCGTACAAGAGAACAGACGCAACACTGCGCGGTAGTTGCCGGTCAGCAATCGGCGGCGGCGAACGTACTCATCGGATGTGAACGCTCGCTGCAAAGGTGAGCGGGTGGTTAGTTGTCTGATTAGCTGCTGCATGTGTGGAAACGCTCGAAAGCCGAACTAACGGGGGTTCTCTACGCCCGCACATTTCGCGTCGTCCTGCTGCGCGCCTGAACGGCCATGCGCGCGAAGTGCGCCGGCAGCAGCGGACAAGAGGCGAAGTGCAGGTGAATGTAGCTGGCGACCACATTGCCGATGTGGAAGCCCTCGGGCTGCGCGGACACCAAAAGTGCGGGTGCGGCGTCGGCGGTGCGTTCTGTTCGCGAATAGTGGAACTCGTGGCCGCGGGCGTGGAGAGGCTCGTCGCCGGACACCTCGAAGGCCACGGCGCGCACCTCGCGGTATCCTATGGCCTGCAGGCGCTTCTCCATGTTTACAGACGCCGGAATGAGGCCGGCCATTGGCAATCCATTGAGTGACTGAGCCAGGTACATGAGTCCACCGCACTCGGCATAGACGAAGCCCCCGTTACTACCGAACTCGCACACCGCCGCCCGCATGGCAGTGTTAGCGCTGAGCACGGTGGAGTGCAGCTCGGGATAGCCACCTCCAAAATAAACGCCTCCCAGCTCGGGCGGCAGCGCGGCGTCGTGCAGGGGCGAGAACTCCACCAGCTCGAAGCCCGCATCCCGAAGCATATCCAGGTTGTCTGGGTAATAGAAGCAGAAGGCTTCGTCGCGCGCGACGCCGAGGCGAAGGCGACCTTGCACAACGGAAGCAGGGCGAGTTCGTACGGGAGCTGGCGCGAACTCGGCGGCCATCTCAACAACTCGATCCAGATCGAGGCAGCGCGCGGCGGCACCCAGGCCGGCGAGCGGTCCCGGCGGCAGGGTCAGGCCCAGGTGGCGTTCGGGAATGTGAAGTCTCTCGTCTGCCGGTACCGCACCCAGAACCGCAACCGCCGGCACGCTTGCCATGGCAGCACGCAAGTACTCGGCGTGTCCGGGACCGCCGATGCGGTTGAATATGACGCCCACGAGACGCACCATGGAATCAAACTGCTTGAAGCCAAGCACGGTGGCGGCCAAGCTGCGCGTGCCGCCGGCGGCATCGGCGACGAGCACGACAGGAAGGTCAAACCATTTAGCAAGCTGGGCGGCGCTGCCCTCGTCGCTTGCGCCGCTGCGGCCGTCGAACAAGCCCATCATGCCTTCTATCACGGCAATGTCGGCATCGGCGCAGGATCCAGCGAGGCGTTGGCGGCAACCCTCCCGGCTCATCATCCACGGGTCCAGACTGTAGCACTGCGCGCTACTAGCAGCAGCCAGGTGCGCGGGATCGAGGAAGTCCGGCCCCAACTTGAATGCCCGCACGCGCAGCCCGCGGGCACGCAAGCCGGCGATCAGAGCCAGGGTGACGGTGGTCTTGCCGACTCCACTGTTAGTACCGGCGACGAGGAAGGCGCGCACGAAACTAATAATGCCCCAGCAACGCTACTGCGGCCTGATGAAGATGGCGCGACAAATCCTTGCCCGAATGGTGATGACTCCAGCTCAGCCAGCCCAACTGATGCATCCAGGCGGACGGTGCCGGCGGTGTTGACTCCCAGAGCTCGCCAGGCGGATAAAACAGATAAATATCCCATGCGCTGCGCCCCGGTGACGCGCCGAGCGCCCTTGCAATGGCTGCGCCCGTCAGGTCTTTGGGGTCGTAAAACTGGTCGACGCGCGCATCGCCGGCCAGCCGCTTGGCTGCTATTCGCATGGTCAGGGCTCCGTCAAACGGCAGCTTGTTGACCCACACCACAAAGACTCGCCAAGGAGCGTGGGGAAATGCTTCCAGAACCTGTTGCTGCACCCGCCGGGTGCCGTCGCGGCAATACGGTCAAGTCGGCGAGACGATGAGCAACACCCGGGGCCGTTTCACCGCGGCATTGAATGCATCAACTATCGGCGCTATGCTGCCCTGCAGCGTGGTGGTCTGCGCAGCGCGGCGCGGCTTCGCCCTCCCGCAGGCTGCAAGGCTCAAGATGCCGAGCAGCAGCGCCAGCGCCGGCCATCGCTTCTGCTGAGTTATAGTCCGAGCCATAGCGTCTCCCATAGCGGCAGGGCTGCGATGAAAATGGTGATCGCAACCAGCGCCCAGGCCCACAACAAGCGGCTACGGCGCGGTTTCAGCGCGCACGCCGCACCTTCGCCGCGCCGCGGCAGCGGACGATATGCGGCTGCCAGCGCCAGCCCCGCCAGTAGGACGCTCAAGCCCACCAGGTACGGACGCCACGGTGACATGGCTACTCCCATCGCTCCCACCCCCACGCCCAACGCGCCAGCGGCGAGCGGCAGCGAGCAGCACGCCCACGTCGCCAGCACCCCGCCGCTCGAAAGCAGGGCGCCCGCACTCGACATTCCCAGCCAGCTACGCTTCGCCATGTGGGATCTCCTGCGGCGCCAGACGGCAGTGGATTCCGCGGCTGCGCGCATCTTCTGCACCGCCGACATTGCGTCCGTCGATCCGGATGGTGGGCGAGCCGCGGAATTGCCAGCGCTCGGCCTCCGCTGGCGTTGCGATCACGACTTCGAGGATTTGCGCCTTCCGCCCCTGCGCGCTCAGCCAGCGCTCCACCTCGGCATGGGCGGCGGTCAGTCCCGGACAGGCGGGCACGTGCAAGATCTCAATCTTCATTTCACGATGCTAAACCCTGGAGTACACTCCAGAGTCAAGTCATCGCAGCGCCGGGCAGGAACCAGCGTGGCCGGACTTCAGATTCCGCTTACAGGCTGCCAGCCAGCGCGCCAACGAGCGGTCAAGTGCCTCCATCTCGCCGATTTGTTCCCGCAGCTTGCGCCGCTGCGCGATCAGCCGCTCCTGAACCGTCGTGCATGCGGGTGCGCCCTCCGCCGCCTGCAGCAGTTCGCGGATCTGGGCCAGCGTCAATCCCAGCCCTTGCAGTTGCCGGATGATGCGCAAGCGCTCGATGGCAGCGGCAGAATAGGCTCGATAGCCGTTCGCGGCGCGCGGCGCCACTGGCAGCACGCGCTGGCGTTCATAAAACCGGACGGTATCCACCTTCACACCTGCCGCCGCTGCCACAGCCCCGATCTGCATTTCCACGCGCTCCTGTCAGCTTCCGAGCACGTCCATGGACGAACTCACTGAAAATACCGCCCGCCCACAACCGGCATGGCCGTGGCCGGGCGGCACGGGCAGCCTGTAGCGGGCGTGAGTGTTCGGACGAATGCCTAATATATCCTTAAGCTCAAATTACACCAACGGGGGCGCACTGCCGAGTTCCGGCAGCAGAAGACGCTCGCCGGGGAATCAGCAAGAACCTCATATCTGTGTCTCGTGCTATATTTTAGGCGTTCAGATTTGGCTCTGGGTGATCCTGTGGCCGGCAAGCTGCGGGATTGAAAAGGGAAGCCGGTGAGATGCCGGCACGGCCCCGCCACTGTAAGCGGTGTGCCACCTCCAGACGGCCACTCGGAATTCAATCCGGGGAAGGCGGAGGTGGTTTTTTTACCGCGAGTCAGGAGACCTGCCCAGCGTAATTTACGTTCTTGATCACTGGGCGCGGGCCCAACGGAGAGCGGGATGTCGTACCTACTTTTGCTGGCCGCTATGGCGGCTGGCGTGCTGCCGCACCTTCCCAATTTTTCACCCGTCTTCGGCGCGATGCTGTTGGGGGGCGCAAGCCTCCGCCGGCGCGACACCCTCTGGCTGCCGCTTGCACTGTGGGCGGCTCTCTGCGCGGTCGAGGCATTGGCCGTGTACCACTCGCATTTGGGTTGGGGTTTGATATGGACCGTAGCCGCCATGGCGCCCATGGCGGGGGCTGGAGAATTGCTGAGGAGAAAACGGAGCTTGCTGCGCGTGGGCCTGGCTTCCACGCTGGGTGCAACTGGTTTTTTTGTGTTCAGCAACTTCGGCGTCTGGGTTGGCGGCGCCATGTACCCGCCGACGCTGGCCGGGCTCGGTGCCTGCTACCTGGCCGCCGTGCCTTTCTACGGCAACTCGGTGCTCGCGGCGATTCTGTTCGGAGGCGTTCTGCTCGCCGCCGAAGGCTGGCTGATGAGCCGGCGTCTGGCCGGAGCCGAGGTGGAGCCGTGAGGATCGCATCGCTGCTGGCATCGGCAACGGAGATTCTGTTTGCGCTGGGCGCGGGCGACGAGGTAGTGGCGGTGAGCGAGAAGTGCGACTTCCCGGACGCCGCTCGACAGCGGCCGGTGGTCGTGCGCGCCCGCATTGACAACCAGCGTTCCCAGGAAGAAATTGACGAGCAAGTGAACCGGCTGCGGGCGGCGGGCGAGAGCCTGTATGAGGTAGATACCGCCACGCTGGCCGCGCTGCGATGCGACTTGGTCGTGACCCAGGAAGTGTGCCACGTCTGTGCCGCGTCGCCGCAGGATTTGCAAAGCGGCTTGCGCGGCATGAGCTGCCCTCCGCACGTGATTGCGCTCAAGCCGCGGCGCCTCGCCGACGTCTGGCGCGACGTGGAGAGACTTGGTGAGGCCACTGGGCGATCGGTCCGCGCCCGCCAGTTGGTGGCGGAGCTCGAGGCACGCACCCAGGTCGGACCCACGCGGTCGGCCCCGAGTATGCTGTGTCTGGAGTGGCTCGCACCACCCTTCGTCGCCGGGCACTGGGTACCCGACATGATCGAGTGCGCCGGCGCCTACGCCGTACTCGGTGTAGCGGGCCAACCCGGCTTCCGCTGCGAATGGGCCCACGTGCTCGTCAGCAACCCCGGCGTGATCGTGCTCATGCCGTGCGGCTATCATCTGGACGAGACGGAACGCCTGGCCCGCACTTTTCGCTGGCCAGCAGGCTGGAGCAAGCTCGCTGCGGTGCGCTACGGCAATGTGTTCGCGGTCGACGGCAGCGGTCAGTTCTCGCGCCATGGTCCGCGGCTCGCTGACGGTGTCGACACCTTACGAGAGATCGTGACCGCCACCACAACCGGTTGCGCACGGGGGGAGAACTGGCGTCGGCTGGCCACGGCGTGATCTCCACCCCATGCGTGGGCGTGTGCCGTGCGCCCAACGGTACGTGCGTCGGCTGTGGCCGCACTCTGAGCGAAATTGCCGCTTGGCCCAGGTTCGACGAGGGCGAACGGCAGCGACTGATGCGCGCCGAGTTACCGCGCCGCATGATTCTGTTGGAGTGTAGCGGCTCTCCTACGCCTCCAACGAAATCGAGGTGAATCCCTTCCATTGCCGGACGCATGCGACGTTGAAACCGCTTCGGAGGGCTCACGCCAGTAGGAGCGGCGGTGCAGGCTGACGCGCCGCACCGACAACTGGAGCATCGCATCCTTTCCCTTCGAAACGTGCTTTCTCGCGCCGCGCCGGGCGATCACAGCAGGCCAGCAAGTTTCGCCGCCATCGGATCTATCCGTGTGCTAGACTACGGTCGTTGCAAACACGCCTTGGGTATCCCGTAGGGGATCGAAGAGGGAAGCCGGGTGAAAATCCCGCACGGCCCCGCCACTGTAAGCGGTGAGCCCAATCCTGAAGTCGCCACTCGGAACCGGGTTCCGGGGAAGGTTAGGGTTGGGCGTTGATCCGTAAGTCAGGAGACCTGCCGAAGGTTGTCTGGTCCGCACACGCTCCGAGGGGGAGCGGTGGGGTGCCGCTGCCAGGCTCCAACCTCGGCAGCCCAACTGCCATCGCCACTTACACCTTCGAGCCTGGCGGGTCGTGTTGGGCGCGGGCCCAACCGAACGGCTTCCCGCGTTGAAGCCAGATCGAAGACGAGCCTCCATGAAACGAAAGCTTCTGGCCGTTGCAGCCCTGTTGGGCGCGCTCGGCCTCAGTGTCCATGCGCAAGTCGCGACTGCTCACCTCTCTGGCAGTGTCGTCGATGGTACGGGGCGGCGCATCGCTCAAGCACAGATCACACTCACCAACCTACAAACCCATACCGTAAAGAACGCAGCCACAGGCCGCAATGGCCGCTTTTCCATTTCCGTGTTACCCGGCGTGTACAGTATTGAAGCGCGAAAACCGACCTTCGCCACCTACCAACACACTCTGCAGCTGACGGCCGGAGCGCGGGCCCCGCTCACCATTACGCTAGGCCTGGCGCCGATGCAGCAAAGCCTCGTCGTGACTGCTACGGGGATCGCCACACCGCAGACCCAGCTCGGTCAATCAGTGCAAACGCTTGGGTCAGCGGAGATTCAGGCCCAGCAGGGTTTAACACTGGCGCAGTCGCTGCGCGACTTGACCGGCGTTCAGGTGTCTAGCTATGGCAGTGTGGGTGGCCTCACCTCGGTGAGTATCCTTGGCGCCGATCCGAGCTTCACGACAATCCTGCTCGACGGTGTGCCCGTGCAGCGGTTCGATTTTGGCGCTTATGATTTTTCCACCCTGCTACCTGCCGGGTTGGATTCGGTCACTGTGGTGCGCGGCGGCGATAGCGTTCTCTACGGCAGCGATGCTGCCGCCGGCGTGATTGATATTCATACCCGCAGCGGCGAAGGCGTCATTCCCCCTGAAATCGTTGTAGACACGACGGCAGGAAGTTTCGATACCAAGCAGCAAACGACCCAGCTGCTGGGACAATGGCGACCCGTAGATTACGCGTTCACCTTCGGCTACCTCGATACTCACAATCAAGTGCCGAACGACAAGGCGTGGAATCAGACCTGGGCTGGCAATATCGGGATCCGGCTGCCTCGCCACGCTTCGGTTCGATTCCAGTTGCGGCACATCAGCAGCCGCACCGGCGTGCCGAACGCCTACGAGTTTTTTGGCGGGCTCACCGATGATGCGACGCAGCAACAGGGCGAAACCTACGGCTCGATTTTCCTGCAGCAGCAAACCACCACGCATTGGCACAACCAGGTAACGCTGAGCCAGAATGCGCTCAACTACTTTGAAGAAACAATAACCCCAACCGGTACTCCCTTCAATCCGTTCGGCTACGGTCCAAACTACTTGGGAAACCCGGTCACGATCACCGGGGCCAACGGCTACAGCGTCACAGGGCAAGCGGTTCTTGATTACGGCGGCCTGCCCTACCCATCGCCGTTCAACTCGGATTCAATTGGCCGGCATATCGCCGCCGAAACTACCTATGCGCTCGGCCCGCTCTGGACGCTCGCAGCCGGCTATCGATTCGATCAGGACCATACCGTAACCGCACCGCAGGTAGCCTGGCACAACAACGGCGTCTTTACCGAACTCAACGGCGGTCTCTGGAACCGGCTTTTTGGTTCGGCCGGCATCTCCGAGGATCTGCAATCCCGCTTTGGCCCCAGCTTCAATCCACAGGCAAGCCTTGCGCTTTTGCCTCGCCTCGGCCGTGCTGGCTGGTGGGATGAGATTCGCATCCACGCCAACGCCGCCGCAGCGACCGCTAACCCAACAGTAACTGAGGCTCAGTCCTCGGTATATGCCATTGCGCAGCAAGCGGGCGCTCTGCTCGACGTTGAGCCGATCCACCCACAGCGCGCCCATACGTTCGAGGCGGGCCTGGACCAGTACCTTGCCGACGATCAGGCACGGGTGAGCGTCACCTGGTTCGACAATCGCTTCTACGATTTGATCCAGTTCGTCCCCTACACTGCCCTTCCAACACTGGGGCTCTCCAGCGCCGCCGCAGCGCTGGCGGAACCGCTCGGCGGCGCTTATGTAAACGCGCTCACCGAGTCCTATAAGGGCATGGAAACAGCGCTCGAAGCTCGCCATGGCAGCTGGCATGGCCGCATTGACTACACATATCTGGTCCCATTAGTCCTGCGCAGCTTCAGTTCCGACGCGCTGAGCCCAGCCGAAAACCCGGCCTTCCCCGGCATTCCGATCGGCGCCTATTCTCCGCTGGTCGGCGCGCGTCCGTTCGGAGTTGCGCCCGAGAGCGGCTCGGTGCTCATCGGCTACAGCCACGCCCGCTGGACTACGCAGACGAACCTGACCGTCGAGAGCAGACGCGACGACAGCACGTTCCTCGTGGATGGTTACCTTGGCGACACGATGTTGCTCCCCAACCACGACCTCGAGCCGGCATTTACTGCCTGGAACCTTGGAGCGATCTATCACATCAACCCCCACGTTGCGGTCCAGGGCGTAATCGAGAACCTGCTCAACGAAAACTACCAGGAGAGCTTCGGTTATCCCAGCCTGGGGCGAGCGGCTCGCCTGGGAATACGGTTCACATTCAGTCCGCCGCGGTAGGAAAGCCCATGCTGCGCACCGTGCGTTTCGCGCTGTTGCTGGTCGTGGGGGG
>JBOGKM010000045.1:0-11412 GCA_050747745.1 Terriglobales bacterium
CGTCGAATTCGCAGGTGATCTACGCCGCCATGTGGCAGATGACGCGCCGGCACTGGACTTTTTCGAGCGGCGGGCCGGGCAGCGGTCTCTACAAGACGACCGACGGCGGCGCCACGTGGGCCAACATCTCGCACCGTCCCGGGCTGCCCACCGGCATATTCGGCAAAATCGGGGTCGCGGTAGCGCCCAGCGATCCCAGCGTGGTGTACGCGCTGATCCAGGCGGATTACAAGGGGCAGGCGGGCGGTCTGTTCCGGTCCGACGATGCCGGTGAGACATGGAAGCTGGTCAACAACAGCATGGATATCACCCAGCGCGCGTTTTACTACATGCGCATCTACGTCGACCCCAAGGATCCCAACACCATTTACCTGCCCAACGTGGGCGTCTATGTTTCCCACGACGCCGGCCGCAAGCTCATCTCGCTGCGTCCGCCCCATGGCGACAACCACGCCTTCTGGGTCAACCCCAACAATCCCCAGATTCTGATCGAGGGCAACGACGGCGGAGCGGCCGTCTCGCTCAACGGCGGGAAGTCGTGGAGTTCGGAAAGCAACCAACCCACCGGCCAGTTCTACCACGTCAACTTCGACAATCAGTTCCCCTTCCACATCTACGGCGCCCAGCAGGACCGCAGCTCCGTGGAAGGCAACAGCGCGGCTCCGGCCGGGCTTTGGAAGGGCGTGCGGGGCGGTGAGATGAGCTGGGTCGTGCCCACCCCGGGCAGGCCCTGGATCACCTACGGCAGCGGCTATTACGGCAAGGAATGGAAGGACAATCGCCACACCGGCTTGGTCACCAACGTGAGCCCGTGGCCCGCCTACAAGTTCGGCCTCATGGGATCAAAAATCCGCTATCGCTACGGCTGGATTCACCACGCCGCCGCCTTCGCGCCCGGCAACCCCAATGAGCTTCTGATGGGCGCCAACGTGCTGCTGGAAACCCTCGATCAGGGTATCCATTGGAAGGCCATCAGCCCCGACTTGACGCGCAACGACAAAACCAAGCAGGAACGTCCCGGCGGCCCCATCAGCGCCGACGTGACCGGCGAGGAAATGTTTGACACCATTTCGAGCATCGGCGTCTCCCCGCTCACCGATAACGTCATCTGGACCGGCTCCGACGACGGCCTGGTCTATGTCACCACCGACGGCGGCGGCCACTGGACGCAGGTCCGCCCGCCCTCACTCCCCACCTGGTCCACCATCACCTGCGTCGAGCCCTCGCACACCAACGCCGGAACCGCCTGGGTTTCGGCCAGCCGCTATGACTGGGACGATTTCCATCCCTACGTGTACAAGACCACCGATTACGGTAAAACGTGGACCCAAATCACCACTGGGCTGCCGCAAACCGAATACGTCGAGAGCGTGCGCCAGGACCCCGGCGATCCCAACCTGATGTTTGCGGCCACCAGCGCCACGGTCTACTTCAGCCTCAATGGCGGCCGGCAATGGCAGCCGCTCAAGCTCAATTTGCCGGTGGTCCGCGTCGACGACATCGCCATTCAGCCGCAGCAGCACGCCGTCGTCATCGCCACCTTCGGGCGCGCCTTCTGGGTGCTCGACAACCTCCAGTTCCTCGAGCAATTGGGGCACGCGCAGATTTCCTCCGATGCTCCTTACCTGTTCAAACCGCAGCAGTCCTGGCTGGGCGGCGGCGGTGGACGCGGCTTCGGTGGCGGTGCTGCCGGCCAGCGCAAAGCCGCGGGCGTCACCGTGTTTTTTCATCTACCCTCTAGCTACACTGCCGGCACGCCGGTCAAGCTCAGCTTCTCCACGGCCGACGGCCAGTTGGTTAACAGCTACAATCTGCCGCAGAAGCCCAGCCGCGGGCGCGGCGGATTCTTCTTTGCCGCGCGCCGTCCGGCGAGGCTGCATCCGGGCATGAACCGCTTCCTGTGGAACATGACGTATCCCACGGCGACCGAGGTCAAGGGTGTGTTCCATTCCGGCTTTGGCGCCTCCATGCCTACCGGTCCGCAAGTGATGCCGGGCACCTACTACGTGACCCTGAGTGATAACGGCCAAACCCAGAAGCAGCCCTTCACGATCAAACTCGATCCCAATCTGCACACCACGCAGGCCGAGCTGCAGCAACGCTTCGACCTGCTGATGCGGCTGCACAAGGCCATCAACACGCTCGATGTGAACCTCAACAACGCCATTGCCGCCCGCGACGCGCTGCAGCAGGCGGGCAAGCAGTCCTCGCCCGCTTATAGCCGCCTGACCCGTGATATCGACAACCAGGTGGATCTGAGGATTCAGTCGGGTGAGGGCGGCCTGGTCTATCCCCCGCGCCTGCGCGCCTGGCTGGGCTTTATTTCCGGCGAGGTGAGCCTGGCCCTGGTCGCGCCCACTCCTGCCATGGTGCAGGTGGCGGATCAGTACATTCAGCAGGCTCGTGCCGGCGTGACGCAGTTGCAATCCGACGTCAGCGCCGCCGACCCGCGCTAAGGGCGCCCATGTCCGCCGCCGCCGGGCGTCTCCAGGCGCACCCGCGCGCCGGCGGGCACGAACAGGTTTTGCTTGCCCGACAGCTCGTGCTCGCTGCCGTCCTGAATCAGCACGGTGCGCCCGCGCGCGCCATCAGCGCCGCCCGCGAGCCCCCAGGGCGCGAAGCGGCGCCGCTCGCACAATAGCGTCACCTGCGCCGGCGCCAGCACCTCGACCTCGCGGATCAGCCCATCACCGCCGCGATGGCGT
Source organism: Terriglobales bacterium (assembly GCA_050747745.1). Taxonomy (GTDB): domain Bacteria; phylum Acidobacteriota; class Terriglobia; order Terriglobales; family SCQP01; genus SCQP01. The sequence goes on from JBOGKM010000045.1 coordinate 2,706, forward strand.
CCCGCGCCGCCCGAGCCGCGGCGATAGGCGTAGCGATGCACCCGGAACGGGTAGGCGTATTCCAGCGCCTCCACCGGCGTGTTGAGCGTGTTGCTCATGTGGGTGTGGACGCCCGAAAGCCCATCGGCGTCCGGCGCCGCGCCCATGCCGCCGCCGCAGGTTTCGTAATAGGCATAGGGTTGGCCCGCCCGCGCGTCGCCGTCCGGGTAAGCTCCGCCGATGGTGAGATTGTTCATGGTGCCGCTGCTGGCGGCGGGAATGCGTTCCGGCAGCGCCTGCGCCAGCGCCCGCAGCAGCACATCCACGATCCGTTGCGAGCACTCGACGTTTCCGGCCGCCACCGCGGCGGGCGGGCGCGCGTCAAGCACGCTCCCGCGGGGAATCACCAGCGTCAGCGGACGCAGCAACCCCGCGGTGGGCGCGGCTTCCGGCGCCAGCAGGCAGCGGAAGACGTAAAACACCGCCGACCAGGTGATCGCCGCCACCGCGTTGACGCAGCCGGCGACCTGGGCGGAGGAGCCTGAAAAATCCATCCGCGCGCGGGCGCGTGCCGGATCGATCGTGACCGCGACCCGCAGCCGGATGGGCCCGCTGCCCAGCCCGTCGTCGTCGAGGAAATCTTCGGCGGCGAAGGTGCCGCCGGGCATGCGCCGCAGCTCGGCGCGCAACAACCGCTCGGAGTGATCCAGCAGCGCCGCCATATTGCGCTCCAGCCGCGCTCTCCCGTACTTGGCCGCCAACGCCTGCACGCGCTCGGCGCCGATGCGGGCAGCCCCGAGTTGCGCCGTCAGGTCCCCTTCGCGCTCGCGGGGCGTGCGCACGTTATTGAGGATGAGGCGCAGCAGCGCCTGGTCGATCTCGCCGCGTCGCATCAGCTTGAGCGGCGGAATCCTCACCCCCTCCTGGTAAATTTCCCGGCACAAGCCCATCGAGCCGGGATAAGTTCCGCCCACGTCGGCATGATGGGCGCGGTTGGCCACATAAAATGCCGGCTTGCTTCCGCCGCCCAAAAACACCGGCATGACCAGCGTGATGTCGGGCAGATGCGTGCCCCCGTCGTAGGGATCGTTGAGGATGGCCACGTCGCCCGGTTCCAGCCGCAGCGCGGCCAGCGCCGCCGCTACCGACATCGGCATCGATCCCAGATGCACCGGCATGTCGTCGCCCATGGCGATCACTTCGCCGCGGCGGTTGAACAGGGCGCTGGAATAGTCGCGCCGCTCCTTGATGTTGGGTGAAAATGCGGTGCGCCGCAGCGCCACCCCCATTTCCTGCGCGATGGCGTGAAAGGCGTTCTTGAACAGCGCCAGCTCGATTGCGTCCGGCTTGCGTTTCATGCCTGCGGCTCCAGGATGAGGTTGCCCCAGCCGTCGACGCGCGCGCCCCAGCCCGGCGGCAGCACGGTGGTGGCGCTGTATTCGTCGATGATCGCCGGGCCCGCAAAGCGGTCGCCCGGCCGCAGCAGGTCGCGGCCGAAGACGGCGGTGGGGCGAAGGCGACCGTGGAACCAGACCGGGCGCACGCCCTGCCGCGCCGCACGGCCCGTCCTGCGGCGTTCGCGCTGCCGCGTCCACGGGAGCGGCGGCGAGGGTGCCACCAGCCGCACCCGCACGCTCACGATTTCCATCGGCCGCTGGGGATCGGCATAACCGTAGCGCTGGCGGTGCAGGCGATGAAAGCGGGCGGCGAGGTTCGCGCCCGCTGGCAGGGTCAGCTCGGAACCCTGGCCGGCATAGCGGAGATCCACGAGCCGCTCGGCTCGCAACCGCGCGCGCCGGCCGCGCAAGTCCTGGCGGCCCTGGCGTTCCAACTGGCGAAACACCGGCTGCAGGCGTGGTCCCAGCCCTGCACCGAGCGGCAGCATCACCGTGCGCGAGTAATCGCGCACCACGTCGGACATCAGAATTCCCAGCGCTGACAGCGCTCCCGGCAGCGGCGGGACCAGCACCCGGGGAATTTCCAGCTCCGCCGCCAGGGCGCAGGCGTGCAGCGGTCCGGCGCCGCCAAAGGCCACCAGCGTAAACTCGCGCGGATCGAAACCGCGCTCGACCGAGATCACCCGCAGCGCCTTTTGCATGGTGGCTTCAGCCAGCCGCGCGATGCCGTCGGCGAAAGCTTCGAGGGTGCGCACGCTGCCTTTGGCGCCCGCCATCATCCGTCGCGTCCGCTCGAGGTCCAGGCGCATGCCGCCGCCCAGCAGACCCGCTGCGTCCAGGCGTCCGAGCACGAGGTTGGCGTCGGTTACCGTAGGTTGCTCGCCCCGTCCGTAGCAGATCGGGCCCGGATCGGCGCCGGCCGATTCCGGGCCGACCTGCAGCGCGCCGCCTGCGTCAAAGCGTGCTAGGGAGCCTCCGCCCGCGCCCACGGTGTGAATGTCGAGCATGGGAATGCTGACCGGCATGCCCAGCACCTGCGCCTCGTGCGTGGTGCGCGGGCCGCCGGGCGCGACCAGGGCGACATCGGTGGAGGTGCCGCCCATGTCAAAGCTGAGGACGTGGTCGAACCCGGCCCTGCGCGCCACCTCCCAAGCCCCCACCACCCCGCCCGCCGGGCCGGAAAGGATGGTTCGCACCGGCTCCCGCGCCGCCACCTGCGCGCCAATTATGCCGCCCGAGGATTGCATCACGCTCAGCCGTGCGGGGTGGCTGCGGCGGCGCAGGTGCTGGTCCAGCCGTTGCAGATAGCGGCCCATTGTGGGCGCCAGATAGGCGTTGATCAGCACCGCCGTGCCGCGTTCGTATTCGCGGAACTCGGGCAGTATCCGGTGCGACAGCGACAGCGGCAGGCCCAGCGGCTGCAGCGCTTTCGCAACGGCGCGCTCGTGGGCGGGATTGGCGAAGCTGAACAGCAGCGAAACCGCAATCGCCTCCGGCGCCGCCACGCGCACTGCTGCCGCCAGCCGTGCCAGCTCGTTGCGGGAAGGCGCCCGCAGCACGCCTCCGCCTGGCCCAATGCGCTCCGGCACGCCAAAGCGCAACGGCTCGGGCGCCAGCGGAGCGGGAGCGGGATAGGACCAGCGGAACAACTCGGGCCGCGCCTGCCGTCCAATGGCGATGGTGTCCTCAAATCCTGCCGTCGTCACAAACGCCACCCGCGCGCCGGAGCGCTCCAGCAGGGCATTGGTCCCCACCGTGGTGCCATGCCGGATCTCCCCTGCCCCTGCCCCGATGTGTCTGAGAGCGTCGAGCAGCGCCTGGCCGGGATCCTGCGGCGTGGACGGCAGCTTCAGCACCCGCAGCCCGCCCTGGTCAATCCAGACGCAATCGGTGAAGGTGCCACCGGTATCGACGGCTACGCGCGCGGGCGGGGCGGGGGAGCGTGGAGCCACAGCCCAAACAGAATCGCACAGGGCTGGGCATTGGCGCTACACTGCTTCTGCCTTTTAAAAGGAGCCCACCATGCGCCGTTTCCTCGCCCTGGCCAGCGTTTGCGTGCTCTGCATCGTCGTTTCCGCAGCGCCGAGACGCGCGCCGCAACCCTCCGGTTTCTGGGATGCGGTGTTCTCGACGGGCTGGATGCTGCGCGACACCAACCATGTCGGCCGGGCCGATACGATCGTCGGCCACATCGTCGTGCCTGCGCATCCGACCGAAGCGGAAAACGCGGCTGCCGCCAATTTCGCCGCGCGGCTGGCGCATGGGACCATGGGCCTGACCCCGCCGCTGGTGGTGACGGCGGCTGCTCCCGCGGCTGAGGCCGGGCCGCACATCTACATTGGCGCGGGTTCGGTGCCCGCCTCCGACAACGCCGCCGTGCGCAGTTGGACCTTTCGGCTGAAAGCCAAACACGGACGCGTGGTCTGGCTGAATCCCGGCAGCAGCGACCACGATCTGCTGGTCCTGGGCGATGCCGCCGGCCTTACCGCCGCCGCCGATGCCTTCACGGCGCGCGCGCCCTATATCTGGGCGGTGGGCAAGAAAGCCGAACGCCTTGACGCCATTGCCGCCGCCGTGAACCGCGTCATTCCAGGCGCGCAGGCGCAACTGGTCGGTCTGGTCTACGCCGCCGGACAGCCGGGTGTGGACAAAGCTTATCTGGTGACTCAGGCCACGGTTACGCCGGCGCAGTTGGCCATGGCCTTTGCGGGCGGAGGTCTCGCCGCCGTGCATGAGCTGTTCGTTTTAGGCGGCGCCGCCGTTTCCGCCTTCAACCCCAAGCCGTTTCATCCCCATCACGCCGCGCCTGTTCCGCCGCCCGCGCCTGCTGTCCAGCCCGCCGCCAAGGGAAATCCCGTCTCCGGCGGCGGGGTAAACGGCCTCGATCTGGCCCGCCTGTTCACCAGCAAGGGCCTGTTCGCCGCCAGCGGTCCGGTCCCCGTCCCGGCAATCCTCAAGGCGCACTTATACGTCCCCGCCGGCGCGCCCGGCGTGGCCATGGCCAACCTGGCAGCCCGCATGGGCTTGGAATCGCTGGGCGTGACGCTGCCCCTCGCCTCGCCCGCCGGCTCGGCCCATCTTAAAGCGATCAAAGAGCAGCCGGTCGCGGCCGGCGCCAACGCGCTCACCCGCGCGATTACGAAAAAGCTTAGCGCCGACGATCCCGATGCCGCCCAGGCCGATCCACCGCTGCCGCCCGGTGCAGGCGAGCTGCGCATCGTGGACCGCAGCTTTGGCGCCCATGCTGCCGTCCTCGCCCAGGGGGATGCCGCCGGCCAGGCCGCGGCGCTCGATCTGCTCGCCGATCATCTGCCCAACCTCGGGCGCGTCGGGAAACAATATGATTCCATCGCGAACGTCCGCTACGCCCTGCACCGCTTCTTCTCGCTGCACTCCAGCGTCGGCCAGGCGGCGGCGGGGCTGTTTTTCCTCCAGCGCTGGCTCCGGCAAATCGGCCCCGCGCCGGTGAGCCACGTCCACGCCGCCCTCTATGCCGATCTGGTGGATCCCAAGCTGGCCGCCTTCATCCAGCAGCACATTCAGGACCAGCTGCACGTTCCCGCCACGGTCGCAGCCGCCAGCCTGCGCGCCGGCACCCGCTGCTGCGCCGCCGATCCCGATCTGCACTATTCCAATCCCGAGTTCCCCTTCCATCAGGCCCCGCCCACCTTCACCGAGGATATCCATATCCCCTGGGAAGGAACTGCGCTGCTCCGTGACGTGCGCACGGCGGCGGCGCGGCTGCAACCCGGCCGGCCGGTCACCCTCGAGGCGCGCGTGAGCGAAGGCCCCGCGGAGCGGCAAAAGCTGGCCGCGCAGTTGCGCGACATCCTGATCAAGGCCGGCGCCGATCCCGCCCGCGTCTCCGTCACCGTCCTCGATGCCTATAAGCAGGGCTTCAGTTGGCTGCACGACGTCATCGGGCCGCGATTGGCGGCCCTCCAGAAGCAGGGCCATCCCATCGCCCGCCTCGATATCGCCGCCGCCCGCGACGTGGATGAAACCGGACTGCGCGACATGTACTCGCCCGCCCGCTGGGTCCAGGAACTTTACCCCGTGGATGCGGTCCTCGCCAAGCAGATTCCCATGCCGCTGGCCGCGATTCATCTCAGCGAGTTCAACGATTCCCCCGCCGTCGAAACCCCGCTCCAGATCGCCATGCTCGATCCCCACGAGGTCGCGCCACGGCCCACCTACGAGGTGCGGGCCTATGATGCGGCCGGAAAACTGCTGCTCGACAAAAGCTTCACCGTCCACGCCGTGATGCAGCCCTACCTGGGCGTCATGCCCCGCTACGAAAGCGTGCAGGTGGAGACCGGCTGGGTTCGCATGAGCCAGGGAAGCTCGACCCTGCTCAACCAGCGCATCGAAACCGACATCGAAAAGTTCTGGCACACCTACCAGACGGTGACCCTGCCCCGCGTTTACCGCTTCATCATGGCGCAGGCGCACGGCCGCCTGCGTCCCGAATACGTCCCGCCGTTTGATACCTTGCAGATGGATTTCGAGCTTTCCGAGCCCAACTACAACCTCGGCATTGACAAGGAGCGCATCTCCTCCATCGAGGCGCTGCAGGAAGATGTCTTCTACAACACCGAAACCTTCCTCGACACGCTCGGCGATCTCGAAAACGGACGCCCGGAAAACTACGTCGGCCGCATCCTCCCCATCATGCACCCCTCGCGCGACGGCCAGGATGGCGAGGTGAAAATCGCGTTCTACGCCAAGGCCGCGCCCAATCCGCTGGTGAGTCTGAGCTGGACCGATGCCCAGGGTCGTCGCCATCATGAACTGCGCAATCTGCCGGTCATCAGCGGCGCTTTTCAGCCGCGCCTGCTGGCCGCGCGCGTGCAGGCGGGCCGGCCCGGTATCGAGGACCTGGTCTGGCTCCTGCCCGCCGACAAAATGGATTACGCCATGGCCGCCTGGGAAAAACTGGAACCGCGCCAGCGGCTGGAGCGGAGCATGTTCAGCGTCGCCCAGGCGCGCGGCGAGCTGCACTGGCTGGACGCCATGCACGCGGCCGGTATCTATCCCGATCAGCTCGCCTATCCTGACTTGCGCCACATGCAGATCGAGCTGGCGCTGCCCCGCCCGCTCGGCGTTTCCTTTAAAACACCCGAGCCGCGCGTGTTGCTGAGCTGGAATGTTTCGCCGCCCGAACATCCGCGTCCGCAAATCAGCCGGGTCACCCCCATCGCCACTCCTCCTGGCCGGAAGTACTTCGTGCAATGGAAGCAGCCCATCGGTCCCGCCGAAAGTGCGGCCATTCTGGCGCGGCTGGCGCAGTACCCGGGCGTGAACGTCTATTCCATGGGCCGGACCTATCTCGGCCAGGTGATCTGGGCAGCCGACATCATGCTTCCCAATCCTTCGACGTTGATTTCCTGGCCCAAGGAAACCACCCTCAAGGCCGCCATCGTCTACTCCGCGCGCCAGCACGCTAACGAAGTTTCCAGCACCAGCCACGTCGACCGGCTTGCCGAGCTGCTGGTCACCGACCCCGCCGTGCGCCGGTACTTGCGCCAGGTCAACGTCGTGCTCCATCCCATCGACAATCCCGATGGCGCCAAACTTTCCGTCATGGAAGCCAAAATCATGCCCGACAACCTGCTCCACCTCGGTTATCACGGCGCGCTGGCGGCCGACGTCTCCATGGGTCAGGGTCAGGTGGATCCGGTCTATCCGGAATCGCGCACCCGGCGCCTGCTGCTGGAGCAATGGAATCCGGACGCGTTTGTGAATCCCCACGGCTACCCTTCGCACGAATGGGTGCAGCCGTTCAGCGAGTACAGCGCCTGGGTGCAAAGCCGCGACGGTGCCAACAACGGCCGCACTTGGTGGATTCCGCGCGGCTGGTTCACCAGTCTCAGCTATTCCCGCGACGACGGCAAGGATACCTATTCCAAGGCCGTCGCCTACGCGCTGCGCGACCGCATCGTGCTCGCCGAGCGGGCCGTGCCGGGACTTTTGCCGCTGGAAAACCGCATGAACGCCCGTTACCAGCGCTGGGGCCAGGCCTTCCAGCCGGACGACATGCAGCAGCCCATCGTCGATGGCATCCGCATTTACATGGTGCTCAAGGGCTCAACCAGCAAGCGCCCGGGCATGGCGGGCGCGGGCGCCAACAACCTCATCACCTGGGATCAGGGTTACACCGAAGCCCCCGATGAAACCGCCCATAACGCCTACATGCATCTGGTGGCCTCCATGGGCCTGGCCTACGATATGGTCCACCTGAAGTACTTGGCGCAGGGCAAGCTGCGCATTACCCAAAACGTGAAAGCCACGGCCGCGGGCGTGGCATGGCGGGAAAACCGCACGCGCCCGATTCTGCCCGGCTCGGAACCCAAAATCCCCGCTTTGCCTGACGGCCAATGAGCACCCTGGAGCCAAAATCCCCGCCTGGCGCGCGCCCTGCCGCCCCCGCGCCCTTTCATTGGCGCTCGACCAGCCCCGCGCAGCGCTCCACCGTGATCGCTGCCGGCCTGGGCTGGATGCTGGACGCGTTCGACGTGATGCTCTACTCGCTGGTGCTGACTCATCTCATCACCGCCTTCGGGATGAGCAAGTCCACGGCCGGCTTCCTCAACACCCTCACCCTGATCGCCTCCGCCATCGGCAGCCTCATCATCGGCCTGCTCGCCGATCGCTGGGGTCGCCGCCGGATGCTCAGCGTCAGCATCCTGGTCTATTCGCTGTTCACCTTTGCCTGCGGTTTTTCCAACTCCATCACCATGCTCGCCACCCTGCGCTTTTTTCTCGGCCTGGGCATGGGCGGAGAATGGAACGCGGGCGCGGCCCTGGTGGCGGAAACCTGGCCTTCGCACTGGCGTGGACGCGCGCTCGGCATCGTCCAGAGCAGTTGGGCCATCGGCTACGCGCTGGCGGCGCTGGTGGCCGGCTTGGTGCTCGCCCATGCCAGTTGGCGCTGGGTGTTTTTCGCCGGCGTGATTCCGGCCCTGGTGACGCTGTGGATCCAGCACGGCGTCCCCGAGTCGGAAATGTGGAAGCGGCAGCGCGCCCGTCCCGCCTCGACGCCCCATCCCGAACTCTGGCGCCGCGCCGCCCCGAGACTCCTGGCACTACTGGCCATGAATACGTTCGGGATGTTTGCCTGGTGGGGCATGTTCACCTGGCTGCCGGCCTACCTGATGCTCCCGGTGGCGCAGGGCGGACGCGGGTTCGCGCTGTTTGGAAGCACAGCCTTCCTTTTGCTGTTGAACCTGGGTGGCATGTTTCCCGGCTATCTTCTGTTCGGCATTCTGGCCGACCGGTGGGGCCGCAAGCGCAGCATCGTGCTCTATCTGGTGGTGGCGGCAGCGCTGGTG
>JBOGKM010000046.1:0-3450 GCA_050747745.1 Terriglobales bacterium
GGCTCCCCTGCCGGTTCCGTGGGCGGGTTGTCGGGTCGGCGGCTGCGTGGATGCCTTGCGTGGCCGGCGTTGTGCTGGCCCGGGACGGCTGGGCTGGGGTGTCGCGTGAGGTGCCGCCTGCGGGCCGGTGCCGGGAGGGCCTGCTTCCAGCCTGGGATTGTCCGCCGGGCCCGGCCGCTGTCAAGGCCCTGCGGCCCCTTCGGGGTGGCCTTCGGCCAGCCTGGACAACGGCCGTTCCCGGCTGGTTCTGGCTGGCTATGGAAGCAAGCCGGGAATGTGAGCCAGGACAGGCGTTCTGGCTGGCCGGGGCACGCCGCCCCCGCCCGTAGTGTCTGAGATGTCGAGTAACAGGCGCTAACGGGAAGGGAACGGCGTGCGTACTGCCAGGGTATGGGCGAAGATGCTGGGCTGCGACAACGCGGTGATCGAGGACATCGACATCGACGAGCAGGACGCCGGGGACGGCGGCCGGCCGCGGCTGGCGGTGGTGGTGCATGTCCGCCCCCGCAAGCGGCAGGCCAGCCGATGCGGCATCTGCGGGAGGCGGCGCCCCGGCTATGACCAGGGCGAGGGCCGGCGGCTATGGCGGGCGCTGGACCTGGGCGTCGTGACGGCCTGGCTGGAGGCTGATGCGCCGCGGGTGTCCTGCCCGCAGCACGGGGTGGTGGTGGCCGCTGTGCCCTGGGCCCGGCACGGCGCCGCGCACACCCGGCACTTCGACGACCAGGTCGCGTGGCTGGCCGCCGTCTGCTCCAAGACCACCATCACCGCCTTGATGCGGATCTCCTGGCGCACCGTCGGGCACGTCATCACCCGGGTGACCGCGGAGAAGCTCGCCGCCACCGACCCGCTGGCCGGGCTGACCCGTATCGGGATCGACGAGATCTCGTATAAGCGCGGGCACAAGTACATCGTGGTCGTCGTCGATCATGACAGCGGCCGGCTGGTGCGGGCCGCGCCTGGCCGCACCACCGCCACCATGAACGCCTTCTTCGACGCCCTCGGCGAGGAACGGTGCCAGCTGCTCACCCACGTGTCCGCCGACGGCGCCGACTGGATCGCCGGGGTGGTCACCGCCCGGGCGCCGCAGGCGGTGCAGTGCGCCGACCCGTTCCACCTGGTGTCCTGGGCCACCGGCGCGCTGGACGAGGTCCGCCGCGAGGCCTGGCGCCAGGCCCGCGCCGCCGGCCAGACCACCACGGTCCGCCACGGCAGCCGGACCGTGCGCGCCTCGGCCGGGGATGCCATGGACCTCAAGCGCGCCCGGTACGCGCTGTGGAAGAACCCGGAGAACCTCACCGGCGCCCAGCAGGCCAGGCTCGCCTGGATCGAGAAGACCCAGCCCCTGCTCTACCGCGCCTGGCTGCTCAAGGAAGGCCTGCGCACCGCGCTCAAGCTGCCCGGCGAGGAAGGCAAATACGCCCTGTCCCGCTGGCTCTCATGGGCATCCCGCTGCCGCATCCCCGAATTCACCGAACTCGGCAGGAAGATCCGCCGCCATCTCAATAGCATCCACGCCACCTTGGACCATCACCTCAGCAATGGCCTGATCGAGTCGGTGAATACCAAGATCCGCGTCATCACCCGGATGGCCTTCGGGTTCCACAACCCCGCCGCGCTGATCGGCCTGGCCATGCTCGCCCTCGGCGGCCTCCGGCCCGAACTCCCCGGAAGATGATCACAGAACCACCCACGGAACAGGCAGGAGGGCCACATATGTCTGGAAGATGACGGATCCTGGGCGGTCCGGGCGGTTGCGCTCGAGCTTCCGTTGTGGATGCCGGCGCCGCCCGAACTCGTGTAACGCAAAGGGGCAGGCAAGCGCTACGTCGTTGAGATGCCCGTTTCCCCCGCTTCACCGGTCGGCCGCTCCCGAGCGCGGCGCGTAGCCGTTACACGAGAAGCACCACGTCAGGTTCGGGACAGGTGCCCGGAAAGTGACGGACACCGTGTGGGCTGTGGTGGGCATTCCCGAGCCCGATGGGCAAGTCTACGAGGCGCTGACACTTCGTGGGCAGGCCAGTATTGCGGAGCTGGCAGCGGAACTTGGGATACCCAGGACTCGCGTATCGCAGAGCCTGAGCAGGCTCGCTGCCCGGGGCCTGGCCACCCATCTGCACGGCCGTCCGGTACGCTTCGCGGCGGTTATGCCCGACATAGCAGCCTCGGAGCTTATCGCCACCCAGGAGAGTCAGCTACGACGGCTGCGCGAGTACGCGTACCACCTCGCCGCAACACGTCGCGCCAGTTTGGGTGCCCGTGACCCCGCCGAGCTCCTTGATGTCATCGAGGGTGCGGTCGACGTCCACAAGGCCTTCGTACGGCTGCAGCGCGAGGCCCAGAACGAGATGCGGGTCTTTGACAAGCCGCCATATACCACCGAACAGTGGACCGAGGGCAATCTCGAGGAATACCGCCTGCTTGGCGAAGGCCAGGTTCGCTACCGAACGCTCTACGAGCGGGCGGCCCTGGCCCAGCCGGAGCGCATGGCTGAGGTCTGGAGTGGCATCAGGCAAGGCGAGCGGGCCCGGGTGGCCCGTTCTCTGCCAATGAAGATGGCGCTATGTGACAATCGCCTGGCCCTCATACCTGTGTCGATGTCCAGCGACAACGCTGGCGAAGCTAGTTACCTCCTCCATCCCTCCTCGCTGCTCGATGCCCTCTCAGAACTGTTCGAGGCCATGTGGGACAAGGCTGTCCCGCTCAACCAGAGACCCGCCTCCGACGATGAAGAGCTGATCCTCACCGACCGTGAACGGGACTTGCTCGGCTTGCTGGCGGCTGGCACCACCGACGAAACCATCGCCAGGACCTTCGGCTGGAGCGTCCGAACGGTAAGGCGCCATATACACCGGATCATGACGATGACGGGGGCTGAGACCCGCTTCCAGGCGGGAATGGAAGCCAGCCGTCGCGGCTGGCTCTTATGCCGCTGTGCCGCGCAGATTCCGCGCCCGGCTTCTCGCCAGCGCCGCGGCGGTGGAGGAGCGCCCGCCCGCCGCGGGCGGGATCCGGAGACTGAGCGCCGGCTCCGTGTCGAGGTGCGCGCGGAGCGGCTCGACCGGCTACCACGGGTGCTCGCCTCGCTCGACCTGCCAGCAGCCCCGCGTACAGGCCATGTCAGCCGGCCGCCTGGTTCTTCTCCCTGGCCGGCGCGACCCCGCGGAGGAACCGCTCGACCGGAAGCGTGGCGGCGCCCAGGGCGACGGCATCAGGGCCCAGCCGGTTGTCTGCCCACTGTCGAGTGCGGCCGCCACCGAGATCAGCTGAGGAAGGTAGAGGATCTGGTTGTGGTGAGCCTGGCGTCCGACTAGTTTCGCCGCCGCCGACCCAGTCACCGCGGCCTGGCACGGCGCCCTCGCCCGCATGTCTGCGTCCAAAGGCTGGGCTGCGTCGACCGGAGCCCTGGGCCCAGGCAGCGGCAGGGCGCCCACGGCGGCGCGAAGGGGT
>JBOGKM010000047.1:0-1554 GCA_050747745.1 Terriglobales bacterium
CTAGTCAATATGGAGTGACCGGCCCCAGTGCGCGGTGCGTGGGTTAGGCTTTGGTTCGTAGGAGCTAAAGTCCAGAGCCACAAGCGGAGAGGAGCCGGCCATGAAAGAGAGCGTACGATTTTTAGGATTGGATGTCCACGCGGAGACGATCGCGGTGGCGATCGCGGAAGCGAACGGTGAGGTGCGGAGCCTGGGAACGATTCCGAACCGGGAGGAGTCGGTGCGGAAGCTGATGAAGAAGCTGGGGCCGTCGGAGCGGCTGCGGGCGTGCTACGAGGCGGGGCCCACGGGCTACGCGCTGTACTGGCAGTTGGCGGGGATGGGAGTGGAATGCGCGGTGATCGCGCCCACACTGGCGCCGATGAAGCCGGGGGACCGGGTGAAGACGGACCGGCGGGATGCGGAGCGGCTGGCGCGCAGCCACCGGGCGGGGGACCTGACGGCAGTGTGGGTGCCGGATGCGGGCACGGAGGCGCTGCGCGACCTGGTGCGGGCGCGGGAAGCGGCCAAGCAGGATCAGTTGCGGGCACGGCATCGGCTGAGCAAGTTTCTACTGCGTAGGGGGCAGCGGCCGGGGCCAAAGGTGCGGGCGTGGACGCTGCCGTATCTGGAGTGGGTGCGGCAGCTGCGGGTGGGGGAGCCGGCGCAGGAGTCGGTGCGGCAGGACTATCTGCACGAGGTCGACCACGCGGGGGAACGGATCAAGCGGCTGGAGCAAGCCATTGTGGAGGCGGTGGCGCAGGCCCCGCCGCAGTTGCGGGAGGTGGTGCGCGGCCTGCAGGCGCTGCGTGGGATTGCGCAGATCTCGGCGGTGACGATCGTTTCCGAGTTGGGGGCGCTCTCGCGTTTCCGGGGCGCGCGGCAGTTGATGGCGTATAGCGGCACGGTGCCGTCGGAGAACTCGAGCGGCGGGCGCACCCGGCGGGGCGGCATCACCAAGACGGGTAACGCGCACCTGCGGCGCATCGTAGTGGAGGCGGCCTGGTGCTACCGGTTGCGGCCGCGTGTCGGGCCGGCGCTGCGCCAACGACAGCAGGGATTGCCGCCGGAACTCATCGAGCTCGCCTGGAAGGCGCAAATCCGGCTGCACCGCCGCTACGCAAGGCTCCTGGCGGCGGGCAAGGACAAGCGCAAGATCGTCACCGCGGTGGGGCGCGAGTTGTTGGGCTTCATCTGGGACATCGGCCGCCGGGCGGAAGCGGCGGCGCAAGCCGCCACGACTCCCTGAAAGGGCCAACAACCACCCAATAACGAAAAGCTAAGCTCATCACCGCCGTGAACGACCATACCCCATTCGAGGCCAGGGCCAGCCGCAGCCGGAGCACGCACGAAGGAGAACCCTCGTTTTTTCTATGCGACCGGCCTCGCCGGACTCGCGCCACTAGTCCGAGGCAGCTCCCGACGGATCATGATTATGCGGTTTCGACCCGCGAATATCAGATTGATCTATCGTCGCTCAACCCCGCACCGGCTGCGCCTGGCCCTTACCTCGATAAGCCAACAAGAACCCCACCCTCACCGCACCTTGACAGGGTCACTCCATATCAGAAAAAT
>JBOGKM010000048.1:0-79206 GCA_050747745.1 Terriglobales bacterium
GCCTGCAGCGCCCGCAGAATCTCCTCCTCCGTATGTCCTTTTCGTGGCAATCTTCTTCCTCCTTCGCTGCCACGCCCAGCCTAAACCCTCTAGTTTCTCTTGTGCCAGTTTTTGGGGTTTGGGTCACGGCCTATGCACGTTTCAGCGCCCGGTCATGCATAAACCTGCCATCCGTTCCGCCCTGCGCGCTTGGCCACATAAAGCGCGGTATCAGCGCGGCGCAGTAGCTCTTCGGCGCTGATCTCCTCGCCCTGGTAATAGGCCAGGCCGATGCTGGTGGCGATGTCGATCACCTGCTGCTCCACGTGAACCGGATCGCGCAAGGAGGCGAATATCCCTTCCACCACGCGCTCGGCGTCCTGCGAGCTTTCCAGGTTCTCCAGCAGGATGGCAAACTCATCGCCTCCCGGCCGTGCCACGGTATCGGCGCTGCGGACGCAGCCCAGCAAACGCCCAGCGAACGCGCGCAGCACCTTGTCCCCCAGGCTATGGCCGAGTGTATCGTTGATGCTCTTGAAGTGGTCGATGTCCAGGTAGAGCACCGCCAAAAGCGCCTGACGGCGCACGTGGTGCGAGTTCTCCATGGCCTGGGTCAGGCGGCTCTGAAACGCGCTGCGATTGGCCAGCCCGGTCAGAGGGTCCGATTGCGCCATTGCCAGCAACCGTTCCTCTTCCCGTTTGCGCTGGCTGATATCGCGCAGCGTGACCGCCACGCCATCGCCGAGTGCTACCGCCTGCAGCAGAATCCATTGCGGCTCCGCCTGGCCATGGTGTCTATCGGGAACGGAAAACTCCTCCACCCAGCCCCGGCGCTCCATGACCACGCGGCGCAACTTTTCCTGCACCCCTGCGGCGGCATGCAGTTGCGGCACGGCGGCGAGGCTGAGCGATTGCCCCTGTCCGGGTTCGAGGCCGGCAAACACCTCGCCGGGATGATTGGCGTAGATCAGGTGAAATCCGGATATCGAGCCGCTGCCGCTCCTGCGGATGCTCTCGAAAATGTAGAACGGGTCCATGCCGCTCTCCGCTGCGGCCCGGAATCGCGCTTCATTGCTCACGGCCTGATTGCGCGAAGCCACCAGTTGGCTCACCAGCGGGTGTACGCGCCAGCGCATCAATTGCAGCCCGCCGACGGCAATCGCGGCCAGCAGGGGCCCCAGAATGTCGATCAGCCGCCGGACAGGTGCGTAAAGCTCGCGCGCATCCATTTTGACCACCAACCCCAGGCCGAGGTCCGGTATCGGGGCATAGGCGGCAAGCACCCGCTGGCCGCGGTAGTCGATCGTATCGGCTACGCCGGTTTTTCCGTTCATGGCCAGCACCATCGGGTGCAGTACGCCCGCCACGGTTGGCAGCAGGCGATACGGTGTCGGGTGCATACGCTGCGGAAAGCATTCGATCGCGGAGCTGCCCGGCGCCTTCTGGCCGCACAGCCCAACCTCCCCTGTAGCCCCAAAACGCGAGCTTTCCATCCCAATGCTGGCGAGCAGCAGGATAGGCTGCTCAATGACGACCCGGCCCAGACGGCCGTTTCCGCGCCCAACCGGTAGCGACTGGAGTAGATAAAATTCCGTGCTCCAGATCAGCTTGGTGCCTGGGCCGAGCGGCAACGGCACCGATACCGGGGCGTTCTCAATCGCATGCCCGTAGCTGGCGATCGCGCGCGAGCCCAGGTAGAGGGTGATCGAGCTGAAGTTCTGCGAAGGTGTGGCCAGGGGCCGCAGGTCGCCCCGCCCCACTCCTCCATGCAGACGGGCGGCCAGGCTGGGCTGGGTGGCGTATATTCGTCCGCTGGCTGCGGCCTGTTCGATGAGCACGCTCACGTAGTTGACGCGCTCCTGCCGCCGCAGGGCGAGGTCCTCGGCGGCATCGCGGCGGGCCATGTGCTGCACCACGATGAGCCCGCTCACCCCCGCCACCACCACCGCTGCCACCAGCGCCAGCGTGGCGGCTGCTAGGATCAGGCCCGCCTGCTCGCCTTCCGGGGAATCATTCCACCGCCGCTGCCGCCACCCCAGCCACAGTGCCAGCCCCAGCACGAACAGCGCGCCGCCGCTGGGCAGCGCCGGGCGCGTGACCTCGTGAAAGTTATACAGCAGGTCGAGGTGGAGAAAGTAGCTCAGCACCCCCGCAACCCCGGCTGCCATGACCAGCCACGTGAGCCAGCGCACCATCCACGCGCTGCGCCGCCTCTGCGGCCGCCCCAGCAGCAGCAGTGCGGCGCCGAACAGCAGAAAGCCCCAGTTGGTCAGCGGCGGCATCCGGCCGGGATGAACGCTATGCTCGTGGATCCAGGCGAGAGTCCGCGGCAGGTCCACATCCAGCGTCCAGCCGGCTGCGTTTTCCAAAAACACCGCTAGGTTCAGGCCCAGCAGCAGCAGCGTCAACGCCGTTCGCCGGCGCTTGTCGCTGACCAGGGCCAGCGCCGCCAGAATGAAGCTGATCGCGGCGGTCAAGACAATGGCCGCGTTCTGGCCCGGCCGGAGCTGCACCAGCCGGCTGGAGTGCAGCCCATAGCCTGCCACCACCGCCGCGCCGAGCAGCCCAACCGCGGTCGCCAGCCAGTCAGCGGCAGTCCACTCCCGCTCGCGCATCTTCGTAAGGATGACCCGCGCCCTAGCGGCGGCCGGTCCCCGCCGGACTGGGTTGGGGGATGCGCGGAGCAAAGCCGCGCTTGTAGACCAGGATCGTGCGCCGATAGCTGAGCACCACCGTGCCCTCCTGGTTGAACCCGACGGTGCGGATCTCGATCAGCCCCTGCTGCGGGCGCGACTTCGATTCCCGTTTGCTCAGCACCTCGCTCTGCGCGTACAGGGTGTCGCCGGCGAACACCGGCGCAGGCAGACGCACCTCATCCCAGCCCAGGTTCACGGCGTTGCGCGAGACATCGTTGACCGACAGCCCGACCACCAGCGCCAGCGTAAAGCAGGAGTTCAGCAGCGGGCGCTTGAATTCGGTCTGGGCCGAATAATAGGCATCGAAATGGATGGGGTTAGTGTTGGCGGTGAGCAGCGTGAACCAGGTATTGTCGGTTTCGTTGATGGTTCGCCCGAGGGGGTGACGCAGAATGGCGCCCACCTCGAAATCCTCATAACAGCGCCCTTGCGCCCCGGCGTATTCCTCAGGTTTGTCGGGCATGTGCTTCCTTTCCAGCTTCCGCATCCGCCGCCCGGCACAGGCGCGCCTTGGCGGCGACCACGCGCGCCATCCGGAGGTTGGCCGCATCCACCATCTTGCCGTCCACGCTGAGCGCCCCCCGGCCGGCGGCAGCCGCGTCCTCGTAAGCGGCGACCACCCGTTCGGCCTGCGCCGCGGCTGCCGCCGCGGGCGTGAACAGGGCGCGCGCGGCGCCGATCTGGGCGGGATGAATCACCTGCTTGCCGTCGAAGCCCAGCCCGAGCGCGATGCGGCAGGAGCGCTCGAACCCGGCCGCATCCTTGAACGCCGCATAAGGACCGTCCAGGCAGCGCACCGGCAGACCGCGAGGATTCCCGCGGGCGCTGGCCACCAGCGTCGTCATGGCTGCATGCCAGCGATGACCGGGGTACGCGGCGTCATGTTCGTCGAAGTCGCCAATCCCGCTGGACGGCATGTGCATCGAGGCCGCAAAATCGCCCGGGCCGAAGATGAGCGCTTCCAGCCGCGGCGAGGCGGCGGCGATTTCCCGGCAATTCAGAAACCCGCTTGCGGACTCGATCTGGGCCTCGATGCCGATGCGCGGCGCCCAGCCGCGGCCGAGCTCGATCTGCGTCAACAGGCGATCTACGAACTCGATGTCCCCCGCGGTGCTGGCCTTGGGCAACATCACCAGATCCAGGCGGTCGCCGGCCGCCTCCACCACCTCGATCAAGTCACGATAGGCGAAGCTGGTTTCCAGGCCATTCATCCGGAATACGCGCAGCTTGCGCCCGAAGTCGAGCTCGCGCAGCGCGCGCGCGACTAGGGCTCGGCTGGAGGCCTTCTGGTCCTCGGGGACTGCATCTTCCAGGTCGAGGCACACTGCGTCGGCATCGCAGGCCGCGGCCTTCTCGATCATGTGCCAGTTGTTGGCGGGGACAAACAGTTCCGTGCGCTCGAGGCGCTCCACTGAAGCCATGCCTTCCTATTTTAGTTTACTTGCCCACCCGCGACCGGCTCTTGCCACCCCCGCCGCGCTGGCTCAAGGGACACGGGATGCCACATCCGGCGCTGCCGACAGTTCTTCCAGGTTGCGCAGGCCGGGGAAAGCCTTCCACCAGCCCGCGACGACGGCGAGCGTGCCCAAACCGCCAACCACCGTGGCCGGAACCGCGCCCCACCACTGCGCCGTCAAGCCGCTTTCGAACTCGCCCAGTTGATTCGAGCTGCCGATGAACAGTGCATTGATGGCGCTGACGCGCCCCCGCATGTGCGCCGGTGTCTGCAGTTGCACCACCGTCTGGCGCACCACCACGCTGACCATGTCGGCGGCACCCATGGCCACCAACAGCAGCAGCGAGAGCTCGAGATTGCGGCTCAGGCCGAAGCCGGTGATGGTCAGCCCGAACAGCGCCACGCATGCCAGCATCAGCTTGCCCGCCCGCCGCTGGATGGGGTGGAAGGCGAGCACGATCGCCATGACCATCGCGCCCAGCGAGGGCGCCGCGCGCAGCATCCCCAGCCCCCGCACTCCGGTGTGCAGAATGCTGCTGGCGAAGATCGGCAGCAGCGCCACCGCGCCGCCCAGCAGCACCGCGAACAAATCGAGGGAAATGGTCCCCAGGATGATCTGGTTTTCGCGCACGTAGCGGAAGCCGGCCAGCAGCGTTTCCAGCGTGGCTGCCTTCTTCTCCATCCGCCCCGTGCGCGTGGCGATGGCGAAGGTGAGGGCGAACGCGGCCACATACGCCCCGGTGGCGAGCGCATAAACCGCGGCCGCCCCGCCCGCCCAGCCATAAATCAGCCCGCCCAGCCCCGGACCGACGATGGTCGCCATCATGAATACGCTCGATCCCCAGGTCACCGCGTTGGCGAAATGCTCGGCGGGAACGAGCTCGGGCATCAGCGCCTGGCCCGCTGGGCTCCCGAACGCCCGTACCACCCCCTGCAGCGCCATCAGCGCGTAGATGGCGCCTACCACCTGGAAATGTTCCACGGTGACGTACACCAGCAGCGCGGCGACGATGGCATAGCCGGCCTGCACCCACAGCAGGACGGCGCGGCGGTCGAACCGGTCCACCGTGTGGCCCGCCAGCAGGAAGAGCAGGAAGCTGGGCAGCACCTGCGCCAGGCCCACGTAGCCGAGGCTCAGGGCGCGATGCGTGATCTCGTATACCTGCCACCCCACCGCTACCGCGACCATCTCCGACGAGAGGACGGCAAACAGGCGGGCCGACTGGTACAGCCGGAAGTCCCGGTAGTGGAGGGCCGCGCGCGCTGGGCTCGCGGCCTGTGGCAATGGGGGTTCGGACATCGACGCGTCGAGGAAGCTTTATATCATCTCACGGTTCGCCTTTGCCGGCATGGACGGCTACACTGAAGGCACCCTCATGTCCTGGTTCGAATCGCCATGGATGCGCCAATGGCAGCGCCCGCTGCGCAAACTCGGCAGCCGCATCAAGGCCACTATCTGGTTCCCGCATATCCCGCTGGCGCTGATGCTGGCGCTGGCCGGTATTCTCCTGCTCGGGGTGGCCTATGGTTCCTCGCCCGGACGCCTCCTGCGCGACTTTCCCGCCTCCATGTTGCACGTGGCGCCGTCGGGGCTCACGTTTCTCATCATCGGCATCGGGCTCCTGGTCATGTCGGTGGGGCTGGCGCTGCGCTCGCGCTTCGCCTGGGTGGTGACCCTGCTGCTGTCCATCGCCGCCATCGTGGCGCTCAAGCTGTTCCCGCACATCGCGCAGCCGCTGCTGCTGGACTTCCTGGTGCTGGTGCTGGTGCTGCTCTTCCTGGCGCACCGCGGCTTCAACAAAAGCAGCGTGGCCGCCGGAACGCTGTTCGCCGTGGTGAGCAGCTTGCTGCTGCTCCTCTACGCCGTGTTCGGGAGTCTGTATTTCGGCAGCCAGTTCAGCCCGCCGATCCGCGATCCCGTCACCGCGCTCTACTACGCCATTGTCACCATGGGGACGGTCGGCTACGGCGATATCACGCCCCACACGTCCCAAGCCAAGTTATTCACGGTATCCATCATCGTGCTGGGCATCGCCGTGTTCGCCACCTCGCTCACCGCGGTGGTGGGACCGATGGTAAGCGGAAGCTTCAACCGCATTCTCAACCGCAAGGAAACCCGCATGCACCGGACTGACCATTTCATCGTGGTGGGGCTGACCCCGCTGGCCGTCAGCGCCTATCGCGAACTCAAGCGCCGTCACCAGTCCGTCGTGGTGATTGCCTCCCACCAGCCGCCGGACACGGAAGTGGATCCGGAAGACGTGATCGTGGGCGACGCCAATAGCCTCGACGTTCTGAACAAGGCCAGTGCGGCCGAGGCCCGCGCGGTGCTGGCGATGCGCCCCGACGATAGCGACAACGCCTTCACCGTGCTGGCCGTAAAGGAGCTGAAGGGCAAGGCGCAGACCGTGGTGGCGCTGAACGACAGCCAGCACTTGGGCCGCATTCGTCTGGTCTCTCCGGATCTGGTGATCGCCCCGCAAGCGCTGGGCGGCGAGATTCTGGCGATGGCGCTCAGCGGGGAGACGATCACCGGCGACACCATTCTGCAGCGCTTTTTACACTACGACGGCGCCGGCCCTCGCCCGGCGTAGCGAAGCCCTGCCCCCGTTCTTGGACCGCAACAATTGTCGACATTCTGTAACAAAAAAATGAGAGCCTCCCACCCCAACCTTTTGCCCGTTTTTGCACTCTATATATTTGAGAGCACAACTATGCTCCTTCCGGGTGACTGCGGCCCGCCGGCTTGACGCTGTTGGATGTTTGCCCGACTGACTGATTGCAAAGGACTTAAATTGTGCCAATCGTGATTCCATGGTCTATCAAGCCCTGCGCCGGCCCGATTCCGGCCAAAGCCCTTCCCGGGAGGCGAATGGGCCGCGGATGGCATCTTGCTCGACTCTTAGGTAGTGGGTGGCCAGAGCCGCCAGCCCACCCGTTTGGGTGGACGGCGGCTTGGGACGGCTTAAAGTTGCCGCCTTTTGGGGGTGTTTTCGGCTCTAAACTAATGGCTGCAAAGACCGATGAAAGCTTCGAGGCTGGAATCGGCGGCGGCGAGGGAAAGACCTATGCGTAAAATTCATCTGGTTGTGGCGATGGCTTTGGTGGCCGGATTGTCCTGGATGCTGGCGCCACCGGCGACGGCGCAGATCGCCCTGGGCATTTCGGTCAGGTTCGGGCCGCCGCCGCTGCGCGTGCTCGCGGTGCAGCCGATGTGTCCGGGACCCGGATATATTTGGACTCCGGGATACTGGTCCTACCAGTCTGGCGGCTATTATTGGGTCTCTGGGGAGTGGGTGATGGCGCCGCAGCCCGGAATGCTATGGACACCGGGTTATTGGGGCTTCGCCGATGGCGTCTATGCCTGGCACGGTGGTTATTGGGGCCCTCACGTTGGGTTCTACGGCGGGATCGACTACGGATTCGGGTATTTCGGAACCGGCTTTGCCGGCGGGCACTGGGCCGCGGGACGCTTTTACTACAACACCGCCGTTTGGCGGGTGAACCGGAGAGTGATTCGCACGACGTATGTGGACCGCACGGTCATCCGCAACGAGCGGGTGAACCGCGTCAGCTTTAACGGCGGACCGGGTGGCATCCGCGCGCGCGCGAGCGCCAGCGAGATGAGATACTCGCGGCAGCGCCGTATGGCGGCAGCGCCGAGGCAGGGTTACCGCGAGGCTCGGCCGAGTGCGCCGGCGCGCGCTCGCAATCGCCCCAACCGGGCTAATTCCCGGGGCCGGCAAGCGCAGCAAAGGCGCGCCCGCACGCCGAAGCGCAACCAGAAGCCGCAGAAGCAGCAGAAGACGAAGAAAAGGAAGAAAGGCGACAAGCGCGGCCCAGGCGGGGGGTTCTCCCGCGTCCTCCCCGTCCTGGCCTGAAGCGCCAACCGCTTCCCGCAGGTTTGAGGTGGTGAGCCGGGAAGGAATCGAACCTTCAACCTAGTGATTAAGAGTCACTTGCTCTGC
The DNA here is from genome assembly GCA_050747745.1 of Terriglobales bacterium. GTDB lineage: Bacteria > Acidobacteriota > Terriglobia > Terriglobales > SCQP01 > SCQP01. Next base: position 8,100 of record JBOGKM010000048.1, read on the forward strand.
CAATTGAGCTACCGGCCCGGGCGCGGCCGTCAACGGCCGCGCGTCGTTCCATCATCGCACAGGTGAGCCGCCGCTGGCGTCAGCGACGGAGCCATTGCTGCCGGGCCTTCCAGGCCCTGAGGTGGAGGACATCGCCGAAATAGTCGGAGCGGGTGAGGGGAACGTCGGCGAAGGCGCGCGCCGGGAACTCGGAAGCCACTGCCTGGCAGAGAACCGCGCGAGTGGGCGCCCTCTGGCCGAGGAAGGCGAAGTGGGCTGAGACGAAGCGGGGGCCGAGCAGAGCGGCGGTGGAGCGGAGCCAGCACCAGCGGAGATAGCTGCGCCATTGATCCATGGTCGCGAACAGGAGTCGTGCATTGAGCAGGCGCAGGGCCGCAGGCGAGGTGGCCAGGGTTGCCGTGGCGGGTGCGCCCAGCGTGGCCCAGTAAGCGGTCCAGTCGACGTTGGGGGTCAGCGCGTCGAGCTGCTGGAGTGTAAGCGCTTGCGGCGGCGCCGTGCTAGGTGGCGGCAGCAGCCCGATTTCCATGTTGATGGCGGTGCGGGCTTCGGCTGCGGCCTGCTCGGCAGGATCGCCCAGCACGGAGAACAGGTGCTGGGCATAGCGTTGGGTGGCGTAGTCCCGGATGCGCGGCGGAACGGGCTGACCGCCGACGCGGAAGGCGGCGAATGCGCCGAAGCGGTGCAGTTCGGCGAGGGCGGCCGCGACTTGGTGGGGGTCTTGCAGCGCGGCGACCGACTGGAGGTATGGTTCCACCGGCTGGGCTCCCAGGGAGCGAATGCGGGCGGTATTGGTGCAGGCGTCGCGGAAGATGGTTCGGGGCGCGGTCTGGGCGCCGAGCACCCCGGCCAGTGCGAACACCAGCAGTCCGAACCTCGCCGAGCGCATGGTTACGATTGTAGATCCCGATCCCGGTCTTCCTAAAAACCCCGAACTACCAAACCCGGCAGGCCTTCGGGCCTGCCGTCATCGGATCGCTGGGGCCGCAGTGAAAGGCAGCCGCGAACTGGGGCATGTTGGTGACCACGCCGTCCACGCGGAAGCGCCCGGGGGAGTGGGGATCGATGTTGGCCATCATGCGCGCGGTCTGCGGGCGCGTGTTCTCGCACCAGATTTGGGCGTAGCCGAGGAAAAAACGCTGGGCGCGCGTGAGGCCGTCGGTCATGGGATCGGGCTTGCCCGCCAGGGCGGATTCCATCGCCATGTAGGCGATGCGGACGCCACCGTTGTCGGCCGTGTTCTCGCCCAACGTGAGCTTGCCGTTGAGGTGGACGCCCGGCAGCGGGCTGAATTGGGAATACTCCTGCACCAGGCAGGCGGTGCGTTCGCTGAAGGCTTTGGCGTCGGCCGGCGTCCACCACTCGCGCAGGTTGCCCTGGGCATCGAATTTGCGGCCCTCGTCGTCAAAGCCATGGGTCATCTCGTGACCCATCACCGCGCCCACGGCGCCGTAGTTGACCGCGTCGTTGCGGGTGGCGCTGTAAAACGGCGGCTGGAGTATGCCGGCGGGAAACACGATCTGATTCCGAAGGGGGGTGTAGTAGGCGTTGACGGTGGGCGGGGTCATCAGCCATTCGCTGCGATCCACCGGCTTGCCGATCTTGTTGAGCTGGCGGTGGGACTGGAACAGCACGGTGTTTTCGAGATCGGCGTAATAATCGTCCGGCGTGAGGTGAATGGAGCTGTAGTCGAGCCACTTGTTGGGATAGCCGACCTTGTTGACGATGGCGTGGAGCTTGACCAGCGCGTATTGCTTCGTGGCAGGCGTCATCCAGTCAATGGCCTCGATGTCCTTGCCGTAGGTGGATTCGAGATTCTCCACCATGGCGGCCATGTGTGCCTTGGCTTCGGGACTGAAGGCGGCCTGCACGTAGAGCTGGCCGAGAGCGTCGCCGAGATGCCGGTCGGTCGAGTTGACGCAGCGCTTCCAGCGTGGCTGCTGGGCGGCGACGCCTTCGAGGGTCTTGCTGTAGAAGTCGAAGTGGGCGTCCACGAAAGGCTGGGACAGGGAAGTGGCCGCGGCGTGGACCAGTTGCCAGCGGAGATAGGTCTCCCAGTCACGCAACGGCACGTTGCGGAGATCGCGATTGAGGGCGCGGAAAAAGCCCGGAACGGCGATATTGACGCTGGTGAACGCGGGGGCGCCGGAAGCGGCGAAGAACGGCTGCCAGTGAAAGGCTGGGGTGAGGGACTGGAGATAGGAAACGGATTCTTTGTGATAGATGGCGTCGGGATTGCGGCGCTGCACCGGCGTGAGGGAGGCTTGCGCCAGGGAGGTTTCGATGCGCAGAACGATTGCAGCTTCGGCGTCGGCGGTGGCTTGGGTATCGCCGAGAAGGACGAACATGGCAGCCACATGGGCGGCGTATTCCTGGCGCAGGGCTCTGGATTTGGCGTCCTGACGGAGATAGTAGCCGCGGTTGGGCAGGCCCAGGCCGCCCTGGTCGACTTCCGCGATTTCATTGGCGGTGGCGTGTTTGGCGTCCTGAGTGGCGCCGTAGCTGAACACGGCGTTGACGCCGGCGTCCTGCAGGCCGGCCAGCACCGCGGGAAGCTGGGAAATCGAGGTCATGCCGTCGATGGCTTTGAGCTCGGCGGCCAGCGGCTGCGAGCCGCCGGCGTTGATCTGGGAGGTGTTCATGCACGCCGAGTAAAAGGTGCCGACCTCGCGGGTGATGGGGGTGGTATCGGCCGCGAGGTTGGCGCTGGCCTTGTCGAGGATGGTGTGCAGTACGTCGCGGTTGTGGTTCGCCAGGGTGGAGAAGGTGCCCCAGGAGGCCTGGTCGGCCGGAATGGGATTGTGCGCCATCCAGTTGCCGCAGGCGTACTGGTAGAAGTCCTGGCAGGGGCTGATGTGGGTATCGAGGTCGGCCATCACCACGCCGGCGGGATTGCTGCTGGAGGAAGCCGGCGGCGGCGCATTGGTTTTGGATTTGGAACAGGCCGCGAGGACGACCATGGCCGCCAGGGCGAGCGAGGCGGGAGCGAGAAGTTTACGCATGAGGCACCATCCGCGGGCAGTGTAGCATAAAGCTCGAAGCTTTCCGGCTTGAAAACTCAATGGGGAGGAGATCGGGATGGCGAAGCAGACAAAGCTGTTGCATGCGCGCTGGAGTGAGGTGGCGCTGGAGACCTTGAACTCACGGATTCAGCGGCATTTTGTCGTGGGCGATCAGCTCATGTTGGCCCGTATTCTGTTGAAAAAAGGCGCCGAGGTGCCGCTACACAGCCACGCCAACGAACAGGTGACGTGGGTAACCGAGGGGGCGCTGGAATTCCAAATTGATGGCCGGACGGTGGTGGTGCGGGCCGGGGAAGTCTTGTGCATCCCGCCTCACATGCCGCACGCGGCGCACGCGCTGGAAGATACGGTCGATATCGATATTTTTACGCCGCCGCGCCAGGATTGGATTGACAAGAACGACGCCTATCTGCGCGGCAAATAAAAGAATACGGCCCGCCCGGCACTAGCCGGACGGGCCGTTGCCCTCAGCCGCGAGGCTGGAGCTAGAGGCTGCCACCGGAACCGCCCGCCGCCGGAGCCGGAATGGCGGTCGGGTCGTTGATGTCGGTCAGGCCCAAACCGTAGTCCCCGCCGGATTGGGACAGATAGCCGCGCGCTTCTACGGTGTCGCCGACCGGCTCGGCTGGCGGAGCGGGCGCGGCGCCGAACTGGAGGTAGGGGCCATCCAGGTTCGCGGCGGTGCAGCCGGCGAACGCCGCCGTCGTGCCCACCGTGGCGCAGGTGAGCGCCAAAGCGGAAACGGCGGTGCCGGCGGGCAGGTTGGAGAAGGTCGTCGACAGCAAGAAGACGTAGGAGACCACGGTTTGGCCGTCGGAGCCGTCGTTGGCCGACGGCGCGGCCGTGGTGGTGGCGTACATGTTGACCGCGGATTGCGTGACCGTAGTGGCATCAATCACGGTGCTGGTCGCGGTGCTGAGCGTGGTATCGGTGGCGCCGGCGACCCAGACGCTCTGGCCGGGGAAGACTTGGGTGGCATCGAAATAAGCCACGCAGACGGGCTGGCCCAAGCCGCCGGTGTCCAACTGGCAGGCGGGCTGGCCAGCGTCATCGGCGCCGGCTGCGGCGGAGAAGGTGGTGGCGCCGGTGGCGCCGGTAGCGACCACGACGCCGATTTCCTGGCCGACCAGCGCGGGCGTGCTGCTGTTGGTGACGACCATGTTGAAACCGGTGCCGGTCATGCCGACGACGACGCCATCGTTGACGCTGCCGAGAGCCACACCCGTTTTGGCGTTGGGGATTTCCGCAACGCCGTTGTCGGCGGTTTCCAGCGAAATGGCGGACAGGCTGCCATCGGCGTTGATCTGGGCGTCGGAGCGGGCGGTGGCGCCGACGGCGAGGTTGGAGAGCGAGAGCGCGCCGGAGTAGACAGTCGTGGCGGACGTGTAAATGGTTTCTCCGTATCCGGTATCGGCGGTCAGGACTAGGCTGCTGTTGGAGGTGTCCACCGAGGCGACCGTGCCGCTAACGTTGACATCGGCCTGGGCCGTGGTGAGGGAGGTGACCGGCGCCATGGTGATGTTGACGTTGCCGGGCGTCGTGGTCCCGGCGGTCGTGACGGCGACGGTCGGGGAGAAGGTTACCATGCCGCTGGCGAGGTCCAGCTCCTGAGCCAGGTTGAAATCGAAGTTCAGGTAGGTGGAGGCTTGAGTATTGACCACGATCGGGGCGGTAAACGTATAGGTCAGCGACTGGCTGGCCGCGGGGATGGTGACCGTGGGCGGCGTGGCCGGGGTGGTGACGGGGGGATTGGAGGTGGCATAGGTCACGGTGGTGCCGTTCATATACGTGAAGTTGGCGCCGGTGACGGTAAAGGTGACGCTGTTATAGGTGCCCTGAGGAAGCGGGTCGACGTCGAGCAGGATTTGGCTGATGCCGCTGTGAGCGATCTCGAAGGTCACCGGGTTGGCGATCAGCGTCAGAGTGGTGCCGTTGGCATTGGCGGCGGTAATCGTGCCGACGGTGATTTGAGCCGCCAGCACGCCGGGCATGGGTGCGTCGCTGGCGGTGATGACCGCCTGGCCGTCGGGGCCGGGACCGTTGAAGGAACCGCTGCCGGGAGATGTTCCGAAGCTGCTCGAGGAGCTATTGCCGCTGCAGGCTGACATCATGAGCACCAGGCCGAACGCCACGGCCGTGGCCAGAGAAGTGGTCGTTGATTTGCGCATTACCGGAGCCTCCGTAAAATCTGGTTGCCGTCGGACGCAGACCGGCGGACGAATCTCACCGTTCCTCTCACGAATTCATAGGTGATTTGCATGAGCGCGATGAGCGAGACAACTCTATCACAGGCCGTGGAAGGAAATTAAATAATTTTCATGCTAATTTCCCCACGGCCGTTACCGGTCCGGTGGGATGGTTTTGATGGGTTGGTTTTGGACCAGGGTGCGTTCGAAAAAGGATGCGGTGGCGGCAAAGTTCCTCAGCCAGGTACGCCAGAGGAGGGAGTCATGGATGCCATCGGGAAAAACTACCAGTTGGTAGGGAATATGATGGGCGCGCAGCAGGTGGACCAGGTCCACGGTCTGGGCGAACTCCACGTTGCGGTCGTCGTCGCCTTGCATGAGCAAGACTGGGGATTTCCATTGGGCGATAGCGGCAACCGGGGAGGATTGGTAGGCGAGCTGGAGTGCGGCCGGGGACAGGCCGGCATGGCTGCCGAACCCAATCCGCCAGTCATGGACGCCGGCGTAGTCCACCCCGGCCTTGAAAAGGTTGGAATTGCGGGCTAGGCCGAGAGCGGTGAGATAGCCGCCATAGGAGCCACCCCAGAGGCCGATTTTCGCAGGATTGACCTCAGGTAGTGACTGGAGGTATTTGGCACCAGCAACGATGTCCTGGTATTCGGACGCGCCCTGGGGGCCGGCGTGGGCAGGTTCGCGAAAGCGCACGCCATACATAATGCTGAGGCGGTAGTTGACGGAGAGGACGACGAAGCCGCGGCTGGCGAGGTATTGGTTGGCGGCATACATGTAGTTGTAGGCGTCCATGGGATGGAAGCCGAGCAGCATCTGGCGGGGCGGGCCGCCATGCATGAAGACCAGGCCAGGGTGGCGGCCGGCGTGCTCGCGCGGGGTGAAGAGCTGGCCGTGGATGAGCAGGCCGTCAAGGCTGCGGAAGGTCACCGCGCGTGGGGTGACCATCTGGGCGGATGGGTAGGACGCCGCAAGCGCGGAGGCGGCGAGCATGACCCGGCCGCCTGCTCTGATCCGGTAGGGCATCGCGGGCTGCGTGGCGGTGGAACCCAAACTGAACACAACGCGGCCATCGCCGCTGGGAACCGGGGTCCATTCCAGGGTCGCCCCGCGGGTGAGGGCAACCGGGCCGGGGTGGGAGATGCTGACCCTCCAGACGTGGCGGCGGTCCACGTCGCCTTGGTTGGAGGCGTAATAAAGAGTCTGCCCGCCGGGCGACAGGGTGACGGGCGCGGGGGCGATGGAGAAGTTGCCCGGGGTGAGCAGGAGGGCCGCTCCGCCCGAGGCCGCGATGGAGTAGAGATGGACCCAGCCGTCGCGTTGGCCGGCAAAGACGAGGCGGCGGTCCGTGGCGAACTGGAACACGGATGATTCCCATTCGCCCGGCATGCCGCCGAGCAGTCCGGAAGTGCTGTGCCAGATTTGGCGGGCATGACGGGTCGCGGCGTTCCAGACCCAGATGGTCCAGGGCTGGGGATGGCCGAAAAAGAAGCCGCCGGAGCCAGCGTTGAGGAGGCGAACGAAGGCCAACTGCTTGCCATCGGGAGACCAGCGGGGCATGAGGTCGCGGAAGACGCTGGGGGCGGCATAGGCGAGCGTGGGCGAGCCGAAGCGGAAGATGCCGATGAGGGAGTGGGTGCCGCGATCGCTGACGAAGGCGATGGCCTGGCTGTCGGGCGACCATTGCGGATCGGAGTTGCGGCCGCGGATGTAGGCGAGCTTGCGGGCGGGCGCCGAGCCATCCACGGGGGCAAGCCAGAGGGCGCCGCGGGCAGGCCAGACGGCCCACTTGCCGTTGGGCGAGATTTGGATATCTTCACAACCCTCGAAGCTGCAGTTCATCTCACCCAGCAAGCGGGGAGGACCGCCGGAGACGGAGACGGCCCAGACCTGTTGTTGGGGTTGGACGACGTTGCTGGTGGGATCGGCGACTTCGCCCTGGGCATTGGTCTCGCTGCCGCGGGCGTAGACGGCGGTGGCACCGTCGGGGGTGAGGCGGAGGCTGTTGATGGGCATTCCGTCGTCGCCGCGATAGTGAGTGACGGGGTGAGCGGCGAAGCTGGGGCCGGCGGCGACCCAGACGTTGCTCGCGCCGCGCGCGTCAAAGACCCAGGCGACGCGCTCGCCCTGGGCGGCGGCGGTGAGCTGGGAAGGGAAAGGATAGTCGAGGGCCTGACGGAGCGTGAACGATTGCGCCGCGGCGAGCAGGGGCACGAGCGCGGCGGCGAGAAGCAGAGCCGCGGCCGGCTTGCCGGTCATCCGCATGGGTAGTCTCCAGTGCTGCTGGGAGCGAGTGTAGCAGAAGCAGTCGCCTCAACTGTGGAGCGGGGTGAGGCGGCTTTGCACAATCTGCGGCGCCCTCGGTCGGCGGCGGCTCGCGCAGGCGGCACCGGCGCATCTCGCCCCTGCCGCCCGCGCCCAGCGGCGCGAGTATCTCGTAGGGGCCGACGCGGTCTCCCGGGGCCAGCGGCATGGTGCGGTTCATTATACGTCCGGCGGGCAAAATAAAGCTGGCGATGATCCGGGATCCGAAGGGCTGGGAGGCGTGGGAGGCGGCGCGGCAAACGGCTGAGCCGCCGGACTACGAGCGCAACCTGCGCTGGTTCGAGAGCGCGCTCGAACACGCACTGGAGCTGGGCGGGCGGCGGCGATGAAAGAGCTGCTGGTGCTGCCCTGCGAGGATGCGGCGAGAGGCGGTGAGACGGGCACAGAAGATCAAGATAGAGGGGACAGCGGTCCGATTTGCCACGCCTGAAGACCTGATCGTTCACAAGCTGGTGGCGGGGCGGCCGCGGGACCTGGAGGACGCTGCGTACGGACGCCAGTGGCTGCAGCAGTTCGACCGTGACCTGGGAATCGCCAGCCTCGCTGCCCGGCAGGAACTGAGCGGCGGGCGTTGACCGGCCGGCGGGAAGCGGTTACCTTCTAGCAGCATGGCTTCGCGCCGCTGGATGGTCTGGCTGCTGCTGGCGCCTTACGCGGCGCTGCTGTGGGTGCCCTGGTACGCGCGCGCGCGGCCGCTGGTGTGGGGATTTCCCTTTTTTTATTGGTACATGTTCGCGTGGGTCATCGTGACGGCGGTGCTCACCGGACTGGTCTATAAGCTGCGATGAACGGGAGCGCCGCGATCGTGTTCGCCGGCTGCCTGCTGGGCGTAACCGTGCTGGGTCTGTGGGCGGCGCGGTGGCGGAAGGGCGACCTGGGCGCGATCGAAGAATGGGCGCTGGGCGGGCGGCGGTTTGGCGCGGTGCTGACCTGGTTTCTGATCGGCGGAGACTTTTATTCCGCCTACACCATCATCGCGGTGCCGGCGCTGGTGTACGGGGTGGGCGCGATGGGATTTTTCGCGCTGGTGTACACCATCCTGGTGTACCCGTTCGTGTTTCTGGTGATGCCGCGGCTGTGGCGGGTGTCGCGGCGGCGGAATTATACGACCGTCGCGGATTTTGTGCGCGGACGGTACGGGAGCCGGCAGTTGGCGCTGGCGGTGGCGGTGACCGGGATTCTGGCCACGCTGCCTTACCTGGCGCTGCAATTGCTGGGGATGCAGGTGGCGATCGCGGCGCTAGGATTCCGCTCGCCGGCCGAAGCCAGCGATGTCGGGCTGGCGGCGGCGTTTCTGATTCTGGTCGCCTACGATTACGTCAGCGGGCTGCGCGCGCCCGCGATTGTCGCCATCGCGAAAGACGCCATGGTGTACGCGGTGATCGGAGTGGCGGTGATCTGGATTCCGATCCGGCTGGGCGGCTACGGGCGCATTTTCCATCTGGCGGCGCGGGCGCTGGCGGCGCATCATCCCGCGGGCGCGATGATTTTGCCGCAAGCACAGTACGTGGCCTTCGCCACGCTGGCGGTGGGTTCGGGATTGGCGGCGTTCCTGTATCCCCACACCGCGACCAGCATTCTGAGCGCGGCGAGCGACCGGGCGATTGAGCGCAACGCGGTGTTCCTGCCCGCTTACACGTTCCTGCTGGGGTTAATCGCCCTGCTGGGCTATGTCGCGCTGGCGGCCAACGTCCACGCGGCCGATCCCAACAGCATCGTGCCGGCGCTGTTCACGCAGATGTTTCCCGCCTGGTTCGCCGGATTTGCCATGGCGGCGATCGCCATCGGGGCGCTGGTGCCGGCGGCGATCATGGCCATCGCCTGCGGCACGCTGTTCACGCGCAACATCTGGCGCGAGTATGTTCGTCCGCAGATCAGCCCGCGGCAGGAGACGAGCTTGGCCAGGCTGGTCTCGCTGCTGCTGAAGCTGGGCGCGGTGGTCTTCGTGATTTTCGGCGACCGCACCTACGCCATTAACCTGCAACTGCTGGGCGGTATTTGGATTTTGCAGACGTTCCCGGCGGTGATTTTCGGGCTTTACCGTCGTTGGCTGCATCCGGCGGCGCTGCTGGTGGGGTGGGCGGCGGGGATGGTTGCAGGCACGGCGATGGGATGGGCGATGGGATTGCGAACGGCGGTGTACCCGCTGCAATTCGCGGGCGTGCATATCGCCGCCTATGCCGCCGTGGATGCGCTGGTGGTGAATCTGGCGCTGGCAGTGGCGCTCACGACGCTGTTCCGGCGGCTGCGGGTAGCCGGCGGGACGGATGAAACCGCAGCCGCTGACTACGAGGCCGCCGCGGCGCCAGGCTCGGCGGCGATAAATATGGCAGGCTGATGCTATGCGGATCACCTTCGACATTCCCGACCCGCTGTACCGCAAGCTCAAGGCGAAGGCCACGAGCCAGGGGCAATCGGTCGGGCTACGCGCTGTACTGGCAGTCGGCTGGGATGGGACCGAGTGAAGACGGACCGGCGGGAGGCGGTGCGCTTGGCCCTGGCCTCGATAAGCCAAAAAAGACCCCCACCTTCACCGCACCTTAACAGGGCAAGGTCACTCCCAATCAGAGCCTTGCTGGTTTTGCTTAGGGCAAGTGCAGCCAGCGGCGCAGGCGGGCGGCGGCGCCGCCGGCGAGGGAGAACGGGGCGACGAGGTCGAGTTCGTGGATGTCGTAGCCGGCGCTGCAGGTGACGCTGCCGCCATCGGGGGCCAGCGTCAGGCGCCAGCCCGGGTCCAGCACAGAGGCGGGATACATGTCGCCCAGGCTGCCGATGACACGCGCCACGCCCGTAGCCAGCGGCACCTCGACCAAATTCACGGTGGCGCCGTGGGCGGCGATGCCGTAGAGCGATTGGCTGTTGGCGGAAAACGTCCAGGTGAGCAGTGGCGTGTGGCAGGCGACGCGCTCGTCCGAGCCATCTGGCGCGATGATGTGGGCCAGGCCGTCGGTGGCCTCGAAGGCGATCCATTTGCCGTTGCGCGACCAAGCCGGGCCGACCTCGTCGAAGAGTGCGGAAATGCCCACGGCCGCCTTGAGCACCTTGGGTTGCGCGTTGACGCCGCTGGGAGCCACCATCAGGCGATAGCGGGCTCCGGCGCCGCTCAGATAGGCGATGTAGGTCCCGTCGGGTGACCAGACGGGGGCCTGCTGCGTATCGGCCGAAGCTGTGGTCAGTGGAATGGGCGCGCCGCCGGCCACGGCAGTAAGGTAGATGCGGGTGGTCTGAATCGCGCTGCCTTGAACGGTGGGGGAGAACGAAAATGCAACCCGGCGGGCGTGCGGCGAGAGCGCCGGGGTCTGGAAAAATCCGAGGGCGCTCATATCGGCCGGACTGACAAGCTCGCGCTCGCCGGCGCCTTGCGGGCTTTGTTGCCTCAGCCAGATTTCCGACTCGCCATAGCGGTAATCGAGGAAGGCGAGAGCCGAGGCGTCGCCGGCCCAGGCAGGTTGATCATCGCTGTGACGAGGATCGAACCATTTGGTGATCGCTGCGGTGCGCACGTTCACGGAGACGATCGTGAGGCCGCTGGCGAAGCGCATGATCGCCAGCATGCCGCCGTGGGGTGCGAGGCGGGCGCGATAGCCATTGGGCACATTCGCGGCAACGAGGTGCATGGCGCCCGAGGTTGGATCGGCCTCCCACAGATTGCCGACGCCGCTTTGGAGCGTGCAGGTGATCAGCACGTGGCGGCTATCCGGCGTCCAACTGAACTTCGGTGACCAATCATGGGGCGGAAGGTTGGGCAGCACGCGCCGCGGCGGAACGCCCGCACGCGGCGGAAACGGCAGCAGCCAGGTTTCGTCGGTTCCTGCGCTTGCCGGCAACTCCAGTAGCAGTTTGGCGCCGTCTGGTGAAATGGCAAGCGAGGGAAAGTCTCCGAGCCCGGATACCGCAAACGGCGCGGGTGAATACCAATGCAACGGAACGCCGACGGGCGAGCTATAGGCAACGCCGATTTTGCCATCCGGCTGCGCTGCCACCACCGCCAACGTATCGCCGTGGTAGGCCGACCAGAGCACGCCGCCTTTTGGATGTCCAAGATTGTCGAGCAGCCGCGGCGTGCCGCCGGCCGCCGAAACCGCGAAGACCTTGGGCGCGGTGAATTGATCTTCGATGAAGACCACGTCCTGTCCATTGCCGCTCCAGCCGGAGGGCGCCACCGAAGCGGGCTCGTGCGTGAGTTGCTCGGTTTGTCCGCCGCCCGGCAGATACAAAAAGATCTGATCGGGCTCGCCGGGAGCGGGCGCGGCGGCAAAAGCCAGCGCCTTGCCGTCGGGTGACCAAAGCGCGCCGGCACGGTCGGCGTTGAGCGCAAAGGCGTGGAGTTGAGTGATAGGTATGGTGGCCGTTGCGCGGTCGAGGGCGAAGAGCAAACAGAGAGCGACCGCGACTGCCGCGGTGAGGGCGGCGATGGCGGGCGTGCGCCAGCGTGGGCGGCCGCGTGATGGGATGGCGACTGCCTGCCGCAAGCTCGTACTGGAGGCCTCGGCCAGCGCGCTGAGGGCGAAATCGAGATCCGCGGAGCTCTGGAACCGCTGGGGCTGGGATTTTTCCAGGCACCGGCGGACAATGCGCTCGAGCGCCGGCGGCATAGCCGCGGCGCCGGGCGCGGCGGTGAGATCGGGCGGATCCCGGTTCAGGATCGCCGCCATTGCCTCGACGCTGGTCGGGGCGGGGAAGGCGCGCTGCCCGCTGAGCATTTCATAAAGGATCGCGCCGAAGGCAAAAATATCGGCCGCAGGACCCGCGGCTTCGCCGCGCACCTGCTCGGGTGCCATGTAGCCCGCCGTGCCCAGCACCGTGCCCGGCTGCGTGGCGGGCGCTGCGAGCGCGGATACCGCCAGAGTTTCGGCGTCGGAGAACCCCGCGGCCGCCGTCACGGCGGTTTTGGCCAGCCCGAAGTCGAGGATCTTCACGCGCCCCTCGGGCGTGATCATGATGTTACCGGGCTTGAGGTCGCGGTGCACGACGCCGGCGGCGTGGGCCGCCGCCAAGCCCTGCGCCATCTGCCGAGCGTATTCGATCGCGCGGCGCGGTGCCAACGCTCCATGGGCGAGAACATCGCGCAGCGATTTGCCGGCGATCAGCTCCATCACCAGAAACGGCGCGCCGGCGTGGCTGCCAACGTCGTGAATGGCGACCAGGTTGGGGTGGTCCAGCGCCGCGATGGTGCGGGCTTCGATCTCCAGGCGCTGCAGGTTGCCGCCGCCCTCGGCGCGCAGCAGCTTGACGGCGACCTCGCGCTGCAGTCGCGTGTCGCGGGCGCGGTAGACCTCGCCCATGCCCCCGGCGCCGATCGGCGCCAGGATTTCGTACGGACCGAGGTGCGTGCCCACCGGTAACGCCATGGGCAGCATTTTAACTGCGATGGGGCGCCATACTTCTATCCGTGCGGAACTTACTGCTTGCCTTGTGTCTCAACCTGGCCGCGCTGCCGCCGGCCGGCGAGGTGGTTCAAAAAGTAACCGGCACGGAAATACAAACAGCGCGGCGGGAGGGGCGGTCAGGTATGATCGCCGGCTCCCGCCAGGGCTGCGGGGGGAATCGAAGCCGGGCCGCTTACGCGAGCACGCGCTGCTTGCGCCAGTAGAGCAGGCCACCCAGGAGCAGGCCGGTCAGCAGAAGCAGGCCGGCGGGAGGCTCGGGAGTCACGGTGGGCGCGGTGTTGAGGTTGTAGCCGACCGCGTCCAAGACCTCGATTTCAGCGCCGCCGTCAGTGGTGATGCTGGGGGCCGTGCCGGGGCAGCCCTCGGCATCCTGGACCATGACGCCGGAGCAGACATTCGACCAGTCGCCGAAGTCGTCGCCATTGGGGCTGTTGTTGTAATTGGCGACGCCGGTGAGGCCGCCGTTGACAGAGAAGTAGGCGGTGCCGCTTTGGCCAAAGGTGCGCGTCCCGTTCGAGGAGAAGCGGCCCAAGTCGGCTGCGCTAATGACGGTGTCGCTGGCGGGCGCCTGGAAGGCTTGGTTACAAGCGTCCACGGCGACGGCACTGCCGTTACTCGAGCCGGAACCGAGGCAGGATGACGTGCCGAGGATCTCGTCGGTTTCGTGCTCGGCGACGCTGTAGAAATTGTATTCGCCGGAGACAGCCGAGGTACCGGTGGAGACGACCACACCGGAGGATTTGTAGTAGCCGGTGGTGCTGAGCGTATAGCCGTCGGCGATGGTGAGGATACTGTTGTAGCAGCCGGTAGCGCCGAGGGTGCAGGAAGCGCCATTGGCATTGATGCCGTAGGTGTCGGTGAAGCCCAGGGCGTTGGCGAGAGCGGTGGTCAAGCTCACATAGAGATTGCTGCCGGTGCCTATGGCCGGCGTGGTGGTGGTGGCGTCGTTGGCCAAAAAGCTGGTGTCGGTGGCATCACCGCTGGCATGGGACGCTAAGGCGGTCTGATAGGTGGAGTAGTCGACTGGCGCAATCTCGGTTTCGTTTGATCCCAGGGCCGTGTTGCCGTAGGTGATATAGACGCTGGCGTTGGCATTGCTGAAGGTGGAGGCGTAGAGGCCGGCAACAGTGGTATTCAAGGTGTTGCAGGTGCTGGTCGAGATGCCCGAAACCATGACGCTGCTGGTTGCGCCGGTTTCCAAGGTGGTGCTGTTTGCGTTGCAGGTGTAAGTGATGGTGCCTGCCTGCGCGGAAAGACTAAAGCCAAAGGTCACCACCAGCAGCGGGACGAGCCAGCGAATTCCGTTCATTGCCCAGCCAGTTCTTGAACTTGCCATATCGTCCTCCAATCGAGGCCGAACGTCAGCCACTGTTTTTATAGCAATCCGAGGTCCAATGTGGATGAAAGTTTGAGTTTGCTAGTGTCAGAGGGGATAACTTTGAGAGAGGGCTGGGCATGGCGGCCGCTTAAGCGCAAACGGTTGCACATAAGTGGGAAGGGAACTTCCCTTGGGAGGGGCGGTTGAGTACCGTACAATCCAAGCACAAGGGGCCATAGCTCAACGGTTAGAGCAGCGGACTCATAATCCGTTGGTTGCAGGTTCGAATCCTGCTGGCCCCACCGTTAGGCCGGAGCTGGAGGGCTGAGCAGGTGGGCACGGAGAGAGACATCGGCGGCACAGTCGAGGGCGGTCCAGGTCAGGGCGAGGGCGCCTTCGAGCACGGCCTGATCGGCGACGGGGGAGATGCAGTGGGCGGTGAATTCTGGCTGATGGTTGGCGGCGGGGAGGGAATTGATGCCGATCATGGGGTGGATGGAGGGGATGAGGCGAGAAACGTTGCCCATGTCGGTGGAACCGGCGGCGCGGGCGGCGTCAGGCGGAAGATCCGGGAAGACGCGGCCGGCAGCCTCGGCGTTACGGCGGTAGGCGGCCGAGAGGGGGTGGTCGTAGCGCATGTCGGCGTAGGGTTTGGAACCGCCGCGGACTTCCAGTGCAGCGCCGGTGGCGAGAGCGCCAGCCTCGAAGCAGTGAAGGACTTTGGCGCGGACTTCTTCCAGTTGCAGGAGATCCTGGGCGCGGACGATGTAGCGGGCGGCAGTGTGAGCGGGGATGACGTTGGGCGCGGCACCGCCGCGGGTGATGATGCCGTGGACGCGGTCGGTGGAGCGCAACTGCTGGCGCAACAGGCCGATGGCGGTTTGGGCGAGGGTGAGGGCGTCGGCGGCGTTGATGCCGCGCTCGGGGAAGGCAGCGGCGTGGGCTTCCTTGCCGGTGTAGAAGATCTCGAACATGCTGGCGGCGATGATGTTCATTTCGAGTGCTTCGAGCGGGGCGGGATGAGCCATGAGGGCGGCGTTAACTCCGGCAAAAGCGCCGCGCTCGAGCAGGCGGATTTTGCCGCCGTCATCGCCGACTTCCTCGGCGGGGGTACCGATGACGCTCACGGTGAGGCCGGCCTCGTCGGCCACGGAGGCGGCGGCAAGACCCGCACCGAGGGCCATGGCCGCAATGAGGTTGTGGCCGCAGGCGTGGCCGATCTCGGGCAAGGCGTCGTATTCGGCACAGAGGGCCACGTGGACGGGGCCGCTGCCAGCTTCGGCAACAAAGGCGGTGGGCAGATCGGCGATGCCGCGGCGGACCCGGAAGCCGGCGGCATCGAGGGCTTCGCATAACCAGGCACAGGCTTTTTCCTCTTCAAATCCCAGTTCGGGGTGGGCGTGGATGCGATGGCTGAGCTCGAGCAATTGCTGGTGCGAGCGTTGCAGGCGCTGCTGGGCTGCGTCCTTTACCGTCATGGGTTTTTCTCCTTGAGCTGATGGGGAATGGTGCGGGTGCGGGCTGGCGGCGACCAGGAGCTCCCGATGGCGCGCGCGAAGCAGCCGAGGAGCCACGCGCAGATGCCTTTAAGGCGAGCGCGGCGCTTCAGGTCCAGAGCCGGTTGCACGTCCTCACGCTACACCGGAGGGGCAGCGTGGCGCAACGGGGATTCGCCGGTGGCTGCCGGGTCGACCAAGCGCGACAGATGCGTTTTCGCGGCGCGGATCTTGGCCACCTTCACCCCTCCGTGCCCTTCGGTGAGCTCAACTGAGCTTGATCTAGCAGGCGGCGGCGAAGTGCGGTGATGTTCTCGCCGGTGAGGGCGGAAACAGGTAGCGGCGTGGCGGCAAAGGCAGTGTCGAAGCGGCGGCAGGCGAGGGGGCGCTGGTTGCCGCTGAGGCGGTCCCATTTGGTGGCGACCAGCAGTAGCGTGTGGCCGTGGGCACGCAGCCAGGCGGCCATGTCCAAATCCAGGAGCTGGGGATCAAGGCGGGCGTCCACCAGCAGCAGCGCGAGGCGCAGCGTGTGGCGCTCCGCCAAATAGGCTTCGACCAGCGCGCCCCAGGCGAGGCGCTGGGCGCGGGCGGCGCGGGCGTAGCCGTAGCCGGGGCAATCGACCAGGCGCAGGCGGGCACCCTCGGACCGGAACAGATTCAGCAGGCGGGTGCGGCCGGGGGTGCGGCTGGTGCGTGCCAGATCGCTACGTCCGGCGAGGGCGTTCAGCAGGCTGGATTTGCCAACGTTCGAGCGGCCGAGCAAGGCGGCTTCCGGAATGCCGTCGCGAGGTAGATCGGCAAGCGAGGCGCAGGAGGTTTCGAAGCGGACGGCGAAGGAAGCCGGCGGCAAAATTACTGATGCAGCTCGTGGCTGGTTTCGGGAGCGGGCATTGAAGTTTCGCCGGCGAGCTTGGGGATGGGTTGTTCGAGCGCCACCGCCAGGACCTGATCCATGGTTTCGACAGGATGGATGGTGAGCAGGGCGCGGATGTTTTCGGGCAGCTCGGAAAGGTCCTTTTCGTTGTCGCGGGGCAGGACGATGGTGGTAATGCCATGGCGATGGGCGGCCATGAGCTTTTCCTTGACGCCGCCGATGGGCAGGACCTTGCCGCGGAGGGTGATTTCGCCGGTCATGGCGACGTCGTTGCGGACGGCGATACGGGTGAGGGCGCTGGTGATGGCGGTGGCCATGGTGATGCCGGCGGAGGGGCCATCCTTGGGGATGGCGCCTTCGGGGACGTGGATGTGGATGTCGAGATTGCGGTAGAAATCCTTGGGAAGGCCCAGGCGGTGAGCGCGGCTGCGGATGTAGCTCATGGCGGCCTGGGCGGATTCCTGCATGACGTCGCCCAGCTTGCCGGTGGTGGTGAGCTTGCCTTTGCCGTCCATGAGCGTGACTTCGGTGGAAAGGATCTGGCCGCCGACTTCGGTCCAGGCGAGCCCGGTGGCGAGGCCGATTTCGCTTTTTTCCAGTTCGTGGGGATCGTGGTACTTGACCACGCCCAGGAACTCCTCCAGGCTGGCCGGGGTGAGAGCGGCGGCGGCGGCGCGGCCCTGCTTGACTACGCGGCGAGCCATTTTGCGGCAGACGTTGCCGATCTCGCGTTCGAGGTTGCGGACGCCAGCTTCGCGCGTGTAGCCGTCGATCAGGGCTTGCACGCCCGCATCGCTAAAGCTCAGGTTTCCGCTGGTCAGACCGGCGGCCTTGATCTGTTTGGGGATGAGAAAGCGGCGGGCGATCTCGCCTTTTTCCAGCTCGGTGTAGCCCGACAGGCGGATGACTTCCATGCGGTCCTGCAGGGCATGGGGAATGGTGTGGAGGACGTTGGCGGTGGTGATGAACATGACCTGGGAGAGGTCGTAATCGAGGTCGAGGTAATGATCGTTGAAGGCGTTGTTCTGTTCCGGGTCGAGGACTTCCAGCAGGGCGGCGGAGGGATCGCCGCGGAAATCGGCGCTCATCTTGTCAACCTCGTCGAGGAGAAAGACAGGGTTGATGGTGCCCGCCTTTTTCATCATTTGCAGAATCTGGCCGGGAAGGGCGCCGATATAGGTGCGGCGGTGGCCGCGGATTTCGGCCTCGTCACGCACGCCGCCGAGGGAGAGGCGCACGAACTTGCGGCCGGTGGCGCGGGCGATGGACATGCCGAGCGAGGTTTTGCCGACGCCCGGAGGGCCGACGAAGCACAAGATCGAGCCCTTGGGGTTTTTGACCAACTGGCGGACGGCGAGGAATTCGAGGATGCGCTCCTTGATTTTTTCCAGGCCGTAGTGATCCTGGTTGAGGATCTTTTCGGCGCGGGTGATGTCGCGAATCTCCTTGCTGCGTTTGTTCCAGGGGACGGCGAGCATCCAGTCGAGGTAGTTGCGGGAGACGGTCGACTCAGCTGACATGGGGGGCATGAGTTCCAGGCGCTTGAGCTCCTGCTGGGCCTTTTCCTGAATCGGCTGGGGCATGCCGGAGGTCTCGATTTTTTTCTTCAGCTCGTCCAACTCGCTTTTCTCGCCGCGGCCGAGTTCCTTCTGAATCGCCTTGATTTTCTCGCCCAGGTAGTACTCGCGCTGCGCCTTTTCCATCTGGCGCTTGACGCGGTTCTGGATGGCGCGGTCGACGTTGAGCTTTTCCATCTCGATTTCGAGCAGCTCGGCGAGGCGGAGCAGGCGCGCGGTGGGGTCGAACATTTCCAGCAGCGGTTGCTTATCGCTGACCGGGAGGGCGAGATGGGCGGCCATGGTGTCGCTCATCTGACCGGGGTCGTCGGCGCGGACGGCGTTGAGCATGGCCTCGTAGTTGAGCGACTGGTTCTGCTTGACGAACTGCTCGAACAGCCCGGTGACTTTTTGCATGAGCTGTTCCAACTGCGGGGTGAGAACGGCGGGGCGGGCAGCGGCGGTGCGCAGGGCGGCGCGGAAATAGCCCTCCGTCTGGTCCACCGAAGCCATGCGGGCGCGCTCGACGCCCTCGACCAGGACGCGGATGTTGCCGTCGGGCAGGCGCACACTTTGGACGATGGTGGCGACGGTGCCGACCTTATGAATCTGCTCGGGCTGGGGTTCATCCTGGGCGGCGTCGTGCTGGGTGGCGAGGAAAATTTTCTTGTCTTCGACCAGGGCGGCTTCCAGGGCGCGCACGGAGGCGGCGCGGCCGACGACGAAGGGCATCATCTGATGGGGGAATATGACCATGTCCCGGATGGGCATCATGGGCAGGTGGCGGAGCACAGCTTGGGATTTTTCTCGCGGCATGAGGGGAACCGTAGACAGGCAGGGTTAGCCGGCTTTTTCCAGCGTAGGCAGCACGACTTCGCGCCGCTCGACCATCTCCCGGGTGACCTGGAACTCGCGCACGCGCTTTTGCTGGGGGAGGTGGTACATGAGATCGAGCATGAGTTCCTCCAGGATCATGCGCAGGCCGCGGGCGCCGACCTTGCGGGCCAGAGCCTCATCGGCGATTTGCTCCAGGGCGGAATCGTCAAAGCGCAGCTTGACATTTTCAAACTCGAACAGCTTCTGGTATTGGCGCACCAGGGCGTTGCGCGGGCGGGTGAGGATTTGGATGAGGGCGGCGCGGTCGAGATCATCGAGGACGCCGATGACGGGCAGGCGGCCGACGAACTCCGGAATGAGGCCGAACTTGATGAGGTCGGCGGGCTGGACCTGGCTCAGCAGGGCGGTATCCCGCAAGCGGACGGGTGCGTTAGCCACCTCGGCCTCGCTGCGGAAGCCCATGGCGCGCTTGCCGACGCGGCGTCCGATGGTCTTTTCCAGGCCGACAAAGGCGCCACCGCAGATGAACAGAATATTACTGGTGTCCACCGGGGTGAATTCCTGGTGGGGGTGCTTGCGGCCGCCCTGGGGCGGAACGTGGGCCACGGTGCCTTCCAGGATTTTCAGCAGCGCCTGCTGGACGCCCTCGCCGCTGACGTCGCGGGTGATGGAGGGGTTTTCATCGCGGCGGGAGATTTTATCGATCTCGTCAATATAGATGATACCGTGCTGGGCGCGGGTGACATCGCCTTCGGCGGCCTGGAGGAGCTTGAGAATGATATTTTCCACGTCTTCGCCGACGTAGCCGGCCTCGGTGAGGGTGGTGGCGTCGGCGATGGCAAAGGGGACATCGAGGACCTTGGCCAGGGTCTGGGCGAGCAGGGTTTTGCCGGTGCCGGTGGGGCCGACGAGCAGGATGTTGGCCTTTTGGAGTTCGACCTCGCTGGTGGTGCGCATGCGATTCATGTGCAGGCGCTTGTAGTGGTTGTACACGGCCACGGCGAGGCGTTTTTTGGTAGCATCCTGGCCAATCACGTATTCGTCGAGGAAGCTCTTCACTTCGTGCGGCTTGGGCAGGGTTTGCAGGGTGCGGGCCTGCGGTTCGGCGCGATCATCCTCGAGAATGGAGTTGCACACCGCAACGCACTCGTCGCAGATATAGGCGCGGGGGTACTCGTTGGGGCTGGAAATCAGCTTGGCCACCGCTTCCTGGCTTTTATGGCAAAACGAACAGCGTAATGATTCCGGGGATCCGTTTCGTGGTGGTTTCACAGCGTTTTCAACTCCCTGCGGCCGAGGCCCGCCGCGTGGGCTGCCTGATCTATTTGTGCTTGGTTATGATATCGTCCACGATGCCGTATTCCTTAGCCTCGGGAGCGGTCATGATGAAATCGCGGTCCACATCGTGCTCGATTTTGGCCAGATCCTGGCCGGTTGCCTTCGCCAGGATTTCACTCGTCAGGGCGCGCATGCGCAGAATTTCTCGGGCGTGGATGTCAATGTCGCTGGCCTGGCCGCTGAGGCCGCCCATCGAGGGCTGATGGATGAGCACGCGCGCAGTGGGCAGCGCAAAGCGTTTGCCCTTGGCGCCGGCGGCAAGCAAGGTGGCGGCCATGCTGGCGGCCTGACCAATGCAGATGGTCGTGACATCGGGGCGGATGAACTGCATCGTATCGTAGATCGCCAGGCCGGCGGTGATGGAGCCGCCAGGACTGTTGATGTAGAGGGAAATATCCTTTTCCGGATCTTCAGCCTCGAGGAACAACAATTGGGCGGTCACCAGATTAGCGACGTTGTCGTCAATGGGGGTGCCGAGGAAGATGATGTTGTCGCGCAGCAGGCGCGAGAAGATGTCGTAGGCGCGTTCGCCGCGCGGGGTTTGCTCCACCACCATCGGGACCAAGCTCATGAGGATGCCCGTTCCTTTTCCGTCTGTGGTTCCCGCGCGAATCCGCCTTGCGAGGCGCTCTCCACCAGAAGCGCCAGCGTTTTGTCCTGCCGGATTCTGCTCTGAATCCTGTCCAAGCCACCATTGTCTGTCAATCGCGCGCGCACGGTCTCGGGCGATTGCCTGAGTTCGGCGGCGGCGCGCTGCACTTCCGCCTCCACTTCCGCCGGAGTGGTTTCGATATGTTCCTGCTCGGCGATGCGGTTGAGCAGCAAGCCGAGGCGAACGTCCCGTTCCGCTTCCGCCTGATGGCGTACACGCAGATTGGCCCAGTCCAGTTCCAGACGGCGCAGATCCACGCCCTGGCGCGCCAAGCCGTAGAGGTTACGCTCGATGCGGTCTTCGATGCGCTTATCCACCATCGCCTGGGGCACAGACAGGGTGACCTGCGCATCCAATGCCACCAGAACCTTGTCCTCCACCCCGTGCCGGGCTTCGTGCCGCCGCTGCGATTCCAGCCGCTGCCGCATCCACGCACGCGCCTCCTCGGCGGTGGTGGTGCCAATCGTGTCGGTAATGGCCGAGTCGGTTAGCGCAGGCAGCTCTTTGTTTTGGATGCCGTTCAGCTTGAGATGGTAGCGGCGGGTTTGACCGGCGATATCGCGGTCGGCGAATTCCTCTGGATAGTGGACTTCGAGATCGCATTCTTCGCCGACCTTCATGCCGCGCAGGGCTTGGCTAAACTCGGGCAGGGTGTCGGCGGCGCCGACCTCGATGGGGATCTCGTCGGCAGCGGCAGGTTCGGAGGCTGGGGCAGGCAAGTCGGTGCGCTGTGCGGCGACCAGGGCGACCAAGCCGTCTTCGGCGGTGGCAGCGTCGGCGGGAATCAAACGGCTGTGGCGCTGGCGCAGTTGTTCCAGGCCGGCATCCACTTCGGCTTCGCTGACCTCGAGCGAGGGAATATCGACTCGGATGCCTTTGTAGTCACCCAGCTCAAACGGCGGCACCACTTCGAAGCTGGCCTTGAACTTCAGCGCCTGACCGAGCTCAAAGTTCAAATCGTTCAGCCGCGGGGTGGAAACCGGCTGGAGGCTTTCGCGCTCGAAGGCCGCGCGCAGGTGAGCGGGAACCAGCACTTCCAGCGTTTCCTCGCGTATCTTGGCGCTGAAATGCTGGCGAACGAGGCTGAGTGGGGCCTTGCCGGGCCGGAAACCGGCAATTTTGGCGCGCTTCTGAATGCCTTGGGCGACTCGCGTATATTCGCGTTCCACCTCGCCGGCAGGCACTTCCACTTCCACTTCGCGCACGCAATCCGTAGAGGCAGCCATCGCTAGCGATTATACCGCGCGCGGGGCTGGCCCTTGACGCCCAAGGGGAGCGGAACTGGTAACCTCAGAACGTATGCAGGCCGTTCGCCTCCACTCCCATGGCGAGCCGAGTGTGCTCCGACGCGAGACCGCGCCGGATCCGGTGCCCGCAGCCGGCGAGGTGGTGGTGCGGGTGCGGGCGTGCGCGCTCAACCATCTCGATTTGTTCATCCGCCAGGGTATGCCCGGCGTCACCATCCACATGCCGCGGATACTGGGCTGCGACATCGCGGGCGAGCGCACCGATACCGGCGAGCGGGTGGTGGTGGCGCCAGGGGCAGGTTGCGGGCGGTGCCATCTTTGTCTGGATGGGCGCGATAACGAATGCCGCCAGTACCAGATGCTGGGCTACCAGCGCGACGGCGGCAACGCTGAGCTGGTGTCCGTGCCCGAGCGCTCGCTGCTGTCCATGCCGTCGCAACTGGACTTTGTGCCGGCGGCCTCGATCCCGCTGGTGTTTCTCACCGCCTGGAACATGCTGGTGCGGCGGGCGCAGATCCAGCCGGGGCAAACCGTGCTGGTGTGGGCGGCATCGAGCGGGGTGGGAATCGCAGCGGTGCAGATTGCGAAGCTGTTTGCATGCCGGGTTTTCGCCACTGCCGGAGGCGAGGCCAAGCTGGGGTTGGCGCGCGAACTGGGCGCGGATGAGGTCGTGGATCACTACGGCCAGGAGCCGGTTTCCCGCGCGGTAAAGCGCTGGGCGCCGGACGGGGTGGATATCGTGGTGGAACACGTCGGGCAAGCGAGCTGGGAGCAAAGCCTGCGCGCTCTGGCTCCCGGCGGAACTTTGGTGACGTGCGGGGCGACCACGGGCTACGAAGCTGCGATGGATCTACGTTTTCTGTTTTCGCGCCAACTGCGGCTACTGGGATCGTACATGGGCCGCCGTGCCGACCTCGATACGGTGTTGGAGCTGGTGCGTGGCGGACGGCTGCACCCCGTGGTGGATCGCACCTTTCCGCTCGCCGAGGCCGCGGCAGCGCACGCATACCTGGCCGCCAAGCGGCAATTCGGCAAGGTGGTGCTGGCGCTGTAGCGGGTTCGCCGCGGCTAGCGCGCGTGCTTGTAGAACAGATCGGTGAGTTCGGCGTAGGTGGCGGTGGCGCGGGCGGCATCGCCCGAGCGCAGCGCGGAAGTGGCGCAATGCTCGAGATGGCGGCGCATCAACAGGCGGGCGACACCTCGCAGCGACTCCTGCACCGCCGAGATCTGGGTGAGCACGTCGGGGCAGTAACGGTCGTCCTCGACCATGCGCTGCAAGCCGCGCACTTGGCCTTCGGTGCGCCTCAGCCGCAACAGCACGGCGCGCTTCCCGGCCGCGGTCACGCCCTCCGCCTTGGCGGGCCGGCTCATGCCACCTCCGCGGTGTAGCCCTCTTCGCCGATGCGCTGCAGCAATTCCTGCGGCGTCACCCGGCCAGGCTCGTACTCCAGTTCTGCGGATCCCACCGCGACGGTTCGCACCTTGACGCCCGGCGCGCTCCGCAGCGCCCGTTCGACGGCCGCCACGCAATGTCCGCAGCTCATGCCCTGGATGCGCAGATGCAAGGATTGCACGCGGTCCTCCTTATACCCTAGTAGGGTATGATACCACGGGCCCGAGGCGGCTGCGGCCGAGGTGGAGATTTATCGCCGACGCGCCCGAGCGCGCTCCGGGGCGGGCGCGGGGAGCGTGGGCGTGCGGCGGCGGCTGGCGGTGAAATAGGAGCCCATCACCAGGCCGATGGCGACCGCCTGCGCCGCCAGTGATTGCACGGTGGGGAACACCGAGAGCCACAACCCCATCCAGCCGGGGATTCTGGCGGCCAGCCAGGGAATGGTGGTTGCGGGGATCCAGTGCGCCAACTGCATCTCCTGCACCTGCTCGCCCACCATCACGATGAGCACAATGCCGAGCAGGACGCCGGTCAGCACCAACAACCTTTTGTAGGGCAGCCGGCGGTGAGCGACAAAGGTCAGCAGCGCCACCACTCCGGCCAGCGCTACGCCAATGAGCGCGCCCCACATGACGGTGCGGTTGCCCAACTGCAGGCGGTAAGACTGAAGGAACAGCACCACCTCGAAGCCTTCCCGGTAAAGCGACGTGAAGCCCAGCGCCACCATGCCTCCGAACACGCCCCAGCCGGCGGCGGCTTCCAACTCGGCGCGCTGCACCAGCTTGCGCTTCTGCTTGTTGTGCATCGAGATCCAGCCGGTCCAGTAAAGCTTGTGGAAGAACCAGTTCATCACCAGCAGCAGCACCAGCACGGCAAGCAGGCCGGTGGCGGCTTGCAGCGCCAGCGCCGAAACGCTGTGGCTGAGATCGTCGACAACGCGCACGGCGCCCATCCAGGTAAGCACGGTGGCGAGGAATCCGCCGCCCACACCGAGCGCTATGGGGCGCAACAACGACTGGCGATCGCCGGGCATGCCGGCCGTGACGGCGGCGAGCACCAGCACACATTCCAGGCCTTCGCGGAATACCAGCACGGCGATGTCCAGCAGCGCAGCCGAGGAGCTGGTGCGCGGAGCCAGCGGATTGGGATTTCCTGCTCCGGTCAGCGCCTGCCAGACGATCAGCGCCGCCACCGCCAGTCCGCCCAGGATCAAAAATGCCCGCAGCCAGCCCGGCCGGGGTTGGGAACGAGGATGTGGCTGAGGGACGGCGGAGGTGCTCACCGGCGTCGCGCCGCCGTTATGCGATAAGCTCGCAATTTCATGAGGTTCCGTTACCGCGCTGGGCTGGATCATCGGGCACTTACATTGATGCGACTAGTTCGCAACTGGTGCATAGCAGCCAGCACCTTCACTAGATTCCATCACGCCCTAATTAGCTGTCAAGCGCGCGAGTGAAATTCGGGTCGCTCAGGCTGTTGCGCCCGGTCTCGAGGTGGCCGGCAAATCGGCGGTGAAAACGAGGATGGCTGCTGGAAGTGAGGTCAAAGTCGTACCAGCCATCGCTGACGTCAAGATTCCAGGTGTGGCGCCAGAGCTGGCCGGAGGGAAGGGCAATCGTGAGAGGCGGGACGACGGCGTAGCAGGAGCGGAGCGATAGCGTGGTTGCGGCAGCGGCGCGATACGAGATGGAAATGGCATTGTGGGCGCGGTCATAGCGAAGCTGCGGCTCAGGAGCGGTTCCCTGGCCGGCGAAGGCACGGAAGAAGCCGTTGGGGCCGTGGAGCTCGAGCTGATAGGCCGTGGAGAAATACCAACTGTCCTCGATGGCGCCTCCGGAGACGAGCGTAAAGACTCGTGGTTCATGACGGGGTGAGCGCACCTGCAGGCCGGCGGCGGCGGTGCCGGAGTTGCGCAGCGTCAGGGTGAGGGTGGTGGGGGAGACGGCGGCCGAGGCGTGCAGTTCGTAGGGCACCGGGCGGGTGGGGCGCTGGCCCGGCTCCTGCACGGGAAGGCGCTGCCTGGCCGGCGGCACCGGTTTGTAGTCGGGATGGCGCTTGCGGTCCGGCGGCGCGTAGCTGGCCGTCGGCGGCAGAGGTGCGGCAGCGCTGGACCCGGCGGCGAAATCCAAGGTGGAGGTCAAATCGCCGCACACGGCGCGGCGCCAGGGCGTGATGTTGGGTTCGTGGACGCCGAAGCGGCGTTCCAGAAAGCGCAGCAGGGAAGTATGGTCGAACACCTCCGATGACACCCAGCCGCCCTTGCTCCAAGGCGAAACCACCAGCATCGGCACGCGCACGCCGAGACCGTAGGGGCCGCGCGGATTGCGCGCGCTGCCGGGGAAGATTTCGTGTTCGGTGGAAACGGTGGAGTGCCCGGAGTGCGAGGACAGTGGCGGCGTGGGAGGAACGATGTGATCGAAAAAGCCGTCGTTTTCGTCGTAGGTCAAAAACAGTACGGACTTGCTAAACACCTTCGGCGCGGCGGTAAGCGCATCGAGCACCTGCGCGGTATACCAGGCGCCGTAGTTGGCAGGCCAGTTGGGATGTTCGCAATAAGCCTCAGGGGCGACAATCCAGGCGACCTGAG
Source organism: Terriglobales bacterium (assembly GCA_050747745.1). Lineage (GTDB taxonomy): Bacteria > Acidobacteriota > Terriglobia > Terriglobales > SCQP01 > SCQP01. Next base: position 34,328 of record JBOGKM010000048.1, read on the forward strand.
GGAGATGGCCGGCGATGACGTCGCGGCGGAATTCCTCGAACAGGTTTCCGCGGGATTGGGTGCGGGTGCCGGTGCGGGCGCGCTGGTAGAGGGCGGAAGCGGGGGCGGCGTTTTGAAACTGCCGGAAGTACAACAGCGTGTTGTCGCCGTAGTTGCCGATGTAGGCGTCGTGCTCATCGCCCCAATGGGTCTGGGGGCTGAGGCCAGTGCCAGTGTCCTGATAGACCTTCCAGCTCACACCCGCCGCTTGCAGGCGTTCGGGGTAGGTTGCCCAAGCGTAGCCGGATTCAGCGTCATCCACGACGGGACCGCCGCCGCGGCCGTCGTTGCCCACCCAGCCGGTCCACATATACATGCGGTTGGGATCGGTGGGTCCCAGCAGCGAGCCATGGTAGGCGTCGCAGATGGTGAAAGCGTCGGCGAGGGCGTAGTGAAAGGGGATATCGGCGCGCACCAGATGCGCCATGGTGGTTGCGCCCTTGTGCGCGACCCAGCCATCGTAACGGCCACGGTTCCAGGCTTGCTGCGTGCTGGTCCAGTCGTGCGGGAGGTCCTCGAGAAAACGCAGGCCCAAGTTGGGCGCGCCGGGATGGAAGGGCAGCACGTAGCCGTCAGCGCGGGGTTGACGCCAGACGGGTGCGCCGCCGGCAAGGCGCGCCGGATGCGGATCGCCAAAACCGCGGACGCCGCGCAGGGCGCCGAAGTAATGGTCGAAGGAGCGGTTTTCCTGCATGAAGAAGACGACGTGCTCGATATCGGCGAGCGTGCCGGTGCGGCCGGATGCGGGAATGGCGAGCGCGCGCAGGATGCTGGCGGGGAAGGCGGCAGCGGCGGCGCCCGCGCCCAGCAATTGCAGAAACGTTCTGCGCTCCACCTGCCCAGTAGGAACCCGGGCCGTCCGGCTTGTCAAACCCGCTCTGCCTTAATGGCCGAGGATGACGCGCCAGGCGATGCCGAACGAGGAGGGCAGGGCGTAGATGTCGGCGGCGGTGATGAGCAGGGCGCTGCCCCAGCCGGCGATTTGCAGCCAGGCGGGCGAGCGCCATTCGCCCATGCGCTTGCGGAAGCTGGTGAAGTGCAGCAGCGGAAACATGGCGAAGGGCAACTGCAGCGCCAGAATCACCTGGCTCAGCGTGAGCAGGTCGGTCACGCTGCTGTTGCCGCGCAGACCGATGATCAGCACGGCCGGGACCAGCGCGAACAGGCGCGTGATTAGGCGGCGCATCCAGGGCGGAATGCGCCAGCGCATGAAACCCTCCATGACCACCTGGCCGGCGAGGGTGCCGGTGATGGTGCTGCTTTGACCGCTGGCCAGCAGCGCGATGGCGAACAGAAAGCTGGCGGCAATGGTACCCAGCAGCGGCTCAAGCGTGAGATACGCCACGCGAATCCAGTCTGTATCGGCGCTGAAATGGACGAAGGCGCCGCCCGGCAGGGCTACGCCCGATTTGCCGTAAAACATCATCGCCGCCAGCACTAGGATGGCGGCGTTAAGAAAAAACGCCAACGACAGGGCCACGGTGGAATCGAGCGTGTTGAACTGGATGGCCTTGCGCAGCGAGAGACGGTCGCGGCGCAGCTTGCGGCTCTGCACTAGCGCCGAGTGCAGATAGAGGTTGTGGGGCATCACGGTGGCGCCGATGATGCCAATGGCCACGTACATCATGCCCGCCTGGCCTAAGCTGGGCGTGATGATCGCGCGTCCCATGGCCGCGAAACTGGGATGGGTGGCGGGCAGGATAAAGAGCTCCAGCCAGTAGCAGAACCCCATGGTGAAGATCAGCAGCGTGATCACCACCTCGATGGTGCGCATGCCGTAGCGCTGCAGGGCGAGCAACAGCAGCACGTCGAAGCCGGTGATGATGACCGCCCACAGCAGGGGAATGTGAAACAGGAGGTTCAAGGCGACGGCGCTGCCCAGTACCTCGGCCAGGTCGCAGGCGACGATGGCAATTTCGCTCAGGATCCAGTTAGGCCAGCGCGTCCAGCGCGGGTACCATTCGCGGCAGCACTGTGCCAGATCCTTGCCGGTGACCACGCCCAGGCGCGCCGACAGCACCTGCATGAAAATCGCCATCAGGCTGGCGCCCGCCACCACCCACAGCAGGCCGAAGTGGTACTGCGCCCCGCCCTGCAGGTCCGTGCCCCAGTTGCCCGGGTCCATGTAGCCGACGCTGACCAGCACCGCGGGGCCGACAAAAGCCTTCCAATGGCGCCAGAAGCTGGCTTGCGGCGGCGGCGTGGCCACGCTGTCGTGGACGCCTTCGAGAGAGGGATGCCCGGCGCGCTCCTCGACCTGCCGTTCGGTCCCTGGCTGCATGGTCATATTTAACCACAGTTAATGGCAGCGATTTGGCAGCATTTTAGCTTTTTCATTCGCTATGGTATGATCACGGCATTACGCCATGGAGCTTACCGTCTCCAAGGAGGACTACCTCAAGGCCATCGCCGAGGCGGAATCGGAGGAGGCGCCGGTTATTGCCGCCACCATCGGGCGCTGGCTGGACATCAGCCCGGCGGCGGTGACACTGGCGTTGCGCCGGCTGCGGCGCGATCAATTGTTGTGGGTGAACGCCAAGGGGCGGATTCAGCTCACGAAAAAGGGGCGTGCGGTAGCCGACCGCATGCGCCTGCGCCATCACCTTATCGAGCGCATGCTGCACGAGATGCTGGGCGTGGAGTGGTACAAGGTGCATGAGGAGGCGGAGCGGCTGGAGCACTCGATTTCCCCCGACGTCGAGCGGCGGTTGATGGAGAAGCTGGGTCCGGCGGGACTGTGTCCGCACGGCAACCCCATCAACAAAAGCGCGGCGGGACGGCGGCAGGCGGGACTGGTGGCACTGTGGGAAGCGCCGCTAGGCGAGCCGCTGCGCATTGCCGGTATGCACGAGCGCGACCGGCAACTGCTGGAGTATTTTGATGGGCTGGGGCTGCGGCCCAACACCACCCTAGCGGTCGAGCGGCGCAACTACGACGCTACCCTCACCCTCGCGCTCGTCTCCGGCCCGGTCACCCTCGCCGCCGCCGCCGCGCAGAAAATCTGGGTCGCGCCGCTTTCGAGAAACTGATACCTTTAAGTCTCCGGAGGTCGTGATGATACTTCGCGCCGCCTGCGCCGCTCTGCTGTTCGCCGCCGCCCCCGCGCTCTTCGCCCAGCAGGGCGTCGGCCCCCTGCCTGCGCCGCTGCCGCCGCCGCTGCCGATCCCGCGCGATGTCCCCTATCAGCCGGGCACGATCACGCTGCTGGCCGACTTCACCAACGTGGCCCAGCGCATCGTGCAGGTGCAGGAGACCATTCCGGTCGCTCCGGGCAGGCTGATGCTGTTTTTCCCCGCCTGGATTCCAGGCAACCACGCCGCCGATGGGCCCATCCAGGCCATGGGCGGGCTGAGGATCACGGCTAACGGCGAGCGCGTCCCCTGGACCCGCGACCGCGTAGACCACTTCGCCTTCCAGATGCAGGTGCCGAGCGGGGTCAGCGCGCTCCACGTCCGCTTTCAGTATCTGGCTTCGCTGCGCACGGCCCAGGGCCGCATCAGCTTCGATCACAACATCATTGACTTGTCCTGGAACACGGTGGTGCTGTATCCGGCGGGATACTTTTCCCGCGACATCGACGTAACCCCTGCGATCCGCATGCCTGCGGGCTGGCAATACGCCACGGCGCTAACCACGACCGACCGCAGCGGCAACGAGGTGCATTTCGCTACCGTGCCGCTGAACACGCTGGTCGATTCGCCGCTTTATGCCGGAGTCAACTATCGGCGCTTCAATCTCTCGCCCAACCCCGGCGATGACGTCCATCTGAACGTGTTCGCTGATACGCCCGGCGATCTGGACGCCACCCCGCAGGAAGTGCAGTGGCACCGCAACCTGGCGCAGCAGGCGTTGAACCTGTTTCACTCGCATCATTACAAGCATTATGACTTCCTGCTCACGCTGAGCGACACGGTTGGGGGCGAGGGGTTGGAGCACCATCAGTCCAGCGAAGACGGCACCCGCGCCAACTACTTCACCGACTGGGGCGCGGGCGTGGCCAACCGCGACCTGCTGGCGCACGAGTACACGCACTCGTGGAACGGCAAGTTCCGGCGCCCCTATGATTTGTGGACACCCAACTTCAACTGGCCCATGCAGGATGATCTGCTCTGGGTCTACGAAGGCCTGACCCAGTACTGGGGCTACGTGCTGTCGGCGCGTTCGGGCATGCGCACGCCGCAGCAGACACGCGACCTGATTGCCGGCGTCGCCGCCGGTTTTGCAGTCAGTCCGGGGCGCGACTGGCGTCCGCTGGACGACACCACCAACCAGGAAGGCATGTCGAACCGCCGGCCGGTGACCTGGACGAGCTGGCTGCGCGGCGAGGACTACTACCAGGAGGGCCTGCTGATCTGGCTGGATACGGATACCAAGATCCGCGAGCTGAGCGGCGGAAAAAAATCTCTCGACGACTTCGCGCACTTGTTCTACGGCATGGATAACGGAAGCTTCGTGACCAGGACCTACACGTTGGATCAGCTCGTGCAGGCGCTGAACCAGGTGCAGCCCTATGACTGGGCCCAGTTTTTCCGCACCCGCGTCTACGAGCTGCATCCGGCGGTCCCGCTGGGCGGCATCACCCAGGGCGGCTACCAACTGATCTACAACGACACGCCCTACGCCTGGCAGCGGGGCAGCGGACGTTTCGGTGCCAATTTTTCAACCAGCATCGGCTTCAGCGTGGGCGCCAACGGAACGGTGAACCAGGTCTGGTGGGGCAGCCCGGCGTTCCAGGCGGGACTGGCGGGCGATGTGCAAATCGAGGCGATCAATGGCGAGGCGTTCTCGGTGCAGCGGCTGCGCCAGGCGCTGCTCGCCGCCGAGCATTCCTCAGGGCCCATCGAGTTGCTGGTGAAGCGTGGCGCCAAGTTTCTGACCGTGCCGGTGAACTACCACGGCGGGCTGCGCATTCCGCACCTGCAGCGCGTGCCCGGCGTGCCTGACCGGCTGGACGCGATCCTGGCGCCGGTGCACTGAGGCAGTGAACCCTTCCCAGCACCTGCACCAACGCGGGGTTGGTCACCGGGCGCGGCGATACCGCATTGACTCCGCGCGGCAGCCCAGCGGACTATGCCGGCGCCCCGCGCCAGGTGGTCACCGCACGGCCGCCGAGGTGCATGCGCTCGCCCTGCACGTCGACGCGCGGAAGCGCAGCCCGGCGCCGGCCGCCGCCAGTTCCTCCTGCCAGACGGCGTGGGCGCTGGCGAGGGTGGCGTGGCCGCAGAGCGAGACTTCGACCGTGGGCGTGAACCAGCGCAGCGCGAAGCTGGCGTCCTCGCCCGCGCGCGGCTGAAGAAAAGCGGTCTCCGAAGCCTGCATTTCGCGCGCCACCGCCTGCATCCAGGCGGCGGCACGCGGCGCTTGCAGCAAGCAGACCACCGCGGGATTGCCGCCGAAGGCGGTGCCGGAAAACGCATCCACGCCAATCGGTTTCTCGGCCATGCCCTGATTGTCTCACCGGGGCACGATACCACTGGGTTATCGCGGGGCGCTACAGCCTGAGATCCCACGTCTCCTCGACGAGATCGACGCCGAAGCTGTGATGCGGGGCTTCGTGGACTTTCTGGAATCCGGCCTCAGCGTAGAGATGGCGGGCGGCGCTCAGATTGCTCTGTGTCCACAGCGTGAGCGTCTCATAGCCGGACGCGCGCGCGAAGGCCACGCATTCGCGCACCAGCGCCCGGCCCACGCCCGCGCCGCGCGCCGCCGGTTCGACCAGCAGCAGCCGCAGCTTGGCGGTGGCGCCGCGCTCCGGGTGCCGCACCAGAAAAATGCAGCCCAGCCGGGCGTCCTCGCGTTCGGCGATCCAGCAACGCCCGCGCTCCGGATCGGACTGCGTCAGGAAATCGGCCGCGATGCGCGCCACCAGCGCCTCGAACTCCAGGTTCCAGCCGTATTCCTGCGCGTAGATCGCCCCGTGGCGGCCGATCACCCAGCCCACGTCACCCGCCCGGTGCGGACGCAGCACCACCGGCGCGCGGCTGGCGCCGCCGAGGAGCATCTCGATCCGCTTCATGGCATCCACTAGTTCCGCCTGCTGCTCGGGCACGAGGGGCGAAAGCAAGCCGGCCGCCAGCGTGTCGGCGCGGCGGTTGATGGCGCCAAACACCGTCCGGCCGCGCGCGCTCAGGCGCAGCCGCACGGTACGGCCATCGTCGGCCGCGGCCTGGCGCCGCAGCAGCCCGCTGGATTGGAACTTGCGCAGGATCCGGCTGAGGTAGCCGGCATCGAGGTCCAGCACCTGAGCGATCGCGGCGGCAGTGGTCTCGCCGCACGCGGCCAGCTCGAACAGGACCCGGGTTTCGGTCAGTGAGTACTCCGATTCCAGCAAATGCTCCTGCAACGTGCCCACCCGGCGCGTATAGAAGCGGTTGAAGCGGCGCAGCGCGGTGCTCTCCGGCGTCATGGCAACTAATATAGTTGACTAAGTCAAATAAGGCAAGCGCCCCGATGTTTTCAGGCTGGTGCTGCGTCCGCTGCTCGCCCGCTCCGTATAATCTCTCAGTTGCCTAGTTTCAGCGGCGGGGATCAGGCGGCGAATAGAGCCGCCGCGGTGAGGGCGTAGATGAGGGCGCATCGCGCGAGACTGCGGGTGGAAACAAACTCATTCGGTCCGTGCGACACGGTGAGCAGCCCCGGGCCGTAGGCGTAGGCGGGAATGCCGCGCGCGGCGTAAAAGCGAGTTTCCAGCAGGCCGGGACACATCTCGATGGGTGGCTGTGTTCCAGTAATGGCGCAGACTTGCCTGGATAGGATCGTTGCCAGGCGATCCTCCTCCGGGCTCGCGGACGCGGGCTCTTCCTGCAGCACCTCGATCTCGAAACCCGGGAGCGCATCGGAAAGGCGCTGCTTTTCCAACCTGAAGTCTTCCTCGGGGTTGAGGCGCCGGTCAATGGTGAAGGTACAGAATTCCGGCGTGACATTGAAGTTCGTGCCGGCTTCGACGCGCCCTCCCAGCAGCAGAATCGAACGCCGCGCCGCCGCGGGCGTGATGTTGTAGCTGGTCTCGCGCTGCTCGACTTCCTGCTTGAGCCGTGCCAGCTGAGCCAGGGCGGGCAGCGCGTGTTCAAACGCATTCACGCCTTCGAATTGCCGGCCGACATGAGCCGCTTGGCCGCGCAGCGTGGCGCGCAGCGCAATGGCGCCGCGGCTGGCGTTCCAGATGACGCCGCCGGTGGGTTCAGGCGTCAGCATGCCGATGCCGTCGCGGCCCAGCAGGCCGAGCCGGTCGAGATGGCGCGAGCCGCGTGGCCCGGAGGTTTCCTCGTCCGGCACGAGCACGAGGCCGATGCGTCCGGAGCCGAGCAGCCCGAGATCGCGCGCCGCGGCGGCGGCATGGATCATCGCCGCCAGGCCGCCTTTCATGTCTGAGGCGCCGCGGCCGAACAGATTCGCTTCCCGGAGGCGCGGCTCGAACTGACTCCGGTTCTGTGCCGGGACGACGTCATAATGGCCGCTGAAATAGAGGGTTCGCGTGCCCGTCCCCGCAAAGGCGAGGACGCAGGCTTCCTCGTGCCGGACATCGTCGAAGCCGAGCCGGCGCAGCTCGTGCGCCAGCGCATCCGCACACGCTTCATAGTGGTTGCCGGGAGGGTTTTCGGTGGCGATCGCGATCAGCCGCGACGCCAGTTCCACCAGTGCGGTTTCCGGCAGCCGCTCCTGGAGCGCTGCCATCCTGCGGGCGGGTTCGGCAGTCGCGCCCTTCATGCGGATTCGAAGCCGCGGTTGTCTTCCAACTTCATGCCCTGATTGTCTCACCGGGGCACGAAACCGCTGTGTTACCGTACAGGCATGAGACGTTGCTGGCTGCCGATCCTGGCGATGGCGGTGTTGGGCGCGGCGGTGGTGCCGCTGGGCGCGCAGCAGTGGGCGCAGGCGCGGCTGCAGCAGTCGCCGCGGCACCGGCAGATCGTCCTGCTGCACCCTGCGGGCCGGACGGTGCAGGCGTTCGTGGCCTATCCGCAGGCGAGCGGCAAGCGGCCGGTGGTGCTGGTCATCCACGAGATTTTCGGGCTGAGCGCGTGGGCGCAGGAGGTGACCGACGAGCTGGCCGCGGCGGGTTATGTCGCCATCGCGCCCGACCTGCTGAGCGGCAAGGGACCGAACGGCGGCGGAACGGCGAGCTTTCCCAGCCAGACGGCGATCGGCCGTGCCCTGGTGACCATGCCGCCGCAGGAGATCACCGCCGATCTGAACGCGGCGGCGGACTGGGCGCTGCGCCAGCCCGCGTCGAACGGCAAGCTCTACGTGATCGGCTTCTGCTGGGGCGGCGGGCAGAGCTTCCGCTATGCCACCCAGCGCCGTGATCTCGCCGCGGATATCGTGTTTTACGGAACCCCGCCCCCGCAGGCGGCGATGCGGAACATCACCGCGCCCGTGTATGGGTTTTATGCCGGCCTGGACGCGCGCGTGTCGCTGACCGTGCCGGGCACCCGCCGGCGGATGCGCCAGTTGGGCAAGCGCTACCAGGCGGTGATTTACAAAGGCGCCACCCACGGCTTCATGCGGGCGGGCGAGCAGCCGCACCCTGCGCCGCCGAACCGCGCCGCGCGCGCGGCCGCGTGGAAGCAGATTCGCCGCATCATCGGCCGCTATTGAGCCGCCGCCGCACCCTCGGGCAGGAACCGCGCTTCCAACACCGTCAGATCGTCGGCCAGCGGCGCGCCCTGGCAGAACTCGCGCACGGCGGCGGCCAGCTCCCGCACCGAACAGTCTTGCCCGGCGAGGCGCGCCAGGCGCTCGTCCCCGAACATCTCGCGGGCGCTGTTTGCGGCCTCGGTGACTCCGTCGGTGAGCAGCAGCACGCGCTCGCCGGGACTCATGCGATAGCGCGCGGCGTGATATTCGGCGTTGTCCAGCAGGCCCACCGGCACGTTGGTCTCGGTGAGCATGGTGCAGGCGCCGGCACGCACCACCAGCGGCGGAATGTGGCCGCAGTTCAGATATTCCAGCTTACCGTCCGGCCAGAGCTTGACCAGTAGCATGGTGGCGTATTTTTCGCCCTCCAGGCGGTGCAGCACGAACTGGTTGGCCTGGGCCGCGATGGTCTCCAATGCCACGCCCGCTGCAAGCTGGGCGTGAATCATGCCCTGCAGCGAGGCGGCCAACAACGCGGCGGCAGCGCCCTTGCCGCTCACGTCGGCAAGCACCAGCGCGACTTCCGGCGCCTCCGGGCGGAGCACCGCGTCGAAGAAGTCGCCGCCGATTTGCAGGCACGCCTGGCTGAGGCCGTCCAGCCGGGCAAAGTCCACCTGCGGCAGGCGCGTCCCCATCAGACCCTGCTGGATGGCGGCGGCCAGCGCCAGCTCCTTTTCCATCAATTTGGCGGCCAGCTTGGCCTCTTCCTGCTGCCGCGCCAGTTGGGCGTTGATGACCACCTGGGCGGCGTCGTTGGCCAGCAGATCCAGCACTTCGCGGCTGACCGTGCCCAGAGCGGCGCTGGCGGAATGGCTGTCCAGATAGAGCACGCCCACGCGCTCGCGCAGCGGAATGGCGAGCAGCGTGCGCAACGAGTGCGCGACGATGCTTTGCGCCAGTTCCAGGCCGGGCGCCTGGCTGTCGTGCATGAGAAAGGCTTCCGTCGACTGGGCGGCGCGGGAAATGATGGAATGGGAAATGCCGCTGTCGTCGTACACGCTTTGACCGTCCGCGGTGCGGCCCGCCGCCAGCCGCAGCACGTCGCCCGCGCCAGCTTCGCGCAAAAACACGAACCCCCGTTCGGCCTTGGTCAGGCGCAGGGCGGCATCCAGCATGGCCGACAGAATCTCCTCCAGCCCGCCCGCCGAACGCAGGCGTTGGCTGAAGTCCAGCAGCAGGCGCAGCCGGTCGAACTCGTTGCTGTCGCCGGCGGTATCGAGCTGCTGCATCTGGGTGAGGAACAGGCTGGCGGTCTCCAGTGCCGGCTGGAAAACCACCTTCACCCCGGGGCAGTTGGGGAACTCAATAGTGTCGCCGTTGTGCAGGCGCAGGCGGCCGTGCATGCGGGCGCCGTTGAGTAGGGTGCCGTGGGTGCTCCCCAGATCCACCAGATCGAAGCCGCCTTCAGAGGCCTCGATGCGGGCATGATCGCGTGACACCTGAGGCAGCGGGATGGAAAGCGGGTGGGTGGCGCGCCGGCCGATCATGAAGGGCAGCGGCGAAAGCGGAAGCACGCGTTCCAGGGCGCCAATCACGGCCCGCAGTTGCGGCGCATCGGCAGGCAGGATCGGGGTGGCCGATTGGCTCGCCATAGGCTTGTACCAGAGATTGTAGCGAGGTGCCCGGGCGACGGCAACTGGAGTTTTCGGCCGCTTTTGACGATAGTCGGGCGAGGGAAAGGCAATTCCGGGTGAGAACGGCGACAGCGGAGAGTGCGGAGCCGGCGGCGGCACCGGGCCGGGCTTACGGCTACTATGCCGTGCTCGCCTTGGTGCTGGCGGCCGCGATTGCGCCGCTGTGGCTGGTCTCGTTCCCGGAGATGCTCGATTATCCCAGCCACCTGGCGCGCTGCTACATCCTGGCCCATTACGGCGCCAGCCCATTGTGGCAGCATTTCTACCGCGTCGAGTTCGGCCCCATCCCCAACCTGGCTATGGATGTGATCGTGCCGGCGCTGGCGCACTGGCTGCCCATCCTGGTGAGCGGAAAAATCTTTCTCACCCTGTGCGCGTTGCTGTACGTGCTCGGCTGCGATGCGCTGGGCAAAGCGGCATGGGGACGGCCACACTGGATGGCGCTGCTGGCGGGGATGACGTTTTGCAACTCCAACCTGATCCTGGGCCGCGTCAACTACATGTTCGGACTGGGGCTGTTTTTCTGCGTGTTTGCCTATTGGCTGCGGCGGCGCCGGCAGCTGAGCGGGCGTCGCTTCCTGGTGTTGTGCGTGCTGGGGGCGGCGGTGTATTTGGCGCATCTGGGCTCGATGGCGGTGTTGGGCGCGTGCTGCTGCACGGTGGCAGCCATGGACTGGCGGCGCGAGCGCAAGCTCCGGCCGCTGCTGGGCGAACTGGGCTGGCTAGCGGTACCGGTGCTGTTACTGCTGGCGGGGTTTCTGCGCCGCAACGGGCGCGTGGGCCATGTCCTCTGGGCGAGCTGGCAGCTCAAAATCTGGCAGCTCATGTCGCTGGTGCGGCTGCATGACATGCACTTCGCCGCCGGCGTGTTTCTAGGCCTGCTGCTGTGCGTGGGAGCGCTGGCCGTGGGCAGCCGCGTGCAGCGGGAGCTGCTGGCGGCGGCAGCGGTGCTGTTCGGCTGTTATGCCGTCCTGCCGCTGCAGTTGTTCACTTCCGATTACGTGGACGTGCGCCTGATCGCTCCCGCCTGCGTGCTGCTGCTGCTGGCGATTCATCCGCGCCGCCAGCGAGTACAGGCGGTGGCGTTGGCGGCGGCGATGCTGCTGCTGGCCGAACGGGTGATCTTTATCGCGCGCGACTGGATCCAGGCCGACGCCCGGGCGCGGATCACGCTGGCCATGGGCGCGATGCTGCCGCGCGGGGCGAGCGTGGACGTGCTGGCGCAATTGCAATTGCCGCCCGCCACGGTCGCGCCCTACGATCCGCACTATTTCACCGCCGCCAAAACCGTGGATTACTGGACCATCAGTCGGGAAAGTTACGAGTCCAACGTGTTTGCCCAGGCGGGACAGCAGCCGCTGATCAAGCGCCCGCAGTTTGCCACCTGCTGGCCCGGCGCGGGCAAGGGTTGCCTGCAGCGGTTCGATTACGTGTGGACCGACGAGCCGCTGCCGCGAGTGCGGGCGCGGCTGGAGGCGGCGGCGGAGCCGGTCGCCCGCCGGGGCGGCATCACGCTCTGGCGACGCAAACCGGTGGCGGCGCCGGGCAGCCGCGCCGGAGGCTTGCGCTCTCCGCGCTAGAAGTTCAGACGCGTACCTGCTGCAGCACGAGCACCACTGCGCCTGCCGCGGCCAGCGCCCACATGGCAGCCTGATTGGCCCAGGCGAGGCGGCGATGGCGCAGGACGCGGTTCATGATGGGTGCGTTGACCACCGCCGAGGCCATCGAGGCCAGCACCGTGGCCACGCCCGCCGACATCGCCGCCAGCGTGTGTTGCGCCGCCATTTCGCCCACCGCGGCGGTGGCGCTGGCGCTGTTGACGGCGCCGCCAATCACCGCGACGGCATAGGCGCCCAGGTGTCCCCATTGCCGCAGCGCCAGCGTGGCCGCCACCTCGATGGCTAGAAACACCAGGCCGAACTCGGCCACGCGCTTAAACGAGATGGGCGAATCCAGCTGCAACGGGGTGCCGCCGGGCACGAGCGTGTGCGGTTGCCGCCAGAGCAGGATCGCCGCCAGAATTCCCATGGCCACCAGCGCAGGCACCGCCCAGCGCAGTCCGGCGGGGGCGAAGATGGCCAGCAGGATTAGGTTGCGCGCGAACATCGCCAGCGTAGCCAGCAGCGTCAGCGTCACGCTCATCTGCGGAATGCCGGCGCCGGCGTCCTGCTGGCCCATGGAACGCAGCGTCGCGCCCAGCTCCAGCAGCGTCGCGGTGCTGCTGATCAGCCCGCCCAGCACGGCGCTGTAATACAGCCCCTTGGTGCTGTAGAGGCGCATCAGCACGTAGTTGACAAACCCCACCGCCGCCACCACGATGACGGCCACCCAGATGGTGTGGGGATTGATCGTGTGCCAGCGATCGATGAAGCGGTTGGGCAACAGCGGATAAACCACAAACGCCAGCAGGCCAAGCCAGATGGCGGCGCGAATTTCGCCCGGATGCAGCTCGCCCGCGAAGCGGTGCAGCTCGACTTTCCAGCTCAGCAGCAGCGTCGCCACAATGGCCGCCGCCACCGGCAGAAAATATTCGCCATGCCCGACCAGCACCCCCAGCAGATAGAGCACCAGCAGCGCCGCCGAGGTGGTGATTTCCACCGTTTGCAGCGCGCGCAGCGAACGCAGGTTGATGAACACGATCAGCACCAGAACCCCCGCCAGCCCGGCGAGCACCAGCGGCATGCCCACCAGCGCGGTGAGCATGCCCGCCAGCGCCACGAAGGCACAGGTGCGGATGCCGGCTTCCTTGTTCGACCACTCGCGCTCGAAGCCGACCATCAGGCCGATGGCCAGCGCCAGTGCGATGCGCGCCGCCGCCTGGCCGGTGCTGAGGACGATCATGCGGACAGAATAAGCTATTCGCTGTTGGCTGTTAGCTATTAGCCGCGCGGAGCATCCGCGGAGGCACCGCGACTACTCGGGGCGGAGGGCCTGGAGCGGATCCACTCGCGTGGCGGCCAGCGCCGGGCGCAGGCTGGCCAGCGCGGCGATGATCAGCAGCGCGACGGCCACCGCGGCAAGCACCCGCGGATCGGCGGGCGCGACGCCGAACAAAAAGCCGCTGAGCAGACGCATCAGCCAGATCGCGCCCACGATGCCGATCACCAGGCCGGCGATGGTAAGCTTGAGGCCGTAGCCCAGAAATTGGCGCAGGATGCAGCCGCGGTCTGCGCCCAGCGCCATGCGGATGCCGATTTCGCGCCGCTGCTGCGCCACCGCGTAGGCCAGCACTCCGTAAATGCCCACCCCGCCCAGGATCAGCGCCAACCCGGCAAACACGCCCAGCAGCAGGCTCATGAAGTCGTACTGGCCGAGCGAAGCACCCTTGACGGCAGCAAAACTTAGCAGACCGAAAATGGGTTGATCCGGATCCGCTTGAGCGAAGCTTTGCCGCACTGCGGCCGGCAGTCCGGCGCCACGCCCGCGGATGACAAAACCCATGGCAAACCAGTGGTTCACCAGGGCGTTGATGCTGTCGGAAGCCTGTGCTTGGGGCACGTAGACGGTCCAGGGCGCCGGAACATCCACGCCGTTTTCATGCACGTCGGCGGCCACGCCCACGATCTGAAACATAGGCGTGGTCTTGCCATTGGGATCGGGAATGCCCACCACCTGGCCCACGCCGCCCTGGCGCGGCCAATAGTGCTCGGCGAAGCTGGCGCTGACGATGGCGACCTTGGGGGCCGAGGCGGTGTCGGCGGCGGTAAAATCGCGCCCGCGCAGCAGCCGGATCTCGAGGGTGCGGAAAAACTGCGGGCTGATGGCGCGCCACTCGATGGCGTAGCGATCCTCATCGCCCTGGTGTCCGGGAACCAGAAAGGGGTAATTCATGGCCCGCGTCAGCGGCACGCCGGTGATCGAAGCCGCGGCGGTGACGCCAGGCAGCCGGCGCAGACGTAGAAGCACGTCCTGGGTATAACGCGTGGTGGCGGCGTCGCTGGCCACGCGCGGGCCGGTGAGTGCGGTCTGCACGCTGAGCACATTGCGCGTGTCAAAGCCGGGATTCACCTGGTGCAGCGCCACCAGGCTGGCAGCCAGCAGCCCGGCTCCGGCGAGCAGCAAAAACGCCAGCGCCACTTCGCCCACGATCAGCGCCGAGCGCGCGCGTCCGGAAGACGCCGCACCGGAAGTCGCCGCGCTGTCCTTGAGACTGACCTGCAAGCTCGCGCGGCTGGCGTCGAGCGCGGGCGCGAGGCCGAACAGGATGGCGGCGACGATGGTCACCGCCAGTGTGAACAGCAGCGCCGTGCCGTTCAGCCCGCCCGCCAGCGGAAGCGTGTAGGCGGCGGGCGTGAGCCGCGCCAGCAGCGGGATGCTCCACGCCGCCAGCGCCAGGCCCAGCAGCGCCCCCAGTGCCGCCAGCAGCGCGCTTTCCGTGAGGAGTTGGCGCACGATGCGGCCGCGGTTGGCGCCGATGGCGGCGCGAATGGCCATCTCCCTCCGCCGTCCGGTGGCCCGCGCCAGCAGCAGGTTGGCCAGGTTCGCGCAGGCGATCAGCAGCACCAGACCAACCGCACCCAGCAGCAGCAGCAGCGGCTGCTGGGTGCCGCCGGCAATGGCGTCGTGCAGGCTCTGGACGCCCCAGTCGCCCCGGCGCGCGTACTGGGGATGGCCCTGATCGAAGCTCAGCTTAAGCGCGGTCAGTGCTGCCTGCGCCTGCGCCAGGGTGGTGCGCGGCGGCAGGCGTCCCAGCAGGTTCAGGTTCGGACCCAGCGGCGCCAGCGCGGCTGCGGTGGGCTGCAGGTCGATCCACAGCCCCGCAGGCAGAGCGTTGAGCTGGTTCTGAGTCAGGGAGACAAAGCTCGCGGGCATGACGCCGATCACGGTATAAACCTGATCGTTCATGCGGAACGTGCTGCCCAGTACGTGTGGATTGGCGCCAAACTGCGAACGCCAGAGCCCGTTGCTGAGTATGGCCACGAGCGGCGCGCCCGGGGCATCGTCGGTAGCGGTGAAATTGCGACCGCGCGCCGGTGCCACCCCCCATACTTTGAAATAGCCGTGGGTGACCCGCACCGCGTCCACGCGCACTGCCGCGCCAGCGCCGCTCAGGTTCGAGTCGCCGGAATTATCCGCCATCGCCGCCGCGGCAAAGACCTGCTGGTGCGCCAGCAAATACAGGCCTTCGGCGCCGTCCAGTTGGTTCTGGAACTGACCGTGGCGCTTGTGCGCGATCTCGACGATGCGCTGCGGCTGCGGATAGGGCAGCGGCTCGATCAGCATCGGTGCGACGATGCTGAAAATCGCAGTGTTGGCGCCGATGCCCAGCGCCAGCGTGATCATCGCCACCACGGCAAAGCCCGGCGAGCGCCACAGCCCCCGCCAAGCGTAGCGCAAATCGCGCATGACCTCTTATACCACCAGAGGTAGGCAAAAGTTCCAACCAATCTGGCCCCAATTTCGCCTTGGTCTGCCGGCGCCGCAAGAGCAGCGCCAGGGCCGGAAGGCCGGGTATTCTCCTTTTTTTTACGCTGCCCGGCGCCGGGCGCAGGTGGTGCCAAACAGCAGC
This sequence comes from Terriglobales bacterium, assembly GCA_050747745.1. Classification (GTDB taxonomy): domain Bacteria; phylum Acidobacteriota; class Terriglobia; order Terriglobales; family SCQP01; genus SCQP01. Next base: position 50,147 of record JBOGKM010000048.1, read on the forward strand.
AACCCGGCGCCGAGGAGCGCGAGCGTGGCCGGCTCGGGGGTGGTTGTCGCTCCCAACGGCGGCTCGGAGAAGGATGCCGACGCAGTCGTGACCAGAGGGTCGCCAAAGCCGCCGGCGCATCCTTCGCTCCCGCAGCCGAAATCCAGCTGCAGGTAGAACGTGGACTCCCCGTTCCCGTTGACGCCGAGCACGGTGTCACCTGCCGCCGAGGTAACCGCCCAATCGTTGATGCTAAAAACCAGGCTGACCTGCTCGTCGCCGTCCGGGATGATGATCCACGATCCGTAGTCGAGCCCTCCCTCGATGTAGTCCCCGGCGCCGCCATCGCTGCGTGATGCTTACCTGTTCGCCCGGGGCGGTGTTAATTATGGGGGCCGGCAAAGTGAGCGGCAGCTCGTCCGCGTTGATCCGGCTCGGCAGGGCGAAAGGAAGGAGAGCCGCCAGCCATCCGGGTAAACACCGGCTAGCCGGCCTCAACTAGCGCTGAACCTGTGAAAACGCAGGGAGAGTAAGAATAATCCCGTCCGTTATATAATTGTCACCAGCATGTATGGCCGCCCGGGCACAGTTCGGTCGCTTCGAATTTGATGCCCGCGCCGGCGAGCTCCGGCGCGGCGCCGCCGTCGTGCATCTGCAGGGGCTGCCGTTGCGTCTGCTCGAACAACTGCTGGCACGGCCGGGAGAGCTGATCACCCGCCAGGAGCTGCAGCAGGCTTTGTGGCCCGGCGAAACCTATGGCGCCTTCGCCGACGGCCTCAACACCGCCATCAGGAAGCTGCGCGAGGCGCTGGACGATGATCCCGCCGCCCCTCGCTTCGTCGCCACCGTGCCGCGCCGCGGTTACCGCTGGATCGCCCCGCTGGCCACGCCCGAGCCTCCGCCGGCTCCATCCGTTCCGGCCGTCTCGCCGCGCCCGCTGCGCTGGCCCTGGGTTGCCGCCGCGCTTGGCGCCGCCGCCCTTCTCTGGTGGTGCAATCCGCTGCCGCCGCCTGCCGTCCTCCGTGTCGCTCAGATCACCACCCGCGCCCGCATGGACACACCCTTCAAGCCGGTATCCGACGGTGAGCGCGTTGATTATTCCGAACGCAATGGCGATCACTGGGAACTGATGCAAACTTCGATTGCTGGCGGCGAGCCGCGGCGGCTGCGCGCGCCCGGGCCCAGCGCCGCCGTGCTGGACATTTCCCTGCACTCAGCCCAGATGCTCGTGGGTAGCTTCACCGCTCGCGATGGCGGCGACCAGCTCTGGACCATGCCCATCGAGGGCGGCGAAGCCGTTCGGGTAACCACGGCGGTGACTGGCGGCGGTACCTTTTCGCCCCACGGACGCCAGATTGCCTTTCTGCAGGCGGGCGCGCTCTGGCTCATGGCCGCCAACGGCGAGCACCCCCGCCGCCTGCGCATCCTCCCCGGCCCTGCCGGCTGGCTCGCCTGGTCGCCCGGCGGCTCGCGCCTGCGCTTCACCATGGACGGTGGCATTTGGCAGGTTTCCATCACCGGCTCAGGCCTGCACCCGCTCGCCGCCGTCGATCCGCCCGGCGCTACTTCCTGCTGCGGCGCGTGGACCGCCGATGGACGCTATTTCGTCTACACTCTATCGCGCAACGGCCGCAGCAATCTCTGGGCGCTGCGCGAACGCGGCTCGCTCTGGCGGCGCAGCCCGCGCGGGCCGTTTCAGTTAACCCACGGTCCGGATAACCCCGCCGACGGCACCCCCGCGCTGGCCGGCAACCGCCTCATCTTTTATAACGGCATTTTCCGCAATGAGGCGGTGCGCCTCAATCCGCAAACCGGCGCCTACGCGCCCGACCCAGACCCCGACGCCACGCTGTCCACCTACTCCCCCGACCGCGCCTGGATCGCCGATGCCGCCGGCCCGCTCATCCGCAGCCGCCCCGGCGGCGGCGAGCGCTTGCAGTTGGCAGGCGCCGATTTCCATCCCGCGTTTCCGCGCTGGTCGCCCGACGGACGCTGGATCGCCTTTACTGGCGCTCGCACCGGCCAGACGGGGATGGTCTACCTTGTGCCCAGCGGCGGGGGCACGGTGCAGCCCCTGCCGCTTTCCGGTCTGGTGCAAGATGTAGACTGGTCGCCGCGCGGCCGCCGCCTGGTGGTTTCGCGCGCTCCCGACGCCCGCCAGCCGGAGACGCGCGCGCTGGAACTCTTCAAGCTTTCCACCCGCCGCGCCGAGCGCATTCCCGGCTCGCAGGGTCTCGCCATGCCGCGTTGGTCCTACGACGGCCGCTTCATCGCCGCCACCACGTTCGATCAGCATCAGCTCAAGCTTTGGGACGTCGCGCGGCGGCAATGGCGGGTGCTGGCGCGCGGCCAGGCGCTGGGCATCCCGGAGTGGTCGCCCGGCAGCCGGTATCTCTATTTCCAGGATCTCCTCGGACCGGGCGAGCGACTCCTGCGCTACAACACGCGCGCCGGCCGCATCAGCACGGTCGCCGACTTCACCGCCGCGCTGCACGACGACGTGTACCGCTGTGCTTTCTTCGGCGTCGCCCCCGACGGTTCGCCCCTGATGCGCTTCGACCGCAGCGGTCTGGACCTGTATTCCGCCACCATGAACTGGCCCTAATGCAGCGTGAACTGCAGGCCGGTGCTGTACTGCAGCGAGTTTTTCAGGAATCCGGGCTGAGGGTTGTTGAGGTAGTCGTCCAAAATGGTGAAGTTCAGGCTCAACGTCCGGTAAACCGGCAACGCCCAGTTGCTCATGCCCGACATCTGGTAAGCCACGCCCTTGGTGATGCTGGGCGTCACGCTGACGTTCTGCGTCCAGATCACTTTGCCCAGCAGCCGGCGCATGGTTTCGGTCACGCTGGTCGCCAAGAAGCTCTCGTTGGCGGCGGAGAGGAACTCCTGCCGCGTCCAGTGCAGGTCGGCCTTCAGAGCCAGTTGCGTCACCGCCGAGTTGACCAGCTTCCAGCCCACGCCGCCGCCGTAGGACTGCTGCAGTTGCAACCCTTGGGCGTCGTTGTGGTCGAGCTGGGCACTGCCAAACAGGAACATTTTGGGTGTGATGTCTTCATCCTGCTCCAGCTGGGCCGTATAGATGCTGGTGCGCACGGTGGGCGTATTGGGCTGCGAGAGCTTGCCGTAGGTGCTCTGAAAATTGAATAGGGTGTTGGACTTCTGTTGCATCCAGCTCAGGCGCGGCACCGGCCGCTGGAGGGCAATCTGGGTGGTATAACTGGTCGAAGTCTGCGTCGCGCTGACCCGGCTGAAGCCGCCGGCGATTTGGCCGCGCCAGCTCTGCCACGGACTCGGATGCGCCATGACCGCTTCGGCGTAGGTCTTCGGATCCACAATCATGCGAATGTTGCCGGCCTGCAGAAAGGCCGGCTGCGCGCTCGCGCTCGAGACCACGATGCTGGAATGCTCGACCACGAGTGTGCCCCGGTAGACAGTGCCGTTGGCGGTGACCACCACGAAGGGCGTGCTGGTGCGCAGCTCTCTCACGTTGGCCCAGGGCACGGTTACCGCGCTGGCCATCTTGCTGGCAAACACCACGCCCTTGCTGTCGGCGCGCACCAGCGTGCCGGTCAGCGCATCGCCGTTGGTGAAAGTCAGCGTGTCTGCGTGCAGCAGTATCCCCAAGGCCAGAAAGAGGTAAACCGCGCCCAGACAGCGGATCCAGATCTGTTTATGCATCCACCAATTTTCGCAGAAGTTCGGCCAGTTGTGCGCGCTCGCTTTCGCTCAGACGGACCATCCGCTGCGCCTCACTGCGCCGCACCAGCCAACCGCGGCGGCGGCGCTCCGGTATCCTGAAAGGGCATGAAAGCCGCCGTCGCGCGCACCCGCAACAAGGGCTACTACCGCGTCCTTCACGTGCCCATCTGGATCTACGTGTTCTTCACGCTGCCGGGCGCGCTCACCGCCGAGCTCTACGCGAACGGCTTCGCGCTGCGCCACTGGATCTGGCTGGCGATCGTGGCCGCGGTCTGCATCTCGCGCGGCGCGCTGGGACGGCTGCCGGGCGCCGAGCCGCGTCCCTACATCACCCATTACGGCCTGCCCTGGCCTAATCTCGGCTACCGCATCGCCTGTTACACCGCCGCCTGGATCGCCATCGTCGCCCCCTGGCTGCTGAATCTCATCGGCCTGGTGCAGGCGGCGGCGACCGGGCGCTGGGCGATCCGTCCGCTCTACAACTGGCCCTACGACGCCATCGCGCTGGTGGTGGTGGTGATCGCCGCGCTCAACCGGCTGCCGCGCGCGCGGCGTTCGATCCGCAACGAGGGCGCCGAGCGCGCCTGGTTCTACATCGGCGTCTGGACCGCGATTGTTTCGCAACTCGCCGCCTGGGCGATGTGGCGCCTGGGTCCGGCCATGGGCATGTCGCCGGCCACGCTGCGCTGGGCGCGGTTGGTGGTCTTTGCCGTGGTGAGTGCGATCTTGCTCGCGCTCGGTTTCGCCCAAAAGTTGCCGCGTACGCGCCGCTATTGCGTGCCACCTGATGCTAGCGAACTGCCCGAAGCCGCCGGAGAATAGATCTATGGCCACGCACCTGTTCTCCCCGCTCGAGCAGCGCAGCGTGACGCTGCGCAATCGCATCGTGGTTTCGCCCATGTGCCAGTACTCGAGCCAGGACGGCTTCGCCAACGACTGGCACCTCGTGCATCTCACCACGCGCGCGCTCGGCGGCGCCGCGCTGGTGTTCACTGAAGCCGCGTCCGTAACCGCCGCGGGCCGCATCTCGCCCGACGACCTGGGCATTTGGAAAGACGAGCACGTTCCCCTTCTGCGGCATATCGCGGCGCTGGTGCGTTCGCACGGTGCGGCCTGCGGCATGCAGGTCGCGCATGCCGGACGCAAGGCTTCCACCGCGTCGCCCTGGAAAGGGAACAAGCCGATTCCATTGGCTGCAGGCGGCTGGGAGGTCGTTGGACCCAGCCCGCTCGCCTTCGCCGACGGTTACCAGGTGCCGCGCCAGTTGACCCTGGGCGAAATCGGCGCGGTGGTCGAAGCCTTCGCCGCCGCCGCCCGCCGCGCGCTCGCTGCCGGTTTCCAGGTCCTCGAAATCCACGCAGCTCATGGCTACCTCATTCACGAATTTCTCTCGCCCCTGTCCAATCAGCGCACCGGCGGCTACGGCGGCAGCCGCGACAATCGCATGCGGCTGCTCTGCGAGGTCATCGAGGCGGTGCGCGGCGTCTGGCCGGATTCGCTCCCGCTGTGGGTGCGGATTTCAGCCACCGAGTGGGTGGACGGCGGCTGGAGCGTGGACGATTCCGTGGCGCTGGCGCGGCGCATCGCCCCGCTCGGCGTGGACACGCTCGACTGCAGCTCGGGCGGCAACGTCCCGCACGTCGCGATTCCAGCCGGTCCTGGCTACCAGACCGCCGCCGCAGCCCGCATCCGCCGCGAGTCCGGTCTCGCCACCGCCGCCGTCGGCATGATCACCGCGCCCGCCCAGGCCGACCACATCCTCCGCACCGGCCAGGCCGACGCGGTGGTGTTGGCGCGCGAGCTGCTGCGCCGTCCTTACTGGCCCCTGCACGCCGCCCGCGCCCTCGGCCACGACATCGCCTGGCCCGTCCAGTACCAGCGCGCCAAGGACTAAGCTGAGCAGGACCAGCTAAATCCCTTCCAGCACCACCTGCCACACTTGCAGGTGTTTGGCGCGGAAGGCGGCGGCGCTGGAGAGCAGATAGAAGCGCCACATCCGGCAGAAGCGCTCGCCGTAGCAGGCCGCCCACCGCGGCCATTGCGCCGCGAAATTCTCATGCCAAGCCATGAGCGTGCGGTCGTAGTCGCTCGCCCAGTTGTGCCATTCGATCAGCGCGAAGCGGTCGGCAATCGCCGCCCCGATCTGCTGGATCGAAGGCAGGTGCGAGTTGGGGAAAATGTAGCGCTCGATCCACGGATCGGTCGAGCGCACAGTGTGGTTGGAGCCGATCGTCGCCAGATACATGCGTCCGTCCGGCGCCAGGCAGCGGTGCGCGACTTCGAAATAGCTGCGGTAGTTTTTGTGGCCGACGTGCTCGAACATGCCCAGCGAGACCACGCGGTCGTATTGCGCACTCACCTCGCGGTAATCCTCTACACGCAGCTCGACCGGCAATCCTGCGCACAACTCGCGCCCCAGAGCCGCCTGCTCGCGCGACAGCGTCACTCCGTCCACCTGCACCCCGTAGCGTTCGGCGGCGAAGCGTGCGAAGCCGCCCCAGCCGCAGCCAATGTCCAGCACGCGCATGCCCGGCGCAAGCTCCAGCTTGCTGCAAACGAAGTCCAGCTTCGCCTCCTGCGCCTCGTCCAAATCCGCAGCCTGCTCCCAGCGCCCCGTGGTGTAGACCATGCGGCGGTCCAGCATCGCCTGGAACAGGTCGTTGCCCACGTCGTAATGCCGCTTCGCGACTTGCGTGGATTTCGCCTTGCTCTGCTGGTTGAACAGCGCCGAAACCGCCGTCAGCGCCAGTGCTTGCAGGTTATGTCCCGCCGTGCGGTCGAGTTTGGCGGCAAAAATGCGCGCGAAAAACTCATCCAGCCGCGGACACTCCCACCAGCCGTCCATATACGATTCGCCTAGTCCCAGCGATCCCTGCCGCAGCACGCGCGCGAAAAACGACGGGTTATGGACGGTGATATCCCACTCGCGCCTGCCGTTCAGCTCGATATCCGCCTGCGCGAGTAGGAAACGGGCGCGCGCTTCCAGTCCTGAGGCCACGGCCGATATTATAGCGCGCCAGGAAGAGCCTGTTGGCGCTTGTACAGTCCGATCAGTTCCGCCTGTGCGAGGATCTTGCCCTGCATCGCTTGTTCCAGTGCGCTCCGGCTCGCACCAGCCGCCAGTCCGAGATGCGGAACGTTGAGTGCGTAGAGCGTGAAGATGTAATGGTGTGCCGGGCCGGGCGGCGGACACGGCGCCCCAAAACCGAGATTGCCGAAGCTGTTCTGTCCTTGCAGCCCGCCCAGCGGAAACTTGGCCTCGGAGTACTTGCCCGAAGGCAGCTCGGTGATGGCCGCGGGTATATCCCAAAGCAGCCAGTGTACGAAATCACCCGATGGTGCATCGGGATCGTGCACGATCAGCGCCAGGCTGCGCGTGCCCTCGGGTGCCCCTTCCCAGCGCAGCGCCGGCGAGCTACCTTCGCCATCGCAGCTATGCGCGACAGGAATGGCGTGGTGGTTTGCGAAGTCAGCCGAGGTGAGCCGGAAGTCCATCTTGGTCCGGTGCTGCCCGCTGGCGTGCGTCGCCGTTGCACCGTAAACTGCCAGCAATCCCGCTGCCGCCCAAAGCAGCCCAACTTTAATGCGCATCACTGCCCCCTTCTAGGATGCGCTTGCTGCCCCAGGTGGCGTGTTCGGCGAGCACTGCATCCTCATCCGCCTCCCATTCCTGCAGTTGCGGCAGAAACTCCCGCCTGCCGCTGTTGCCCATGGCCACGGCCACGTTGCGCCGCAGTCCGGCGAATTTCGCCCGCTTGACTGCCGAGCGCCGAAACCGCTCGCGGTACTCTGCTTTGCTCATGCGCGCCAGCTCACTAAGCCGCGGCGCCACCATCCCTGCGCGCGGCTGAAAGGCCGCGTCGTCGCTTACCGCGGCGCGCCGGTTCCAGGGACACACGTCCTGACATATGTCGCAGCCCAGCACATTGTTGCCCATCGCAGGCCGCAACGGTTCCGGTATCGCGCCGCGCAGCTCAATGTTCAGGTACGCCAGGCACCGGCTGGCGTCCATGTGATAAGGCGTAAGGGCCTGCGTAGGGCAGGCGTCCAGGCAGCGCGTGCAACTGCCGCAGCGATCCGGCACCGGCGCGTCCGCTCCGCCCATTTCAACGGATGTGATGACCGTTCCCAGACAAAAGTACGAGCCCAGTTGCGGATGAATCAGGCAGGTGTTTTTTCCCTGCCAGCCCAACCCCGCCCGCCAGGCCGCTTCGCGCTCCACCAGCGGCGCAGTATCCACGCTGGCGCGGAATTGCTCCTCTGGCGCGGCCTCGGCGCGCAGCCGCTCAATCCACGCCTCAAGCTTCTCGCGCAGCACAAGATGATAGTCCTCGCCCCAGGCGTAGCGCGAAATCCAGCCGCGCTCTCCATCGCCGGCGAACTCGGTGGAGCGCGGTTGCGCGGTGTTATAGACCACCCCCGCGCACAGCACCGTCCGCGCCCACGGCCAGGCGGATTGAATACGCTCGCGCAAGTAGCCCCCATCCTCGCCCCGCCGCGCCAGATAGGCCATCGCGCCCGCCTGTCCCGATTCAATCCAGTCAGGAAACGCCGCCAGCCGCGCCGACGGTTCCACCCCCGCGATGCCTACCACCGCAAAGCCCAGTCGGTGGCCCGTGGCGAGGGCCAATTCGCGCCATTGCTCCCAGGTGCGCATGTTAACCTGAACCGTACCCGCTTATGCTGAAACGTTTCCTTGGCCATCGGCCGCAAGTTGCCGCTTCAGCCTTTATAGAGGATAGCGCGCAGGTGATCGGCGACGTTGTGGTGGGGGAAAACTCCAGCATCTGGTTTCACGCCGTAGTGCGCGGCGACGTGAACGCGATCCGCATCGGCTGCGAATCCAACGTGCAAGACAACAGTGTGATTCACGGCTTCAAGGAGAAGTTTGCCGTGACTATTGGCGACCGCGTCAGCATCGCGCATGGCGTCTGTCTCCACGGCTGCATGATCGAGGACGATTGCCTCATTGGCATCGGGGCGATCGTCATGAACGGCGCGCACATCGGCCAAGGCTCGATCATCGCCGCGGGCGCGTTGGTGCCGGAAGGCATGCAGGTGCCTTCCGGCAGCGTCTACATGGGCGCACCCGCGCGCTTGCACCGGCGCGCCGGCGAGGCCGATCGCCGCATGATCGCCAGTCACGCCGCCAACTACATCACCTACAAGGATCAATACCTGCACGCCTAATGCCCCTGCACGCCATCAAGGGAATGCGCGATCTTCTGCCCGTTGAAACCGTGTGGTTTCAGCGGCTGGAAGCGGCAGTGCGTTCCGTGTTCGGGCGCTACAATTTCGACGAAATCCGCACGCCCATCCTCGAACCCGACGAGCTGTTCCGCCGCTCCGTGGGCGAGGAGACCGACATCGTCGGCAAGGAAATGTACAGCTTCGAGGACCGCGACGGCGCCCGCCTGACGTTGCGGCCGGAAGCCACCGCTTCCACCGTCCGCGCCTACGTCGAGCACCGCCTCTGGGAGCGGCCCGGCCTCACTCGGCTCTACTACATGGGACCCATGTTTCGGCGCGAGCGCCCCCAGAAGGGACGCTATCGCCAGTTCTACCAGGTGGGTGCGGAAGTGCTGGGCGGCGACGAGCCCTGGATTGATTTCGAGCTGATCGGCATGCTGCTGCTCCTTTTGGAGCAGTGCGGCATTGCCGGCGCCGAGCTGGTCATCAACTCGGTCGGCTGTCCCCAGGACCGGCCGCAGTATCACGCTGCGCTGCGTGCGGCGCTCGCCGATAAGCTGCCGCACATGTGCGCCGACTGCCAACGCCGCGCGCAAACCAATCCCCTGCGCGTGCTCGACTGCAAAGTGCCGGCCGATCAGCCCATCATTGCCGCCCTGCCGACCATCCAGGAGTTTCTCGATCCGGTCTGCCGCGAGCACTTTGGCACGCTGCGCGCGCTGCTTGACGCGGCGGGTATTGCCTATCGCGTCGATCCACGGCTGGTGCGCGGGCTGGACTACTACACCTCGACAACATTCGAGTTTCTCCACGGTGCCTTGGGCGCCCAGAACGCACTGCTTGGCGGCGGGCGCTACAACGGTCTGGCGCAGGCGCTGGGCGCGCCCGCAGCCGCCGGCGGGGCCATCGGCTTTGCCCTCGGCGAAGATCGCTTGGTCATCGCCATGCAGCAGGCGGCGGCCGCGGGCGACGCCATTCCCACGCCTGCGCCGGCGGCGCTGGCAGCCCTACTCATTCCGCTGCAGGCGGAGCAGCTCCACGCCGCGCTCGCCCTGGCCAACCGCTTGCGGCGCCAGGGAACGCGCCTCGAGCTTGCCTCGCCCGGACGCAAGCTCGGCCGTTCGCTCGAGCTGGCGGCGCGTCTGCAGGCGCCCTACGCGGTCATCGCCGGCGCGGAGGAAGCCGCCAGCGGGCGCTGGCTGCTCAAGGACCTCGCTGGGGGCGAGCAGGTGGCGCTGGAGGAAGTCGAACTCGCCGTCCGGCTGCTGGCGGTGTCGAGGTCCGCATGAGCACCCCCGCTCCTCCGCAACCCCGCCCCGGTTCGGTGGAGCATCTGCGCGTGGAGCGCCGCAGCTACGTCATCGGCACGCTGGTGGTGTGGGCCGTCATTGTCGCCGCCATGCTGGTGCTGTTCGCCAGCATGGAGCCGCAGGTGTTTTCTCAGCCTCACGCCACCACCCTGCAGGAAGCGTTCAAGCGCGCCAACGACCTCAAGCCGCTCACCCCGCAGCAGCAACTGCTGCTGGAAATCATCAACCTGGTGGGTGCGGTGGCGCTGTTTTTCCTGAACTGGAGGTTCAGCTTTTTGATCGGCCGTCCGCGGTGGGCGTTTGTGTCCTCCAATCCTAGTGTCCGCTTTCCGCCCTCGCGCTGGATCTGGTGGTGCATTCTGGCGCTGGTGTCGCTGTTTTATTTCTTCTATCTGGTGCCGCAACTGATTCTGACCTGGGTGCTGGCGCATCTGGGCACGGTGGAGATACGCTTCCGCGAGTCCCACCTGCAGGAGACGCACGGACCCGAATAAAATTGCTTCTATGGCTTCCGCTCCCCTTCGCCCTGCGCAGCGCACGCATTACTGTGGCGAGCTGCGCGTCGAGCACAGCGGCCAGACGGTAGTGCTGCAGGGCTGGGTACACCGCCGCCGCGATTTGGGCGCCCTGCTGTTTCTGGACCTGCGCGACCGCTCCGGTATTTGCCAAGTGGTCTTTAACCAGGAGCGCGATCCCGACCTGCATGCGCGCGCCTCGGCGCTGCGCTCCGAGTTCGTGGTCGCCATCCGCGGCCAGCTCGTCCGCCGCAGCGAAGCTACCGTCAATGCCGCCCTCGCCACCGGCCAGGTCGAGCTTGCCGCCACCGCGGTCGAGCTGCTCAACGAGTCGCTTACGCCTCCGTTTCCTCTCACCGAAGAATCGGCGGAAACGGTCAGCGAGGAAGCCCGGCTCAAGTTTCGCTATCTTGACTTGCGCCATCCCGCCATGCAGGCTAATCTGCGGCTGCGCCACGAGGTCACCAAGGCCATCCGCGCCGCCTTCGATGCCCACGGCTTTCTGGAAGTCGAGACTCCGTTTCTTACTCGCAGCACCCCCGAGGGCGCGCGCGATTACCTTGTCCCCAGCCGCGTGCATCCCGGATCCTTCTACGCCCTGCCGCAGTCGCCGCAACTGTTCAAGCAATTGTTGATGATTGGCGGCGCCGACCGCTATTTCCAGATCGTGCGCTGCTTCCGCGACGAGGACTTACGCGCGGACCGCCAGCCCGAGTTCTCCCAGATTGACGTCGAGATGAGCTTCCCCGATGCGGAGACCCTGTTCGGCATCGTCGAGTCCATGCTGCGTGACGCCTGCGCCGCGGCCGCCAAGTCCATCACGCTGCCCTTTCCGCGCCTGAGCTGGGACCAAGCCATGGCGCGCTATGGCACCGACAAGCCCGACCTGCGTCTGCCCGCCTTCGACGACGTGCTGGCGCACTTCGACGCCGCCGCCCGCGAGCAATTCAAGCTGCCGCCGGATTTGCCCTTCCTGGCGATCCGCATCCCCAACGCCGGCCTGCTCTCGCGCCGCGAGCGCGACGAGTTGCGCCCTCTGGCCGAAGGCCGACCGGTGCGCCTGTTCGAGGATTTCGCCCGCATCGAAAAGGCGTATCCGGAAGCCGCAGCTGCGGTGCGGAAAACGGTGGGCGCAGACGCAACCGACCTGATCGTGCTGGTGGCGGCGGGAACGGCGGCGGCGGAGAGCAAAATCTCGCCCTTGCGCTTGCTGCAATCCCACGCCGGCGCGCTGCGCCTGGCGCTGGGCCAGCGCTTCGCGGAACGCCACCGGCTTCTCGACCCGAACGATTTTCGTTTTCTTTGGGTGACCTCGTTTCCCATGTTCGAATGGGAGGAGAACGAAAATCGCTGGGTGGCTGCGCACCATCCCTTCACTTCGCCGCGCCCGGAGGATCTGGAGCGCCTGGAGGCGGAGCCGGCTGCCGCGCGCGCGCAAGCCTACGACGTGGTCCTCAACGGAGTCGAACTGGGATCGGGCAGCATCCGCATTCATCGCTCCGAGGTGCAGGCGCGCATCTTCCGCCTGCTGGGCATGAGCGCCGAAGAAGCGCGGCTGCGCTTCGGTTTCTTTCTCGATGCCCTGCAGTACGGCACCCCGCCTCACGGCGGCATTGCGCTCGGGCTGGACCGGCTGGTGATGCTGCTCGCGGGCGCCGCCTCCATCCGCGAGGTGATCGCCTTCCCCAAAACCGCGAGCGCCATGGATCTCATGATGGACGCCCCCACCGAAGTTTCCCCCGCCCAGCTCAAGGAGCTGGGCATCCGTGTGCCATGATCCGGATCCTGCCGGACCAGATCGCCAATAAAATCGCCGCCGGTGAAGTGGTCGAGCGCCCGGCCTCGGTGGTGAAGGAGTTGATGGAAAATGCGCTGGATGCCGGTGCCCGCACCCTGCGCCTGGAAGTGGAAGCGGGCGGGCGCGTCCGCATCCGGGTCGCCGACGATGGCTGCGGGATGAGCCGCGATGATGCGCTGCTGGCGCTGGAGCGGCACGCCACCAGCAAACTTTCCGACCTGGACTCGCTCAGCGCCATCGCCACCCTCGGCTTCCGCGGCGAAGCCCTGCCCGCCATCGCCTCCGTCTCCCGCTTCAGCCTGGAAACGGCCACGGCTGCCGGCGAGGGTACGCGCGTCCGCGTGGCCGCCGGCAAGCTCCAGGGCGTGGATGCAGCCGGGCTGCCGCGCGGCACCACGGTGACGGTGAGCCAGTTGTTCGCCAACATTCCCGCCCGCAAAAAATTTCTCAAAAGCGAAGCGACCGAACTCGGTCATATCACCACCCTGGTCACTCATTACGCGCTCGCCTATCCGGAAATTCACTTTCACCTCGCCACTCCGCACGGCATTCTGCTCAGCGCTGCGCCGGTCGCGAGCCACGCCGAACGCCTGCAGCAGGTGCTGGGGGAGGCGCTGCGCCAGAACTCGGTCGAATTCCGCCAAACCGCGATCTGGACCGCCGATCCCACACCCGAAGAGTCCTCCGGCCTCGGCATCTTCGGCTTTGCCTCACGGCCGGAAGTCCACAAGCTCAACCGCAACTCGATTTTTACCTTTGTCAACCGCCGTTTGGTGCGCGACCGGCTGCTGCAGCACGCCATCGCCGCCGCCTACTACAATCTGCTGCCCAACAACATTTTCCCGGCGGTGCTGTTGTTCCTCGATTTGCCGTTTGCCGAGGTGGACGTCAACGTGCATCCCGCCAAAACCGAGGTGCGCTTCCGGCGCGCCTCGTTCGTGCATGACGCCGTGCGCGACGCCATCCGCTCCGCGCTGTCGGAATCGCGCCCGATCCCCGCGTTTCTGCACGAGCGCGGCGCGCGCGCCAGCGCCGCCCCGGCCTGGGTCACATCGCGACCGGTTCCCATGGCGCAGGGCGTGGACCCAGCGCTTGGCATCTCGGTCGCGGACCTGCCGCCCGAGTTCCGCCTCAGCCCAGCCCGCCCGCAGCCGCTGGAGCAGCCGCTGCCGCTGGCGCCGCGCCCGGAGGCGTTTGCCGCGCCTCCGCCGCCGCTGCCGGCCGCCGCGCTGGTCCCGGAAACCGGCGCTGGTTGCGGTCTGCGCGAGGCAGGCACGCCCGCCTCCAGTGTTGCCGATCCGGGCGAGCTGGCGGAGCTGCGTCCGCTAGGCCAGATTCGCGATAGCTTCATCGTGGCCGAAGGCCCCACCGGTTTGTGGCTCATTGATCAGCACGTCGCCCATGAGCGCGTGCTGTTTGAGCAAATCTGCGCTCAGCGCGGCGCCGGCACCGCTCCCAGCCAGCGTCTGCTGCTGCCGCAAATTGTCGAGATCGATCCCGGCCGCGCCCTCGCCTTTGCCGAAATCGCACCCGAGCTGGCCGCCGCCGGCTTTGCCGCCGAACCCTTCGGCCGCGGCACGGTGGCCATCCAGGCCGTTCCCGCCGGCATCGCGGCGGAACAGTCCGAGCGCCTGCTGCGCGAGATTCTCGAAGTTGCCGCCGTCCACGATCGCGGTCTCACCCTGGAGGCGGTGCGCACCCGCATCTCTGCTACCATTGCATGCCATGCGGCTGTAAAAATTAACATGAAACTGGAACCACCCAAAATGCAGTGGTTGCTGGCGCAACTGGCGCTCACTCAATACCCGATGACGTGTCCTCACGGCCGTCCGGTCCTGCTGCGCTATTCGATGCAGGAGATTCAACGCGCCTTCAAGCGGATCTCGTGATATGACTTCCGAAGATCTGCTCACCGCCCGCGCCGCGCGCAGCAATGAGCTGCGCCCCGGCCATCTCGACCAGGAAACGCTGCGCGGCTGGGTGGGTGTGCTGGGCTTTGCCACCCTCCCCGATTTCGGCGCCTGGGACGATCAGGCGGTGCTGCTGCTGGAAAGTGAACTGGCGGCGCTGCATATTATCGAGCTTTGGATCTGGCCAGGCATGCTGCGCTACTGCGCCGCCGATTTGCTCGGCTACCTCTATGTCGCCGTCGGCGATCGCCATCCGCGCAAGGACTATCTGCAGCAGCAGGAGCGCCAGCAGCTTTCCATGCTGGCCGCCGAGGTCTTCGAGCAACTGCTGGCCGCTCCCGCGCCGCTGACCAACACCCAGTTGCGCCAGCGCCTCGGCCCCGACCGCACCTCCGCCTTCACCGTCGACCGCGCCCTGCGCGAGCTCGCCCGCACCTTGAAAATCCTGCGCTGCGGCCACGCCCAGAGCGAACCCCTCTGGCGCCCGCTGGTGCTGGCCCTGCCCGCCGTTCCGCCCTGGGTGGACAAGGTCTCCCAGCTCCAGGCCGCGGCCGCTCTCGTCACACAATATCTCGACACCCAGGTCTGCGAGACCGAAGAAAGCTTGGCGCAATTTTTCGCGCCCCTGTTCTCCTCCACCCGCATCCACGACGCGATCGCCGGCCTGGAGTCCAACCGCCAGGTCGCCGTCGACAACATAGACGGCCGCCCCGCTTGGCGGATGAAGTAAGAAGTGATTCGTTGGCAGACTCCGGGGCGCCGACGGAGCCGGAGTCAGTGCATCACATGATAGTCCCGCAGGATCGCCTCGGTCTGCCGCAGCGGCAGCGCCTCCACCGTGTGCCCGCGCCCGCTCACTGTCGTTGCCTTGAACAGCGAGTTGTAGATTGCCTCCTGCGTGGCCTCGATCACCGCCAGAAACAGCGGCGACATGGCGCGGTTTTTCACCCGCGGCACGCCGGCATCCGCGGGCACAGTCGAAAACGCGATGGCGTAGTCGCCCGAACCGTTGCTGGCCGCCGATCCCGTGCGCGCCAGCCCAAACATGGTCCGCGCCGCCATCCGCCTCAGGTTGCGCGATCCCACCGGCGCGTTGGTGGCCACGATGATCATGCACGAACCATCCGGCGAGTCCAGCCGATCCCCAGTGTCCCGTCCCTTGTCCAACTGATTCCTCAGGTAATACCGTCCCAGCAACCGTCCCACCGGCGCGCCATCAATGTTCAGAATCCCGCCAAAATTGGTCTGCACCAGCACGCCCACCGTCCACCCGCCCAGGTTCGCCGGCAGCTTGCGCGATGCCGTTCCAATCCCGCCCTTGAAGCCGAACGCCACCGTGCCCGCGCCCGCCCCCACGGAACCTTCCTCCACCGGTCCGCCACGTGCGTTCTCGATCGCCTCGAACACGTCCTGCTGGTCCACGTGGCGGCCGCGAATGTCATTCAAGTAGCCGTCATTGGTCTCGCCCACCACCGGGTTGATGCTCTGCACCCGCTCGTTGCCAGGCAACTGCATCATGTAGCTGAGCAGCGCATCTGCCACCCGCGGCACATTCAGGGTGTTGGTGAGCAAGATGGGCGTCTCGATCCGCCCCAGCTCGCGGATCTGGGTCGAACCCATCAGCTTGCCGAAGGCGTTGCCCACAAACACCGCTCCCGGCACCTTGTGCTGGAACATGTTGCCGGCGTGCGGCAGAATCGCCGTCACGCCCGTATGAACGTTATCGTGGTCGTCGAGCGTGACTTGGCCCACCTCGACGCCGGGCACGTCGGTGATCGCGTCCAGCCGTCCGGGCGGCAGAATACCCGTGATGATGCCCAAATCCCGCGTGCGCGGCCGGGCCGCTGCCAGCCCCGGCGCCTGGGCGGCCAGGCAGGCGGTCAGCAGGAAAGCGGCGGCCAGCGCCGCCGCCGTTTTACACCGCGGTAACGTTGGAGGCCTGCGGCCCTTTCGGTCCGTCAATGACCTCGAACTGGACCAGTTGGCCCTCTTTGAGCGTGCGAAACCCGCCCTGCGGCAGCGCGGAGTAATGCACGAAAACGTCCGGCGCCCCCTCGCGCGTGATAAACCCAAAACCCTTGGCGTCGTTGAACCACTTTACTTTCCCTTGTTCCATAGAGCCTCTCTCTGGTCCCGGGGGACACAGACCTGCCCCACAGTATAAGGGTCTCTGTCAAATTCGCGAAATCGCCAGCACGCAAAGCTACGAAAGTTTTCGTTGACATCTACGAAAAAGTTCGTATTATAAGAGTTATGGAAACCCAAAAGCCATGGGAAGGCGGGAGCCGGGGGCCGCAGCCACGGCCCACGGAATCGGAGCTGGCGATCCTGCGCGTGCTCTGGACTCGCGGTCCCAGCACGGTGCGGGAAGTTCAGGCGGAGCTGGGCGCGGCCACCGGCTACACCACGGCCCTGAAGCTGCTGCAGATCATGGCGGAAAAAGGATTGGTCGAGCGCGACGAGCAGCAGCGAGCCCACGTGTACCGGGCGGGGCGCGAGCGCGAGCAGACCGAACGGCAGTTGGTCGACGATCTGCTGGCCCGAGCCTTTGGCGGGTCGGCCACGCGCATGATGATGCAGTTGCTTTCCCGTTCGGCGGCCACGCGCGAGCAAATCGCCGAGCTGCGCCAGATGCTGGAAGATTATGAAAGGAGGCAGGCATGAACGCGCTGCTTTCACTCCTGCACTCATCGTGGATTCCTGTCGTTGGCGCGGCGCTGATACAGTTTCTCTGGCAGGCGGCGCTGGTGGCGGTGTTGCTGCTGGCGGGGCAGCCCTGGCTGCGGCGCCATTCCGCCAACGCGCGCTACCTGGCCGGCTGCCTGGCGCTGGTGGCGCTGCCGCTGGCGTTTGCCGGCACGCTGTTCCGCCTGGCCTCGACAGGCGGCGGCGCGACGGGTGCGGGGTGGCTGGCGGCGACGCCGGCGTTCACCTTGAAAGCCGCTCCGTGGCTGGTCGGAATCTGGGCAGCGGGAATGATCTGCTGTGGCGCTTACGCGCTGGCAGGCTGGGCGTGGGCGCAACGGATACGTCATGGCGTGGAGGGCAGCGCGGCGGAGGTGCCGCAAGGCTGGCGCGCCGAGCTCGCCCAACTGGCCGCGCGGCTGGGCGTCGGCCGCCGCGTGCAGCTGGCGCGCTCCTCGCGGGTGAGCGGCCCTTGTACGCTGGGCTGGCTGCGTCCGGTGATCCTGCTGCCGCTGAACGCGTTCGAGTCGCTGCCCGGCGCGCAACTGCGCGCGCTGCTGGCGCATGAGCTGGCGCACATTCGCCGCCACGATTATTTGGTCAACCTGGCGCAGCGCGCGCTGGAAGTGATTTTCTTCTTCCATCCCGCCGTGTGGTGGCTTTCGCGTCAGGTCTCGGAAAGCCGCGAACTTTGCTGTGACGATCTCGCCATCGCCGGCTGCGGCGATCGCGCCGCCTACGCCCGTGCCCTGGTTGAGCTGGCGGCCTGGCAGTCCGAACACGCGACCGCACACGAGCCCGCGCAGGCGCTCGCCGCCGGCGGGGGCGCGCTGGGGGCGCGGATCAGCCGCCTGCTGGGTCGCCCGGCAGAAGGAGGATCCCGGCGCGGCTGGCGAATGAGCGTGGGGATGGCGCTGGTGGCCGCCTGCGGCCTCTGGCTCCTGTCCGCCAGTGCGCAATGGGTGGCACCGGCGGCGGCTCCCGCCGTTCCGACCGCACCCGCGCCACCGGCGGCTCCGCGCGCCCGGAAAGCCCCCCAGGCGCCAGCGCCCCCGCTTCCGCCGCTTCCGCCCCGCTCGCGAGTCCCCGCGCCGCCGCCACCACCGCCGCCCCATCCCGGACAGACCACGGTGGTGGCCTTCAGTCTCACGGCTTTTCCGGTCTGCTCGCCGCAGCCGGTCTGGATGCCTGAGATATTGCCTTCCGGCGCCGCCATCATGCGCTTGCAGATGGTGATGCGTTGTGTGCCGATTTTCCGTCCCGTGGAGGTGCTGGTGCTGACAAGCATCTAATTCTTTTGTCCGCCGCCTCCGAAACATTACCTCTGAAAGGAGCATGGATATGAACTCCAGTACGCCCAGTGTCTTTTCCCGCATCTCCGGCCGCACCAAAATCTTCGCTGCCGCCGTGATCGTTCTTGCCGTCACCGCAAGCGCCTCCGCCGGCTTCATCCATCTGCCCGGCATTTCGCCCGAGCCCGCGCCCATGGTAGCCACCATGAAGCCGCTGGCCCCGGATGTCATCGCGCCGTTGGAGGCGCTCAACCGCGCCACCGAAGCGGTCACCGGGCGCGTGCTGCCCACCGTGGTCGAGATCCAGGTCGAAGGCCGATCTAAATCACAAATGTCGCAGATGGTGCCCCAGAATCTGCCCGGACCGTTCCGCCAGTTCTTTTTCCAGTTCGGCACGCCACAGCGGCGGTCCAGCGAATTTATCGCCGTCGGTAGCGGCATCATCATCTCGCCCAGCGGCTACATCGTGACCAACAACCATGTCGTCAAAGACGCCAGCAAAGTGCAGGTGACTCTGAACAACCAGCACGTTTATCCGGCGAAAGTGGTCGGCACCGACGCCGCCACCGATCTCGCCGTGATTAAGATCAACGCTCCCGACCTCACCAGTGCCGACTTCGGCGACTCCAGCCTGCTGCGGCCAGGGGAGATGGTTCTGGCGATCGGCGCGCCGCTCGACCAGCAATTCACCGTCACCAGCGGCATCATCAGCGCCCTCAACCGGTCCCGCTCGCAATCCAATGGCCCGAATTCCCGCGGCAACTTCATCCAGACCGACGCGCCCATCAACCACGGCAACTCCGGCGGCCCGCTGGTCAACGTTCAGGGCCAGGTGATCGGCATTAACACCGAAATGATGACCAGCCAGAACGGCTACGCCGATATCGGCTTCGCCATTCCCAGCAATTTGGTGAAATCGGTTGCCGCCGATCTGATCAAAAATGGCAAAGTCATTCGCGGCTATCTCGGCATTGACGTAACCCCGCTATCGCCCGACACCGCGGCCTCGCTCCACGAGCCCAACGCAAGCGGCGTGCTGGTGGATCAGGTTAACGCCGACTCTCCGGCGGCCAAGGCCGGCATCAAGCCCTACGACGTGGTCACCAGCTTCAATGGCAGCAAGATCACGAACGGCGGCGATCTGCAGGTGGTGGCGGGCTCCGCCGCACCGGGCACGACGGCCAAAGTCGGCGTGGTGCGCGACGGCAAACCCATGACGTTTGACGTGACCATGGGCAACTACGCCAACGCCCCCGCCAGCGGCGAAGCGGCTCCGGTCTCGCCCTCTTCTTCCGGTACGCCCAAACTGGGCATCACGGTCACCCCGCTGACGCCCCAACTCCGCAGCCAGCTCCAGTTGCCGGATTCGCTCAACGGCCTTCTGGTCCAGTCGGTACAGCCCAACAGCCCGGCGATGATTGCCGGCCTCAGCCGTGGCGACGTGATTGAGCAGGCCAACCAGCACCCGATCGCGAGTGCCCAGGAACTGGAAAAACAGATCGAGGCCACGCCTCCGGGCAGTGCCATCCTGCTGATGGTCCACCAGAACGGCAGCGACTTCATTCTCCCTATCTCTCCCGAGCGCTAAGCATGGGTGAGCGTACCGCGTTCCCGCCCCCCCTCCCCCCCCCAGGCATCGGACGGGGACGGGGGGCCGGGGACGGCGGCGGATAGGATGAGTCGAATTGGTACAACTTAAGTCCTTTCGAACCAGCATTCGGTTCCTCTGGAGCCAGCGTTGCGTTTGGAGCCCGGGATGTACACTTGCATCGCACTGCGTCTCACCGCGCCCACGATTGGCATTACCGGCGGGCCGCCCGGCAGGAGCACAGCTGTGCTCTCGAATATATAGAGTCCGAAAGTGGGCAAAAGGTTGGGGCCTGGGGCACTCACTTTTTTGTAACAGAAAATCGACAGAATTGTTACGAACGCCGCAGGGATGGTCCGCGGTTGCGCAGGGCGCGGGCGGCTGAGTGGTAAAATCAGCGCAATTAGGTAGAGCAAGGGAGAGCAAGCACCATGACCACCAAGGCGGCGGGGTTCGATTGGGCCGGAGTTGTCAACTATGCCAAGCGAGTGAAGGGGGAGCCGCCCAAAACCCAGTACGAGCTACCGGGGGTGACGGTGGAAGATCATCTGGAGGTGCCGGTGGCAGTGGTGCCGCTCTGGCATGCGGTAGTGACCGCGCGGTTGAACGTGCCCAAGGGTGACAAGCGGGCGCTGCAGCAGGCGCAGCAGCGGCTCACCGCCGCTCTGGATGGGCTGGAAGTCGTGTATCCGCTTCATCCCGGCGGGATTCTGACGCAAATCGCCTACGGGCTGTCCTATTTCAAGGAATGGATTCCTCGGGCGGCGGCGGATCAGTACATGCCGCGCACGTTGGAAAACGGCAAGGCCGGCGCCTGGGCCGTCAACGACGCCATCAAATTTCCCAAGGATCCGGCCGGGCTGATTCTAGAGGACAACGAGATCTGTTTTCATTTCAAAAGCGACTACAAGCAGCACCTCAACGACGCGCTGCGGGCGCTATTCCAGCCCGGCGCCCACACTCTCAACGGCATTCCGGCCGAAGCGCTCTACGTGGGCGACCTGTTCAGCGTGACCTCGATCCGCCGCGGCTTTGCCGGACGCGGCATGCCGCGGGCCATAGCCAGCCGCCTGCGCATCCCCGGCGCCGACAAGATTCCGGCGGGGGCGATGCTGTTCATGGGCTTCACGTCCAGCCACGTGCACGGGCTCGCGCAGGGCGGGCTGCCCAGCTTCGAAACCATCCCGGGCTACACCGACCAAACGCCGGCGAGCTATTTCGCGCACGGCACCATGATGCATTTGTCGCACATCGAGATCGATCTGCAGGCTTGGTACAGCCTCAACCACCAGGGGCGGCTGCAGCGCATGTTCAACCCGCGGCGGAGCGAGGCACCGGAGAACCTATCGCCCTCGCAGGCCCCGGCGACCTCGACCTTCCAGGAACAACTGGACGACGACGCCCGCACCCATCATCTGGTGGGGCACAACGCGCAGATGCAGTTCCTGTCGCGCGTGACGCGCGACACCACGACGGTCTACGGAGAGAAGCTGCCCAAAGGGACGGTGCTGTTCCTGCGGCAGGATTTCGACACCGTCGAGAACCCATTTCAGTTCAACGCCGCCGGACCGGTGAGCGCGGCGCCCAAGGCC
Source organism: Terriglobales bacterium (assembly GCA_050747745.1). Lineage (GTDB taxonomy): Bacteria > Acidobacteriota > Terriglobia > Terriglobales > SCQP01 > SCQP01. The sequence goes on from JBOGKM010000048.1 coordinate 71,705, forward strand.
GGTGTACACTTCATCGGCTTCTGCCCTTCGGGGCAGCTGTTCGAGAAAATCCGCAAGGAAATGGACGGCGTGGAGCTGCAGAAGAGATACAATCTGCCGCCGGAAAATACCGGCTTCACCAAGTTTCTGGTGACCACCCACCGGCAAAACTATCTCGAGCCGCCGCGCGCGCATCGCAGCTTTCCGCTGGCGGAGATGGTCTGAAGCGGTAGGGTTAGGCTCGGCCGCGTGCCGGCTATTTTTCAGTCCCCTGACCGCCGGCTGCCTGTAGCCTGTAGGCTATCTGGCCGCGTAGGGAATCGTCAAAACGGGGTTCCGACCTACTACTATTCGTTCCCGCACCTTCAGATTCAGGGAACCGAGCAGGGAAGCGCGGTCACCGGCCTGGCCTGGATGGACCACGAGTTCGCCACCGATCAGCTTGCCCCCGATCAGCAGGGGTGGAAATGGATGGGCCTGCACCTGCCCTCGGGCGACCTCATGCGCCCGCGATCGCGGTGAACTATTGGGAGGGTGCGGTTACTTTATCCACGGACGGTGCGGGGTATCTGGAACTCACGGGCTATGGTAAGCGCTTCAGTTTGCTGCAATAATGAGCCCTTATGGATGCGATCGTCTGTGACGGCATCGAGAAATCCTACGGCGATGTCCGCGCCGTGCAGGCGCTGAGCCTCACCGTGCCCCAGGGCGCCGTCTACGGCATTCTCGGACCCAACGGATCGGGCAAGACCACCAGCATCCGCATGAAGGTCGGGATCCTGCAACCGGACGCGGGAGAGGTGAAAATCCTGGGCGTGCCCGCCGGCGACAAGGCCAAGGATCTGATCGGCTACCTGCCCGAGGAGCGGGGCCTGTACCCGAAGATGAAGATCCGCGAGCTGCTGGAGTTTTTCGCGGGATTGAAGGGCCTCAAGGCCGCCGAGGGGCGGGCGCGGGCGAAGCAATGGCTGGAGCGGGTCGAGCTGGGCGCGTGGGCGGAGAAGAAGGTCAATGAACTCTCCAAGGGCATGCAGCAGAAAATCCAGTTCATCGTGGCGGCGATCGCCGATCCGCCGGTGCTGATCCTGGATGAGTTCTCGAGCGGGCTGGATCCGGTTAACGCCAACCTGCTCAACGAAATCCTGCTGGAGCAGCGCGCCCGCGGCAAGACCATTCTGCTTTCGACGCACCGCATGGAAGAGGCCGAGCGGCTCTGCGACCACGTCTGCCTCATTAACAAGGGCCGCAAGGTGCTAGATGGCCGGCTGGCCGACATTCGCGCCGCGGCGGGCAAGAACACCGTGCGCGTGGATTATGGCGGTGACGCCGCCGTGCTCCGCAAGGCCCCAGGCGTTGTCCGGGCCGACGATTTCGGCAACTACGCCGAGCTGAAGCTGGCGCCGGACGCGCAGACCCCGGCGGCGGTGTCGGAGCTGCTGCGCTATCTGGTGCCGCGGCTCACCATCACCCGCTTCCAGCAATTGGAACCGTCGCTGAACCAGATTTTTCTCGACACCGTGGGTGCTACCACGCCCGCCGCCGCCGAGGCCGTGGTGCACGCATGAAAATTCTTACCGTCATTCAGCGCGAGCTGCTGATCCGCGTTCGCACCAAGGGGTTTGTGATCTTCACCTTTGGCATTCCGGTGCTGGCGGCGGCGTTCATGTTTCTGGAGTACAAGATCATCGCCGCCGGCCAGAACGTCACCAGCACGGTCGCGGTGGTGGACCTGTCGCAGCAGGTGATGCCAGGGCTGCAGCAGGCCCCCTCGAAGGCCGCGCAGGAAGACGAGAACCGCGCGACGTTTCATTTTCAGCCCGTCGCGGCGACCGAGGCTACGCTGCCCCAGACCGAATCCCAGCTGCGTGCCGAGGTGCTGGCCAAAAAGCTGGACGGTTACCTGGTGATCCCGGCGGACGTGCTCACCAGCCGCGTGGCGCAGTACCACGCCAGCAACACCGCTGCGATTTCAGTTGCCTACGACCTGCAGACGCGGCTGCGCGATGCGGTGAACACCGCCGCGCTCGAAGCCAGCGGCATTCCGGCGGCGAAGACGCAGGGCCTGCTGGGCGGCTTTGACCTGCACCAGATCAAGGTGTCGGCGACGGGCGAGCACAAGGACAGCGGCCAGAGCTTCTATTTCGCCATCGGGCTGGTGATGGTGCTCTATCTGCTGCTGCTGCTCTACGGCGTGGTGGTGATGCGGGCGGTAACGGAAGAGAAGACCTCGCGGGTGAGCGAGGTGCTGCTGGCGTCGGTGGATCCGTTCTCGCTGATGATGGGCAAAATCCTGGGTGTGGTGACGACGGCTCTGTGCCAGATCATCGTCTGGGGCGTGTGCCTGGCGCTTTTTGCCGTCTACGGCGTCGCCATGGCGCAGGCGGCGGGCCTGAACTGGAAGCAGTACTTGCCTCACAGCGGCGCCGCCCTGCTGGTCTGGGTGGTGCTGTTCTTTCTGGCGGGCTTTCTGCTGTACTCGAGCATTTACGCCGCCATCGGCGCGATGGTGTCAAGTGATCAGGAGGCGCAGCAGACGCAGATGCCGCTCACCATGGTGCTGGCCATTTCGATCTACCTGGCCTTCATGGTGATGATGAATCCGACCAGTCTGCTGAGCACGGTGCTGTCGCTGGTTCCCTTCTTCGCGCCGGTGCTGATGGTGGCGCGCCTGGCGGTTTCGACGCCGCCGCTGTGGCAGGTGCTGCTGTCGCTGGCGCTGTGCGTAGCGACGTTTCTCGGCTGCACCCAGCTCACCGCCAGGATCTACCGCGTTGGTATCCTGATGACCGGCAAGCGGCCGAGCCTTCCCGAGTTGATGCGTTGGCTGAAGTACACCTAGAAGCGGCGTCGGCGGCCTGATGTTAGCCTAGGGCGAGGGCCAGTCCAAGCGCACCATGGCCGGCATCGTCTTCGGCATGGCCCACCCGGAGCGACCCCCAAATGCTTCGGATTCTGTTGAACTCCGCACGCTCGCGGATTCGCTACGACGCTGCCAGCCAGCGGCAGGTGTGCGTCCCTCGCCCGCGCATCGGTCGAACATTCCAACTCGCGCACGAGCATCAGCCCGCCGTCAGAGGTGGCCCGTGGTCCTTGAAAATCGACCCGGACTGAGCTGGACCGCCCGATTCCGGATCTCACTCATTGGGTTCTGCCCTCCGCGGCGCCCGAACCGCCGCTGCACCCGCATAAACATTGCCGAATTTGGCGGCCTGAGGTTTCACCTTCATGCGCCAAAAAGGAAACCCGAGTTAAATTAGAAGGATGAGTCTGGGCGGCATGATCGCGGCGGTAACCACGCCGTTCGATGAAAGCGGGGAGCTGCGGCTGGAGCGGCTGGGGGCGAACCTCGAGGCCTACAACGGCACCGCGCTCGGGGGTTACCTGATCCTGGGATCGAGCGGGGAGGCGATCGCGCTCGATCGCGAGGAGAAGCTGGCGGTGCTGAGGTGCGCGTCGGCCAAGGCGGGCAAGGACAAGTTGCTGCTGGCGGGCACGGCCGAGGAATCGCTGCGGGCCACGCTGGAAATGAGCGAGCGGGCGGCCGAGCTCGGCTACGCCGCCGCGGTGGTGCGGACGCCGCATTACTACAAAAAAGACCTGACGCAGGCGGTGCTGCGGGACTACTACCGCGAGCTGGCGGAGGCAGCGCCGCTGCCGGTCGTGCTGTATAACATTCCACCGCTCACGGGAGTGGACCTGGCGCTGGAAACGATTCTGGAACTGGCGGAGCATCCGCGCATCATGGGGCTGAAAGAGTCCAGCGGCAACATGGCCAAGCTGGTGCAACTGGCGGCGGCGCGGCCGGATTTTGCAGTTCTGGTGGGCGGGGCGTCAAGCCTCTATCCCAGCCTGTGCGCGGGGGCGGCAGGCGCAGTTCTGGCGCTGGCGGCGGCTGCGCCGGGCGCCTGCTGCGCGGTGGAGCAGGCTTATCAGCGCGGCGATCACGATTTGGCGCTGGCGGGGCAGCGGGCGCTGGTTACCGCCTGCCGCGCCTTCGAGCCCTACGGCATTGCGGGCCTGAAGGCCGCGGTGGATGCGTGCGGACTGTACGGCGGGCCGCCGCGGCTGCCGCTGCGGGGACTGGCGGGCGCGCCCCGCGCCGCGATCGAGCAAGCCTGGGCGGGGCTGGCCGTGGCGAGGCAGTTTGCGGGTGAGGCCAAGTGAGCGGCACTGCAGAGGACAGCGCAAACAGCGGCGAAAGCCTCAGCCCCCTATTTCACGATTACCTGTTCGACTTCACGCAGGTGGCGCCGTTTTATCCGGCGGGTGCGCCCTTCGAGCTGGAGCGGCTCGCCGCCCGGGCGGCCGCACTCGACTATCCTGCCGAACGGCGGGCCGCGATGGCCGCGGAGCTGGCGCGGCAGAATCCGGGCAACACGGTCGAAGCGGGGCGTTTCGATGAACCGGGCACGGCGGCGATCCTCACGGGTCAGCAGGCAGGTCTGCTGGGCGGGCCGCTGCTGGGCGTATTCAAGGCGATGACGGCGGTACTGATTGCCGAGCGGCTGCGCGCGCGCGGGACGGCCGCAGTACCGATTTTCTGGATGGCGACGCAGGATCATGATCTGGTCGAAGTGAACCAGGCGTGGGTTCCGGACGGCAACGACGAGCTGCACCGGCTGAGCGCCGATTTCAATGGCTCCGCCGCTGCCGGCCATGCCATCGGCAGCCTGCGGTTGAATGACACCATCCGCCATGCGCTGGAGGAAGCCGAGCGAAGTTGTGAGGGCGATTGGTCGGCGGTGCGGGCCGCGTACCAGCCGGGCGCGACGCTGGCGGAAGCCTTCGGGGGGCTGCTGCGTCGCTGGTTCGCCCCCTGGGGCCTGCTGGTGTTCGATCCGCGCTGCGCCACCGCGGCGGGGCTGTGGCAGCCGTACTACGTCGCCGCCTTCGACCGCCAGGCGGAGCTGGCTGGGCTGCTGGGCGAGCGGGGGGCTGGGCTTGCCGCGTCGGGCTATCACGTGCAGGTGGAGCAGACCGGCGCCGCGAGCATGCTGTTCCTGGAAGAGCCGGAGGGGCGGCGCGGGCTGCGGCGCGGCGAACATGGCTGGCTCATCGGCGAGACGCCGGTGGAAGCCGCGGCGCTGCGGGCGCGGGTGGCGGGGGATGCGGTGCATGTGTCCGCCGCCGCCCTGCTGCGCCCCGTGCTGCAGGACGTCGCCTTTCCCACCGTCGCGCAAGTCACGGGACCGGCTGAAATCGCTTACCTGGCGCAATCGGCGGTGCTGTACCAGGCACTGGGGGTGAGCCAGCCGGTGGCGTGGCCGCGCGCGCGGGCGACGCTGGTGGATGCGAAAGCGCAGCGGCTGCTGCAGAAGTACGGCATCACGCTGACGGAGCTGCGCGAGGCTGGGGCGGGCGAACTGCTCGCCCGGCGGGCGCTGCCGGCGGGCATTCGCGAGCACGCGGCGGCGCTGCGGGCGCAGACGGAATCGGGCCTGCAGGCGCTGGGCGCCGAGCTGCAGCAACTGGATCCGACCCTGGTCGACGCCGTGCAGGGCGCGGGACAGAAGATCGAGCATCAACTGCAGCAGTTGGAGACGCGGGTGGTGCGCAGCCTGGCGCGGCGCAGCGGCGAGCTGGGCGCGCAGGCGCGTCATCTCGACGCCTGGCTGGTGCCCGAGGGCCAGCCGCAGGAACGCGTGCTATCTGCCGCCGCCGTGATCGCGCGCAACCCGGCGCTGCTGGAAAGGCTGTACGGGGCGCTGGATCCCGACGCGCGCGCGCACCAGCAGATTCAGCTCTGACCGTCGACGAGGAGCTCGAAGAGCCCCGCCGTGCCCTGAGCGGCGGGGGCGAGTGGGCGTTCGAGCTCGACCAGCGCGAGATACTCGAGCACCGCCCGCCGCTGCTGCCGCACGGGGGCCAGTGGCAGGAATAAACCGCAGCCGCCGGCGGTGGGATTTTCGCCGGCAAATTCGAGCGACAGCCGGTCGCCGTCCAGCGCCATGATCCAGCCGGCGCAGCGCGACAGCGCCGCTTCCGCGCGCGCCGGGTCCAGGTCCGGCGAGAGGGCCAGGCGCAGGCGCAGGCGCAGGCCGATTTGCTCGGCGGATTCTCGGACGTAGAGGGTGCCCGCACGCGCGCTGGCCTTCCAATTCACCTGGCGCGCGCTGTCGCCGGGCTGGTGCGGACGCAGCCGGTAGAGGTCCTCGCCGTCACCCCGCCGCGGCAGCTCGCGCTGGCGGCCCGCGCGCATTTGCTGCTCGCTCAGGGCCAGGCCGGGCAGCGGAGCCGGATAGACCAGCAATTCCGGCTCCCCGCGCTGCGAGCGGAAGCGGCGGCGCTTGCGCATCAGGCCGAAGGGAAAGCGGGTCGACAGCTCGAAGGCAGCGCTGCGGTAACGCCCGCGGCGAGGGAACGCCAGCTCGCTGGCGCTGGATGCACCCGCGCCGTGCGCCAGGTAGCCGAAATAGACCGGCCGCAGCCGGGCTGCGGGGATGCCGGGCCGGGCCAGCAGCGGCGGGGCGGAGGCGGAGAGCCTGAGCGAGTAAGCCGGCCAGAAGCTTTTGGCGTTGGTCAACTGAAAGTGAACGCGCGCGGGCCGGCCTGCGAACACTTCCTCGGGCATCCGGAAGCTCAGCTCCATGCCGCTCAGGTTGAGGGCCGCACTAAGGCCGGAAATGATCAGCGCCGCCACCAGCCCGCTGACCACCAGATACAGCAGATTGTTGCCGCTGGTGATGGCGGCGACCAGCAGGACCACCAGGGCGGTGAAAAAGGGCACGCCCGCGCCGGAAAACGTTTCCTCCCATTGCTCCTGCCAGCGTGCGAAGCGCCCGTGCTCTTCCGGCAGGGTGAGCATCAGGCCGGTGCCGAGCAGAGCGAGCACGCCCGCGGCGACGAACAGCAGCAGCCGGGGATACAGATGCAGCGTCCAGTGGGCCAGCCAGCCGCAGCCGAGCGCCAGCCCCAGCAGCAGTCCGGCGCCCAGGGATTGCCTCCAAGCCAGCCGGGTCTGGTGCTCGGCGGGGGTGGCGGGGCGGGGCGATCTGCGGCGCGGGGCTTCGTCCTCCCGCGCTCGGGCTCGGTCACGAACGTCAGCGCACGCTCCGTCGCCCTCGCTGCTTGCGTTCTCGCCGCGCTTGCTCGCCGCCGCTTCCAGAGATTCGGGACGGCCTTCCATGCTTCCATGTTAGCGGAGGCGCAGGGCCACCGAAGACGACAGGCGCGGCTCCGGGGACTCACCAAGGCCGACTGGGCTTCGTGTTCGCAAGCGCCGCTTCAACTTGCGGCGGATACCCAGGCTTCGCAAGCCTCCGTATAGCCGCCGTCAACCGCGGCTCGCTCAACGCCGGCGCGATGCCGAGCCCGTTTCAACAGCCTCCTAGTGCACTCCCACCTGCCCGCGCACCGGCTGGATCAGTTTTGCCGAGTTCCACCCGACGCCATCCTGGAATACGGTTTCGACATGCTCGATGTCGGAGATGCGGCGGTTGAGATTGCCCCGAACCACCACCAGGTCGGCTGCCTCTCCGTCCTGGATGGTGCCGATCGTATTGGCCATCTTCAGAAATTGGGCG
>JBOGKM010000049.1:0-26327 GCA_050747745.1 Terriglobales bacterium
GGCGTTTGCCGCGGCCCTTCATTTTTCGGGAGGGGATTTTCGGCCCAGCCGCCGGCGGACAACAATCCCGATGGAGGTGGACCTGCTGGTTGGCTAGCGGTGCTAACGATCTCGCCTGCCTTCCAGTTGCTAGAGCAGACGAGGTGAAAATGCCTCACGCCGAAATATCTCGCTTGCAAAATTAAGTTCTTGACATGTCCTACGCGCGGCGATACGCTCGCGGGTAAGCCGGTAGAGTTGCGCAGGTGTGTGGCAGATTTGCCGGTGAAATTTCCTGCTGGGGGATAAGTCAACATGGATCGCATACGCCGCTGGGGATGGACGCTCGCCGTGATTCTCCTGGGCTGCGCTTGGCTGCTGCCAACCGCCGCTCTCGCCCAAAGCTCAACTAGCGGCTCGGTTTCCGGCCAGATCACCGACCAGCAAGGCAGGGTGATCGTCGACGCGGTGCTGATGCTGACTAACGTCAGCACCAACAGCGTGACGCCGACGGTGACCAACAGCGTCGGCCGCTACAGTTTTTCCAACCTGCAGCCGGGCACCTACAACGTCACGATCAAAAAAGCCGGATTTAAAACCGCCAGCTTGAAGAACCAATTGGTGACGGTGGGCAAGAACGTGTTTATCAACGTCACCCTGCAGGTGGGCGAGGCGACGCAGACGGTGGAGGTAACGGCGAGCGGGGCCGAGCTGCAGACATTGAACTCGACGATTTCGAGCTCGATTTCGGGTGCGGCCATCACCGAGCTGCCCAACACCAATCGCGACGCCAATTCGCTGACGGTACTCCAGCCGGCAGTTTCCATGAACGGCGGCGTGGCCGGGGCGGCCGAAGACCAGAACAGCTACACGATTGACGGCGGGAACAACACCAACGACATGGACGGCGGGAACAACGGTTACACCAACACCACCGGCGGCTACGCTTCGGGCGTGATGCCGACGCCGGCGGCCAGCGTTTCGACCTTCACGGTGACCACGCAGAACCAGACGGCGGATGTGAATAGCGCTGCCGGTTCGACCGTGGCTATGGTCACCACGCGCGGCACCTCGACGGTGCATGGCTCGGTTTACGACTACTATCTCGGCTCCTACCTGTCTGCCAACTCCTGGGGCAACAACCAGTCCGGCATCGCCCGCCCCAAGAGCCACCGCAACCGCTTCGGCGCGTCGCTGGGCGGGCAGATTCTGCCCGATTGGCTGGGCGGCAAGACCTACCTGTTCGGGAACTTCGAAGGTCTGCGCTATCCCCAAGCCCCCACCTACACCAAGGATACGCCCACGCTCACGCTGCGCCAGGGCGTGGTGGCCGCCACCAGCGGCAACGAGGCGAGCGAGCCGGTCTGCAGCGCCGGTGGCGCGGCTGACTTGGCGGGCGGCTGCACCGATCCCAACCATACGGTCACGTTCTATAATCTCAACCCCACGTCGGTAAAGGTGGGCGGCATCACCTATGCTCCGGCGCTGTGCAACCCGCCCGGCGGAGGAACGCCGGTGGCCTGCGACCCGACCGGCCTCGGATTGAACCCAGTGGTGGCGCAGTTGTGGAAGCAGTACATGCCCTTGCCGAACAATCCAAACGCCGGCGACCACTTCAATACTCAGGGCTTCACCGGCAACATCAATACGCCGGAGACGACGAATTTCTTCGTCACCCGCATTGACCACGACTTCGGCGCGAAGACGCACTTCACGCTGACGTATCACTTCTACAGTCTTTCGAGTCTGGATTCGAACGCGCAGCACGATATCGGCGGCGGCATACCCGGCGACACGTTTGGCGTGCCCTCGACGCCTTCCGAGCGTCCGCAACTGCCGTCGCTGTGGACGGCACAGTTCACCACCAACATCAACCCCAACGTCACCAACACCTTCAACTACAGCTACCTGCGCAATTTCTGGCAGTGGGGGGGCAGCTATCTGAATCCTACGCCGCTGACGAATTTTCCGGCACTGGGCGGGGCGCTGGAAATCGGCGGGGAAAGCAGCAATGCGTTGATTCCCTACAACGTCAACACCCAGGACGTGCGCACGCGCGTGTGGGACGGTGTGGGTAACACCTTCAAGGACGACATCACCATTCTGCACGGGAACCACCTGTTCCAGCTCGGCGGCCGCTATACGGATCAGTGGGATTACCATCAGCGCAACGACAACGGCGGCGGCATCATGGCCAACACCGTGTACCAGATCGCGCGCGGTGAGGGGATCAACTTCGACTACATCCCGGCCGATTACAACACCTCGCCCACCTCGGGCGCCGATAAGGACACCTATGAGACTGCCTACGCGGAAGCCTTGGGCATCGTCAGCCAGCCGCAAACGTTGTACACGCGCGCGGGGCAGGATCTGGCGCTGCAGCCGCTGGGCACGCCCATGAACGACAACAGTTACATTCCGATGTACAACGTTTATTTCGCCGATGCCTGGCACATCAAGCCCAGCTTGACGCTGAGCTATGGCGCGGGCTACACCCTCGAAATGCCGCCCAAGGAATCACAGGGCAAGCAGGTCGCGCTGGTGGACGCGGCGGGTAATCCGATCAACGTCACGGATTACCTGAGCTCCCAGGAGCGCTCGGCGCTGTCCGGGCAGGCCTATGATCCGGAGGTGGGCTGGGCCACGGTGGGCAACGTTGGCGCCGGTGAGGAATACCCGTACCATCCCTTCTACGGTGGGTTCTCGCCGCGCGTGTCGCTGGCGTGGAACCCGAATATTTCCGGCGGCCCATTGGGCTGGTTGTTTGGCGGCAACGAAGCGGTGCTACGGGGCGGCTGGTCGCGCATCTACAGCCGGCTGAACGGCGTGGACCTGGTGCTGGTGCCGCTGCTGGGCACGGGGCTGGGCCAGCCGGTGAGCTGCATTGGCGCCGCTGCCGACGGTTCCTGCCTGGGTGCAGGCGGCGTGAACCCGGCCGATGCCTTCCGCATCGGTCCCGCCGCAGCCGCAAAGCTGGGCGAGAACGGTAACGGCATGACCGCGCCGCTGGGCAACCCGCCTTCACCGACCCTGCCGCAGCCGTATTTCTCCGGCGAATTGCAGAACGGCGCTCCCACCGCTTCGGCAGGCGCGGGCGATATTCTCGATCCCAACTTCCGGCCGGCGCGTTCGGACGAGTTCGATATCACCTTCCAGCGCCAGATCACGCCGCAGTTGACCACCATGATCGGCTACACCGGCCGCATTATCCGCAACGAGTACGCCGAAATGGATCTGGACGCGGTGCCCTACATGACGACTGCGGGGGGCGAGCAGTTCCAGACCGCGTTCGCCAACCTCTATAACCAGATCGCCGCTGATCCCACCGGTCTGAGCAAAGTCACCCCTTCGCCGTTCTTCACCGCGGCGCTGGGCGGCGACAACTCGAATTTCTGCAAGTCGGCGGGCGATTGCGCCTTGGCCGTGGCGGAAATGGCGGCTCCGAGCGGCAACGACTTCATTGATCCGGTAGGCGGCAATGACGTCTATAGCTTGTGGCAGACGCTGCAAAACAACTCGTCCTGGACGCTGGGGCGGACCAACATGAGCGCCCAAACCACTTGCAGCGCTGCGCAGGTGGGCTGCCCGGCTAAAGGCGTCGTCAGCCCCGGCGGCCAGTTGAGCGCCGTGTTCGACAACGCCTCCATCGGCTACGGCAACTACAACGCGCTGCTGTGGACGGTCAACTTCCGCAACTGGCATGGCCTTACCGGCGGTTCCAACTTTACCTGGAGCCGCGCCATGGGCACCGGCTCGATTGGCCAGCTCAACAGCGAGATCACGGTCAACAACCCCTACGATCTGCAGTATGAATACGGCCCGCAACCGGTGTCGACGCCCATCGCCTATAACGCCTACTTCGTCTGGTCGCCGGGCGCCAAGAGCCAGAACACGTTCATGCAGCACCTCACTCGCGGCTGGTCGTTTGCGCCCATCATCACCTGGCAGCGCATCGGCAACAACTTCTTCGGCGGCACCGGTGCGACCGGCGTGACCCAGGTGGTCGATCACCTCGGCGACGTCGTCGCCTGCGGCGCGTATGGCGCGGGCGATTGCAGCGCCACCTATACCGAAGACACGGCGATCCTGACCACGGGCTACACCGGCGGTTCCGGCATCGTGCGCAACTTCAAGCCCGGCACGTCCACCGTCGGCTCCGTCTCGCTGGGCGCCAATGGCGGCACGGGCATGGATCGCTTCTCCGATCCGGCGGCGGTGCTGGCAGAGTTCCGCCCAGAAGTTTTGGGCGAGGACACGACCGGCTCGGAGGGCAACAATATTCCGGGCATGAGCCAGACCGACGTCAACTTCTCGGTAACCAAGGATTTGGCCCTGTCGGAGCGGTTCTCGACCGAGCTGAATGCCACGGCGACCAACCTCTTCAACCACTTCTCGGCTTCGGAGGATTTCGAAGATTTGGACCTACCAAGCGAGTTTGGCGTGATCGGGGGCAACTCGCTGGATAGCTTCGAGGGATTTAATCGGGAAGTCGAGCTTGGCTTGGTTGTCCGCTGGTAAGCATCTATCAACCTTAACGGCCGTGGGTGAGCCGCGGCCGTTAAAGTTTTGCGTCCGGCCAATCAGGGGTCATTTCGCGTCTGCGGTGCAATTTCCGTCGGTTTGGCGATCAACTGGCAAGGGTCATGACCCGCTTGGGCATAGAGGCCGCGGCAACGCCGCGGCCTCTATGCTTGGCTCCTGCTAAACTGTTTTCGCCGTGTCTGCCGAGCCCTCGACTCCCCTCATGCGCCAGTATCAGGCGGCCAAGCGCCAGCATCCGGAGGCGCTGCTGCTGTTCCGGCTGGGGGACTTTTACGAGCTGTTCTACGATGATGCCGTGATTGCCGCACACGAGCTGCAAATCACCCTCACCAGCCGCAACAAGGAAAAAGGCGCGCCCATCCCCATGTGCGGCGTGCCCTTCCATGCGGCGGAAGGCTACATCGCACGCCTGATCCAGCAAGGGCACAAGGTCGCGCTCTGCGACCAGATGGAAGACCCGAAGCTGGCCAAGACATTGGTCCGGCGCGAGGTCACGCGCGTGCTCACGCCCGGCACGGCAGCTTTTCAGCTCGCCGAGGCCGACAACCGCTTTCTGGGGGCGATCGCGGTGTCGCCGGGCAAGGCCGCCGTGGGTTGGGCGGTTTTGGATGTTTCCACCGGAGAATTCCACGCCACCGAGTTCAGCGGCGAATCGGCCGCGGCGCGGCTGCAAGAAGAACTGGCGCAGTGGCGGCCGCGCGAGATCCTCCATGCCGCCGAACAGACGCCGCTGTTCGATCGATCGTCGCTGGATGCCGCCCCCGCCGCGCTCACCGCGCTCGAGCCCTGGCTGCTGGAGCCGGAATTCGCGCGCGGCGTGCTGGAAAGCCATTTCGGCGTGCTCTCGCTCGAGGGCTTCGGCCTGGGGGGAAGAACCTGGGCGGCGGCTGCGGCCGGCGCCATCGTCCATTACGTCAAGGAAACCCAGCGCAGCCAGCTCCAGCACGTGGACCGGCTGGGATATTACGAACGGCAGCAGGGCCTGGTGGTGGACGCGGTAAGCGCACGCAACCTCGAGCTGGTCGAACCCCTGTTTCAGGGCGCCGCAAGCGCCACGCTGCGCGCCGTGCTTGATGCCACCCTCACGCCCATGGGCAAACGCCTGCTGCGGCAATGGATTCTGCGGCCCAGCGGCGAGCTGGCGGTGATTTGCGCCCGCCACGCCGCGGTGGCCGGGCTGGTCGAGCACTGGCAGTTGCGGCACAAATTACGCGAGGGGCTGGAGGGCATCCAGGATCTCGAGCGCCTGCTGGCGCGGGTGGCGCTGGAAACCGCCCTTCCCCGCGATCTGCTGGCGCTGGCGGCCTCGCTGGGCCGGGTGCCGGAACTGCAGCGTGTGCTGGCCGAAGCCTCCTGGGCGCGACCGGCCGAGCTGGCCGCGCAGCTGGATGGCTGCGACAGCTTGCGCCAAGCCACGGCCAGCCACATCGCCGACAACCCTCCCGCGACGCTCGCCGACGGGGGCTATATCCGCGCCGGCGTCAGCGCCGAGCTGGACGAGCTCCGCGCCCTCAGCCAGGGGGCCAAGGGCGCCATCGCCGCCATCGAAAGCCGCGAGCGAGGGCGCACCGGCATTGGTTCGCTCAAGGTTCGCTTCAACACTATTTTTGGCTACTACCTCGAGGTATCCAAGCCCAACCTGGCGCGCGTGCCCGGCGATTACGAGCGCAAGCAAACGCTGGTCAACGCCGAACGCTTCACCACACCGGAGCTGAAAGGACTGGAGCATAAAATCCTTGCGGCCGAGGAAAAAAGCCGCGCGCTGGAACTGGAGCTGTTCACCGCCCTGCGCGCGCAGGCCGCCGCCGCCGCCGGCGCCATCCGCCACAATGCCGCCGCCATCGCCGAGCTGGACGCGCTGGCCAACTTCGCCCACATCGCCGCCGAGCGGCACTATTGCCGTCCGGAAATGGCAGCCGCGGGCGGCATCGAAATCCTCGCCGGGCGCCACCCCGTGGTTGAGCGCCTGGCGGGCGAGGGTGCGGACCGCTTCGTCCCCAATCACCTCAGTCTCGAACCGGACAACCGCCGCATCCTGCTGCTCACCGGCCCCAATATGGGCGGCAAGAGCACCTACCTGCGCCAGACGGCGCTGATCGTGCTCATGGCGCACATGGGCAGCTTTGTGCCCGCCGAAGCCGCGCGGCTGCCGCTGGTGGACCGCATCTTCACCCGCATCGGCGCCAACGACAATCTCGCCGGCGGCCGTTCCACCTTCATGGTGGAAATGACCGAGGCAGCCGTCATTCTGAACCAGGCGAGCGAGCGCAGCCTGGTGATTCTGGATGAGGTCGGCCGCGGCACCTCGACCTACGACGGCCTGGCGCTGGCCTGGGCAATGCTGGAGTATCTGCACGACCACGCCCGCGCGTTCACCCTGTTTGCCACGCACTATCACGAGCTCACCGCCCTGGCGCAGAGCCTGCCGGCGCTGGCGAACGCTCAAGTCGCGGTGCGGGAATCCGCCCAGGGGATCGTGTTTTTGCGCAAAGTCGAGGGGGGCGAAGCCAGCCGCAGCTATGGCATTGAGGTGGCCAAGCTGGCAGGGCTTCCGCATGCCGTGATTGCGCGCGCGCGCGCGGTGCTGCGCCACCACGAGCGCGGCGCGGCGGGCATGGCCGCCGCGCCCGAGATGCAGCTCACGCTGTTCACGCCCCAGTCCCAGCGCATCGCCGATCGCCTGGCCGAGGTCGAGCCGGACAAGCTCACGCCGCTGGAAGCGCTGACGCTGGTGGCCGAACTCAAGGCGCTGTTGGAGAGATGAAAACCCTGCGGATCGCCGGCGTCATGGCAGGGACTTCCGCCGACGGCGTGGACGTAGCGGTGATGCGCATCGGCCCGGACTGGCGCTGGCGGCTGGAGAGCTTGCGCCATACGGGCTACACGCGCACCCTGCGGTCGGCCATTTTGGCCGCAGCTGCCGGGCAGGGTGGTGCGGCAGAGCTCGCGCGGTTGCACGCGGCCCTGGGACGGCGCATCGGCGCCGCCGTGCGCGCGGCCTGGCCCGAGGCGGGCCTGGACGCCATAGCCTCGCACGGCCAGACGGTATTTCACCAAGGCCGGCACGCCACGCTGCAGTTGGGCGATCCAGCTTCCATCGCCGCCCTGAGCGGCGTGGCGGTGATCAGCGATTTTCGCGCCGCCGACATCGCGCAGGGCGGAGAAGGCGCACCGCTGGTGCCCTGGGCCGACAACTGGCTGTTCGGGCATCGCCGCCGCTACCGCGTTGTCTTGAACCTGGGCGGCATAGCCAACCTCACGCTGCTGCCAGCGGGGCGCGATGCCGCCCGCATTCGCGGCTGGGATACGGGGCCAGCCAACATGGCGCTGGACGCGCTCATGGAGCAAATCTCGCGCGGGCGCCAGGCCTGCGATCGGGGCGGCGCGTTTGCGGCCCGAGGCAGCGTGAATCCGCGGCTGCTCGCCTCCCTGCTGCGGCATCCGTTTTTTCGCCGGCCTGCGCCCAAATCCTGCGGCCGGGAGCAATTCGGAGTTCAGTTCGTGCGCGCTCTATTGGCGCGCTGGGGGCAGCTCCGGCCCCAGGACATCGCCGCCACGCTGGTGGCGCTGACCGCGACGACGGTGGCACGCGCCCTGCCGCGCGAAGCCTGCGAGGTGATCGTAGCGGGCGGAGGCGTGCGCAATCGCACCCTCATGCGCGCCTTGGCCGGCGCCGCGGCCGCGCCCGCCGGCGGCTGGCTACGCTCGGACGCGCTGGGCGTGCCCGCTCAGGGGCGCGAAGCCATGGCCTTTGCGCTGCTGGGCGCAGCGCATTTGCGCGGCATCCCCAGCAACCTGCCCGCCGTCACCGGCGCGCGCCGCGCGGTGGTCCTCGGCAGCTTTACTCCGTGCCCCGCTCCGGGAGCGATCAGCAGCAGGCCAGCGGTTAGAATAGGAGCGGTCGCAAGGGCGGGGAATCGGCGCAAAGAGACATTTCTCTCCGGTTATGCAAGCAGGCACCCATAGGAGCCGAAAAACCCGCCTGCGGGTGGCGGCCGCGATTCTGCGCCGCGACGGCCGCGTTCTCATTTGTCAGCGCGCCCGCAGCGGACCCTATCCGCTGCTGTGGGAATTTCCCGGGGGCAAGCTGGAGGCGGGCGAAAGCGAACCGCAAGCGCTGGCGCGCGAGCTGGAAGAAGAACTGGGCCTGCAATTGCGGCCAGAACAGATTGGCGCGCTGGTGGCCCGTCTGCGGCACCGGTACCCGCGCACGGGCACCGTCGAGCTGGCGTTTTACGAGGTTCCGGATGCGGGCGGAGAGCCGCGCAACCGGGTGTTCGAGGCCATGGCGTGGGAGCGTGTGCCGGCGCTCAGCAGCTACGATTTTCTGCCCGCCGACCAGCCCCTGCTTGGAATGCTAGACTAACAAACGATGCGCGTTGCCCGCGAATATACCACCTACCTTGCCCGCGTGCTGGCCGCGCGCCTGCCCGCCGAACACTTGATCAGCTTCAGGGATGCGGCGGCGCTCACCGCCCTCATTCACCACGCGCTCGAGGAGGAGGTCGCCGTCGAGGACCGCATCAACGACGAAGCGCGCGCCATCCTCGCCTCCCATGCCGCGGAGATGCAGCAGCTTGGCGCCAGCTATGGCGACGCCTTCAAAAAGATCAAATCCGAGCTGGTGCGCCAGCATAAGGCGGTGCTATGAGAATTGAGCGCGAGGAGGAACGGCCGCGCGTGTCGCGCGACAAGATCAACCAGCTTTCGCACGTGGTGGTGCGCGCGCTGGCCGCAGCGCCGGGCATCGAATTCCACCAGGATCAGAATACGGTGCGGCTGGCGGTGCGCCGCCTTCTGGAGCAGCTGTTCGCCGCCGAGGCCAAAATGGATGAGGCGGTGCGCACCAAAATCAGCTCGCAGAAGAAGAACATTCTCGAGGGTTCCGATGAATGGGAGATCCTCTATCGCAAGTACTATCAGGAAGAACTGAAGCGCCTGGGAGTGTAGAACCTCATGACTCCGCCATTCAATGTGCCGCGAGTGCGGGTGATCGTGAGCCCGGACTATCGCGAGAACTATGCCAACTCGGTCCAAATTCGCCCCAGCACCTGGGATTTTCTGTTGCAGTTCGGACTGCTGGAGCAAAAGCAGCCGGACGAGGTCGAAGTGCACCTGAGCCAGGGCATCTACCTCAGCCCGCAACAGGCCAAGGCGGTGCTGCATCTGCTCAAATCGCACGTGGAAAGCTACGAAAAGGCCTTTGGCGAGGTCCAGCTCCAGCCTTTGCAAGTCCCCGGGGCGGTCCAGTAGCACGGTTCCACGGCGCGGCCGGATACGCTGGTGGGCGCCGCCGGCGGTGTATGCCGCGCTGCTGGCCTTGCATGCGCCGCTGCTGCGGCTGCCCTACTACTGGGACGAGGCCGGATACTACGTGTTCGCGGCGCTGGACTGCTTCCGCCATTTCTGGCTGATTCCGCGCTCGACCCTGGCCAACGGGCATCCACCTCTGCTGTCGCTCTACCTGGCCGGCGTGTGGTCGCTAGGGGGTTTTCACCTTTGGGTGACGCGCAGCGCCATGCTGGCCTGGGCGGCGGCGCTGGTGTGCGGCGTATGGGCGCTGGCGCAGCCGCGCCTGGGCCGCGCCGCCGCCGCGCCCGCGCTGCTGGTGGCGCTATCGCCGCTGGTGTTTGCCCAGGCCAGCCTGGCGCAGCTCGACCTGCCCGTGGCCGCGCTGGTGATCTGGGCGTTGGCGGCGCGGCAGTGGCAGCGGGGCTGGTGGGAAGCGGGTCTGCTGACGGCGGCCTGCCTCATGAAGGAAACGGCGGTGATCGTGCCTGCGGTGTTGCTGCTCGCGGATCTGGCGCGCGGGCGCGGCCGCGCGGCCGCGCGCCAGATCGCGCCCATGGCCGTGCTCGCCGCCTGGTTCTTTTTCTACCACGCCCACAGCGGCTACTGGTTCGGCAACCCCCAGTATTTTGCCTATAATCTTGGCGACACAGCAGGGTCGCTGCCGCGCATAGGGTTGTCGCTGCTGCGCCGCGTCTGGCAGCTCGCCTGCTACGACGGCACCGGCCTGCTGACGCTGCTGGCGGTGCTCGCCTGGTGGCGCACGCGGCGCTCGCGGGTAGGCGAGCGCTGGCCATCGGCCTGGCTGCTGGTCATCGGGGCGTACCTCGTTTTTCACGCGCTGGTGGGCGGCGCCGTGCTGGCGCGCTATCTGCTGCCCGCCCTGGCGCTGTACTATATCGGCATCTCCGAATGGCTGCTACGCCTGCCGCGCGCGCGGTTGTGGATAGGAGTCTGTGCGGCTTTTCTGGTAGTGAGCTGGTTCTGGAACCCTCCTTACCCATTTCCTTACGAAGACAATCTGGCCTACGCCCAGTTCATCCGCCTGCATCAGGCGGCGGCACATGAGCTGGAGCAGCATCCGCCGCACGGCCCCATCTACACCGCCTGGCCCGCCACCGATGAGCTTACCCGCCCGGCGCTGGGCTACGTTACGCATGCGCTCGCGGTGCATGCACTGCGGGATTTCAGCGCGGCCAGCCTGCGCGGGCTGAAGCCCGCTCCTGGATCGGTGTTGTATTTATATAGCCGCACCTATCGGCCCACCCTCGATTTTGCGTCGGCGCCGTTTTGGGCGCGCTGGGCGCGGCGGTATTTCGATTTCGCCGGACCCGCACCGGCGCGCCTCTGGGTGGCGCGACTGGGGCTGAAAGCGTTCTATCGCCGCCGCCAGGACGGCCAGTGGGTCCTGCTGGCCCGGGCCTCACCCACCCAGGCTCAGCAGCGCCTGGGTGCGCTGCCGCGGCCATGCCCGCGCAGCCCGCCCACAGTAGCAGCAGCACCCTCGCCCGCTTCATGCCGGTTTCAACCCGGCGCCGCCGTCAGGGTTGCCGTTGCCCGGGCGAGGCCGGCTGCAGCGCCTTCAGAATCTGCGAAGCTGTGACTTTCCGATAGCCGGCCGGCACGCGAAAATCGCCGGCCGGCAGCGGACGTTTCGCCAGCTCGGTGGCGACCATATCCATCTCCATCAGGGGCGCGTTGGGATCCAGGCTGGGCATGGGCTGGCCGGGATGCGCGCGCTGGGCGGCTTTCAGCATGGCGGCGACCATGGGCATGAAGATCTGCATATGCACGCGCAGCGCCGGGCCTTGTTGGGTGGTGTGTTCCATGGCCTGGATCATGGGCGCGAGCTTGCTGCCGATCGCCGCAGGGAACATGTGCTGCAAGCCGGTCATGGGGCTGAACATATTCTGCACCTGCCGGCCCGCGGTGGCCATCTGCCGCAGGGCCGGGTTGGATTGCAGAGCGGCCGGCGAAGGCGTCCACACCTGCTCGACGATGCGCATGAAATCCAGCTCCGCCGCAGTGCCGGCGGGTAGCGGGCGGCCCGCCAGCTTGGCCAGATCCATCTTCAGGCGGATGGTCACCCCGTTCTGCCGCGTGGCCACGCCCAGTATGGCGGTTCCCGGCTGTGCGGGCTGCGTGTCCACGCTGATCTGCATGGCCGCCAGCGCTTGCTGCTGCTGGGCCGACAGGTTGGGCGCCTGCGGCCGGAGCGTCTTCACCTGCTGTGCCAGCTCAGCGGCGGTGGTGAGGGCATATTCCTGCTGCGCCGGATACAGCAGCGTGATCTGACCGGTGGCGAGATTTTCCAGGACATGCATGCCGCCCTGGCGCATCAGCGCCTGCTGACCGTGGACCTCAATCACCTGGCTCCGCGGCAACTGGCGGGTGGCGGCCGCCGGCGTGGGCAGCGCGATTTTCCAGATCATGGTGTAGCGCAGAATGGTATCCGCCCGCGCACCCGCCGCCGCCGCCAACAGCAGCGCCGCAATCGCCAGCCAACCTTGCCACCGTTGCATACACGCCTCCCGTGGGGTACAGCTACTCATAGCGCAAGGCCTCGACCGGATCCAGCTTGGCGGCCTTCATCGCCGGAAACAGCCCAAAGAATACGCCAATCGCCACCGAAATGCCGAAGCCTGCAATCACCGACCAGAGCGGCACCGAAGACGGCAGCGAAGGCACGCCGATTTTAATCAGTTCGCTGATGATCCAGCCGCCGATAATGCCCAGCACCCCGCCCAGCCCGGTCAGAAACACCGCCTCGGACAGAAACTGCTGCGTGATGTCGCGCCGCCGCGCGCCAATGGCTTTGCGCACGCCGATCTCGCGGGTGCGCTCGGTCACCGAGACCAGCATGATGTTCATCACCCCCACGCCGGCGATGAGCATGCCGATGGAGGCGACGGCGACGATGACCATCGCCACCTTGCTGGTGATCTGGTGGAACTGCCCGATGATGCTGTTGGCGGTGGCCATACCGAAGCTGTCGGGCGCGCCCCACGGGTCGCGCCGCGAGCGCCGCAGCGCGCCCTCGATCTGGTCTTCGGCGACGTTCAGCATGCCCGCCCGCGCCTGTGCCAGGATCGAATGCTCGCGCGCGGCGGGGTAGAGCTTGCCGAAGGTGTTAAAAGGGATGACGGTAGTCAAATCCTGTTGCTCGGGTCCGGCGCCCTTGAGCGGCGCAAACACGCCGATGAGGCGGAAGGTGGTGCCGTTGATCTGAAATTCCTGGCCGAGCGGATCCTGCCCGGGGAACAGCGCGTCGGCCACCGAATGTCCGACGACGGCGACGTTGAGGCGGTGGTCGTTTTCCGCAGGGGTGAAAAATCGCCCCATCTGCAGGGCGCGATTGGTGGCCAGCGGATAGCTGGGTTCGACGCCGCTGTACTGCAGGCCGTCCACTTCCTGCCCGCGAGCGCGCGCCGTAAAGCTGCTGCTGCCCGGCGCACCAAATGGATTTTGCGGCAGCGCCTGCGCGCTCACCACGCTGCAGGCGCCGCAGGATTCCGTCACCGCTTGAATATCCTGCAGGCTGAGCGGCGGGCGTTCGCGCTCCTCCTGAGTGACCGTGCCGATATTGATGCCGGGGGCGAACTTGTAGACGAAGATGGTATTGGTCCCGAAACTCTGAATCTGCTCGACGATGGTGCGATTCATGCCGGTGAGGATGCTGCCAATCGCCATCAATGTGACCGTGCCGACGAATACGCCCAGAATAGTCAGTCCGGAGCGCAACTTGTGCTGGTGCACGGTGTCGTAGGCGAGCTTGAGGTTTTCCTGCAGGTGCGAAGCCACCGTCTACACCTCCGCCCGCAAAGCCGCAATGGGTTCGAGTTTGGACGCCTTAGCCGCCGGATAAATGCCGAAGAACATGCCCACCGCGGTGGCGACCACCAGCGCCGCCACCGCCGCCATCCAGGGCAGGGAAAACGGCAGCGGCGTGAAGCGCGCCACCAGCCCGGTGAACACCCAGGCGCAGCCGATACCGATGGCGCCGCCCACGGCCGACAGCACCCCGGCCTCGACCAGGAATTGGGAGAGGATGTCCTGCCGCCGCGCTCCCATCGCCTTGCGGATGCCGATCTCGTAGGTGCGCTCGGTCACCGCGGCCAGCATGATGTTCATGATCACGATACCGCCCACGACCAGAAACACCAGCGCCACGCCCACCATCACGCCGGCGATCACGCCGGTCACGCGATGAAACAAACTCATCAGCGCCGCAGCGCCGATGATGCCGAAGTTGTCCTTGTCCTGATAGCGCAGATGGCGGAAGCTGCGCAGCAGCATATTGATCTGATCGCCGGTGGGGCCGAGCAGCGCCGCCGAGCGCGCCTTGACGGAAATGGTGAGCGAATCCTGGGTGCCGTAGAGATCCCGGTAGAGCGTCAGCGGAATGTCGACGAAGCTGTCCTGCGAGTGGCCGAAGATGTTGCCCAGGGCGGTGGCCTCGCCGATGACGCGATAGGGCTGGTCGTCGAGGATCAGCGTCTGCCCGAGCGGGTCAACATTGGGGAAGAGATTCTTGGCCAGATCGGCGCCAATGAAGGCGACGGCGCGATGGTGGGTCACGTCGCCCGGGGTGAGATAGCGGCCCTCGAGCACCTTCCAGGTGGCAAACTCAATCTGGTTGGCGGTCATGCCGTTGATGGTGACGCCGGTCATGGAATGATTGTTCGCCTGCGCCATCGTACTGCCCCCGCGACCGGCGCTGGCGCCCACCTCCGCGGCCAGCGTGGCGTGATCGCGGAGGAAGTCGAAGTCGGCCATGGTCAGCGGGCGATTGCGCAGCCGCGCCTGGCGGAACAGCACCTGGTTGGTCATCTCCGCCAAGCTGTACTGCTGTACGTTGATGACGTTCGATCCCAGTCCGGCGATCTTTTCGCCCACGTAGCGGTTCACGCCCTGCACCAGCGACACCACGGCCACCAGCGTCCAGATGGAAATGATGATGCCCAGCAGAGTCAGGAAGCTGCGCAGCTTGTGCCCCCACAGCGTGCTCCAGGCCAGCTGGATGGATTCGTGCAGGGGCAAGGAGGCCTAGGCTTTGCCGGCCGACTCGCGGCCGCGGCGCGTGGGCTCGTCGCGGTCCACCTTGCCGTCGCGGATATGGATCGCGCGGTGTGCATATTCGGCGATATCGGCCTCGTGCGTGACCAGCACGATGGTATTGCCCATTTCCCACAGCTTGTTCATCAAACCCATAATTTCGGCGCTGGTGGTCGAGTCCAGGTTGCCGGTAGGCTCGTCCGCCAGCAGGATGCTGGGATTGTTGATCAGCGCCCGCGCGATGGCCACGCGCTGGCGCTGGCCGCCCGACATTTCGTTCGGCTTGTGATTCTGCCGGTCGGCCAGATCCACCTTTCTTAGGGCTTCTTGCGCGCGCGCGGCACGCTCGGAGGCCGGACTGCCGGCATAGATCAGCGGCAGCTCGACGTTATGCAGCGCGCTCGCGCGGGCCAGCAAGTTGAAAGTCTGGAAGACGAAGCCGATCTCGTGGTTGCGGATGTGCGCCAGTTGGTCGTCGTCCAGCTCGCTCACCAGCTGGTGGTTGAGCCAGTACTGGCCGCGCGTGGGCGAGTCGAGGCAGCCGATCAGGTTCATCAACGTGCTCTTGCCCGAACCCGACGGTCCCATGATCGCCACGTACTCGTTGCGGCGGATGGACATGGACACGCCGCGCAGTGCGGCCACCTGCTCGCTGCCCATCTGATAGACCTTCCACAATTCCTCGGTTTGAATGACCACGTCCTTCGCGGGCTGAGTGGGGGTGGAGGGCGGCTCACTGATCATCGGGGCGGTTGACATGGCGTTCGAGGTTCCTTTACTTTACTGGCCGCTGCCCAGCGCCTGCTCGGCCGCCTGCAGCGAATTGTCCACCTTTATCTTGGCGTGATTTGCCAGGCTGCGCAAGGCCGTGTAAGGTCCGGTGACAATTTCATCACCTGCTTTCAACCCGCTCAGAACCTGGATGCGGTCCACGCCGGTAATGCCGGTTTTGACCGACACGAAATTGGCGCTCATGTCGGCGGGGTTGATGACGAAAACGCCCTGGATGGGCGTCTGCGACGGCGCTAACACGTTGGGATTGGCGGGCGGGGCATCGGGCGCGAGGGGACGCAGCTGGCTGGGATCGCGCTCGACCACCGCCTGCAGGGGAATGGTGATCGCGTCCGCGGCGGTTGCGGTGGTGATTTTGGCGGTGCAGGACAGCCCCGGCCGGACGTCGCTGGGCGGATCACGGAGCTGTACCTTCACCTCAAAATCCTTGGCCTGTTGGGCGTCCGAGCCGGTGGTGCTGGTGGCGGCGGCGCCGGTGGAGCGCAGAATCGCGGTATCGCCGACCTCGATCACGCGAGCGGGAAAGCTCAAGCCCTGAAAGGCGTCAATGCTGATGGCCGCCGGCTGGCCGGCGGCGACGTTGGCAATGTCGGTTTCATCGACGAGCACGTCGGCAATCACGGTGGACATGTCGGCCACGCGCATGATCACGCTGCCGGGAGAGTTTTCGATGCCCATGACCACCGTGTCGCCGACGTGGACCGGCAAATAGGTCACGATGCCGTCCATGGGACTGCGGAATTCGGTGAGGCTGAGGGCGTCCTGGGCGGCCACCAGGTTGGCCTGCGCCTGCGCGATGCTGGACTTCAGGGCGTTGACCTGCGCTTGCGCCTGATGGAGCGCGGCGTCGGATGCCTGTAACTGCGCCACCGCCGTTTTGTACGACGCCTCGGCGGTGTCGTAATCAGAACGCGCCAGCAGTTTGTCTTCATACAGCGCCTGGGTGCGGCGCCAGTTCTGGCGTTGCTGCGCCAGATTCGCTTCGTTGCTCGCGATATTGGCCCGGGCCGTGCCCAGCGCCGCTACCTGAGCGGCGAGATTGGCACGGCTGGTTTTCAGCGAGGCTTGCATACCCGCTACCGCCGCCGCCTGTTGTACATTCCAAATCTTCGCCAGCAGCTCGCCTTTGGTGACGTGATCGCCTTCCTTGACGTAAAGGTTGGTGATCTGGCCGAGGGTGGTGGGACTGATGTCGGCGAACGTTTTTGGCGTGATCTCGCCCGAAGCCGTCACCACCGAGGCGATATTTTGGCGCAGCGCCTGCCCCGTCTGCACGCTGATGCGGTTGCGCCCCTGCTGGTCAAGCGAAACCGCAACGATGCCTGCCAGCACCAGCACCAGGACGATGAAAACAGTCAGTTTTTTCCCAGAGCCCATATACAAAGAATTGCGATTCGGAGCCTCCGCTTTTTCCAGCTTAGCGGATAAACCCTTGCTCGCCAGCTTTTTTGCAGTGCTTACGCTTCCCATAGCGCGCGGGTTCCTGGTTTTTCGTTGACCCTTGTACCTCCGGCGGCTACTATAAGCTGCAGGGAGTTTTGACCGGAGCTCGCTCAAGCTCCGGCTCGCCGCTGCGCTATGGCTCTTCGTTTCGCATCGTGGTTAGCCCCAGTAACTGTTGTGGTTCTGCTGGCGTGCGGGGGTACTGTTGCGGCCCAGTCCGCGCAGCAGGCGGTGCCTCCGCCCAAGCACGCCCTAACCGCCAAACAGCGCCGCAAACAGCAGAAAGAGCTGGAAAAAGAGCTCAACCCGGAAGACAAAAAGTGGCTCAACGAGGACGTGGCCTACATCATCACGCCGCAGGAGCGGCAATCGTTCCTGCAGTTGCAGAACGAAGATGAGCGCCAGCAGTTCATCGAGGAGTTCTGGCAGCGCCGCAATCCCAACCCAGACTCCTCCTACAATTCTTATAAAGAGGAGTACTACCGGCGTTTTGCCTACGTCAACCAGCATTATGCCGCCGGCGAACCCGGCTGGAAAACCGATCGCGGCCGCATCTACATTACTTGGGGTCCGCCCGACGACCAGGACGACCACGATGCCGGCGGTCCCTATGACCGCCCCTTCGAATTGGGCGGAGGTTCCACCACAACCTACCCCTTTGAGGATTGGACCTACAATTACCTGCCCGGCATCGGCACCAACGTCCAGCTCGAGTTTGTCGATAAGTGCTGGTGCGGCGATTTTGAGCTCACCACTGACCCCTGCGCCAAGGATGCACTCGCCATGGTGCCCGGCGCCGGCCTGACTCTGGATGAAGGCATGGGCACAGCCGACAAGTCCCAGCGCTTCACCAATACCGACGGCAACACCTGCGGCGCTGGTTTTGTCTACACCCAAGGGCAAAACGAATTCAGCGGCATAGAAACGGAGGCCAAAATATTCGCACCTCCGCCGGTCAAATTCAAAGATCTGGAAGAGGTCGTCAACAGTAATATCAGCTACAATCTGCTCCCGATTCGCTATCGCACCGACTTTGTCAAGGTCACCGACGATACTATTCTGGTCCCGATCACCATCCAGATTGCCTACCGCAACATGACCTTGAAGGATACCGATGGCGTGGATCAGGGCAACATCCACGTCTATGGCCGCATTACTACGATCAGTGGCCGCATGGTGGACCAGTGGACCAATTCCGCCAAAGTTGCTTTTCCCGCCGAGCTGCTGCCTTCCATGGTCAGTCAAAGTGCGCGTTATTGGCATGGCGCGCTGCTCAAGCCCGGCCGTTACAAGGTCAATCTGGTCGTCAAGGATATTAACAGTCCCAACAAGCTGGGCACGAAGGCGTACGCGATTGTGGTGCCCGCATACAAGAATAGCCAGCTATCTTCGTCCAGCATCATTCTGGCCAGCAACATCGAGAAGGTTCCCTCCAAGGATGTCGGGAACGGGGCGTTCATAATTGGCGGTACCAAAGTCGTCCCCGTAATGGGCGGCCTAGGTTCACCGGCCGCATTCAAGCAAAGCCAGTCCATGGGCATCTGGCTGCAGATTTACGCGCTGCATGTGGATAAAATCACCCATAAACCCAACGCTTCGATTCGTTACGAAATCGAAAACCTGGCGAACCAAAAAGTAATATTAAGCAGCACCCAGCAAGCCGGCACCATGCCCAACGCCTCCGCCGAGATCACCATCGAGAAGGAACTGCCGCTGGCCAGCTTGCCTCCCAGCACATATCGGCTTACTATTCAAGTGACGGATCACTTGGATGGGCAGTCCATTACGCCCCAGGCAGACTTCATCATCTTGAAATAGGCACGCGCATGCGGCGACAGCCACGTCAAGGCAAGCGGGAGCGCATCAGCCGAACCGGTGTCGCGTTGCTCGCATCCGTGGTCGGCGCTGCGTTGCTGCTACCGTTGGCGGCGCAAACCAAGCTGGCTGCGCCGACGGCGGCACAGGTACTGTTTTTGGCAGCCGCGACCGCGCCGCCAGTGGCTCGGGGACAAGGACAGCTACTCGGCTACGTGGTGGACGCGCAAGGACATCCGCAGGCAGATGCACTGGTGGAGGTGCGTGCGGCCGGGCTGGGTAAAGCCCCGCTGCGCGTGCGTACCGGCGCCCACGGCTTGTTCCATGTGCTGCATCTCAGCCCCGGAGTTTACTATATCGAAGCGGGCAAGGGGAGCAGCATTGCGGCGCGGCAGAAAGTCCAGGTGCGTGCCTCCGAGCGCGCCCTGCTGCTGTTCAATTTGCCGGAAATGCTGCTGGCGGCACGCTTTGGGCCGCCGGTGGGCGTGGCACCCGATCAGGCCTTCCGCTGGGCGCTGCGCCAAGCCGCGCTCTGGCGGCCCATCCTGCACTATGAGGATCCGGGCGCACTGAGCATCGCTTCTGCGAGCGCCCCGGTGGAAGGATACGTCGCCCTTACCGCGGGTTCGGGCGATAGCGCCTTTGCCGCGCCGCTGCTGGCGACGCGTTTCCAGGTGGATGCGCTGGAGCTGGGCAGCGAGCGCGTGTCGGTTTCCGGCATCGTCGGCACCAACGGCGACCTGGGCGGGGCGGATACGGAAGTGAGTGCGCGGATGCAGTCGGCGGATGCCTCCGATGCCGCCCGCATGAGCATATCGGTGCGCCAGTTGGCGATTCCGGCGCGCTCGGCGCTGCCGGATCTGCGCCTGTTTTCGTTCAACTATGCCAACGCGATCGGCTTGAGCCCGCACGTGAGGGTGCAGTACGGTGCGATGATTCACGCCGTCAGCCTGACCGACACGGTGACCACGTTTGACCCGTACGTGCGCATGGTGGCGCAGGTGAGCCCGGAAGCCGAGCTGGAATATCGCGCCGTGTCGGGAGTTCCGCCGCTGCATTTCGGGGCCGAATCGGTCAATCTGGACGATCCCATGCCGCGGGTCACGGTCGACCAGGGGCAGGCGCGGCTGGAGCGCGCCCGGCATCAGGAAATCCGCTACACCGCAAGCCTGACATCCAGCGATAGCTTCAGCGCCGCTGTGTTTGAGGATCGCTACACGCGCACGGCCATTAACGGCGCCTTCACTCTATCCGGCGCGGCGGCCTCTCTGGGTGACATTGAAGCCGATTCGGCCCTGCTGCCCGACCTGACCAGCAACATGTTTCTCGCCGATGGCGGCAACTACGGCGGCTGGGGTTACCGGCTGGGGGTGCAACATCGCATGGGCGCCAACTGGCGCGCCATCGTCGGCTACAGCCAGGGTGCGGTACTCGCTCCCGATGCGGCCAGGCTGAGCGCGGGCCCGGGCAGCGCGCTGGCGGCGGAGTTGGTTTCGGCCTCGGCGCATGCGCTGACCTTCAAGCTTGCCGGCGTCACGCCGCTGACGCACACCCAACTGGTGTGCAGCTACCGCGCCCTGAACCGGCTGGCCGCCACGGGCCTGGATTTGTATGACGACAGCTTTACCCAGAGCCGCTCGTACGCGAATGTTTTCTTGCGCCAACCACTGCCGGGGTTTATGAGCGGAGGAGGCAAACTGGCGGCACTGATCGAGATTCACAACTTGCTGGCGCAGGGCTATATTCCGGTTCTCGCGCCCGACGGGCAAACGCTGTATTTGGTGCAGTCGGCGCGGTCGTTGCGCGGCGGTCTGACACTTTCGTTTTGAACGCCGGGCGGTAAACGGCGCGCATTGAGCGGTCACGTGGTGGAGGCAACGCACAATTCCGGAACCATTTGGCAGGCACTGCGGCCGCGCTGGCGGCGCGGCGAAGCGCGGCGCTCGGTCTGGAAATTCCGCACCGCTGCGCTGTGGCTGCTGACGCTGGCGCTGGTGGTGCTGGCGCTGATCAGCGTGCGCCAGCTCTGGATTTACCGCCCGCCCACCGACGGGCTGCTGTGGCAGGGCACCACGGCGGGGCTGGAAGCCACCGCAGCCGATCCCGGCTTCCAGCCCCAGCCGCTGCGGCGCGGCGATATTCTGGTGGCGATTAATGGTCAGCTGGTGCATACCCCGGGGCAAGTGGCGCAGCAGCTTTATGCCGCCGGGGAGGGCGGCGCGCTGCGCTACACCGTGGTGCGCGGCGGGCGCATGCTCACGCTGCCGGTGGTCGCTCACGCCACCCATCCGCCGCTAGGACGCGACGCATTTCTGGACTGCATTGGCGGACTGTATCTGGCCATCGGCCTGTTCGTGTTTTATCGTCGCCGCAGCGCGCCCCAGGCGCTGAACTTTTACCTGTTCTGCCTGGCCTCGTTCGTCCTGTTCGCGTTTCACTACACCGGCAAGCTCAACCTATTCGATCAGGTGGTCTTCTGGGCCAACGAGGCGGCGCTCCTGCTGGCGCCGTGTCTGCTGCTGGAGTTTGCCTGGTGTTTTCCCGGCCGCGGGGCCGGGAGCGCGCGCGGAATCGCGGTGCGGCTCCGCTGGCTGTTGTACGCGCCGCCGCTGCTGCTGGGTCTGAGCGAAGTGGCGCTGGCCACCGGCGCGGTTTGGCTGCCGGTGAGCCTGAGCGCCAGTCTGGGCGTGCTGGATCGTGCCGCCTACCTATTGCTGGCGGCCTATTTCCTGGGGGCGGTGGTGCTGTTCTACCGCCATGCCGCGCGGCAGTCTGCGCAGGCGGGGGCGCAGGCGCGCGTGATGGCGCGCGGCACGCTGGTGGCCATTGCGCCCTTCCTGCTGCTCTATATCGTGCCCTGGGTTTGGGGCGCCGCTCTGCCGCGGTTCGCCTCGGCTTCGATCGTCTCGCTCATTCTGGTGCCGCTGGCGTTTGCCTACGCCATCTGGCGCCATCATCTGCTCGAGGCCGAAATCGTGTTCCGCCGCGGCGTGGTTTATACCCTGGCTACGGTGCTGGTGGTGGCGGCCTACTGGGGTTTGATCGGCCTCGCCGGCGTGCTCATTCACGCCCGGCTGCCCACCTGGGGGTGGGCGGGGTGGCTGCTGGCCATCGTGGTGACAGCTCTGCTGTTCGAGCCGCTCAAACGCTGGCTGCAACAACAGCTGGACCGCATGTTCTACCGCGAGCACTACGACTACCGCCGCACGCTGATGGATTTCGGCCGCCAGATCAATGCCCAGCCCGATCTGGAGACGCTGCTGGCTCTGGTGCCTTACCGGCTGGCGCAGACGCTGGAAGTCGAGCGCGTGGCCATGTTTCTGGCACCCGCGGCGGGAGAATGCGGTTTCACCTTGGCGGGCTCACGCTCGCTGGCGGCGGCCGGAGGCAGCGATTTGGATTTCCTGGACGCACATTTCCAGCAGCCTGGCGCCAGCCGTCTGTTCCTGGATGCACCCTCGGGCGCGGCGCGCGCGCTCGGGCTGCACTATTTTCTGCCCTGCCAGCTCAAGGGCCGCACCGTGGCGGTGGTTGGCCTGGGTAAAACCGCCGCGGGAGAATACCTGGGCAGCGATGACCTGGAGCTGGTCGAAACCCTCGCCGGCAATCTCGCCATTGCCGTGGAAAATGCCCGTCTGTACGCCACCCTGCGGGCCAAGGCGGCCGAATACGAACGCCTCAAGGATTTCAACCAGAACATTGTCGAAAGCATCCAGGTGGGCGTGGTGGCGACCGATCTGGAGGGCCGGGTAGAGAGCTGGAACGCGCAGATGGAAGTGCTTTCGGCGGTACCGCGCGCGCTGGCGTTGGGGCAGCCGCTGCCGCAGCTGCTGGGCCCGGATTTTGCGCGCGAGTTTTCCCTTGCTGGCGCGCGCGGGGGCATCCACTCACAGCGCCAGTTCCGCCTGGCACCTGTCGCCGGAGCCGGGGGCGAAAGTGAAGCTGCGGCCAAGATCGTGAACCTGGCGGTCGCGCCGCTGGTCACCGCACGCTACGAACACGTGGGCCACATTGTGCTGCTCAGCGATGTCACCGCCGAAGTGGAACTGGAACAACAGTTGGCGCAGGCGGACCGCTTGCGCTCGGTTGGACTGCTGGCCGCCGGCGTCGCCCACGAGGTCAACACGCCGCTGGCAGTGATTTCCAGCTACACCCAACTGCTCGCCCGCCAGATGCCGCCCGGGGATCCTCGCGCTCCGGTGCTCGACACCATCACCCGGCAGACGTTCCGGGCTTCGGAAATCATCGCCAACCTGCTTAACTTCTCGCGCACGGGTACGGCGGAGTTCCACACCCTCGAGGTCAATGCCGTCGTTCGCGACACCCTGGCGCTGGTCGAGCATCCCCTGCGCAGCGCCGGCATCCACGTTATTGCCGCGCTCCATCCGGGCGGCGTATCCGTCGTGGGCGACGCCGGCAAACTGCAGCAGGTGTTTCTAAACCTGATCCTGAACGCCCGCGACGCCATGCCGCGCGGCGGCACGCTGCATATCTCCAGCGGCCAGGGCGCCAGCGAGCGCAGTTCCGAACCCACCGCCTGGATCGAGGTGGCGGACAGCGGCGAGGGTATTCCCGCCGATCTGCATCACCGCATCTTCGATCCCTTCTTCACCACCAAGCCCGCCCGTGGCCTGGCCGCGGGTACAGGCAAGTCGAGCATGAGCACCGGCACCGGCCTTGGCCTGGCGGTCACCTACGGCATCATCGAGGAGCACGGCGGCTCGATCCAGGTAGCGAGCGAACCAGGGCGGGGCGCGGCTTTCCGCATTGAACTGCCGCTGCCGGCGCGGCAGGCTGAACCCGCGCTTGCCGGATAAACCATGTCCTCCATTACCCATGCGCCGCCGCCGGTGGCAATCGAACCTGACCCTTCCAGCCTTGCCGGCCGCATCCTGATCGTGGATGACGAGCCCGCCATCCGCGAAAGCCTGGAGGCGCTGCTCCGGCTCTCGCTGGACGGCCAGGATACGTTTGAGGTGAGGACGGCCGGCGATGTCGAGCGGGGCTGGGAAGCGTTCCAGTCGGAGATCTTCGATCTGGTGCTGCTGGATGTCGCCCTGCCCTCCGGCGGCGTCGTCGCGCCCACCCCGAACGGCGGGCTGGAACTGCTGCGCCGCCTGCGCGCCGTCTCCGCCGTGCCAGTGATCATGATCTCCGCCTTCGCCACCGTCGAGCTGGCGGTGCAGGCGATGCAGGCGGGGGCGCAAACCTTCCTGCAAAAGCCCTGGAATAATGACAAGCTGCTGGCCGATGTCCGCGGCGCCATCGCCGCCGCCCGCGTCAGCCAGGAAAACCTGCAGCTCAAGCGCGCCCTCAAACAGCGCTATAGTTTCGACAACATCATCGGCAAAAGCGAGGCCATGCTGCGCGTTTTCGATTGGGTCGCCCAGGTCGCGCCCAGCCGTTCGACAGTGCTGCTGCAAGGCGAGAGCGGCACCGGCAAGGAAGTCATCGCCAAGGCGATCCACGCGAATTCGCCCCGCGCGGAAGCGCCGTTTGTGCCGGTCAACAGCGGCAGCATGGCCACCGATCTGCTCGAGTCCACCCTGTTTGGCCATGTGCGGGGG
This sequence comes from Terriglobales bacterium, assembly GCA_050747745.1. Lineage (GTDB taxonomy): Bacteria > Acidobacteriota > Terriglobia > Terriglobales > SCQP01 > SCQP01. The sequence goes on from JBOGKM010000049.1 coordinate 24,483, forward strand.
GCCTTCACCGGTGCCATCGCGCCCAAAAAAGGGCTCTTCGAGGTCGCCGACCAGGGCACGATTTTTCTCGATGAAATCGGCAACATGAGCCTGGAAACCCAGGCCAAGATCCTTCGCGTCCTGCAGGACCGCCGCTTTATGCGTCTCGGCTCGGTCGAGGAGGTCCAGGTGGATGTGCGGGTGATTGCAGCCACCAACGTGAACCTGAAGCGTCAGGTCAGCGACGGAAAATTCCGGGATGATTTGTTTTACCGCCTCAATGTGCTCAGCCTGACGCTGCCGCCGCTGCGCGATCGCCGCGAGGATATTCCCCTGCTGGCCGCGCATTTTTTGGTCCGCTACGCAGCCGAGAACGGCATGGAACCGCGCCGCCTGATGCCCGAGGCCCTCCATTGCCTGCTCGACTATGCCTGGCCCGGCCACGTCCGCGAACTCGAAAACGCCATCGAGCGCGCGGTCGTGCTTTCGACCTCGCCCCTCATCGGTCCGGATCTCCTGCCCGACGCCATTACCGGCGGCCGCCCGCCGTCCGGAGCCTTGCATCCCGGCTCGCTATTCGCCCTGGTGGATGCCTACGAGCGCCGGCTCATTACCGATCTGCTGCAACAGACCCACGGCCGCCAAACCGAGGCCGCCGAGCGCTTTCAAATTCCGGTCTCAACTTTGAATCAGAAGATCAAGCGCCACGGCATTGATGTCAAGGCGATCGCCGCTAAATTCAACGTCTAGACCTGGTTGGTGAAGGCTTCGAACCGTTGCTGCGCGACCCAGTAATGCCGGGCCTGGAAGGCGTTGAGATACAGCATCTCGTGATCCAGCCTGGGGCAGGGATAGACCCAGCGCGCCGCGCGAACCAGTAAAAAGTAGGAGTGCAGCCATAATTCCTGCCGCAGGCAGATGACCGGCGCCAACTCCTCAATCTGCGCGTGAATGAGCTTGTAATTGGCCACCAATTGGCCATTATCCACGTTGGGGAGGACGCCCGCCTCGACCAGCTTGTTTAGCTCTTCAATGTTCGCGTGGTTGACCTGCACATGCGCAAACGAGTAGAGCGCATACGCGAGGACGGAAAATGAGATCACGAGCGAGATCACCGAGAGAGTCATGGAATGATCAATCATGCCCGCTCCTCCACCGGCCGCAGCACCCGTGCCGGTACCCGTTCTTCGCGCGCCTGTTCCGGTTTTAGCAGCGAGTAGGTCAGCAGCCCAATCGCAGACAGGCTGATAAACGGGATGACGTACAGCCCCAGGAAGCCTTTCATTCCGGGAAGCAGAGCTTCCAGCGTGTAGGCGATTGCTCCGGCGCTGTAAATAATGCTGAACGAGAGCACGATGCGGCGAAAGCGTACGCCCGGAACCAGCATGACGTTCATGCCGATAAAGAGCAGGATGGCCAGCAGCATGCCCAGGAAGGAAAAGTTCTGATCCAGCGCCGTCGCGAACGCGCTGCTCGAAAGATGCCCGCGCATCAGGTACACCACCGCGCCGCTTCCGGCCGCAATCCCCGTAAATAACAGGATTGCGATCAGCCTCAGCCGAGGCAGCTTGAGCGTGGATTTTTCAAACGCCAGCTCCACCAGCCGCGCGAGAACGAGAAACCCTAAAATCACGATGGCCAAGTCACCGCAATAATAGGCGTACGCGTATTGTGGGGAGTTGAAGCCGAGGGTGAGAAAGAAGAAAAGGGAGAGAAGGTTACTGCACAAGCTAAGCAAAAAGAACCAGCGCAACCAGAGCAAGCCGGAGTCCAGCCCACGCCGGAAGGTCGCGCCAAACGCACCCGCGTAGAGCACTAAACCAAGCAGCCAGACTGCAAGCGAGTAACTCACGCTTGCAGTCTAGC
>JBOGKM010000050.1:0-58152 GCA_050747745.1 Terriglobales bacterium
AGGGCGTTCCTTCCCCCACCACCACGCCGGAGCCGGCTTCGCTGGCACTGCTGGGCACGGGCCTGCTGGGCTTGGCCTTTATCGGCCGCAAGCGTTGGACCGCCCGCCGGGCCACCCAGACCGCGACGCTGTAATCCACTGTTGCCGCGGACGCGCGCGATCCCAGAGGGAAAGCAACGAGCAGCCCGCTTTCCCTCGCGCCGTCCGCGGCAGCTTTGCCCACCACGCAAGCCAAGCCAGGAGCGACGGCCATGACATCCAAACTGTGCCCCCGCACGCCTGCCCGATTGGGGCCGGCCATGAAAACGAAACTTCTGATCCTCGCCGCCGCGCTGTTCGGCCTGGCGGTGGGCGCCAGCGCCGGCACGCTCGGGATCATCACCAACGCCAGCCAGTTCCAGGCGTCCAACACGATTACCTGGACCAGCGGCGAAAGCATCGGAGTTCCGTTGACCACAGTCGGCGGGAGATCGGTATATCTGAGTTCTGATGGCACCCTCACGGCGACGGACGAGAGCACGTTTGGCGGGAACTTCAATAGCGGCGATGGCCTGCTGCAAACCAGCGGCACTCAGATCACCTTCAGCTTCGACGCCCCCATCAGCGGCTTCGGCACCTGGTTCCAGCTTAACGATTTTAAACCCAACAACGCCGGCCTTCCTTTCACCGCCGTGATTGACGCCTCCGGCAACGAAGACCCGGAATACACAGAAAACGGCCTTTCCACCGCGGCCGGCACCGGCTCCGCGATCTTCCTCGGCTTTCAGGACGCTACGCCCGACATTCACAATGTGACCTTGAGCGTGGAACCGAACGTCCTGACGGATTCGTTCCTCATTGACAGCGTCGAGGTCAACACCGGCTCTGTCACCGCGACGCCCGAGCCGGCCACCTGGCTGTTGCTGGCCACCGGCTTGCTGGGCCTTGCTTTCTATGAGCGCAAGCGCCGCCTGGCGCGCGCCCGCCCGGAAAGCAGCCTGCCATGAGTACCCGGCGTCGACTGGCCGCCACGCCGCGCGAGCGGCCCAGCTTCGAGCCCAAGTGGGCCGCTTGCGAGCCCGCCGCCGGTTCGCTGCCGGTGCTGCCGGTGGCCGCCAGAGCCGGCACGATCGTTTACAGCGGCCGGGTAAACGAGATCGCGTCGCTACCGGACACAAACGAGGTCGACTTTTCCCTGGTCGCCGGCGGGCCCTCCTTCTCCCTCAGCGCTGCCTCGAGCAGCTACAGCTCCGGCTGTAGCGTGGGGATCACCATAGCGGAGGGCACAAACGCCGAGTTGGAGTCGCCCCTCACGGCACTTGGCCCGGGAGCCACGATCAGCGGCGGCGATGCCTTCGCCAACGTCGTCGAAGGCCTGGCGGGCCGGTACACCGGGTCATCCTGTAACTCGAGCACCGGCTGCACGCCGAACGGCGGAAGCTTCGGCCCGTGGCCGAACAACAACCAGCCGTACTACGCTGGCCTGAGCCTCACCCAGAATGGCAACACGTATTACGGCTGGGCGGAGATCAGCGCGCCGGCGCCAACGTCAACGCGGATACGGTTTCGGCGGAGCTGTACGGCTACGCCTACAACGACGTTGCCGGCGCCGCTGGTGCTGTTCGCGCTCGGCGCGCTCGGCCTGCTCGCCTTCCGCAAGCGCCTGTACCCGTCCGACCATACCACTTAGGAGGAAATCATGAGGCTCACCGCACGCACCTGGTTCATCGTTCTCGCGCTCGCCGCCGGGCTGCCCGTAGCCGCCTTGGCGGGCCCACTGCAGCTTATTTCCAACGGCAGCTTTTCCAACGGCTTCAGCAGCTGGACCGTAACCAACGAGCCGGGGGGGGGGTGCGGGACGACTGTCGTCTCCGACGGCAGCGGCTCGTGCGGGTCGTGGTTCGTGGTCGCCGGGAGCACAGCCGCCGCCGCGCTGAGCGGTCTCCCCCTCCCCGGCCCTAGTCCGGACAACGCAGCCAACTACGCCCTAGCCGACGAGAACGATCCAGCGGCCAGCGCGCTCACGCAGTCGTTCACCATGCCCGACGGCTCCGCCGACCTGGATCTCACGTTCGACATGTTCGTCAACAGCTGGCCTGACGAGACGTCATGCGGAAGCCTGGATTTCCCCTCAAGCTCTTCAGTCCAGTGCGCCTACGTCTCGATCCTTGCTGGCGGCGCGAATGCATTGTCGGCCCCCGGCTCGACCGGCGTGGTAGACAGCCTGTTTATGGACGCTCCTCTGGGGCCGTCCAGTGGCAGCAATCCATGGGTTAGCTACGAGTACTCGCTGACCAATCTGACGCCAGGCGATACCTACCAGCTCCAGTTCGCCCAAGCGGATAACCAGGGCTTACTGAACGTGGGTGTAACCGACGTGAGCCTGACGGCGGTCACGGCAACGCCGGAACCGGCGAGCATCTGGATGCTGGGCACCGGGCTGCTGCTGCTCGGGCTGGCGTGGGGCTTTGGGCGGAGCAAAGCGCGGCGGGCGGGTGCGCAGGTTTGCTAGTGCGGTAAATGCCATCGGGATCGGCCGGCAGCAGGACGCAAGCGCAAAAACGGTTTGCCCCTCCAGCTTGCTGCCGGCCGCAAAGTTCAGTGGAGGGTCAGTGGGCCGCCGTGCCGCCGACGGTCAGTCCAAGCACGAGCGAGCTGGAAGCGCCCCCGCTCGAGGCGCTAACTGTAAATGGATAATTGCCGGCGGGAACGCCAGTGACGCCGCTGCCGTTCAGCGCCACGGTTTGCGGCGAGCCGGCGCCGTTATCGGCGATTAACATCTGCGAGCTGGCGGCGCCGGCGCTGGCGGGGGCGAACGTCACCGTGATGGCGCAGGACATCATGGGCGCCATGGCAGAGATGCAGGTGTTGGTCTGGGTGAAGTCGCCGGCCTGGCCGGAGCTGAAGGCAATGCTGGAAACGGCGTTGAACTGTGCTTCGGTGCTGAAGTTCACGGTCAGGCTTTCACTGACTTGATCGCCCACGATCACGCCGCCGAAATTCAATGCCGAGGGCGTCAGCGTCACCTGCGGCGGCGGCGGGCCGCTGTTGCCGCCCGTGCCCGAGCCGCCGGTCGAGGTAGAGGCGCCGCCGCTTCCGCCGCCGCAGCCGGCGGCGAGCAGCAACACCAGCAGCGCGCAGCCCGCGGCCGCCAACGCGGAGCGCCGCCGCCGCCGGGGGAAAACGGCGAGCGCCGCCAGGCCCAGCAGCACCAGCAGGCCGGCGGCATCCGCCGGCCCACTGCCGCCGCCAGCTGAGGCAGCCGCCGCAACCGCGGTGGTGATCGTCAGGGTCACGTTGACCGCGTTGTCGCCGGTCAGCGCCACGGAGCTGGGATTGAAGGAACAGGCCGCGTTGGCCGGCAGCCCGGAGCAAGTGAACGTCACCGGGCCTTGAAAGCCGCCGTAAGCAGTGACGGTCAGCGGAATGATCGCCGGCTGGCCCGGCCCCACGGCCGTGATGAAGAAGTTCCCCGTCAGCGTAAGCGTGTGCACGGCGCCGTTCAGTGGCACGTTGGCATTGCCCAGCGACACGTCCGACACCGCCGCGGCGGGGGGCGCGGAACTCAAGGGGTGAAACACCACCGCCGCGCTGCAGCTTGCTCCCGAGGCCAGGCTCGCGCCGCAGGTGGTGGACGCGAGCTCGTAGTCGGGCCCCGTGAAGACCAGTCCCCCGGCGGCTTCGCCGCCGTTGTTGGTAAAGATCACGGTTTGCGGCGCGCTGGATTGGCCGTAGTCGAGCGGGGCAAAGCTGAGCGCGGCGGGGGAAGCGGAAACATTGACTGGCGTCGGCACCGCGAGCGTATTCGAAGTGCTGGCCAGATAATTTTGATTGCCGGCGAACTTGGCGGTGAGCGAGACGGAAGTGCCCGGAAGCACGGGGACGGTAAAGACATAGAGAAGGTCGGTAAAGCTGGTGGTGGCATCGGTGCTGCTGCTGAACAACTGCGCGGGACCGAGGCTGGTGGCGCCGTTGTAGACGACCACGGGGAGATCCGGGCTCGTGGCCGATTCGGTGTCCAGGGAAATCTCCGTGCCCGTGCCCGACTGGCTGAACACCAGGCTAGTGGGGCTGGGCGAGACCTGAATCGCGAGCGCGGCGGATTGGGCGGCGGCATAATTGCCATCGCCGCTATAGCTCGCCGCAAGCGTATTGGTTCCGGCCGAGGCTTGCAGGATTTGCGCGGTGCTCACCGAAGCATTGCTACCGAGCGTTTCCGGGCTGCCGACGACCGGAGCTTCGCCGCCGGGCTGGTTGTCGGTGATGGTGACGGTCCCGGTGGGCGCAGCGGCGGCGCCTGGCGGCCCGGCTGCCACCACCGTTTCCGTCACCCGGGCGCCATAAATGGCGGTGGTCAGCGGCTGATTCGGGCTGGTGGTGTAAATATCGAGGGTGACCGTGGGCGTGGCCTTGGCAATGGTCACGGCGGTCGCGGTAGAGCTGCTGGGCCCATAGTGGCTGTCGCCGCTGTAGTAGGCGATCACGCTGTAGCTGCCCACCGGCAGATCCGTCAGCGAGGCGCTGTAGCCGCCGCTGGCATCGAGCGTAAGCGTTTGCAGCGGCTGATTGGCGCCGTTCGAGGACAGCTTGATCAGCTCGACCGTGCCGGTGGGCACCGGAGCGCTGCTGCCGGAGCCGGCCACGGCGACCGCGACCGGCAGGCTTTCGCCGAAGCTGGCATTGGCGGCGAGCGACAGCGACAGCGTCGTGTGGCTGAGCGCCAAACCCGCCTTGCTCCAGTTGGCGGCCAGATTGGAGGCGTTCACCGATCCCAGCCCGGTGGCTTCGTCATAGCCGGGTGCGGCGCTGAAGCCCATTTCCCCATTCGCGCCGCAGCCGGCCGAGCCCGCCGTGCAGGGCACGAAGTTGTTGCCCTGGGTGACGTCATTGAACGTGCAACTGGAGATGGGCGGGGCGGAGGAATAGCAGGCGCCCTGCGGTTGTTGCGCCGCCAGCCCGTACAGGGTCGGATTCACCAGCCCTTGCGCCTGGTTCTGGCTTTGGTCCACCAGCGCCATCAGGCCGGCAAAGGCCGGCGCCGCGGCCGAGGTGCCGCTGAAGACATAAAACTCGAATCCCTGGGAGGGGCTCGAGCTGCAGCTTTCCTGGAAACAGACCACGTAGCCGTCGTGGGCGGCCGCGGAAAGCGCCAGGTCGGGAACCAGGCGCATGGCGCCGCTGCCGCCCGCGGGTACGCCCGGCGCCACCTGCCAGGCCGGGCGCGTGTAGAGCACGCTGGCGCCGCCCGAGCCGGACCAAATGCCGCCGCCGGTGGAAGCCTGGCCGACCTCATCCCAGGGCAATTCCGGGATGTACTGCAACGCGGAAGAGTAATCGTTGTGCGAGGCCGGGCTCCAGTATTCGCCTTCGTTGCTGCCCTCGTCGAACATGGTGCCGCCGACGGCGGTGTCGTAGGGCGTCGAGGCCAGCCCGCTGACCGCCAGCCCGCCGCTGGCGACGCTGGCGCTGGGCGCGTCACACGCCGCCGGGCCATCGTCGCCAGCGCTGACCAGCACGGTTATGCCCTCGGCCGCGGCTTGCTGCCAAAGATTGTTCCAGAACTGATTTTCCGTCGCGCCCATCGCGGATTCGCACTGGCTGAAGCTGGTGTTCAGGATCGGGGCGAGATCGTGATCCACGATGTATTGCGCAGCCAGATCCACGCCGTCGGTGGTGGCGGTGCTGGCCGCGACGACCAGATCGAGCTTCGCGTCCGGCGCCGCCGCGCCCGCCCATTCCGTGTCCAGCGTGGCTTCGTCCTCGTCGCCATTGGTGGCGATGCCGGGATCGGTGCTGGTGGCCTGCATGGTGGTGAGGACATTGATGGGGGCGCCGGGCTGAAATAGACTGCGGAAGTCCACCAGATCCTGCGGATCAATATCGCTGCGCGCCGCGATGGCGATGGTTTCGCCGGCGCCATTGAGCGATGGCGGAACGTTGTAAATGGTATCGAAATCGCCGGGCACCATCGCCCGCTGCGTGCCGCCGTCATAAGGGAAATTCAGCTCCGGCGCGGCCTGGCCGGCGGCGGGGCGGTAGGAGAACCCGTGCGAAAGCACCTGCTGCACCGGGCGGGACTCAAAGTTGTTCAGCGAAACCACGCCCGCCACGACGGACGCGAGCGCCGCCGGAATCACCGGGCTGCTGGCATTCGCCCAGAACAGCCCCGCCCCGGCCTGATAACGATGCACGGCGGTATGAAACGCCTGCTGCACCCCCGCCGCCGTGCCGCTGAATTCGATGGTCAGCCCGCCGGCTGCGACGTTTTCCACTTGCAATCCCCCCGCCTGCAGCCACTGCTTCACCCGGGCGATGTCCGGCGGCGGCGGGCCAAACCGTTCGCCGAACTGCTGCGGCGTCAGCCAGTGATGAAATTCAGGATTGCCGGGCTGCTGCTGCGCCTGAAGCAGCGCTTGCAGCGCCGCCTGTTGCGCGGCGGAGCGGCGCAACAGCAACAACATGTGCTGCAGGGGCAAATCGGCCGGCGCCGCGCCGCGATCCTCGGCCTGGCGGATTTGCCATACGAGTTTTTCCGGCACCCGGGGCAGCGTCTGACCGCAAGCCAGCGTTGCCGCCAGCGCCAGCATGCCTGCCAGCACCGCCGCCCGGCGCGCGCAGAGCATAAGGCTGACCATAGCAGAGTGGAGGAAATGCCACAATCAGTCCGGGAGGCAGGGTGACAACGGTGCAATTTTTTGCATGTTTATGAAGCAAGTTTCATTTATGTGGGAACCAATGTTCCCGAGCGGGCGGTGCTGTGGGGGCAGCGGCGGGGCGGGGCAAACTGGGAAGGAGCCAAGCGAGAGCCGGGGTCTTGCAGCACCCGCCGGAAAAACTCGGCTACCGTAATCGCTAACAAGGAGTGGCGATGGTTAATGAAAGCGAAGCGATCGGTCCGGGCGAGCTCTTGCAGCGGCTTACGCTTTATTCCTACGCGATCTTCGGCTGTTTTCCCCAGGCCAAGATCGAGCCGGCGCTGCGCGTCAGCGGCAAAAGCCCGGAAGATCTTGCCATGGATGTACTGACCCGCTATTACGACGCCGGCGATGCGGCGGTGCGCTGGGATCCGGAGCGCGGCAGCCTGCTCGCCTATCTCAAAACCGTTCTGTGGCACGATTTCCTGGATCTTAAGCGGGCCGGCCTGTATCGCAGCGCTTCGGAAGCGCCGGAGTCATTTGACACCCTGACCGGGCCGGCGCAATCGCCCGAGCTCCTTGCCCAGCGCCGCCAGCAACGCTGGCGCTTATTGGAGCAGTTGGCGGATGAACCCGAGCTCGAAGCCATCGCCGCGCTGCAAACCGAAGAAGAGGGCTGGCCGGGCTACAGCAACCAGGAGCTGGCAGCGAAGCTGGGCACCACGGTGCCGGAAATTGAAAACCGCAAGAAGCGGCTCTTGCGCCGCCTACTACGACTCTGGCGGCAGGCGACGCCGGTGGCCGCAGCCGTGAAATGAAACAGGAGGAGAACATGGATCGCGAACCACAACTGCGGCAGGCAACAGAAGCCATGCTGCCGGACGACAGCAGCTTGAGCAGCGAGGAAGTGGCGTCGCTGCTCACCGCGGCCGGCCTCGATCCGGCGGCGCTGGCGCAGCGCGGCGCGGCCCTGGCGGCGGCATCCGCGCCGCTCGCCAGTTGCGCCGATTTTCAGGCCTTGTTGCCTGCTTATCGCGCCGCCACGCTGGCATCAGCACGCAAATTGTTGCTGGAGGATCACTTGCACCAGTGCGTGGCCTGCCGCCATGCGTTGCACCCGCTCACTTCCGCCACGGCGCCGGCGCCCTCGCCGGCACGGCAGCGCCATCGCCCCGTTTGGGCTTACGCGGCTGCGGCCGTGGTGGTGTTCGCGATCCTGGGTTGGGCAGCGCGGGCGGGCCTGTTGCCCGGCCAGTCGCGCGCCCTGGCCACACTGGCGGCGGCAGGCGGCGGCGTCTACGCCATCGGCGGCGCTCAGGTGCGGCCCATCCAAACTGGCTATGTGCTGGACAGCGGCGTCCAACTGCGCAGCGCTGATGTCGCCGGTGCCATCCTGCGCCTCGATGACGGCTCCCGTCTCGAGCTGGCGCCGCGCACCTCGCTGCTGCTGACGCGCGGCTGGAGCGGCACCACGGTGCATCTGCTGCAGGGCAAGCTCATCGTGCGCGCTGAACGCCAGGGCTGGGGCCGGCGCCTGTACGTGGCCACCGCCGACAGCCGCATCAGCGATCGGGGGACGGTATTCGCCGTTGCCCACGGTCTCATGGGATCGCGTGTGGCTGTGGCCGAAGGGCGTGTCAGCTTCCGCTACGAGCGCGATGGCCGCACCCAGTCGCAGACGGTGGTGGCTGGGCAGGAAGTCACCAGCAACCCCCGTCTCGGACTGATCCCGCTGGCCAAGGCGTTTGGCTGGAGCAGCAACCCCGGCCAGTACCTTGCCATGCTGGGCGAGCTGAGCACCATGGACAAGCAACTGGAAGCGCTAACGGCACCCGCGCCCCGCCACCATTCCGCCCTGCTCGCGCTCGTGCCCGCCAACGCATTCGTTTATGCGGCCATCCCCAACCTCAGCGATTTCCTCCAACAGGCGCAGCCGATTCTGCAAAACGGACTGAGCAACAGCCCGGTGCTCAGCTCGTGGTGGAATCAGGCCGGACCTGATGGACAGACCAACGGCCAGATGTTTGGCGGCATGCTATCGCGCTTGCAGCAGTTCACCGGCTATTTGGGCGATGAAGTGGCGATGGCGGGCGTAAGCGGAGCCTCGGGCGGGCTGGTGGTGCTGGCTTCGGTCTCTAAGCCTGGCTTGGCGGCGATGCTGGCGCAGCCGCCCTCCAACCCTGGCCGGCCGCCGCTGCGCCTGCTCAGCAGTCCTTCTGCGGCCGGCAGCGGCTTCAGCCCTGCACTGCTTATCTGGATTGGCAACGGCAAACTGGTGGCCTCGCACCGCGGCGCCCTGTTGCAGCAGTGCGCCGCCCTGGCGGCGCAGCCCGGAGCCGGGCCGTTTCTTTCCAGTGCTCTTTATCAAAAGATCGCGCCCTTGTATCAGGCTGGCGCCAACTGGATTTTGGCGGCGGATCTGAACCAACTGCATCTGTTTCACGTAAAACAGTCGGTGAGCACGAGCAACCCGACTGCCTCCAGCTCGCATCTCACCTATCTGGTGGCGCGCAGCCAATTGCGCAGCACCGCTACGCCGACGACGCTGGAGCTGGACTTCAGCGCGCCGCGCAGGGGTGTGGCGGGTGTGCTGAGCGCGCCCGGGGCGATGGCGGGGCTGGGATTTGTGTCTCCGCAGGCGAGCTTTGCAGCCAGTTTTTTGAGCGCCGACCCCATCCAACTGCTGCAACTGCTGCACGGCAAGGGTCACACCCCCCCCCCCTCCCCCCCTACCGCCCAACAGCAAGCGTTTCACGCCGATATCACGGCGGTGGCGCAGGACCTGGGGGGTGAGTTCACCGTTGCGCAGGATGGTCCTGCCGTTCCGCGTCCCGCCTGGAAGGCGATCGTCGAGGTCAACGACACGCTGGCCATGCAAAATGCCATCGCGCAATTGCTGCAAGATGTAAATGCCCGGGCCAAGCATGGCGAGAAGTTGTCGCTGAGCTCGCAGACCAGCGACGGACGGACTATTTATCAGGTATCTTCCAGCAGCGGCACCGGCCCCTGGTTCGCCTACACCTATGCCGACAGCTATCTGGTGGCGGGCTCGGATGTCCAGGAGGTCGAGGATGCCTTGCAGACCTACTCGTCGGGCACGGGGTTGCCCAATTCCAGCCAATTCCAGGCCTTGCTACCACAAAATGGCAATACCAGTTTTTCGGCTTTGATTTACCACGACCTGAATCCCAGCCTGGCGCCCGTGGTGCAAAAACTTTTGCCCTCAATCCCCGCCGCCTGGCAGCCGGCGCTGCAGGCGCTTGCGGCCAACACCACGCCTGGGCTGACCTACGTCATCGCACAGCCGCAGGCGATCACGGTGGCCAGCTCGCGCGGCCTGCTGGGCTTGTCGCTGAGCGACATGTTAGCCTTGCAGTTGCACCATGGCCACCGCTGAGAGCCTGATATCGCAGGCCGCACCCGTGATCGAGATTACGGGCTTGCGGGTGCGCTATGGACGCCGCCTCGCCCTGGATGGGCTGAATGCGAGGCTCACTGGCCGCGCCGTAGGCCTGCTGGGTCCCAACGGCGCAGGCAAGTCCACGCTGATTGCGGCGCTGCTGGGCTTTATCCGGCCCGAAGCCGGCAGCGCGCGGCTTTGGGGTGAGTCGGTGGATCATCCCCGTCCCGAACTGCGCCGCCTGATCGGCTACATGCCGGAAAACGACGCCTTTGTCGGCAACATGAGCGCGGTGGCGCTGACGCGGCTGATGGGAGAGCTCAGCGGCCTGCCGCCCGCGGCCGCACTCGAACGCGCCCACGAGTGCCTGTTTTATGTCGGCTTGGGCGAAGCCCGCTATCGCGCCCTGAGCACGTTCTCGCAGGGCATGAAGCAGCTGGCCAAGCTGGCGCAGGCGATCGTCCACGGCCCCAAATTGCTGATTTTGGACGAGCCCACCAACAGCCTGGATCCGGAGGGCCGCGAGCGCATGTTGCGGCTCATCCGCCAGATGCGCGATGACGCGGGCATGCGCATCATATTGTGCTCGCACCTGCTGCGAGACGTGGAACAAACCTGCGATGAAGTCCTGATCCTGAAGCAGGGACGCGCGGTCCATCAGGCGGCGCTGGGCGCCGATCCGGCACCCTCGCGGCTGCTCGAGCTGGAAACCCAGGGCGGCGACGGTGATTTCGCCGCCGCGCTGGCGCGGCTGGGCTGCGAAGTCGCCCGCCGCGGCCGCCGGCTGAAGCTGGTGCTGCCGGCGGGCGTGGAGCTGCGCGCCGTCTATCAGCTCGCGGCCCAGGGGCAGGTGCAACTGCGCCGCGTCCAGTTCCAGCGCGACACGCTGGAGGATATTTTCCTGCGCGCCATGGAGGAAGTTTAGTATGCGCGGTATACATGGCTGCCGCTCCCACCGCCCAGCGCATCCCGTGCACCGGCCGGCGCCAACTCGACCGCGGCGGGGCCAAGGCGGCGACGTTGCGGCGCGCGGCCGCGGCCGTTGCCATCGCACCCATGGCGGTTGACCGCCATTTTGCCAACCGCGCGCGGGGGCGTGGCGCAGATGCTGGACCCGGCCTGGGACTTTGGCCTGGACCGCGCCTGGCAGGGTCACATCGCGCTGATGCGCGGCGTGGAGGACGGGTTTAACATCGTGCATGCGGCCCGCGACGGCTGGGTTATTGGTTCCCATGGCCGGCGCTGGCGGCGTTGGCCTGGGTGCAGCTGCGGGCTGGTGCAGCTTCCGGTGCGGGAACTACGCTCCCCGGAGCGCGTATTGGAAAAGGGGGAACGAATCGACTGAATGGCGGTACACAAGCAGATCTACCGCAACTACGAGGGACCGCTGACGGCGGGCTGGCGGCGCATTGCGGTGATCCGCCGCTATGCCAGCCAGCGGGTGTTCGCCTCGCGCTTTTTGACCATCCTGTACCTGATCTGCCTGCTGGTGCCGCTGTTCGAGCTGGTGGTGGTGTACTTGGCGCACAATTTCAGCTTCCTCACCCAGATCAGCGGATTGCGCTCGCTGGTGATTGACAATAATTTTTTCGCCAGCTATCTCCACTACGAGTGCGTGGTTGCATTCCTGTTCGCCGCCTTCGCCGCTCCAGGCCTGGTGGCGCCCGACGTTACCCATGGCGGATTGAGCCTGTACCTGGCGCGGCCGCTGACGCGCTGGGAATACATGCTGGGCAAATTCAGCGCCTTATTTGCAGCGCTTTCCGTGCTCACCTGGGTTCCGGCGCTGATCGTTTATGCGGTGCAGATGGACCTGGCCGGACCGGCCTGGCGGGCGCAGTACGGCTGGTTGTGGGCGAGCCTGCTGCTGGCGAGTTGGATCTGGGTCAGCGTGCTGTCGCTGCTGGCGCTGGCGGTTTCGGCCTGGGTGCGCTGGCGGATTTTGGCGGTGGGCGCGTTGCTGGCGGTGGATTTTCTGGGCGCCGGCTTTGGCGCCGCCGTGAACGCCACCCTGCAAACCCAGGCGGGGGATTTGTTCAGCTTTAATGCGCTGCACGTGATCGTATGGAATGGGCTGTTCCGGCAAACGCCGCTGGCGGGCGGACTGGAGGCGGCGGCGTGGCTGGTGATTGCCGCCATCGCGGGCATTTCGCTATGGCTGATGCAGCTCAAAATCCGCGGCTTGATGGTGGTGGGATGAGAGCCGGGGTGGTGTTCCACGAAGTCTCGAAGTTTTACGGCGAGGTGCTGGGCGTGAACCGCGTCAGCCTCGCGCTGCCGGCCGGCATTACCAGCCTGGTCGGCCCCAATGGCGCGGGCAAATCCACGTTGATGAACCTACTGGCGGGCCTGGTGCAGCCGACGCGTGGAAGCATCGAGGTTATGGGCGTGACCAATGCCGATCCGGAGCGCATGTTCCGCCTGGTAGGCTACAGCTCGCAATTCGACAGCTTTCCGCGCGGCATGACCGTGCGCCAACTGCTGACCAGCTTCCTGCGGCTGGCCGGCGAAACCGAAGCCGTCGAGCGGCTGACGCAGGCGGCGCTGGAGCGAGTCGGGTTGGCGCCTGCGGCGCGGCAGAAGCTGGCCGGGCTCAGCAAGGGCAATCGCCAGCGGGCGCGCCTGGGGCTGGCGCTGTGCCTGGAACCGCCGGTGATGGTGCTGGATGAACCGCTCAACGGCCTCGATCCGCTGGCGCGGGCGGAAGCGATCGCCTTGTTCCAGCAATGGGCGAGCGAAGGCAAATACGTGATTTTGTCCAGCCACGTGCTGCACGAAGTGGACGCCATTTCCGACCAGGTGGTGATGCTCAGCAACGGCTATGTGGTCGCCGAGGGCGCCATTCAGGGCGTGCGCGAAGAGCTGCCCGAGCATCCGCTGCAGGTGCGGGTGCGCTGCCGGCAGGCGCGAGCGCTGGCGGCGGAAGCGTTTCAGTTGGCCGGCGTGATTCAGGCCCATGTGGGCGAGGACGGACTGTTGGTCACCACGCGCGATCCGCGGGAATTTTTCCTGGCGTTGAACCGCTGGGCCCTGGGCGCGTTCGGCATCGAAGGCGTGCAACCGGCCGACGAGGATGCGCACGCGGTGTACGAGTACCTGGTGCAGCCGCAAGGGGCCACGCGATGACCCCGGCAAGGTGGCGGCAACTGGGGGTGATTTTCCGCCAGGAGCTGGCACGCACACTGGGCCTGCGGCGGAGCTGGTGGATTTATCTGCTGGCGCTGGCGCCGCTGGCCCTGATCGGCCTGTACGGGACGCGCATCCATTTCCGCGCCGAACAGCGCGCCGCCTGGATGGCGCACGGACAGCACGCGCTCAGCGACGCGGATTTTTCCGCGCTGCAGCCGGGCATGACGGCGGCGCAGATCGAGCAACTGCTGGGTCCGCCCGCCGAGCGTGGGCACGCCGACTATGGCCCGCGCCGCCATCGCCGCCGCCTCACGTTACTGAGCTATGCCACCCCCGATGCCACCTACACGCTCACTTTGCGCGACGGCCGTTTCCGCTCCCTGCACCGCATCGTGGCGCCCAGTTTTGCCGAAAGCGGGCGCATTTTCGCCTCGCTCTATCAGTTTTTCACCCTGCGTCTGGTGATTTTTTTCGGCTGCCTGGGTTTGTTTTTGCGCCTGTTTCGCGGCGAAATGCTGGAGCGCAGCCTGCACTATTATTTTCTGGCGCCGGTGCGGCGCGAGCTGGTGCTGGCGGGCAAGTTCCTCGCCGGCTTCGCCGCCGCGGTCATTATTTTTTGCGGCAGCGTGGCGCTGCAGTTGTATTTTCTCGGCTTGCAACTCGATCCCATGGCGCGGGCGCAATTTCTATCCGTGCAGCACGGCTGGGGCCAACTGGCCGCTTACGTGGGCGTGACCGCGCTGGCCTGCCTGGGCTACGGCGCTTTTTTCCTGGTGGTGGGCATGCTGGTGCGCAACCCGATCGTTCCGGCCGCGGCACTGCTGATCTGGGAGGCGGTTAATCCGTTTCTGCCTTCCGTGCTCAAGCACATCAGCATCCTTTACTATCTCACCGGGCTGCTGCCGGTGCGGCTGGCTTCCGGGCCGGGCACGAATGCGATTTTCGCACTCCTGGCTACCAGCGGCAATGTCCTGGCGCCCGGCTGGGACGTGCTGGGGGTCATCATCGCAGCGGGACTGCTGCTGTGGCTGGCGGCCTGGCGCGTGCAGCGGCTGGAAATTGACTACAGCAGCGGTTTCTAGTTACCGCCGGCGCTTTTTCTTTTTGCCGGAGCGGGCTGGGCGCGAAGGCGTAGTGGCGGGAGCTGCGCTCTCCGGAGCGGCGGGCTTGCTGACCCCAACGGCCACCGCCACGGGTTCCGGCACCGATGGCGGTTTAACCGGCTCGCGGCGGGGTTCCGGCGCGGGTTCGGCTTCCACCATCTGGGGATGGCGTTCGGCGTGGCCACTGGCCACCGCCATCCAGCCCACGCCAATGCCGAACAACGCGTCCGGGATTGCCATCCACCACAAATTCTCGCGCGTCATGAGCACTGCCAGCACCACCGTCACTATGCCCAGCGCCACCAGCACATAGCGCACACCGCCTTGGATTGTCTCAGCCATCAGGGTCCAATTAAAGACTATACCGGAAAATTAAGCAGGTTAGCTCCTGGCGCTGAGGCTGTGGCGGGTGGGGCTCTGGTGGAATTCGCTGCGCCGGCTGCCGTAAAAATAGTAGACGACCAGGCCGATGATCATCCAGCCGATGAAGCGGACCCAGGTCTCGATGGGCAGAGCGAACATCAGCCCGCCGCAAAACACAATGGCCAGGATGGGAAACAGCGGCACAAACGGCACCTTGAAGCCGCGCGGTCGGTCGGGCTGTTTCTTGCGCAGAACGAGAACGCCCAGGGCCACCAGCACGAAGGCGAACAGCGTGCCGATGTTGCTCAGGTCCGCAGCGGCACCAATGTCCACCAGACCGGCGGGGATGCCGACCGCGAAGCCGGCGATCCAACTGGACCAATACGGCGTCTGGTAGCGGGGATGGACCTTGGAAAACACCGGCGGCAACAGCCGGTCGCGCGACATGGCGAACCAGATGCGCGTTTGCCCGTACTGAAATACCAGCAGCGAGGAAAGCATGCCCATCAGGGCGCCGATGTCGACAGCATACAGAACCCAAGGGTTGGCCTTGAGCACGCGCAGCGCGTACGATACCGGCGCATTGGCGGCGGCGCCGCCCAGAAAGACCGAGTATTTCATCATGCCCAGCAGCACGATGGCGACGCCCACATAGAGCACGCTGCAGACGATGAGCGAGCCGATAATGCCGAAGGGGATGTCGCGCTGCGGGTTGATGGCTTCTTCCGAGGCGGTCGAGACCGAATCGAAGCCGATGTAGGTGAAAAACACGATGGCGCCGCCGGTAACGATGCCGACGAAGCCGTGGGGGGCGAACGGGTGCCAGTTTTTAGGATTTACCAGCATGCCGCCGGCGGCGATGAAGGTCACGATGGCGCCGATTTTGATGATCACCATGATGTTGTTGGTCTCGGCCGATTCGCGAATGCCGCGGACCAACAACACCGTCAGAAACATCACCACCAGGAAACCGGGCAGATTGAACCAGGCGCCGGTGCGCACGCCGTTTTGCCAGATCGGTTGCGAGAGCTTGGCGGGCAAATAGATGCCCATCGCGCCCAGCAGGCTGGTGAGATAGCCGGAAAAGCCGACGGCCACCGCTACATTGCTGACCGCGTACTCCAGGATCAAATCCCAGCCGATGATCCAGGCGATCAGCTCGCCCAGGGTGGCATAGGAATAGGTGTAGGCCGAGCCGGCAATGGGAATCATCGAGGCCAGTTCGGCATAGCAAAGGCCGGCAAAGCTGCAGGCGACGGCCACCAGGATGAAGGAAATGGCGATGGAGGGTCCGGCCGCCGGGCGGCCATGCAGCATGGCGTGGGAGAGATTGCCGTAATGGAGCCAACTGGTAACGACGTCGAGGACCTGGGCGTGCAGGATGGAGGGGACTTTGTAGTCTTCCCCGGCCGCCGCCGTGCCGGTGAGCACAAAAATGCCCGAGCCGACGATGGCGCCGATGCCGAGCGCCACCAGACTCCAGGGCCCGAGCGTTTTTTTCAGCCGGTGGGCAGGGTCTTCCGAATCGGCGATGAGCTTGTCGATGGACTTGGTACGCCAGAGCTGGGAAGACATGGCGAGAGTTCTTTCAGGCTATCACCGCTCCGCCGTTTACGCTCAACACCGAACCGGTCATGAAGTTCGCCCAGGGGGAACAGAGGAAGGCGATGCAGCCGGCGATTTCCTCGGGCGTGCCGACGCGGCCCAAGGGAATGGCGCCGAAGACACGCTCGGGATGAGAGGCAAACGCGGGGCGGGCCATGTCGGTGTTGACCCAGCCGGGCGCCACGCAGTTGACCAAAATGCCGTCGTGCGCCACCTCGGCGGCGAGCCCGCGGACAAAACCGATCACACCCGCCTTGGCGGCGCCGTAATCGGCGTGCCAGGCTTCGCCGCGCTGCCCGGCCGTGGAGGCAATGGCTACGATGCGGCCGCGAGGAGCGGCATTCGGCTCGTCCGTCCGCGGCTGGGATTTGAGCTGCCGCACGGCGGCGCGGGCGAGATGAAACACGCCGCCGAGGTTGCACGCGATGCCGTCGTCCCAGGCGGCGGGCGGGAAGGTTTCCAGGGGCGTGTCCTCGGCGTTCCAGACACCGGCGTTGGCTACGGCAATATCGAGACGCCCGAACCGTTCCACCGCTGACTGGACCAGTGCCGCGCCGGCTTCGGGCTGGCGCGCATCGGCGGCCAGCGCCGCGATGCGCTCCGGCGCCGTCGCCGCCAGCGCGTCCGCCGCGGCGCGATCGGCGCGATAGCTGAACACCACCCGCGCGCCCGCCTCGGCCAGCAGCCGCACCGTGGCCGCGCCAATGCCGCGCGAACCACCGCTCACCACCGCCACTTGGCCTTCGAGGGAGAGAAAAAGCATGAAAGCGAATGTTAGCGGCCCCGGCGGGCGGATGCAAGCCGCGCTACAATCACGGCCATGGCGCTTGTGCCGGGAACGACTCTGGGCCGCTATGAAATCGTCGCGCCGCTGGGAGCGGGCGGCATGGGGGAAGTATATCGCGCGCGCGACCTGCACTTGCAGCGCGAGGTCGCCGTAAAAGTCCTGCCGGAGCGGCTGGTGCGGGATGCGACGGCGCTGACGCGCTTTCAGGGCGAAAATCGAGCCCTAGCGGCGCTCTCGCACCCGAATTTGCTAGTGATCTACGACGTGGGGCAGCAGGACGGGCTGACGTTTGCGGTGACCGAGCTGCTGGACGGGGAAACCCTGCGGCTGCGGTTGGGGCGCGGCGCCCTGGCCTGGCGGGAAGCCGCACGCGTGGGCGCGGAGCTAGCCGAGGCGCTCGCCGCCGCGCACGAGCGCGGGATCATTCATCGCGACCTGAAGCCGGAAAACGTCTTTCTAACCCGGGCCGGCCGCGTCAAGCTGCTGGATTTCGGGCTGGCGCACAGGGACAGCGGTGATGCACTTTCGGCTGCCACCGCGCTCACCGCGCCGGGCACGATTGCCGGCACCGCCGGCTATCTTTCGCCCGAACAGGCGCGGGGCGAGGTGGTGACCGCGGCCAGCGATATCTTCAGCGTCGGCTGCGTGCTCTACGAAATGGTCAGCGGTCAGCGTTGTTTTCAAGGCCCCACCTTTGCCGCCTGTCTCACCGCGGTGCTGCAAAACGCACCAGCGCCGATGAGTACAGGTCAACCGTTTCCGCCCGAACTGGAACGGCTGACTGCCGGCTGCCTGGAAAAAAATCCGGCGCGACGGACGCAATCGGCGCGCGACCTGGCGTTGCGGCTGGAAGCTTTGACGCGCAGCAGTGACACCGTGGCCGCAGCAGCGATGGCGCCTGCCGCTCGGACGGTGGATTCGCTCGCGGTGCTGCCCTGGATCAACCAGGGCGGCGACGACGATGCCGACTATCTTTGCGAGGGCGTGCCCGAGAGCATCATGAACACTCTCGCACGGCTGAAGACGCTGCGCGTGGTCCCGCGCAGCCTGGCGTTCCGCAAGCGCGAGGGCGAGCCCGATCCGGTCTCCATCGGCCAGGGACTCAACGTGCGCGCGGTGCTCAGCGGGCGATTGCAACAGCGCGGCGAAATGTTGATCCTCAGCCTCGAGCTGACCGATGTGGCCGCCGGCTCGCAGATTTGGGGCGAACGGCTGCGGCGTCCCTTAGGCGACATCTTTGCACTGGAGGCCGAAATCGCCGACAAGGTCTGCGTCAGCCTCAAGATGCAACTCAGCGGCGAGGAGCAACAGCGGCGCGAGCGCCGCCAGCCGGCCAGCTCGGAGGCCTATCAGCTCTATTTGCGCGGGCGCCAGCACTGCCTGGCCCGCACGCCCAACTCGCTCCCCGCTGCTGCGGCGCTCATGCAGCAAGCCATTGATCTCGATCCCGGCTACGCACTCGCCTATTCGGGCCTATCGGAGTGCCTGGCTCTGCTGGCGGTGACCGTGGGCGTCAAAGCGCGGGAGAACTTTGCCCGCGCCCGCGCCGCCGCCGCCGCCGCCGTCTCGCTGGACCCCGAGTCTCCTGAAGCACACGCGGCGCTCGGACGCGCGCTTGCCTATGGCGCATTCCAATGGCAGCAGGCTCTGGAGGAGGTGGGCCGCGCCCTGGAGCTGGAAAATCGGTCCGGCATGAACCATTACCTGTACGCTAACTTACTGATGTCGCTGGGACGGCTGGAGGAAGCATACGAGCATGGCCGTCTGGCGGCCCAGTACGAGCCCATGGAACCGCTGGCGCGCTATCTGGAGCTGTGCACACTGTGGTGCTTGCGCCGGGACGCGGAAATGCTCGCACGTTGCGAACAGGCCGCCGCCGCGGGCTTGCAGCACTTTTATCTTGACGGTACCTATGGCACGGCTCTGGTTGGCGCAGGGCGTGCGAAGGAGGGCGTAGCGGCCTTGGAGCGTTCGTTCGCCGCCGGGCCCACGTCCTGGGGCACGGCCTGTCTCGTCTGGGCCTATGCCGCCGCAGGCGATTTCCAGCGCGCGGGGGCCGCGGGGCAGGTTGCGATTCAACCGCAGGAGGGCCGGCTTCCTGACGCGGCGGCCCTTGCATTGGTGCACCACACCTTGGGTGACACCGAAGCTGCCCTGGCCGCATTGGATTCTGCCGGTCGTACAATGGGCGGCGCCACGTTGGCCTTTTACAATTCTGACCGGCGTTTCGACCCGCTGCGCTCGACGCCGCAGTGGCAGGCCGCCATGCGCCGCTTGAATATCCCTACCGCCTGACCGACTGGTAAATCAGGCGCAGCAACTGTCCGTTGGTCATGCCGCCGTTCCAGCCGTGCGGCTTTTCCGGACGACCGAAGACGAAGGTGCCTTCGTAGTGGGGGTCCGTCGTCGTTTTCATGAAGTTCTGCATGTCGTACACGCCCAGGTTCAGATAGTAGGTATCCATGTCGCCGACATAGACGTGGATCTTGTTCACGATCTTTGGCCCCAGCGTGGGCCAGTTCTTCTTCATGTACGCAGTGAGATCAAAACCGTGATCGCGGGCGTAGTCCACGGCCTGATGATTGATTACTCCGGTCCGTAAATTCCAGAACGGCACCGGATAACCTTCGGAGCTGATCGGTCCCCAGGAGGCAAAAAACGCGCACAACTGCTGGCCGCTGCGGCAGTCGGAACCCTCGACTGCCTCCGCCTGGCTCATCTGCTCGTAGTTCACCAGCGGCTGGCCGTCGGGTTCGCGCGACATGTAGCGCGGCGTTTTCAGCCACGGCCCCAGACCGGGCGCCCAGAAAGCGTTGGTGTCGTTGTAGGCATCCACCATCTGAAAATGATGGAAGTCGAGCGGATCGGGATACAGCGTCCAGGTGCCGCCGAAAAAGTCCGGATGCTTGAGCATCAGGTTCATGGATTCCCACCCGCCGGTCGAGCCGCCGGTGAGCATGCGCGCGCTGGCCTTGCGGTCAATGCGGAAATGGGTCTCCACGTACGGAATCAGCTCCTGCATGATGGCGTCGCCGTAGGGGCCGCTGTTGGCCGAGTTCACCGTGTAGCTGTCGTCGTAGTAGGGCGTGGGCGTCTGGAACGTCACCAGGATCATGCGCGGGAAGCTGGCCGAGGTCCACTCCTGGTAGAACTGGTAGCCGGTCTCGAGGCCGAACACCTGACGCATGTAGGCGCTGCGTGCGTTGGGCCGGCTGGGAGTGGGATTGAAGCCGTAGGGCGGGCGGAGATTGAAGTGACCCTGAATGTAAACCACCGGGTAGGTTTGCTTGGGATGTGCCGCGTAGCCTTTCGGCAGCAGCACCGTCGCGCCCATGAAGATGGGGTGGCCCCAGAACTTGGTCAGCATCGGGCTTTGAATCTTGATGCGCTTTACCCATTCGGTGTCCTGCGGCGGGTGGTGCGGCGGGAGGACCTGGTCAAGCGAGAGCTGAATGGTTTGCTTGTGCTTGGGATCAAGATTGATTTTTTGGACCGCGCTGATGAGATTGCCGGGCGACGTGTTGAACTGCTGACCGCCCCAGTGATCCATATGCGCCCAGATGACGTGCCCATCGGAACGAGGAAAGCGCGTGTAGACGTTCATCAGCCCTTGCACGTAATAGTCGCCGGCGGGCAGACCCCTGAGGTTCGGCATGACCGTACCGAGCGCGGAGGAGCCAATGACGGTGGTCTGGCCAGGTTGGAGCTGGCTGACATCCTTACCGAAAAACGGAATGTTACCGTTATAGCCCTCGATTTGCAGGCGCGGCTGGCGGACGCCACTGCGGGTCAGGAAGACAAATACCCGTCCGGTGATGGGTCCGCTGTGGACGCTGGCGGGAAAGGACAGGCCGAATTGAACGCCGACACTTGGGGACGAACATCCCGCCGTCAGCGCCGCCGCCAGCGCCAGCACCATCATTCCAGTCCATTTGCGCATGTGAAACCCCTCCTGCCTCAGCAGTCTAGCTGAGTTTTCACTGTGGCATGGCCACCTTTTGCCGGAACCGTCCTCCCGCTGCCGCTCGGGCTGTGGCCGGGTGTCGCTCTCCGGCAACGGGCGTCCGCCGGCGCTCCGGGCGCCTCCGAGCTGCCGCGTTCGGGCATAGCACGCTATTGCTTCGCTAGCCGCGCGTACTCGGCTTTCGCGGCGTGTAGCAGCGGCAGATCGGCGTCGCCATGCGCCCATAGGGCAAGGAACTGCCGGTATTGCAACCGCGCCGCGGCGCGGTTGCCTGCCATCGCTTCCGCGCGACCCAGACCGAGGTGCGCGAGCGCACGCGGTGCTGTACGAGATGGCTACCGGCGCGCCCGCGTTTCCCGGCGCCACGGCGGCGGCGGTGCGGCAATAGCGCCCCACCATCTGGCCGACGAGCGATCCGCGTCTGGCATCGCTTTGGGGGTGAGTGTACTATGCGGGCATGCGACTTATCATGCTCCTGCTGGCGTTTACCCTGGCCGCCGCCGCGCAAATCGCCGGATTTCCGCCGCCGCTGGCGCCCGCCGATCTGGTGCTGCGCAATGGCGTGATCGAAACCCTCAACCCGCTGCAGCCGGAGGCCGCCGCAGTGGCCGTGCGTAACGGCCGCATCGAAGCGCTGGGGAGCAACGCTGCCATCGCGCACTACGTGGGAGCCAGCACCAAGGTTCTCGATCTGCACGGCGCCTTCGTTACGCCGGGATTTATCGAGGGCCACGGGCACCTGATGGACACCGGCGAATCCGAAATGGAGCTGAATCTCGGCAAGGCGCCCAACTGGGATGCCATCGTGGCCATGGTGAAATCCGCCGTGGCCAAGGCGAAGCCGGGGGAATGGATCATCGGCGGCGGCTGGCAGCAGAGCAAATGGAACCGCGTGCCCCAACCCAACTACGAGGGCCTGCCACTGCACGCCAGCCTCGATGCCGTCTCGCCGAACAATCCGGTCATGCTCGACCACATCAGCGGCCATGCCGTTTTCGTGAACGCCGCCGCCATGAAGCTGGCCGGCCTCAACCGCTCGACGCCCAATCCAGTGGGGGGGACGATCGTGCGCGGCCCGAACGGCGATGCCATAGGCATGCTGCGCGATACCGCCGCAGGCCTGGTGCGGCGCGCCTATGGCCGCTCGTTGCGCACGCTGCCGCCGGCCGAGCTGGCCGCGCGGCAGGAGCGGGCGCTGCATTTGGCAGTGCAAAACGAGATCAGCAAGGGCATCACCACCTTTGTGGATATGGGCGAAAACTTCCAGACCGTGGACTGGCTGAAGCAGCAGTCAGCCCGCGGTCTGCCGCTGCGGCTGTACGTCAACATCAACGGCGAGCCGGTTCCCGCGCTGGCGGCACATCTGGCGCAATACAAGATCATCGGTTACGCCGATGACCACTTCACCGTGCGCGGCGTCGGCGAAATCATTTCCGATGGCGCGCTGGGGACACGCAGCGCGTGGTTCCTGCAGCCCTATGCCGATGCGCCCGGCAATACCGGCAAAAACGTAACCCCCATGGGCACCATCGCCCAGATGGCGGAAATTGCAGCTCGCGACGGTTTCCAGCTCTCCGTCCACGCGATCGGCGACCGGGCCAACCGCGAAACCCTGAATCTGTATCAGAGAATTTTTACCGCGGACCCGGCCGTGCACGCACTGCGCTGGCGCATCGAGCACGCGCAACACCTGCAGCCCAGCGACATCCCGCGCTTCGCGCACCTGGGCGTCATTGCCTCAATGCAATCCATCCACGCCTGCTCGGATGCGCCCTTCGTGGTAGCCCGTATCGGCGAAAAGCGCGCCGCCGAAGGCGCCTACGTGTGGCATTCGCTGATCAGCTCGGGCGCCTTGGTGCTGGACGGTACCGACACGCCGGTGGAGGACACAAACCCGATTCCCAACTTTTTTTGCGGCGTGACGCGGCGCGAAGGCAACGGCACCTACTTTTTCCCGGCGCAGAAGAAAACCCGCATGCAGGAGCTGCGCGATTATACCTGGAACAACGCCTACGCCATTTTTGAAGAGAACGAGCTGGGATCGCTGGCAGAGGGCAAGCTGGCCGACATGGACGTATTTTCCGGAAACCTGCTCACCATGGCGGCGGGCGATATCCTACGCACGCGGGTGTTGTACACCATCGTAGGCGGCAAAATCGTCTACACTCACCCTGGCGCCTCCGCCTGGCGGCCGGGCGAACGCTTCCCTGCCATGCCCGAATTCGACCACGTGAACTGACCCACGCCGGACGGAGCAATCATAATCGTTGGAATCGGTAACCTCGGGCCGTTCTGAGGCGTACAAAACCGTATCTATACGATATACAATCGGATCTTCCGGGTGACACTTGTCCGCGCCACGGTCAGCCGCCTATGAAATTCTCGCCGCGTTCTGCCCTCCTGGCTCCGATTTTGGCCGCTGGACTGCTTGCGGGCTGCAGCCAAGCCAAGCCCAAAGCCCACGCTCTGCCTCTCGTGGCCGTAACGGTAGCGCGTGCCACTACAGAAAACGTGCCCACCAACCTGCAAGCCATTGGCTCCGTACAGGCCATCAACACGGTTTCGGTGAAGACGCTAGTCGGCGGGCAGCTCGATAGCGTTGATTTCCACCAGGGCGACGAAGTCCACAGCGGGCAGGTGTTGTTCCAGATTGATCCTCAGCCCTTCCAAGCGGCGCTGGCACAGGCACAAGCCAACCTGGCGCGGGATTTGGCAACCGACAAGTTGGACCAGGCCGAAGCCAGGCGCTATTCTGACTTGGGCAAGCAGGGTATTGTTTCGGCCGAGCAGGTGGAACAGATGGTTTCCACCGCTGCCGCAGCGGACGCCTTGGTCAAAGCCGACGAGGCCGCAGTCCAGTCGGCCAAGCTGCAGCTCAGTTACTGCACCATCGCCTCGCCGATTGACGGCCGCACCGGCAACCTCTTGGTTCAGGCCGGCAACACCGTCCAGCCCAACAGCTCGATTCTGGTCACCATCAACCAGATCAAGCCCATCTACGTCGCCTTTTCCGTCCCCGAACAGTACTTGCAGCAGATCAAACAGCTCGAGGCCCGGCACCCTCTCGAGGTGCAGGCGCATGCCCAGGGCGATAACGATCTCGAAGATGGCAACCTGAGCTTCATCAACAACGCCATTGACACCACCACCGGCACCATCCAGCTCATGGCTACCTTCTCCAATCCGCACGAAAAGCTCTGGCCGGGCGAGTACGTGAATACGAATTTGACCCTCGAGGTGCTGCAAAACGCCACCGTGGTGCCCGCCTCAGCCGTACAGACCGGCGAAAACAACAATCTCTATGTCTACGTCCTGGACGCCAACAACACGGTCGAGAACCAGACCGTGACCACCTCCACCACCTGGAATGGCGAGACGGTGATTACGCACGGCGTCGAGCCCGGCCAAACCGTGGTGACCGACGGCCAATTAGGGCTTTTCCCGGGTGCCAAGGTCTCGATCAAACCCGGCGGCGGGGTAGCAGCAGGTCCGGAAGCTAACGCCGAACGCTGAGGCGGCATGAATCTTTCCAGCATTTTCATCAAGCGGCCAGTAGCCACCGCTCTGATAATGATGGCCATCCTGGTGTTTGGGCTGGTGGCCTATTTCAGCCTGCCGGTAAGCGACCTGCCCAACGTGGACTTTCCCACGATTCAGGTCAACGCCGGCCTGCCGGGCGCCAGCGCCCAGACGATGGCCTCCTCGGTCGCCACACCGCTGGAAAAGCAGTTCTCCGCCATCCCCGGCCTGGATGAGATGAGCTCGACCAGCTCGCAGAACAGAACCTCTATCGCGCTGCAGTTTGACCTTTCGCGCAACATTGACGGCGCCGCCAGCGACGTGCAAACCGCCATAGCCGCCGCCGCCGGCCAGCTCCCGGCGGGCATGCCCACGCCCCCCACGTTTCGCAAGGTCAACCCCTCCGACACCAGCATCATCAACCTCGCCGTCAGCTCGGCCACCTTGCCGCTGAGCACCGTGGATCGCTACGCCGAAGATTTGATCGGCGAACAGTTGTCCATGGTCCAAGGCGTGGCCGAGGTCAGCGTCTTTGGCCAACGCAAGTTCGCCGTGCGCATTCAGCTCAATCCGCTGGCCATGGCCGCGCGGGGTATCGGCATTGATCAGGTGCAATCCGCCATCCAACAGGGCAACGTCAATCTGCCCTCAGGCGTGCTCTGGGGCAAGACCAAGGCCTATACGCTGCAGACCACCGGCCAGTTGACCGATGCCGAACAGTACAAGCAGTTGATCGTGGGCATGAACCAGGGCGCCCCGGTCCGCCTGGAAGACATCGCCAACGTCATCAACAGCGTCCAGGACGACAAAAACGAGAGCTGGCTCAACGGCCTCCCCACCGTGATGCTCAGCATCATGAAGCAGCCCGGCAGCAACACCATCGCCGTCGTCAACCGGATCATCGGCATGATCCCCACGCTGCAGCAGGAGCTGCCCCACGCGGTGCACCTGCAGGTCGAGTACAACAAGGCCGTCCCCGTCGAGGAATCCGTCACCGACGTCAAGTTCACCCTGCTGCTGGCGGTTTTCCTGGTAGTGCTGGTCATCTTCCTGTTCCTGAAGAATGTCTCCGCCACCATCATCCCCAGCTTGGCGCTGCCGTTCACCATCATCGGCACCTTCGCGGTGATGTACCTGCTCAGCTACAGCATCGACACCATGTCGCTGCTGGCGCTCACGCTGTCGGTGGGCTTTGTTGTCGATGACGCCATCGTCATGCTGGAGAACATCGTCCGGCATCTGGAGATGGGCAAGCCGGCGCTGCGCGCCGCCTTTGACGGCTCCAAGGAGATCAGCTTCACGATTCTGTCCATGACGCTGTCGCTGACGGCAGTGTTCATTCCCTTCCTGTTCATGGGCGGGGTGCTGGGCCGCTTGCTGCACGAGTTCGCGGTCACCATCATGGCGGCGATCCTGGTAAGCGGGTTCGTCTCCCTTACCCTCACGCCGATGCTGTGCAGCAAGTTTCTAAAGCGCGAGGAGCACAGCGGCCACGGCGCGCTGTATCGCGTGCTGGAGGGCGGCTATCAGGGCATGTACCGCGCCTACGACGCCAGCCTGCAGGCGGTGCTGCGCCATCCGCTGCTCACCATGCTGGCCTTCGCCGCGATCATGGCGGTGACGGTGCAGCTGTTTATGATCTTGCCCACCGGCTTTCTCCCCAGCCAGGACATGGATGAGGTGATCGCCAAGTTCCAGACGGCGGAGGGCATTCCCTGGCCGCAGTTGAAGCAGAAGGCGCTCGAGGTGATCCACGTCTTCACTGCCCTGCCGGGCAACAGCGCGGCGATGTCGTTTGCCAGCGGCAACACCGGCTCGGTCTACGATCATCTCAAGCCCGCCGCGGACCGCAAGCTGAGCGCTGATCAGATCATCGCCAAGGTGCGCCCCAAACTGGAGCAGATTCCCGGCGTGAAGGTGTTTCTGCAGAATCCGCCGCCCATTCGCATCGGCGCCCACTCCACCAACAGCCTGTACCAGGTGGCGCTGGAGGGTACCAACACCGCCGAGCTTTATCACTGGGCTCCGCTGCTGACCAAAAAGCTGTCCACCTACCCCGTGCTGAAGGACGTCAACACGGACATGCAGCTCAAGAATCCGCAGATTGACGTGGTGATCGACCGCAATAAGGCGTCCACGCTCGGGGTCAGCGCCGATGCCATTGAAGACGCGCTTGACACCGCCTACGGGCAGCGGCTGGTGTCGCTCATCTACGAGCCCGAGGACGAATACTACGTCGTCACCGAGCTGGAGCCGCAGTTCCAGCTCAACCCGCAAACCCTGAGCTATCTTTACATCCACTCCAGCAACGGCCAACTGGTGCCGCTGAGCGCAGTCACCCATTTCCGGCCCACGTTGGGCCCGCTCCAAGTGAACCACATCGGCGAGTTCCCGGCGGTGACCATCTCGTTCAATCTGAGCCTGGGCGCCTCGCTGGGCCCCGCGGTAGCGCTGATCGAGCAGACCGCGCAACAGATGCTGCCGCCGGACGTCAACGTCGTGCTGGAGGGCACGACTCAGGTGTTCAAGCAATCGATGCAGGGCCTGGGGCTGCTGGCCATCCTGGCGGTATTGGTGATCTACATCGTGCTGGGCATCCTCTACGAGAGCTTCATCCATCCCATCACGATTCTGTCTGGACTGCCGGCGGCAACCTTCGGCGCGTTGCTGACGCTGTGGATCTTCGGAAAGGATCTGAACATCTACTCCATTGTGGGCGTGATCATGCTCGTCGGAATTGTGAAGAAGAATGCCATCATGATGATTGACTTCGCCCTGCAGGCGGAGCGCCATGAGGGCCTGGGCCCGCGCGACTCGATCTACCAGGGCGCGCTGATCCGCTTCCGGCCGATTATGATGACCGCCTTTTGCGCGGTCGCGGGAACGCTACCGATTGCGCTCGGACTGGGCGCCAACGGCCAAAGCCGCCAGGGGCTGGGCATGGCGGTGGTGGGGGGGCTGATTCTGGCGCAGTTCATCACCCTCTACGTCACGCCCGTGGTCTATATCTACCTGGACCGCTTCCAGCACGCGCTTGGCCGCAAAAAGGTGCACGCCCCGGCACCCACACCGGAGCTGGCGGGCTCGTAGCGGCGGAAGTGGCACCGCTGCTCGCGCTCAGATGGAGGCGCTGGCGCCGGCGGTGCGGCTGCTGGTGCGGGAGTCGGAACTGCGGCCGATGACGGCGCTTTCGCCACGGATGCAGTTGCGGCCGGCACGCTTGGCGGCGTAGAGGGCGCGGTCAGCGCGGCGGAGGACCGAATTCCAGGTGTCGCCGCTGGTGGTCACGGCGATGCCAAAACTGGCGGTCAGCGCCAAGGGATGGCCTTCGTAGTCGACCCGCAATTCTTCCAGACGGCTGCGCAGGCGCTCGGCCACGAGGCTGGCTCGCACACCATCGCGGTCGGGCAGCACGGCGACGAATTCCTCGCCGCCGAAGCGGGCCAGCAGGTCGGAGCTGCGCAAGCATTGCAGCAACAGGCGGGCGGCGGCGGCCAAGGCGGCATCACCGGCGGCATGGCCATAGGCATCGTTGAGGAATTTGAAGTGGTCCAGGTCCACGGCGAGGACCGCCAGGGGCGCCTGGCGGCGCTGGCAGCCGGCCAGCTCACGCTGCACGCCAGCTTCCAGCGCGCGGCGGTTGAGCACGCCGGTGAGGGCATCGGTGCGGGCCAGCTGTTCCAGCTGATTGCGCATGCGGGCAGTCATCATCCAGACAAAACCGAAGGCCATGGAAGCAGTAAAAACAAGATACAGAGCCGCCGCGCTGAAGCGCAGCAGCTCCGGATGGGCGACCACCACACCCGCTCCGCCACGCACCGGAACCACAAAGGCGCGGGCCAGGCAGAGGCAGCCCACGCCCGCCAGCAGGCCCGCCATGGTGCGGCTGACAGTGCGTTCGCCGGGCTCGCGGTGGGCGAGCAGGAGGAAGACTCCGACCAACAACTGGGCGCCGAAGGCCACGGCAAAGGCGAGAACGGCAGTCTGGGCACTAACCCAAAGGCAGTACAATTCGACGGGAACAAACACGCCCAACAGGCATCCGCCCCAGCCGATGACGCTGGAGTTGGGGACGGAAAATTCGGCGATGCCCTGGGTCATGAGCACCGCTCCCAGCACCACCAGCAGCCGTCCTAGAAATAGCGCCGCGATGGCGGGCGAGCCCGGGCGCAGCACCACCAGCACCAAGCCCGCAGTGGCGGCCGCGTATGCCCAAGCAAACCAGCGCAGGCCGCGCAGCCCAGCCACGCTGCGGCTCATGAGCAGCAGCCCCAGAGCACAGCAGACTTGCACCAGAAAATCGGCGAACAACAGAGTACGAAGATCCATGCCTGCCACGACCTGACCCACGGGGGAAGCAGGACAGGCAGCTAGTGTCTCACAGATTGTGTCGCGGGCGACAGCAAAGTGGTACGGCCACCTCTTGTTGGAGCCGCCCTCCCGCTGCCACCCCAAGGCGCAAGCGCGTTGGGGTCCCGGCGTCAGCGGCGGGGTGGCGTCTGGTCCCGCCAGGCGGCCAGCGCCGCCGCCTGCACGCGGGCCAGCGGCACGCCGTGGCGGCGCGCGGCGAGGCGGCATTCCTCATACTCGGGCATGGCTTTTTCCCCGGCCGCCTTGACCCGGATGGAGCCAAAGGGGGTCTCGACCTGCACCCACTGTCGCTCCCGTTCGATACGCCGGCAGGGGCGGATGCGGACGCCCAGCGTGGTAGTTTCCTCCAGCAACAACCGGCTCAATTGCTCCTCCTGGGCAGGACGCGCCAGCAGGGTGATGACCACGCCCGGGCGCCCCTTTTTCATCTGCGCCGGAGTCGTGTAGGCGTCGAGCGCGCCCAACTCCAGGGCGCGTTCCAGCACGTAGCCAATGACTTGCGGGCTGCAATCATCGACCGCGGTGACCAGTTCGAGCACGGTTTCCACGCAGCGGCTAGTGTCCTGATTCATCAGAAGTTAGTACGCATTCTCCGGGCGGGAAAGGACACTAACGTGCCTCCATGGCGGCGCGCTGGGCCAGGACGCTGGCGACAATGACCTGGCCGTGGAAGCGGCCGTTTTCAATGAAGATCTCCGATGTGTGCCGGCCCGCCACCACCACACCGCCCAGGTACAGGCCGGAGACATTCGTCTCGTAAGTGGCGGGATCACAGACCGGCCTGTCGCCCTCGCCGAGGGCGACGCCCGCGGCGCGCAAAAAGGCAAAGTCCGGATGATAGCCGGTCAGGGCGAAGACGAAGTCGGCCTCGATTTCGCTGTCTCCCTGCGGTCCGCTGAGGCGCAACCCGCGCGGCCGAATCTCGCGGACCTGGGAGGAAAATCGGGCGGTGATTTCCCCCGCCTTCAGACGATTTTCAATATCCGGCCGCACCCAGTATTTGATGCTCGAGGCCAACTCGGCACGGCGGTGAACGAGGGTGACCCGCGCGCCGTGGCGAAAGAGATCGAGCGCGGATTCCACGGCGAAGTTTTTGCCTCCGATCACCGCGACGCGCAGGCCGGCAAAGGCGTGCGCTTCGCGAAAATAGTGAAACACGTGGGGCAAGTTCTCACCCGGAATGCCGAGCAGATTGGGCAAGTCGTAGTAGCCGGTCGCGATCACAACGTTCTCGGCCTGGTAGAGGCCGCGATCGGTGCTGATGCGGAATCCGGGCCGGCCAGGGGCGAGAGCGGTTATCTCCCCGACGCGCTCATACAAGTGAACGTTCAGAGCGAAATGCGCCGCCACCTTACGGTAGTACTCGAGCGCCTCCAGACGGGAGGGCTTGGCTTGGGCACAGGCAAAGGGCACGCCGCCGATCTCGAGCAGCTCGGAAGTGGTGAAAAAGACCATATTCGCTGGGTAGTGGAAAATCGAGTTCACCAAGCAACCCTTGTCCACTACGAGCGCGCGCAAACCCTTGTTGGCGGCTTCGATGGCGCATGCCAGCCCGGTCGGCCCGGCGCCCACAATCAACAAGTCCCATTCCATATGGCTATTGTAGTCGGGGGGCCGGAAGGGTGTGCTGCCGGGCGCGAGTATATAATCAGCGTATGCCGCGCTGGGCGCTGAGTTGCGCGATGGCGGGTGCACTGGTGCTGGTGGCCGCCGCGCCCAGCCCGCTTTCGGCGTCGCAGCCGGGCCTGACGCAGCAGCAGCAAATTGCCATTTTGCGTGCCCTCATCGCCGAAGTCGGCATTGCGCGCCAGCCACTGCCACCGGACAAGCACGGGGTAGTTCTGTCCTCGCAAGGACAGATCTTAAATGCCGGCAGTGTGCAATCGGCGCTGGAGGACGGCAATCCGGCGGCCAAAGTGGGCGCGCTCGTCGCCATCACCAACATCACCTTCAAAGACACCCGCATTATCTTCGACATCAATGGCGGTCCGCATACCACGCATTGGTACAACCACGTCCATATCGGACTGGGCAGTTCGATGCCGACCGGCAGCGCGCCTATGGGTACAGGAGCGCGCGGAGCGGTTATCACGCTACGTTTTCCGCAAGAGGTTCCAGCGCTGAGTCCGGAACAGGTGAAGCAGTATTTATCGCCGCTGATTGACTGGGATCGCCCGTCCAAGGCGGAGGTGATGGTGCAGCCGATCCCCGCGATCGCCAAAGAGGCCATCCGGAATCATCAGGTGCTGGTGGGCATGACCCGGCAAATGGTGGTAGCCTCGCTGGGGCGGACGGGGAATAAAACTGGATCGACCGACAAGCAAGGGCGGCAGGTGCAGGACTGGGTCTATGGCAATCCTCCCGACACCACTTTCGTGCGCTTCTACAATGGCCGCGTATTACGCGTGACGATATGGAAGCAGGGCGTGGAAACGGTTTCGACGCAGGCGCCGCCGGCGCTGGCTGCGGCAGCGCAGCAGCAGCAGGAGCAAGCGACCACCCTGGAGCAGGAAGCCTCGCAGCCGGCTCCCACGCTACGCCGGCCCGGTGATGCGCCGGTGCCGAAAGCCAAGCCCGGCAGCGCACCCGGGCCGGTCATGATTCCGCCGCCGATGTCGACCACGCCGCCCACGAGCGGCAACCAGCAAACACCGCCGGTGCAGCAGCAGGGTCCGCCAGTGCTGTGCTGCGGCCAGCGCGGTTGAGGTGGCACGGCCACCTCTTGCACGAGCGTGCCGCTAGCTGCGGCGGTGTGGTTCGAGCCGATGCAGCTCGTCGTCGGCCTGGCGGGCGGCGGCGGTGCCAGGATAATTCTTCGAGAGGGCGCGGAACTCGCTGATCGCGTCGTCGCGCTGGCCCTGTTTCAGCAGACTTAGACCCTTGTTCAACTCCGCCAGGGGCGTTTTGGCGTTGTCGGGATAGTAGGTGATCAGATTGTTGAATTGGGTGATCGCCTCGTTGTACTGGCCCTTTTGCATGAAGACGCTTCCCAGGAAGTAAGTTGCGTTGGGCACCTGCGGATCATTGGGATAGTTGCGGATGAAGCTGGCCAGCTCGACTTGCGCCTGGGGATCGCCGCTTTGAAAATCGTTCAGCGCCTGCTGATACAACTGCATCGGCGAAGGCGCGGCGCTGGCGGTATTGGCGGTTCCCGAAGCGCCGCTGTTGGCCGGCATGGCATCGCTGCCGGGCGCGGCGCCGGGCGCGGCGCCGGGCGCGACGGAGGGATTGGTGGCAGCCGAGGTGGCCGCTACCGCCGGCGGAGGAATGGTTTGCTGCATCTGGTGCACCTGCTGGAGGGTGAGGTCCATCTCTTTGAGACGAGCCTGCAGGGCCGAGATGGAATCCGACACCGATTGGAATTGCTGGCTGATGCTGGTCTGGTGCTGGGCGGCGATGAGCTGGTCGCCGCTGAGGGTGTGCTGAATGCTGGTGAGCGCGCTGGACAGCTTATTCACCGTATCGGTATTCTGCGACACCAGCCCCTGGATCATTCCGATCTGCTGATTGAAGCTCTTTTGCAGATCCTGCAACTGGCTCAACAGCAGGCTGACGCTCTGCTGCAAGGCGAGGATGCCCTTGTCTTCGGCTGCCGCCTGGCGCGGCATGGCCAACATGGCCAGCATGGCCAACGCTACGATTCCTACTCCCCACTTTCGCATAAAGCCTCCTTCAGCGTGACGCTAGCGGCGCAAGGCTGAGTTTGCATTGATTGTAAGCCACTCCGCATTCAGAAAAGGCAACGGGCGGCCCTTCCGCTTGCGGAAAGCCCGCCCGTTGAGTCCACTGCCGGGTGTGGCCGCTTTACTGGCCTTTCTCAAAATGCCCGCGGCGGTTCAGTTGATAGCAATCGTCGGTCGCGTCGGTGCAGAACGGATCCGACTTGCCAACGGTTGTGGTGGAAATACGGCTTCCATCCACGCCCTGGGAGACCAGGAACTGCTTCACCGATTCCGAGCGCCTGGCGCCCAGCGCCAAGTTGTACTCAGCGGTGCCGCGGGCGTCGCAATGTCCGACCACGGTAATATCCACATCCGGATGCTCCTTCAGCCAGTTGGCATCGGTGGTGAGAGCGGCCTGGGCATCGGGGCGGATGTCGCTCATATTGAAGTCAAAGAAAGCGTCGCGGACCACGTCCTCGAAGCCGGGCTCGGGAGCGGCGGTGGGCGTCGGCGCGGCGGCGGGAGCGGGGGGTGCGGTCACGGTGACACGAGCGGCGGCGGTAGCGGTGCGGCCGTCGGAGCTGGTGGCGATGACTTCGTAGCTGGTGGACTCGGAGGGGCTGACCGGCTGAGAGCCGTTCAGGTCGACCGCCTGGCCGTTCAACTGGACATTGGCGGCGTTGCTGGAGGTCCATTGCAGCGTGCTGCTGGAGCCGCTCTCAATGGTGTCCGGCGAGGCCTGCAAAGTCACCGTCGGCGCGGGGGCGGCGGCCGGCGGCGGGGGCGCGGGGGGCGGGGGTACGGTTTTGTGTCCGCACGCGGCCATGCCCAGACAAACCAACAAGGCGGCCGCGGTGCCCAACACAGTGGAAAAACGTTGCGAAGTGGGGTGCTTCATCTCCCTAGTTCCTTTCCATGACTCCATGCTAGTGCCACGACCAGTTGGGCATCTCGTTATTGCCAGTCGTGGTCAATTGTGCCGGCACCGATCCGTCCGCCGCGACAGTGTAAAGTTGAGTATGAAACGGCGGCCCTGATTCAAATACAATATGCCGATTATCGGCTGCCCAACTGGGAAAATCGTTGCGTTGTCCGTTATGAGTTAACTGCACATAGGTCTGACTACCGAAATACCACAGGTAAACATCGAAAGCACCCGCATTCGCACCCCCGCGATTGCGCACCCACGCAAACGCGAGTACCAGCCCGTTCGGCGACCAGGAGGGGCTGACCGCAAAGCCGCCCAGCGGCAGGCGCTGGGGATCGCTGCCATCCGCATTCATGACGTAAATCTGAGGATACAGCCCCAAGCGCGTGCTGCAAAAGGCAATTTGGCCGGCGCTGCCCGCTGGGGGTTTGGGATTCCAGACCGGAGCGAAGTTGTCTCCACGAGAGCGAGTCAAGCGCCTCAAACCAGTTCCATCGGCATTAATGCTGTAGATCTCCAGATTGGAACCGGCCATATTGGAGGCAAACGCCAGCTTGGTGCCATCCGGCGACCAGGCGGGCGACTCGGTCAGGTCGCCCCTGAAGCTGGGAAACGGCAGCAGGCGGTTGGTCAGCAGCGACATGACTTTGATCTGCCAATGCCCGTTGATCTGGGCGGCGAAGGCTAATTTGGTGCCGTCGGGGGAGATGCGCGGGGAATAGACGAGATCCGTTTTGTTGAAATGCGTGCGCTGCTGCTTGTTGAAACCGTCGTAATCCATGGTCCAAACCTGGGGACTGCCGCTGACGTTGCTGATGTAGGCGATCTGGGTGGTGGCTATGCCTGGACCGAAGCCCAGCGCCTGAATGATATCGTCGGCGAGGTGATGGGCGATGGAACGGGCGCCCTCGGGGGTGGCGGGATTGGCGTAGCGGCGAGCCAGCAGGCGGCCCGCTCCCGGCGGCTGGGTGACGTCGTAGAGGAAGCCGTCCACGAGCAGGCCGGCGGGCGTGACCTGCATGCTGCCGAACACCAGGCGCTGCACGTTCAGGGGCGGCGAGGACCAGGCGCTGCGGAACTGGGCGTTGCTGAGCTGGGATTCGCTGGTGGGAATAGGGGCGGTGTAGAGGCTGCGGCCCACCATGGTGACCACGGCGGATTGGTACAGATCGTTCCACAGCACCTGATTGAACGTGTCTTGCAGGCTGGCGGGCACGCCGCCGGCTTGAAAATCGGGAACCGCCAACCGGAACTTGGAGGTGCCGGTGATGACGATATTGGCCTGGTCCTGCGCCAGGAGCGCGGCAGAGGCCAGCAGAAGCACGCTAGCGATGCGGAGCCAGGCGGAACGAGGAGACTTCATCGGGCCGGGGACGCCTTCATCGTCCGAATGAGGCTCACCAGACTCCAGATTTGCTGATCGCTATCCTGGGTCCAAGCGGGCATGCCACTCATGCGCACCCCATTGCGAATGGTGTAGAACAAGTCGCCATCACTTTTATTCTGAGACAAACCGCGCAGATTGGGAACATGGGGATACATGGATTGGCCCAGACTTGTGTGGCCATCCCCGTTACTGTTATGGCACATCTGGCATTGGGTGGTGAAAAGGGTACGCGCCTGGGCCAACTGCTGGGGATTGGGGGGATAGGGATTGCGGAGATGGCTTTGGCCGGCAGGCAAGGCCAAGCGGCGGCTGAGGCGCGCCAGTTCGGCTTCAATCCACGTGGGCTTGGATTTGGCGCTGAATCCGTGGGCGTCGCGCAGCCAAACCGCCCCGCCAGCCGCGATCGCCAGCAC
Source organism: Terriglobales bacterium (assembly GCA_050747745.1). GTDB lineage: Bacteria > Acidobacteriota > Terriglobia > Terriglobales > SCQP01 > SCQP01. The sequence goes on from JBOGKM010000050.1 coordinate 35,246, forward strand.
CACGACCAAGGTGGTGATGACCAGACCGCGGCTCATATTCCGGGTTCGCTCCGTCCGATTTTTACTCGCCACGACGCTGGTTTCTCCGGCCCGTTTCCGTCTCCCCAGACTGCAACGTCCATCCCCAGCGGCCTGATCCATATCCGCATTAATCGAGCTGCCCTGCTTTCAGCTTAAACCGCTCGAGGCGGAAGACCAAGCAGGATTTTGCCGCGCGGACGGATGCGTTTTCCGACCCTGCGGCGGCGTAAGCGGCTCGTGCAGGGCGGGAGCGCCGGCACCGTTGACGGCGGCGGGGGCGCGCGTAGCGGCGGGCAGAGGCAAACTGGGTTCGGTCTGCGCCGCCGCCACGACGGCGGGCGAAACCCGTACCAGCGCGCCCTGACCGGAGCGCACGATCAGCGCCAGGCTGTTCTGGTCGCCGGCAGGCAGCTGGGTGAGGCCGCTGTGTGGGGCGGTGGTATCGATCCATTCGCGCAGTCCGGGAATGTAGACTAAGGCGTGATCAAAAGCCGCCATGGTGGCGGCCACCTGGCCGCCGGAGCTGGGCGGGGCGAGCGGCCCCATTTCCGGGGTGCGCACCAGAGCCAGATCCGCGCTGATGCCCACGGCACGGAGCCAACTCACCAGAAGCAGGGCGCCATCCTTGCAATCGCCCTGCTGGTTGTAAAACACCTGCCCTACCGGCGCGGGCACGTAAGCATGCACGCCACTCTCGTTGCCGAGATAGGCGAGATGAGAGGACAGGTACGCCCACACGCGCGCAACAATCGCGCGGGTCTGGACAACATCGAGACGCATGTCGGCCGGAAGGACCCGCGGCTGGGCAATTGCACGCAGGCGGGCGGCCAATTGCGGGCTCATCTGCGCGCGCTGGGCCAGCAGTTGGGAGTACCAGCGCGCCATCGCCGACCAGGTGGTGAAGCCGGAGACCTGGACGAAGGGAGAAACATCTGTGATGGCGGGTTCGCCCGTGGTCTGGAAAAACGCAGGCTGGTCGCCAGCTTCCCACTCCCAGGTCTGCAGTCCTGTGCGCCCACGCCCGCGCTGCGGAGCCGGAAGCCGCGCCGCGCTCACCGCCATCGCCTGACGCGCCGCCAGCACGTAGCGCACGCTTTCGGTGGCAAAACTGTCGCGGAAGGCAAACAGGTTGCCCAGAAAATGGCCGCCCAGTAACGTCCAAGCAGGGCCGGTGTTGGGCAGAATGACATAGAGCAGGCTGACGCGGTCGCCGGCACGCAGAGCAGGCAACTGGATGCGCCGCGGCTGGGTGCCCACCGCCCAACCTGACAGGTTGCCGCGATCCTGGCCGTGGGCGACCGCCCGGTAACTTCCCTGCCGGTTGCGGCGCCAGACCTCGGCCAGAACTAACTGAAACTGCCCGCGCGCGCTGTCGTACCAAACGTTGTCGGGCACGAACTGTTGCGCGCCCCAGCGGTTGCGGATTTGAAATATGCGCTGCACCACCAGCGCCGACAGCCCGTTGGGCACCACTTGTTCGTAACGAAGATGGTAGAGCTGCACCGATCCGGCGCGAGGGAACTGGCGCTGATTGTCGCGCAAGCGGGCGGGTGAGGCCAGCCAGGGCTGGGCGTTATACAGCAGTTGCACCAGCGTTGGCTGCATTGCGGGCAGAGGGAGTGCCGGCGGCTGCGCCACAGCGCGGGAGGCGCTGAGCACACCGAGGATGCACGCCAGGAAATAATAGCGACGAAGTGGCAATCGGCGCAGGCTCCTAGTTCAAGCCAAGCGTACTCTGCCCTGCTCCGGTTGCCAATCCGTTAGACGCCCTATAGGCCCGTTGCCCTAGGGCCCACCACGCCGTCATCCCCGTGAAGGGCAACACGACCAGAAAAAAATCCACTCCATAGGCCTGCATCACGCGCTGCCGCCCTGCCCCAGGCACCAGCGGTTCCAGCACGGCGGCGGCAAACGCCAGCCAGAACCAGAACGTCAACGAGCGTGGGCCACCGCGCAGGCGGCCGCGCGCCCACTGCGCGCACAGCCATAGCGCCGGCCACAGCAGCGTGACCAGGATCAGGCGGTGGACATGCGGCTCCAGCACCATCAACGCGCAGAACATGAACGCCACTAAGGCATCGCGTTCGCCGGCCGCGCGCGCGAGGAATAACAGCAGCGCCACCGTCAGCACCACGGCCAAAATCCACCACAGGCGGTCGAAGGCGACGGCGCTCAGGTGCAGCCAGGCGATTTGGGGGTAGCGTGCGTCCTGAAGACGGGCGTAATCGATGATGCGCAGGTAGCGCGCCAGTACATCGTGCAAGGACTGGCCGGGATACCAGAGCTCGCCGGCGGTGGCGCTGAGGGCGGCGATACCGCGCTCCTGCGCCAGCCATTGTCCCAGCAGTTTCAACTGTTGCCCCCAGCCACGCCAGAGTGCCGGCAACAGCGTCCAGCCGGCCGCCCAGGCGGCCATTGCTCCGGCGGCGCGCCAGCGGCGCCGGGCGAGGAGACAGGGCAAGAAGAACAAGGGCCAGACTTTCAATGCCGCCGCCCAACCCAGCCAAAAGCCGCGGGCCAGCGGCCGCTCCGTTACGAACGCCGCCATCACCATAGCCACCACGTAGAACTGGGCATTGCCGTAGCGGAGTTCCTGAATGAAATAAGGAGCGAGCAACAGCATGGCGGGCCAGAAAGCGGCGGCATCGCGCAGCCCCCAGCGGCGGCGCAGGGCGATCAGCAGCGCACCGCCGGCGAGGAGTTGGCCGGCCGCCCACATGGCGGCAGCGGCGGGCAGCGGCAGTAGCGTCAGCGGGCGGAACAGATCGAGGAAGATGGGAGGATAGCGATAGACGCCACCCGCCCAGCCGGTTCCGCTGTCCGGCCCGTACATGGGGGCGCCGGAAAAATAGTGGCGAGCGTTGAGGTAATAGACATGAAAATCAATGGCCTTGTCGGGGCGCAACAGCGCCAGTGCGGCTGCCGCCAGCGCCAGCAGGGCGAAACCCAGCCACTCGAAAAGCTCGACCCTGGCGACTGGTTCAGCCCTGGAGGTAGCGCGCGGAATCGCCGACGGTGGCATAGAGGCAGTACGTGGCGGCGATGCGGGTGAGCCGCCGCAGGTCTTCGGTGTTGGCGCCGAGTTCTTCATCGCCGGCACTGGGCGCAAAAAACGCGTCAATGGATTCATCCACAGCAGGCAGGCTGAGGGGCACCTCGAGGGGAATGAAACCGAATTCTCCGCGCTCGTCGAAGGTGACGATCATGAGCGTGAGTTCGCGCTCCTCGGCGGGAGTGGGTGGCTCGAAATGGGTCAGGTAGACCTCCTTGGCCCATTGCAGCGCGCCCGTGCCCACGCCGCGCACAGCTTCGGTCCAGTCGGAGAACTGCAGGCATAGTGCCGGGACGGGCGAACGGAACTGGGTGGTGTTGAGGCGCAGATAGCGGGGATCTGCAAAGGCTGCCGCCAGCTCTTCCGGAAGCCGGGCATGTACGGCGCCGTAGCGGCGATAGCAGGTCCAGGTATGCAGCATGTGCAGGAAGAGGTTCTGGTCGCGCTCTTCCTCGTGCTCGGCGGCGTAGGCGGTGAACAGCGGCAATTCAAGATAGCTGAGCAGATTAATGACGGGCAGGCCCTGGGCTTCGATCCAGGCGATGGTGCCAGCCAGGTTGCGGTCCATGCCGGCGTCACCGGCGCGCAGAATATCGTAGACCGGCTCGGGGGCAATGGGAACGCGCTGACGCGCCAGCGCGGCATGCGGCGCGCGAGCAGCCGCCAGCGGGGAGGGTTCCGCCTCCATCGCCGCCAGGGGCTGCCAACCGTTTTCCGGCTGGAAGCCCTCGACCAGTTCCATGGCCAGATTCTGGTCCAGACAGCGGCTGTGGAGCTCGAGCCAGAAAGCGAGGCCGCGCTCTTCCGCTGCTGCTTCCGGGCCGGCAAATGCGGCACGCAGCACCCACCCCGGGCCACGGGGCGCAGCCTGCAGCTCGGCGGCGAACCGGGGGCCGAGTTCCCGCACCAGGCTGGTAAAGGCGGGTGTTTGCTCGGGCAGCGGGGTGTGAAATACCCACGCGAAAACGTCTGACGCTGACACCCAATTACTATACTCGGCACGCCTGCTAGACTGGGCACATGCGCCGCACCAGCGAAGCCTTGCTGCTGCTGTTGCTGGCCACTGGTTTTGCCACCCTGGCCAGCACTGGGGGGCTGGGGGCGGTGGTGGTCGCGCTGGGCGCGGCGGCGTATCTAGCGCGGGGCTACGCGCTGCTCACCGGCCAGCGTTGGCGCTGGTCCAGCCGGGCGTGGAGCTTGGCGCTGCTGGCGTACCTGCCGGTGTTCGTTTGGGATGGTCTGCTGCTATCGCACAGCTTCCTGGAGGCCAGCCTGCATCTGGTGGTGCTGGCGGGAGCGGCTCGGCTGTTCGCGCCCTATTCCGGACGGGACGACTTTTTGCTGGGGTTGCTGGCGTTTCTGGAAGTGCTGACGGCGGCGCTGCTGACGGTTTCCGGCGTATTTTTTCTGCTCCTACTGCTGTTTTTCGTGCTGCTGGTAGCCACGCTGGTCAGCTTCGAGACGGCGCGGGCGCAGGAGGCGGCGGCGCTGCCGGACGGGGGCGGCATCGTGGCGCCAGCGGGGGCTGTGGCGCTGCGGATTCCACGCACACGGCTGCTGGGATTTGCGCTGGTGCTCAGCCTCATGGTCGGCAGCTGCGGCGCGGTGGTGTTTTTTCTGCTGCCGCGCACTGCGCTGGGTGGCTGGGGGGCGCGTCCGCTGGGCCGGGGGCTGTCAGGGTTCAGCGATGACGTGCGCTTGGGCGCCATCGCCAGCCTGCAGCGCAGCAATCGCCCCGTGATGCATATCAAACTGGTGGATGCTGGCCCTCCCCTCTCCGCGGCGGCATTTGAGGCGATACCCTGGCGCGGACGCGGGCTGACGACGTTCAACGGACGGCGCTGGTTCGACCCCGATACGCCCGATTTGTTCGGCACCGACTCCGGGCGCATCCAGGTGGGGCTGCCCACGGTGGCAGGCACGGCGCGCATTGTGCGCTATCAAGTCACGCTGGAGCCCCTGCACTCGCCGGTGCTGTTTTTTCCGCCGCGGCTGCTGCGCGCCGCCACCGATTTCCCGGTACTCGCCTGGGATCGCTACAGCGACACGCTGGCTGGGTTGGGCGCCAACCTCACCGGTGCCAGTTACTCGGGTGTGTCCGATTTTGCGCTGCCCGGCCCGCAGGATTTGCGGCTGCAGGACGGCTGGCCCCCTGGCCGCTTCCGGCTGCGGCGCTACCTGCAATTACCCGAGCATCTGGATGGACGCATTCCAGTGTTGGCGCGCCGCATCGTCGCGGGCGTACCCGCCAACAACTGGGCGCGGATGCAGGCGCTGACCGATTACCTGCAAACTCACTATCCCTATACGCTGCAAGACCTGCCACAGGGGCAGCACCCGCTGGCCACGTTTCTGTTCGACTCGCGCGGCGGCGACTGCGAGTATTTCGCCTCCGCGCTGGCGGTGATGGCGCGCACGCTCGACATTCCCACGCGCGTCGTCAACGGTTTTCTGCTGGGCCCGTACAACCCGATCACCGGCCAGTACCTGGTGCGGGGCAGCGATGCCCACACCTGGGTGGAAGCTGATTTCCCCACATCCTATGTGGGACGCGAGCATGGATTTGGACGCACAGTCTGGATCACCTACGATCCCACTCCGGCGGCCAGCGGCAGCGCCAGCCTGCCGGAATCGGGCATGCTGCTGGATGCGCTTTCCAGCACCTGGCAACGGTGGATCGTGAATTACGACTGGTTCCGGCAGGCGCGGCTGGCGGCGGTGCTGCAGCAGAACCTGGGGTTCGGAGCCGGGGGGGTGTGGAGTCAGGCCGGAAGCGACGCGAAGCAAGTCTGGTCGCAACTGCATACGAAACCGGGATCCCGGTCCGGCGGCTGGAGAGCCTGGGGCTGGCTGCTGCTGCTGCTGCTGGCGGGTGTGGTGGCGGGCTTATCACTGTGGCGAGGGCGGGCAGGGACTGCGGGCGGGAGCAAGCACCCAGACGGCGCGGGGGCGGCGGCACGGCGACAGGCACAACGGGCCTATCGCCGGGCGCAGCGCGATCTGGCAGGATGCGGGCTGGCGCATGCACCCGCACAGACAGCCGAGGAGCTGCTGGGCGCGCTGCGGTTGCGGCAGGCGCCGGAGGAACTGGCCGCGGCGCTGGCCGGGTTCCTGGGCACCTACCAGCAAATGCGGTTCGGTACCGCACCCGCGGCGGCGTTGCCGCGGCTGCGGGTGCAACTGCAACACCTTCGGCGCCTGTGCCACCGCGCCCGTCTCAGCCCTGCTTTGTGACCCTGGGCCGCCCGAGGTGGCACGAAGAGCGGACCGCGCGGCGCGAGCCGCGCTGGGCGCCCTCGATCCATTATCGATGAGCGCAGTGGGGCACCGGAGGAATGGCGCCCGCTACTGGCGCGACGGTGTCGGGATGCGTTTTGTCCAAGGCCTGAAAGTCGCCCTGGACCTGTTCCGGTGTCGCTGGCGGGGCCGGTTCGGTGGCGGACCCCGCCATGTCGGTTGCCGCCGCTCCGGCCGCATACATCACCGGCGGCTTGGGGCCGCTGGCGAGCACTTCGCGCTGAAAGGCCTGGTCACGCTTGTGGCTCCATATTTGCCAGGCGTCGGGCTTGGCGAGCACGAAAAGCTGGATGCCGCCGCCGGGTTCGAAGGCAATGCGGCGGGCAGAACGTACCGTAGAGTCCTTGCCATGGTCGCGCACCAGCACTTGCCCGCCCAGCACTTCGATGCTGGGCGCCTGACCTGGGAGCACGTCCAGGCGCAAGCTGGCGCCGCCATTGGGCATGCTGATCACCCCACCGCCGGACAGGCGGGTTTGGAAGTCGCGGCTGTCGGCATCCTGCATGGTGAAAAAGGCTTCGCCGTGATCGAGCGTGACAGTGGTCATCCGAATGCCATCGTCGCTCAAGCGCAGGCGGTTGAAGGTGAGCTCGGTGCTGGGCGCCAGGCGCAGCGCGGAACCGCATTCCAGTTCGACTTCGGCGGCGCTGTTGGGATCGGTGCGGATGCTCTCGCCTTCGATTATCGGAGCGTTCAGCAACGCCGGGGTCCAGCGCTGAAGGCCGTGGCCGTCTGTGGCCAGCCGCTGCACCTGGACGGTGTGCTCGAGGAAGCTGATGATGACGATGCGCACCCGCGATTCGCCCAGGCCCCATACGGCCGCAGCCAGCAGCAGTATTCCCACACCTTGCCCAATCGTCCCACGCTGTACCATCGTGCGAAGGCTCCTGATGCCTTCAGTCTGGTCCGAATCCCGCGCATGTCAAGCACCACTAGTCTAATCGTGGGCGCAGGCGGGCACCCGTGGTGCGTCCGCAGAGCGATTGGCCCGGTTGGTTTCCTGGACGTCTTGAGCGCCTGCCATATCGGGGCCAGGCATAATCACCCCGCCCGGAGCAACGGGCTGGTAATCCAGGAGCACCGGCGGAAGCGGGGTGCTGTTCCAGAGCGCCAGCTTGAATGCCTGATCGCGTTGCTGGCTCCATTTTTGCCAGCTATCGGGCTTGGCGTTGGCAATGAGATCCACGCCCGCGCCCGGCACAAGCTGGAAACTGCTGTGCGCTTTCACCGATGCGGTTTTTCCGTCCGTCTCCACCTGCACGTTACCGCTCAAAACCTCGATTATCGCTGGCTGACTCTGGGCCACATCCAGGCGTAGGCTCGCGGCACCATGAAGCAGGCTGATGGTACCGCCGGGGACCAGGGCCTGGAAGCCGCGGCTGTCGACTTTGCCCAAAGTGAAGAACGCTTCCCCCGCCTGCAGGCTCACCGTGGTTTGTTCCACCCCTTTGGTGCCCAAGCGCAAACGAGAAAACGTCATCGCAGCCTCCGGCGCCAGGCGCAGCGCCGAGCCGCACTCCAACTCGACTTCGGCGGCGCTATTGGCAAGGGTGCGGAGGCTTTCGCCTTCGACGATGGGCGCGTTGCGCGCAGCTTTGGTCCATTGTGCCGGAGGGGTCTTGGGCGCCGAAGGCAGCTCCACCTGGACGGAGTTCCGAAGGTAACTGATGATGACAATGCGGGCACAAGACTGCGCCACGATGAAAACTGCCGCTGCCAGCAGCGCCGTAAGCAGGCAAGCCGCGCATCGGGCGTGCCCAGTCCTCATCTGCCGATGCTCCCTACTCGATACTTTACAGTGAGATAAGCGCTTATGGCAAAGCCCGCCTGGCTGCGCAACCACATCCCTTCGCTGGACGGCCTGCGCGGCATCGCCATCGGGCTGGTGCTGCTGCATCACTGCCAGCCACGGCTGCAGCCGCTCGGTTTGGGCGCGGTGGCAGAGTGGGGCTGGACCGGCGTCAACTTATTTTTCGTGCTCTCGGGATTTTTGATCACCGGCGTTTTGCTCGACGAGAGGGATCAGCCGCACCTGTTCCGAAATTTCTACGCCCGGCGCGGGCTGCGCATCTGGCCGCTGTACTTTCTTGTGGTGCCGCTGATCTATTTCACCTTCGGCCGAGGCGAGAACTGGTTGGGCGCGCGGCCGGGGTGGCTGTACTTTCTGTTGTATCTGCAAAACCTGTTCCCCGGCCTGACCGGATCGCTGTATCCGACCTGGAGCCTGGCGATTGAAGAACAGTTTTACGCGGTGTGGGCGCCGCTGGTGCGCTGGGTGCCGAAGAAGCTGCTGGCGGTGCTGCTTGTGCTGGCTCTGGCGAGCGGGGCGGTCCTGCGCGGGCATTTTGCCGCCGCGCTCACGCCGATCGATACGCTGCTGCATCTGGACGGTCTCGCCGCCGGGTGCTTGCTGGCGCTGGCGGCGCGGAGCTGGAACGGTTCGGCGGCGCAGTGGCGGCGCGCGGGCGCCTTGCTGGCGCTGGCCGGGCTGGGGTTAGCCATTTTCGCAGCGCGCGCCGATGGGCCGCTGCTCAATACCGCCCTCGCCATTGGTTTTGGCGGCGTACTGATGCTCGCCGCCAGCCGGCCGCAGCTCCGCGGCCTGAGCTGGCATCCGTTGCGCTACCTGGGCAAGATCAGCTACGGCGTCTATCTCATCCACATGCCGGTGTTCGTGCTGCTCGGCAGCGTGGACGAGCACATGGACCGCATGCACGCCGGCGCGGCGGGAGATCTGCTGATTGTCGTGCTGCGCATCGGCGTGTCGCTGGCACTGGCCAGCCTGCTGTGGTTTGCCTTCGAGCGCCCGATCCTGGGGCTGAAGCGCTACTTCCGTGCGGGCGCGGCGCGTGCCGGCGCCGCCGCGGCCGAACCGGCGGCAGTATAGTTCACTCCTGCCGCAGAGCGCGCAGCGGATCCACGCGCGTGGCGCGCAGCGCCGGGAGCAGGCTGGCCAGCAGGGTCACCAGCACTAAAATGGCCGCGGCGGCAATGTAGCTGACCGGATCGGCCGGGCTCATGCCGTACAGAAGCGAGGTCATGAAGCGTGTCAGGAGGGCAGCGAGGATGACGCCGGCCACAATGCCCCAGCCCGCCAGGCGGAGTCCCTGGCCGATCACCAGCTGCAGCAGGCGCCCGGTGTCGGCACCCAGCGCCAGCCGGATGCCATACTCGCGGGTGCGGCGCTCCACGGTCGAGGCCATCACGCCGTACAGCCCGATGATGGCCAGGATCAGCGCGAGCAACCCGAAGCCCGCCAGCAGCACGCCCGACATTTTGGCTGTAAACAGCGGGGCTTGCATGAACTCAGCGCCGGTTTCGATGTTGTTCGTGAGCAGATTGGGATCGAGCTTTTGAAGGGTGGCACGCACCGGAGAAATGAAGGCGGCGGGATTGCCGTCCACGTGGATCATCAAGCTGGCAGGGCTATCCATGGCGCGCAGCTCATAAAAGTACGGGCGGGGCGACTCGTTCAAGGTGTGGTACTTGCTGTCCTCCGCCACGGCAATGACCGTGGCCTGGTTCCGCTTGCGACCGGGGAGCAGCAGGGTGCTGCCCACGGCGCCGCCGCGCGGCCAGAACTGACGCGCCAGGGTGTGGTTGACGACTACCAGCGCACGCCCGGAAACGAGATCGGCTTCGGTAAAGCCGCGGCCGGCCTGCAGCAGCGTGCCCGAAGCTTGAAAATAGTCCGGCGAAACGTAAGTGTACTCGGAGCGGAAGCCGGGGCGGTGCGGCGGCGGCGTCATTCCCGGCGCCAGCACGTACGTCTCGGATTCGCCCACCTGCAATGGGGCCTGGGTGGTGAAGGCGGCGGCGGCCACGCCTGGGATCGCATCCACGGCGGTGCGCAGGGATTTGAGGAACTGGCGGGCTTGCACGCCGTTATAGCCGAGCGATTGCGGATTCAGGTTATTGACCACGATCAGGTGCTGGGTATCGAAGCCGGGATTGATGGCGCGGGCGCGGGCGAGCGAGCGCAGGCACAAGCCCGCGCCCACCAGCACCACCACGCACAACGCGATCTGCGCCACGATGAAACCGCTGCGCGTGCGCGAGCGATGGGCACCAGCGCCGGGCGTACCGTCCTTGATGTAGTCGAGGATGCGCACGCGCGCGCCCTGCAGCGCGGGCGCAAGGCCGAACAGGATGCCCACCACCAGCGCCAGGCCGAAGGTGAAGGCGACCATGGTCGCATTCAGGCCCATGGGGACGGCAATCGGCGCGCCGGCAGGCGCCAGTCTGAGCAGCAGGGGATGCAGCAGCCGCGCAATGCCCAGTCCCAAACCGCCGGCAAGCAGCGCCAAAATCACGCTGTGGACCAAGCCCTGGCGGATCAGCCGTCCACGGCTGGCACCCAGCGCGGCGCGCAATGCCCATTCGCGCTGCCGTCCCAGCGCCTGGGCCAGCAGCACCAGCGCCGCATTGGCGCAGGCGATCAGCAGCACCAGTCCGACCACCACTTCCAGCAGCAGCACGCCGCCGGTAGCGTAGCCGCGGAACGGCAGCGGAATGGCACCGATGGGCGCGGCCAGACCGCCGAAATCGGGAATTTCCATGCCCGGATATTGGCGGTTCAGTCGATGCTGAATGGCGTTCAATTGCGCGCTGGCGGCGGCGATGCTGACACCGGGCTGGAGCCGCCCTACGGCGAGCAGTCCACGGTTGCCTCGGCTCTCGAGGATGCCGGGCAACCCCAGCCGCTCGGACATGGTTACCGGCGCCCAGAAATCGCATGCTAGGCCATGAAACAGACCCTGAAAACCCTGCGGCGCCACGCCAATGATGACGTAGGGTGCACCGTTCAAGGTCACGGTGCGACCCAAAACATCCGGCGCGCCGCCGAAGCGCGTCTTCCATGTGGCCCAGGACAGCACCACGACCGGGCTGGATCCCTTCACCGTTCCCTCGCTGGGCAGAAACCAGCGTCCAAGCGCCGGATGCAGGCCGAGCACGGCGAAGTAGTTGGGCGAAACCAGTTGGCCAGTCCAGGGCTGCGGGGCCGAGCCGGGCGAGGTGATCACGTTGGGCTGGGTGAGCGGGTTGTAGATGAGCAGGCCGGAAAGCGTGGTGGCCTGCTTCTGGTAGTCGAGGTAGTCAGGGTAGCTCAGCGGGTAGTCGCCGTTGAGCGCGGCGCCTGGCGAGGCATCGTGGGTGTAGACCTCGACCAGGCGCGAGGGATTGGCCACGTCCGGCTTTTGCAGCAGCAATCCGTTGGCCACCCCGAAAATGGTGGTGTTGGCGCCGATTCCCAACGCCAGCGAGAGCACGGCAATCAGCGACAGGCCGGGACTTTTGGCGATCAGACGCAACGCATAGCGCAGTTCTCGCATGATTAACGAAGTATACGCACAAGTCAGACCGTAGTTCCGACCGTTCACCCCGAGTATAGTGACAAATCCCGGCTTTACAGGCATAGTGGGATCGAAGTATGAAGAAGGCCCGCAGAAAACCTCTCTCCCGGCGCCTGCGCGAATGGGCGAAGATCTGGCATGGCGTGCGCTCGACCGAGCATCCGGTGCAGGTCCACATGGTGCCGATGCGGCGCTGCAACCTCGCCTGCGCTTATTGCAACGAATACGACGACCATTCCCAGCCGGTACCCCTCGAGGAAATGCGGCGGAGAGTGGATCACCTGGCCCGGCTGGGCACCAGCCTGGTGACGATCAGCGGCGGCGAACCGCTGCTGCACCCCGAGCTGGACGGCATAATAGCCCGCATCCGCCGGCGCGGCATGCTTGCCGGCTGTATCACCAACGGCTATCTGCTGGTGAAAGAGCGGATCGAGCAGCTGAACCGGGCAGGACTGGATTATTTGCAGATCTCGATCGACAACGTGCAACCCGATGATGTTTCGGTCAAGAGCCTGAAAGTCCTGGACAAGAAGCTGATGTTGTTGGCGGAACACGCACGCTTCAGCGTCAACATCAATTCGGTGCTGGGTTCGGGCATCCGCAACCCGGAAGACGCGCTCACGATCGCGCGGCGGGCGGTGGAATTCGGCTTCGCCACCACGGTGGGCATCATCCACGACGGCCACGGGCAATTGCGGCCGCTGGACGCGCGCGAGATGGCGATTTACGAGCAGGTGCGGCGTCTGGGCAAACGGGAATTTTTCCGGCTCAATAAGTTCCAGGACAACATCGCGCGCGGCAGACCCAACGATTGGAAATGCCGGGCGGGCAGCCGTTATCTTTATATTTGCGAAAACGGACTCGTGCATTACTGTTCGCAGCAGCGGGGCGCACCCGGCACGCCGCTGGCCGAGTACACGCTGGAAGATATCCGGCGCGAGTACCGGATCAAAAAGGCCTGCGCACCCTACTGCACCGTCGCCTGCGCGCACTACACCTCGATCATGGACTTCTGGCGCGACGAGCAGCAGGCGCCCGAGGGCGTAATGGCGCACACTGTGCAAGCGCCCGAGCCGGCGCGACTCGTGCAGATCAAGTGACGAAGTTGCCCGTTGCCGGTTGCCCATTGCCCGCTTGGGGCGCGCCTTGAGCCCGGTGGCGGCGGAGCGCTTTCGGGTCGCGCTGGGGCTGCAGCCGGTAACGGCGCGGCTGCTGCAGGGGCGGGGATGGAACGAGGTGGAAGCGGTGGCGGAATTCCTCTATCCACGCCTCGAACACACGCACTCACCTTGGCTGCTGCGCGGCATGGAGGCGGCGGTGGCGCGGACGCTGGCGGCGATCGAGGCTCACCAGCCCATCCGCATCCTGGGCGACTACGACAGCGACGGCACCCTGGCCACGGTGATTCTTCGCCAGGCGCTGCGCACACTGGGCGCCGAGGCGAGCTACGAGCTGCCGCAGCGGTTGCGGGGCGGCTACGGCCTGCAGCCGGAAACCATGGAACGGGCGGCCGCCGCGGGCGTGCGGCTGGCCCTCACGGTCGATACCGGCATCCGCGAGCACGCGGCGCTGGAGCGGGCGCGCGAGCTGGGACTGGAGGTCATTGTCACCGATCACCACCTGCCCGCCGCTACGCTGCCCCCGGCGGTGGCCATCGTGAACCCGCACCAGCCCGGCTGCGCCTATCCCGACAAGGGACTGTGCGGGGCGGCGCTGGCGTTCAAGCTGGCGCAGGCGCTGCTGGAACGGGGCGGTAAGCTGGAGGGCCTTTGGCCGCCGGCGCTGCGATCGTATCTGAAGCTGGTGGCGCTGGCCACGATTGCCGATGCGGCGCCGCTGCTGGGAGAAAACCGCGTCTTCACGCGCTTCGGACTGGAAGGGCTGGAACGGCCCGTGAATCCCGGCTTGCGAGCGCTGCTGGCGCTGGCGCTGCCACCGGGACAGCAGCAGGTGAGCAGCCGCGATGTGGCCTTCCGGGTTGCGCCCCGTTTGAACGCCGCCGGGCGCATGGGCAGGGCCGATCGCGTGATCGAGTTGTTTTCCGCCGATGCCGCCCAGGCCGCCGGGCTGGCCACGGCGCTGGAGCTGGCCAACCGCGAGCGGCAGCAGTGTTGCGAGCGCATTCTGACCGATATCGCCTCCCGTCCGCCCGCGCCCCCCGCGGCCGTCACACTGCTGGCGGGCGCGGACTGGCATCGCGGGGTGCTGGGCATCGTCGCCAGCCGGGTGATGGCCCAGAGCGGGCGCGCCGCCATCGTTGTGGCCCTCGAAGGCAGTCAGGCGCACGGCTCTGGACGCGCTCCGCAAGGTGTGCATCTGCTCCACCTCCTCGAGGGCTGCAACCATTTGTTCGAGCGCTTCGGCGGTCACGCGCAGGCAGTGGGATTTTCCATGGCCGCGGACAAGCTGGATCGGCTCCAGGCCTACCTGGCGCAGGTACCAATCCCGGCTCCCTCGGACGCGGCCGCGGCAGACCTGTTCGACGTGGAGCTGAGCGAGTTGACGGCAGCGGCATGCCAGGATTTGGCCCGGCTGGAGCCCTATGGCGAGGCCAATCCGGAACCGTTGTTCCGGGCGCGACGGGCGCGACTGGCAGCGGCGCCGCAAGTGTTGAAGCAACGCCACCTGAAGCTCGTGGTCGAGCAGGAGGGCGTACGCCATACGGCGCTGTTCTGGAATCTTTGGCGCGACGGAGCGTTTCAGTCTGCACCCCGCCGCCCGCCGCTGGAGGGGCTGGCGCCCGGCGCCGAGCTCGAGCTGATCTTCCGGCTGGAGCGCAGCGAGCACGAGGAGTACGGCGAGCGGACGCAGTTGATCCTGCGCGAGTTCTACCTGACTGCGGCCGCGGCAACCGGCAACTGATCACTGGTAACCGGCAACTGATCTGTGCTAGCTTAACCGGGGAGCAGGAGGAGGACCCGGATGGAAGCTTTGGGACTGATTGAGACCAGGGGGTTGGTGGGTTCGATTGAGGCCGCTGACGCCATGGTGAAGGCCGCCAACGTGGTCCTGCTGGGCAAGGAATACATCGGCGCCGGCTATGTCACGGTGATGGTGCGCGGCGACGTGGGCGCCGTCAAAGCTGCCACCGACGCCGGAGCCGCGGCGGCGCGGCGGGTGGGGGAACTGGTGAGCGTGCATGTGATTCCGCGCCCGCACAGCGAAGTGGAAAAAATTCTGCCGAACAAGGGCGTCGTCGCCGCCGAAGGCAAAAAGTAACCCGGGCTGAGGCGCGGTGGGCGACGCATCCCAATCCGTCGCGGAGGCGCGCGAGCTGATCGAGCGGGCGCATGCCGCCTGGCAGACCTACCGCGAGTTTTCGCAATCCCAGGTGGATGCCATCGTGGCGGCGATGGCGCAGGCGGCGACGGCGCACGCGGAACGGTTGGCGAAGCTGGCGGTGGAGGAGACCACCTACGGCAAAGTCGCCGATAAGACCCAGAAAAATCTGTTCGCCTCCGGGCGCGTCTACCAGGCCATCCGCGGCATGCGCACCGTGGGCCTGCTGCGCGAAGACCGCGCCGCCGGCATCCTCGAGCTGGGCGTTTCCATGGGCGTGGTGGCGGCGATTTTGCCCTGCACCAATCCCACTTCGACCGCCATCTATAAAATCCTGATCGCGGTGAAGGCCGGCAACGCCATCGTGCTCAGCCCGCATCCTGCGGCCATGCGCTGCATCTGCGAAACCGTCGGGCTGATGCGACAGGCGGCCATCGCGCAGGGCGCGCCGGTGGATCTGATCGGCTGCTTCTCCACGCCCACCCGCGAAGGCACGCAGGAGATGATGTCGCACCCGCGGACGAAGGTGATTTTGGCCACCGGCGGCATGGGGATCGTGAAGGCGGCCTACAGCTCCGGCAAACCCGCCTTTGGCGTGGGACCGGGCAACGTGCCCGCCTTCGTGGACCGCTCCGCCAAGCTCAGCGAAGCTGTCGGCCATGTCGTCGCCGGCAAGAGCTTCGACTGGGGGACCATCTGCTCGTCGGAACAGTCGCTGGTGGCCGAAACCGCGCTGCGCGATGCGATCCTGGCCGAGCTGCGCCAACAAGGGGTTTATTTGATGAGCGCGGAAGAGGCCGCCCGGCTGGCCGCGCTGCTGATTCACCCGGAGACGTTCACGGTCAACCCCAAGTGCGTGGGTCAGTCGCCGCAAACGCTGGCGGCGATGGCCGGTTTTGCAGAAAAGGTGGGGCCGGAAATGCGCGTATTGGCGGCCGAGCTGGCGGGCATGGGCAGGCAGTATCCGCTCTCGGCGGAAAAACTCTCGCCGGTGCTGGCGCTGTTTTTCCTGCCCGACCGGGCGCGCGCGATCGAACGTTGCCGCGACCTGCTGCATTTCGGCGGCTTGGGACACACCTGCGTGATCCACGCCCAGGATGAGGCCGTGATCCGCGACTACGGCGCGCGCATGCCCGCCTATCGCGTGGTGGTCAACAGCCCGGCGCCGCAAGGCTCCATCGGCCTGACCACCAACCTGTTCCCCGCCATGACGCTGGGCTGCGGCGCCATCGGCGGCAACATCACCAGCGACAACATCGGTCCGCAACATTTGATGAACATCAAGCGTATCGCCTGGGATCAGTCGGCGCTGCCCGCGGCCACCGCTACCGCTTCCACTTGCACCTGCCAGCATGCGACGCAGCCCGGCGATCTGCGCTCCACGATTGAACGCATCCTCGCCGAACGCGGCATCAAGCCGGCCGCCGCTTCCGCGCCGGCTGCCCTGCCCGGCGCGGATCGCGAAGCAGGGCCTCCGCCGCCGTCCTTTGTTCCTCCCCCGCTGCCGCCCAAGCCGGCGCCGGTTCCCTTTGTCTGCGAAGCCGATGTGCGTGAGGCGATGAAGGCCGGCAAGAAAATCGCCCTTGGCCCCAAAACCATCATCACGCCCGCCGCGCGCGATCTCGGCCGCGAGCGCGGCATTTTCGAGAACGTATAGCCGATTCCGTTGCGCTGACCCAGCAAGGCCGGCACCTGCGAACTGCGTGCCCGATTTGCACAGGCAGTATATGCTGTTTGCTATGAAATCTGAAAAACCCGCAGCGAAGAAAACCGCCGGCTTCAGCGCCGAGGAACGGGCGGCGATGCGCGCGCGCATCCAGGAGCTGAACGAAAGCGGCGATGGTGAAGCCGCCGCCCGGGCCGCCATCGCCGCTATGCCCCCCGCCGATCGCGCGCTGGCCGAGCGTCTGCATGCTCTGCTCAAATCGACCGCGCCCCAGCTCGAAGCTAAAACCTGGTATGGCATGCCGGCCTACACCCGGAACGGCAACGTCATCTGCTTCTTCCAAAGTGCGCATAAGTTCAAGGCGCGCTATGCCACGGTTGGCTTCAGCGACAAGGCGCACCTTGACGACGGACGCATGTGGCCCACCAGTTTCGCCCTTAAGGAGTTCACGCCGGCGGAGGAAGCCCGCATCGCGGCGCTCGTGAAAAAAGCGTTGCGCTGACCTGGGACGTGGTCCGCGTGACTTTGGTCATGTTCGCGGACGTCCGCGCTCCGCCAGAATGGTTCCATGCCCAATCCCAGTCCTGCTCCCACCCCCGCCTGCGCCGTTGTTTCCACCATTGACGTGCGCGAGGTTCCGCACCAGCAGCGCCACCCATTGATCTACAAGACCTTTGAGGGCCTGCAACCCGGCCAGGCGTTCGTGCTGGTCGTCGATCACGACCCCAAACCGGTTCTGTTCGAGATGGACTTTATGAACAAGGGCAAATTCGCCTACAGCTATCTCGAGCAAGGCCCGCTCTGGCGCGTGCAGATGTCGAAGATCAAATAGGTCGCACTGCGCCCAGAACACGCCGCGGCATCTTAAGACGCATGAATGAAGCACGGCCGATCTGTCCCAAGTGCCATTTGCCCATCCGCGAAGGCCAGAGCTGGATCACGCACGGGGGCAAAACCTACCATCATGATTGTGCTCCCGCGCCGGCCTCGGCGGGCGAGAAAGATGAGGTGTACGAAGGGCCGTTCGAGATTTAGATTTCCATGCTGCATGCGAGCGATCTGGAAGAACTGCCGCAGTTGCCCGCGCCCGTACTGACGGCCTATCTCGATACCGACCCGGCCAACGCGCGCAACCAGGGCCGGAAGGGTCCGGCGACGTGGCTGCTCTCGGAAGCTCGAAAACTGGCCGAGCGCTTGGGTCCCCAGGAGCGTGAAGCTTGCGTAGGCCAGGCGGGGCGCGTGCGTGAGTATCTGCTCGACCGCTGCGGCCAAGGCTCGCGCGGACTGCTGGTGTTTGCCGGGCCGCGGACCTGGCGCATGTTGCGGTTGCAGGTCCACATGGACGAGGAACTCTATTGGGGCGCACCGGCGCTCGGCCAACTGCTGTGGCTGATGGATGAGCATCAGCCCTGCGGCGTGGTGGTGGTGAGCCGTTCAGGTGCACGCTTCTTTCGATACCACATGGGCGAAATCGAACAGGATCCGGCACGCCCCATGCACCTCGACACCTCGCAATGGCGCGAGCGCAGCCTGGTGATGGGCGTGGGCGTCGAACAGGACCGCTTCGAGCGCCGCGCGGCGGCGCAATACCAGCGCTTTTGGGAGCAGGTCGCCGCCGAATGCCGGCGCTGGAGCGAGTACGAACACCTGGACCCGGTGCTGCTGCAGGGAGAATCCAAGGCGATCGAGTCCGTCAACGCGGCGCTGCCGGAGGCGTTGGCGGCGCGCGTGCTCAGCACCACCGTGCAGGCAAACTACGAAAGCGAAAGCGAGATCCTCGCCCGCGCCGAACCACTCATGGTGCAATGGAAACGCGAGCGTGAACGCGAGAAAGTAATGCGGCTGCTGGAGCGGCCTGCGAACGCGGTGATCGGCCGCGCCGCCACCCTGACCGCGCTGCAGCAGGGTCGTCTGCGCGAGGTGGTGGCGGCGCGCAATCTCCGCGGACGCCTGCGCCAGTGTCCCGGCTGCGGCTGGGTGGATGCTACCTCTGCCGTTTGTCCGCAGTGCGGGCAGGAGCGTCCCGCCCAGTCGCCGCGTGCCGTGCTGCCGCAACTGGCGCGCACGCGGGCGGTACGCATGGAGATCGTCGCCGGCGAAGCCGCAGCGCGCCTCGAACGCGAGTCCGAAGGTCTGGCGGGCTGGCTGCAGGCGGCCTGAACGGGTGGTCGTGGCCGAAGCGGCCGCCCGTTGCCGGGGAGCAACGCCCGGCCTCAGCCCGACCAGCGCCGGGGCAGCACGATGGGTTTATCGCCGCTGCAGGCTGCGAGCGACACGGCGCCTGGCATCCTAGACCGCAGCCGGTTGCGGAAGCGGCGAGAGGTAGTCGCGATCCACATAGCACCAGGCCCAGTCGTGATCGGAGCGGTAGGCGCGCATGATGGGGTGGTTGGTCGCGTGAAAATGCGCGGTAGCGTGCTTGTTTTTCGAGCTGTCGCAGCAGCCCACGTGACCGCAGGTGAGGCACAGGCGCAGCTGCACCCACGTGTCGCCGGACTGGAGGCATTCCTCGCATCCCTGAGGCGTACGCGGCGCGACGTTGCGAATTTGATCCGTATGCGGGCAGCTGGTCATGACGCTCCTCCTGCCACTAGCCTATCCGCAATTGCGAGCCGGTGCGCTCGCACAGCCGCTGCAGCCGGAGCCGCCCGGCGGCGGTCACCCGTACCCCACGGCTGCCCGGTCTGCGCACGATCCAGCCCCGCTCGAAAAGCCGCGCGCACACCGCCGCGCCCAGCGCGCCTGCCAGGTGGGTGCGTTGCTCAGTCCCATCAAGGCAGCGCAGCGCGAAGCCACGCCGCTGCGCCCGCAGGCGCTGGAGGTCCAAGCCCCAACCGCGAAAAAATTCTTCGCCCGCCGCCGTGAGCTCGTACGCGCGCGCGCCTTGAACGCGCAGCCATCCCTGCCGCTCCCAGGCCGCAGTCAGCCGCACGGCCATCGCGCCGGCGAAGTGATCGTAACAGGTCCGCGCCCGCGGAAACTCTGCGTCCATGGCTCCAGCCTACCGCGTGGCGCGCCTGCACGCACGCTAAACTCGCTCTGCCTCCTGCGCCTGCCGGCGCGCCTGCGCGGACTGCTCAGGGGCGGGCGAGCGCGCGCGCCCAGCCGATGGCAATCGTAATCGGCGCGGCCGCGGCACCCGCGGTGTCGCCGGTGAGCACGTTGATCAGGAAATCGCCGTTCGGTAGCGGCGTGTAGGGGGCGGTGGTGTCGCCGACGTACTCGGGCGAGTGCAGCGGAAACAGCGGCTGCGGCGGTTGGAAGGTGAACGCGCCGCTGGCATCGGCGCCCACGCGCGTGGCCACCAGCATGCCGTTGGAGACGAAATACAGCGTGTGTCCGCCCAGGCCCCACGCGGGCCAGTAGGCGCCGGTGGTCGAAATTTGCCAGCGGCTCGCGCCGGGATTGGGAAAGGGCGTCACGAAGACCTGGTCGAGGCCGCTGGCGTCGTCGGCGTATTCGGCCATCCAGCGCCCGTCCGGAGAAACCCGCGGTCCCGTGGCATGGCCGGCTGCCCGCGTGATCCGCTGCACCGGCCCCGGTCCGGCCAGCGGCAGCAGAGCAGCAAATTTGGCATCGCTGCTGGTGAGGTCGGTAAACAGCAGATCCTTGCCGCCCGCTGTGATGTCGGCCGGCGCCTGCGTGTCTCCGGTGCGCGTGACCCGCTCCTCGCCGCCGCCGCCGTCGGTGCGTTTGCGATAAATATTGTAGGGACCGCCTGCGTTCGAGCTGAAGTAGACCCAGCGGCCGCCGCGCGACCACACCGGCGACATGTAGTCGGCCGCGCCCAGCGTCAGCCGCCGCTCGGCGCCGGTGCTCCTCTGGATCAGCCAGATGGCGTAGTTACCAGTAGCTGGATCGAGTTCCCGCGCGGCAATCGTTGCCCCATCGGGCGAAAGCGACGGCTCGGAGTACGCCCCCGGCGGCCCGATCGCCCGCACCAGCTTGCCGGTGCGATCCACGATTTCCAGCCGCGACAGCGCCGCGCTGGTCTGCCGCCAGACCAACTCGCCCGTCCGGCTGGCGGAAAGCGGAATAAACCCGGTCGGCCCGACGATGCCCACCGGTGTGATCGCCGCGTCCAGCGGCTGCGGCGCGCCGCTCAGGCGCGCATGCCGCCAGTCGAACCGCTGCGCCACCAGGCCGCCGCTGCGGGCGTACAGCAGGTAGCCGCCGGCGTAGATAGCCTGGGAGCGCGGCGCTTCGCCCGCCACCAACGTGAATCGGTCCGAGTTCAGCGAGCCGATCCCGAAGGTCGAGTGCATCCCTCCCGCTTCAATGTCCATGAAAAGGAAGTGCCGGCCGTCGGGAAGGAACTGCGGCCAGCGGTGGGTGATTTCCTGGCGGGCAGCATCCAACTCGGTGGCCGGAACGGGCGTGCCGCCCAGCGCCGAGATCTGCATCAATGGTCCGCGGATGTGCGCCGAGAAGACGATCGTGTTGTCCGCCCCCCAGCTCGCGCCGCGCGCCTGATCCGACGGCACCGCGGTGATGGTCTGCACCGCACCGCTGGCCAGATCTATTCGCTTGAGCGCGTCATCGGTAAAAAATCCCACCTGCGTCCCGTCCGGGGACCAGAAAGGCTCTGTTGCTCCGCCGGTTCCCGGCAGCGGCCGCGCGTTCAGGGAAGCCAACGAGCGTAGCCAGAGCTGCGGCTCGCCGTTGTTGTTGGCCACAAACACCAGTTCCGATCCGCCAGGAGAAAGCGCAAGCGAGCCGCCGTAGGATGCGCCCGGCGGCGGTGCAATCGTGAAGCGCAGGCTCGGTACACCGGCCGGAGCGGCGCCGCGGCCGAAGTGAAAACCCAAATAGGCCGCGATCGCCAGGCCGAGGATGCCCGCCGCCGAAAACACTGCCCGCCGTCTCGCCCGCGATGGCCTTGGCGGCGCCGCCGCGCGCGCCGCGGTCGAGCTCGAGCCGCCCAACGCCGCCAGCGCGAACTCCAGGTCGCGCGCCGACTGGAACCGCGCCGCCGGATCTTTTTCCAGGCAATGGTCCACGACGCGCTGCAGCGCCGGATCGAGCGCGACGGCGTCCGGCTCTTCCTTCAGAATCGCCGACATGGTTTCGACCGCAGTCGGCTTCTCAAATGCCCGCCGTGCGGTGAGCATTTCATACAGCACGGCGCCCAGGGCGAACAGGTCCGAGCGCGTATCCGCCGCCTCGCCCCGCACCTGCTCGGGCGCCATGTAACCGGCCGTCCCCAGCACCGAACCCGCGCTGGTCGCGCCCGCCGCGGCCACCGTAACCGCGTCATCGCTTACCGGCGCCACCACTTTGGCGAGCCCGAAGTCGAGAATCTTGGCCTGCCCGCCGCGGGTAAGGAAAATGTTTTCCGGTTTCAGATCCCGGTGCACAATTCCTTTGGCATGCGCCGCGGCCAGGCCCCGCGCCACCTGGCCGGCGATGTCGATCGCCTTATGCGCCGGCAACGCTACTGGCGGTGTCAGCCGCGCGCGCAGCGTTTCGCCCTCGAGCAGCTCGGTGACCAGGTAAGGCGCGCTGTCCGCGATGCCGAAATCGTAAACCGCGAGGATGTTGGGATGGTTGAGCTGTCCGGCCGCCCGCGCCTCGGTCTCAAACCGCCGCAGACGCTCCGGATCGCGCGCCAGCGCCGCGGGCAGCACCTTGATGGCGGCTTCGCGCTGCAACCGCGCGTCGCGGGCGCGGTACACCTCGCCCATGCCGCCCGCACCGAGCATGGCCACAATTTCGTAGGGTCCGAGCCGCGAGCCCGGCGCCAGTGCCATGGCAATCGAGTTTATACCACAGCGGCGGGGCCGGCAAAGCTTACGGCATCGCCGCCGCTGCGCCCTGACGGGCTCTCGCGCACCTCGGCAAAGGCGGCGATCATTGACGGGCTCGGCCGCGCCTTCTGGCTCGCCGGGGGCGGCGCTGCGCTGCCACGCTCGCACCCCTTCGGGATTTCGCGGCCTTTTCGCGCCGACTTTTGTCCGCGGTGCAAGCGGCGCGACCCCCGCGGAGTGCGCATGCTAAACTGACTCTGCCTGCCGGCGCGCCGCGTCCCCGTCGTCTAGCCCGGCCCAGGACACCGCCCTTTCACGGCGATAACACGGGTTCGAATCCCGTCGGGGACGCCAACCAAACAAAGGGCTCTACGCCAACAACGGGGGGGCCAGTACCCGAGACCAGTTCATCCACATAATACCTTGACCCGCCAGCGGTAGTTTTCGAAGTTGCGAAAGCCGAAGGCCTGACGGCTGATCAGTTCCATTTT
>JBOGKM010000051.1:0-6041 GCA_050747745.1 Terriglobales bacterium
CACCTTCGTTCTCCTTGTCATCCGCCTCCCCTGGTACTGCTTTGCAACAGCCAAGGTAGCGGTTCAAGCCCGAAGGTGGGGCTAAATTACGTGAGCGACTGGGGCCAGATTACTGTAGCGAACTCACCTCACACTGCTGGTCGCTGTTGCCCTGATTCCCTTTGCCATCGCGGGCTTGCCCCAACCATCCAACCGACACACCTCCTACAACTGATGCAATGGCGTGAGGTGGGCGTAGCGAACGGTCATGGCGACGGTCTTGTGCCCCATCAGCTCCTGTACGTCGCGCAAGGCAACGGGCGCGTGCCTTTCCTCTCCGATGCTGAAGAGGGACGATTGCGCGCCGTCATTGCAAACGATGGCAAAGGATGACAAGCGCTGCGAGGGTGCGGTCGGCGTTGTCGAGCATCACGCTTTCGGTGATCTCGAGATGGACGCCTGCAGACGGCACGCCGGTCCCCTTGAGGATCTCGGCCACGCAGGCAACCAAGCCGGGCTGCCATTTGGCGGGCGGAAACATTCACTCTTCCGGTCAAATTGCGGTGCTCGTCAAAGCGATCGCGCCAGCGGCGCAGGGTGTGACAAACCTCCTGCAATACACATGTTCCCAGAGGGCAGACCAGCCCGGTTTCTTCGGCCACAGCAATGAACCCGGATCGGCTCGGGGATCGTCACTTGCCCGCGACGGAATTAGAAGGAGAAGCGGGCGTAGATCTGCATGAAACGTGGCAGGTTCAGGGCGCTGGTGTAGTTGCCGAACGTATTGGATTGATCGAGGCGGAGCGAGGCTGTGGCAATGTCATAGCGCACGGTGTTGGTGAGGTTGAACGCCTCCCAGCCGATGCCCAGGGATTTGCCCTCGCCCACGGCGAAAACCTTGGCGAAGCCGGTGTCAATGTCGAACGTGCCGTTGCCCACGATGGAGTTGCGGGTGCCGGACTGGCCGGGCAGGTTGGAGCTGAAGTCGTTAAAGACCGCTTCCGGATTACTGAACAGATTGGGGCCTTGGCCGAGCGAGCCCTGTGTGGCGTAGGTGGTTTGCATGCCTGTAATCGGACCGGTCATCACGCCTTCTCCCGACAGCTGCCAGTCGGTGGACCACTGCTGGCCATCGCTGACGGTGCCGGGCAGACCCGAAGTCATGGTGAAATCGCCGGACAGGCGCCAGCCTCCGATGATGTCGTTCAGCAAGCCGTTGGCGCCATTGCCGAATGCTTGGCCGCGGCCGATGGGCAACTGCCAGACCCAATTGGAGTTGACCTGCTGCGCCATATTGAAGTCGGCGTCGGCGTAGAGGGCGAGCGGGTCCCAGGCGTTGATGATGGCGCCGGTGGCGGCATCAAAGGCGCCGTTGCGCTCCGCGTCGCTGGCTTCGTCAAGAGCGTGCGACCAAGTGTAGTTGATGGTGGCCTGGAGGTTATTGCCGAAGTGGGCCTTGTAAGTGGCCTGCAGGCTGTTGTAATTGGAGGTGCCGATGTTGTTCCAGGCGAAGAGGGAGCCGTATTGAGCATGGGTGAAGCTATAAAAGCCGGTCGAGGGGGCGGGCAGGCCCGCACCTGGAATGTCCACCGAAAACAGGGCGGTGGTGTCATCGCCGACGTTGCAGCTATACCACTCGTACATGGCCTGGGTTGCGGTCAGGGGGCCGGAGGGAGTCGCGCCGGGCGCGCAGGCACCCAAAGAGCTGGCGACATCGCTGGCGGTCAAGCCGTTCCACGTGCTGAAGAAGTGCTGCCAGAAGGGCAGGTTGGGGACGTTCGCGACCGGGGTGCCGGCGAGGGCGTAGTGGTCGAGGGCGTCGGCGGCCTGATAATAGCTCTGGTGGCTGGTGGGATCGACAAGGTCGGCCGGCTGGGCGAGGTCTTCCTGCATGGGCAGGTAGCGGCCGAAGGTTCCGACGTAGCTGAGCGAGAAAGATTGGTTGTTGCCCAACTGGCGCGTGAGGGAGAAATCGAGCTCATGCACGTAGGGCGTACGAAGGCTGCTGTCCATGCCCCAGGCGATGTTGCCGAAGGTGGCGGCAGGCGTCTGCGGGAAGCCACCCGGAGGCGCAGGAACCTGATATCCGGCCGGCATCGCCGGCAGGCAGGAATTGCAGGTGAAACGGGGAGCATCAGCCACGGAAATGCCCTCGGCGCTGGTGAGTTGGGAGGTTAGCCCGATGGAGCCATTGTTGCTGAACGTATTGACGATGGCGTTGCCGAAGTGCTCATAGAGCAGATCGTAGCCGCCGCGGATGGAAAACTGGCCGGGAGCGCCGAAGATTTTCGCCAGCAGCCCGGTCGTGCCGAAGCTGGGCGACCAGGCAATGCCGATGCGCGGGGCCAAATCCCCGTATTCCGGCTTCCACATACTGGGCCCGCCGTTGTCTTTGCCGCCGAGCTCAAACGCCACTTGTCCGGCACCGCTGGCCGGCAGCCCTTCCTGAGCGAGCAGACCGGTCTCGTCGAACCAGTCCTGCAAGTCTTCACTGCTGCAGGAGCCGCTGCTGGTGGACACGCAGGGATAAACTTCGTTGCCGTTGACCTCGTAGGGAGGTTCTTGGTAGGCCCAGCGCAAGCCGGTGGTGAGCACCAGATCGGAGGTCAAGTGCCACTGATCCTGGGCAAATACGCCGTAGTTGTTGATGGCAAAATCGCGGTAGATCGGGGTGCCCTGCGGGAGCAGGTCCCCCTGCTTGGTGTAGTTGTAGGTGGCGTCGTATTCCGTGACCGCGCCGAGCAGATCGATCATGGCGTAATCGTAGTTGTTGAACGAGCCCTTTTGCACGCCCGGGTACATGCTGTTGGGGTAGTAGGGGCTATTAGGGACGTTGGCAAAGCCGGCCGTATTCGTCCAGGAGCCGTTGAGCGAGGCGCTGGAATAGGACGCGTCGGCGCTGGTCTGGCCGCTGCGCGACAAGTCGAGATCAGTGCCGAACTCGAAGGTGTGGTTGCCGCGCGTCCAGGTCAGGTCATCGGTGATGTTGTTGTCAGGGATGATCCAGTTATTGGAGTAGTTGCCGATGCCGGTGGGCAGATCTAGGTTGCGGGTCTCGACGACGGGTTGGGTGGACGGGCCGATGTTGGCGCCGCCCTGGCGGATGAAGCCGTAATGGAGGTTGTTGACAAGGTTGGGGCTCAGAATCGAGGTCAGGCCGAAAATCAGCCCGCGGCTGTCGTTGAAGTTGATCTGGTTGGACGGCTGGCCGGGAAACTGTTCGACACCGTCGGCTTTGAAGTTTTCCGTTTCGCCGCGTACAAACAGCGTTTCGGAAGGCGAAATGTGATAGTCGATGCGGGCGATGTAGGTGTCGTAGCCGGCCGGGATGGGCGAGGCGAACACGTAGGCAGCGGTATTGAGTCCGTCGCCCAGGACGTTGGAGTTGGGCTGCGGATAGGTGTTGAACATCTGCAGCATGTTGGGGTCGACGCCGGCAACATTGGCGGGCACGCCGTTGGATACGCCCAACGCCTCAATCTGTGCGGGGGTGAGGGTGACGACGGCGCCGCTGGTGTCGGTGTACTTCAGGTCGCCAGCGCGCATGCTGTCGGTAGGCACCTCGCGCGTTTCCACCTGCGACTCGCGATCCTGGCGGCCTTCGTAATTGGTGAAGAAAAACAGCTTCTTTTTTAGAATGGGTCCGCCGAAAGTGAAACCGTAGACGTTGCGGATGAGGGGGGCTGCCTGGTTGGCGCTGGGTCCGCCGGACTCGATCTGCGAGGCCTTGAGGAAGGTATCGTTGGCGCTGAGGGCGGTGTTGCGGTTGTACTCGTAGAAGGAGCCATGGAAGTTGTTGGTGCCGCTCTTGGTGACCATGGCGACTTGGGCGCCGGCGCTGTGACCGGAGGTGGAAGTGGGATCGGCGGTGGTGAGGCGGAACTGCTGGATGGAGTCAGGCGGGACGTTCAAGACGCTGGTGAAGGCGTAGCCGTGGAGCTGGTCGTTGACATCGACGCCATCGAGGGTGACGTTGGACTGATCGGAGCGGATGCCATTGACCGCGCCCGAGCGGGTATCGAAGCTGCTGGTCGCGATCGACGGCTGCACGCCGAGAAACACCACGCCGGGCTGCTGGGCGAGCAACTGCACGACGTTGCGGTTGGGGGTGGGCAGCTGTTTGATCTGCTCCTGGTTGAAGGCGTTGCCGATGGTGGCGTCGGTATGGTTGACGAGTGGGGCGGCGGCGGTGACCTCGACCGTGGTCGCGGTGGAGGCGAGCTTCATCTTGACGTTGAGGGTCGAGGGTTCGCTGACCAGCAGCTCGACCCCTTTTTCCACGTCGGTTGCAAAGCCGGGGGCGGTCACGGTGAGCTGATAGTGGCCGGGCGCGAGCGCGGGGAAGGTGTACAAGCCATGGGCGTCGCTGCTGCCGCTGCGCAGGGCGCCGGTGGAGGGCTGCACCAGCGTCAGCTTGGCGCCGGGAATCGCTTCGCCGCTGGGATCGGTAATCTGGCCGTTCAGCGAGCTGGTGGATTGCGACCACAGGCGGGGGGTGAGGGAAAACGCAAACAGCACCACCGCGGCCAGGGTGAGTACGATGCCACAACGATTGCGCATATCTGTCTCCTCAATGAGGCTACTGTGTACAACGGCCAGCAATTGGATGACTGCAAATAACTAGTCATCTACGTAGGAATCCTCATTATAAGGGTCCCGAATGCGGCTAGTATACATCCGTTTATCGCTCACAACCCGGGCAATCGGTGGCGGCGCCCACGAGTTTGCACCAGCGGCCGGTGAAAACCGGCGGTCGCCTGGTCAAGCACGCCCGGTATCGCTGCTCTTGGCCGAGGGCCACCTGACGCGGGGGTTGTTCGAGAGCCTGCTGTGGCGAATCGAGTTGATGACACAACGACGGCGTGGGTCTGGAGGCGGGATCCGGCGCCGCGTTCGAGCGCTCCTAGCCCAGCCCGATGCCGCCCGAAAAACGGCGGGCGATGACGCGCCGCATCCCGCTGGGCCGGCGCCTGACCGAGCCGGGCGAGATCGCAGCCGCCGTCGTGTTTCTGCTCACACGGTGCGCCTCCTCAGCGACCGTCTCGGGTTGCGCCTTGATGGCCAGTGCTGCAACGTGTTCAACCACCCCAATTTCGGCCTGCCGAGCATGGTGCTCGCCGGCACACCCGGCTACCCCGGCACGCAAACCGGCTTTGGCGCGCTGAGCTACACCACGGCGCCCCCCACTAGCCTCCTCGGCGTCGGCCATGATCGCCCTCCAGGCCCGCATCGAGTTCTGAACCCGATCCACAGACCTTGCCACTTCAATAGCTGGAATATCCTTTTTGACCACCCCATGCCGCGCCACGATGCACCCGGTCGACCGAATTGTGGGTCATTTGGTGGGCACCTCGGCACCCTCCTCTCGTTTTGGTAGGTTTTTCAGCACAGCAACTTTAGCCCTTACCCGGTCGGCAGCGGTAGCGTCGCGATTCGCCGCACCATGCTCGCGAACAGCCGCCGCGTCAGGTGGCCCTCTGCCAGTGGCAGCCAGCAGTACCGGGCGCGCCTCACCAGCGGCCCGCCTACCCGATCCCGGACCGCTACCGGCGAAAACTGCCGCCCCTACGGAGACAGCGAGCCCAGCCCAAACGTAGTCTTTAACGCCGGCGGGTGCGATGCCGAAATGTCCCTCTCAAACGTCGCGACTTTCAACAGCGCCTATTTAAATACCGCAGTCGACAATGACCTTGCGATTACCGTGGTCGGCCTACTGAATGGTATACAGGAGGGCACGAAGACGCTCACCGTCAACGCCACCAGCCCGTCCACTCTCGAGACCTTCGACTGGCAGAACATCAATGAGTTGGAATTCCGCTGCTCGCGATGGACAACTTCACTCTTAACCGGTCGCTGACGCCGACGCCGGAGCCCGGCTCGCTGGCGTTGCTAGGCACGGGCCTGCTCCTGCTCGGACTGGCATTTCGGCGCCACGCTAGCAGTCCGTGGCGTATGTGGCGATTTTCAGGAACGCCATTGAGGCACCGATCTGGGTGCGCTGGCTGGCAGAGTGCGCGGATGGCAGCGCAGGATCAGTCCGCGCGGCCCAAAGGCGGTGGATG
>JBOGKM010000052.1:0-8243 GCA_050747745.1 Terriglobales bacterium
ATCCACCGCCTTTGGGCCGCGCGGACTGATCCTGCGCTGCCATCCGCGCACTCTGCCAACCAGCGCACCCAGATCGGTGCCTCAATGGCGTTCCTGAAAATCGCCACATACGCCACGGACTGCTAGGGACGCCTCTCCCTGTCCCACCGGGCCTTCGCTGCTCGTCTTGCAATCTCCGAGCGCTCGCGTTGTTCTAGGCGTTTAGCCCTGGCAGGCCCACCGGCGACTCCGCCGGCGCGCCCCCGCGGATTTTGTACCAGTTTGGCCGCACTGACAGAATCCTCAACTTTGCCAGTGGCAATGTCCACAATGGCCTTGGCAAGCTGGTTCACGTCCCGTGGGCGCTTGGGCATGTCCCATTATCGCATCCCGCGCACTCCCGGCAATTCCAGGCTGGATTCAAACTGAGACACTACCGGAATGGAGGTGCGGGTGACAAATCCCCGGGCTTGGTTTCACAATTGAGTTGGGGGGTGCGGCATGGCGGAAGCGCAGCAGCGTTGGCGGGAAGCGCAAGCGGCGAGTGACCAGCTTTGGCAGGTAGTCAAGCCGGAAGCGATGAGCGAGCGGCCAGTGCCGGAGCGCCACCGCCTGGTGTTTTATCTTGGCCACCTGGAGGCATTCGACTGGAATCTGCTGGCGCCAGTGCTGGAACTGAAGCCGTTTCGCCCGGAATGGGACAAGCTGTTTGCCTTTGGCATTGATCCGGTCGACGGGAAGTTACCGCAGGAGCCCGCCTCCGTCTGGCCCACGGTGAATGAAATCGCCGCTTACAACCGAACCCTCCGCGAACGGCTGAACGCCGCGCTGGCGCGCCAGGGCGATCAAGCCTTGGCCCAGCGGCTGGAGGTAGCGCTGGAGCATCGCTGGATGCACGTGGAAACGCTCAGTTATCTGTTTCACAACCTGTCCTACGAGCTCAAGCAGCCCGGCCCGGCGCCTGACCTCGGCGGCTGGGGCGCGAAGACCACGGCTCCGCCGGTGGATATTCCCTCCGGCTCCGCCACCCTGGGCCAGCCGCGCGGATCGGCATTTGGCTGGGATAATGAATTTGACGCCCACCAGCAGGCGGTGGGCGGCTTTGTGGCGGACCGGCATAAAGTGACCAACGGTGCTTATCTGGCGTTTGTGGCTGCCGGAGCTCAGCCGCCTCATTTCTGGACCCGGCGCGGAAATCAATGGCTATATCGCGGCATGTTTGCCGCCGTTCCGCTGCCGCTGGACCACCCCGTGTACGTCACCCAGGCAGAAGCGGCGGCCTACTGCGCCTGGCGGGGCTGCCGGCTGCCGAGCGAGTCGGAATGGCATCGCATGGCCTATGCCGGTCCGCAGGGCGGCGAAACAACCTTCCCGTGGGGCACGGCCTCGGTGCGCTCCGCGCCGGGCAATTTTGATTTGCGCGGCTGGGATCCGGTGGCGACCGGCGCCTTTCCGGCTGCCGCCAGCGCTTGGGGCGTGGAAGATCTGGTGGGCAATGGCTGGGAGTGGACGGCGACGCCGTTTGCTCCGTTTCCCGGCTTCACGGCCTTTGAATTTTATCCCGGTTATTCCGCCAATTTTTTTGACGGCGAGCATTTCGTCATGAAGGGCGGCTCGGCGCGTACTGCCGCCTGCCTGTTGCGGCGCAGTTTCCGCAACTGGTTCCAGCCGCGCTATCCTTACATCTACGCCGGGTTTCGCTGCGTCAACTGAACTGCCATCATGGCCCAGGCGCTCACCATCTGTGCACCGGAATCGGAGCTTCTGCGTGACGTGCGCCAAGGCCTGCTGCGCTCCGGACAGAAGACCCTGCCCTGCAAATATCTCTACGACGAGCCGGGTTCACTGCTGTTTGATGCCATCTGTGCCTTGCCCGAGTACGGTCTGGCCGCGGCCGACGAGCGCTTGCTGCGCACGCATGCTGCCGCCATGCTGGTGCCGCTGCGGCCGGAGGTCATGGTGGCTGAGTTGGGCAGCGGCAGCGCCCGCAAGACGCGCTGGCTTTTGCAGGCGCTCTGCCGCCGCCGGCCGACCCTCTACTGGCCCATCGAAATCTCCCCGCGAGCGCTGGAAGGCAGCCGCCGCGAGCTCAGCGAAATGCGCGGCTTGGAGCTGCGGCCGCTGTCGGCTGATTACTTGGGGGGTCTGGCGGTGCTGGCGCGCCTGCGCACCCAGTCGCGCCTGGCGAAGCGGCCGCTGCTGGTGCTGTTTTTGGGCAGCACGCTGGGAAATTTTCATCGGCCCGAAGCCGCCGTATTCTTGCGCGCGGTGCGAGGGTTGCTGCGCCCCGGAGATGCGCTGCTGCTGGGGCTCGATTTGATCAAGCCGGCGCCCTTGCTGCGCCGCGCCTACGACGATCCGGCCGGCGTCACCGCGGCCTTCAACAAGAATTTGCTGGCCCGGCTCAACCGCGAGCTGGGAACCGATTTTAATCTGGCGCATTGGCAGCACCGTGCGCTCTGGCGTGGCGGCGAGCGCCGCATCGAGATGCACCTGCGCGCCCGGCGGGCGCAAAGCGTGCATCTGCCCGGCGGCGAGGAGGTCACGTTTGCCCGCGGAGAAACGATTTGGACGGAAAGCTCCCACAAGTTCCACCGCGACGAGATTGCCGCCCTGCTTGCGGGTTCCGGGTTCCGGTTGCAGCAGCAATGGCTGGATGCCGCCTGGCCCTTCGCCGAATCTCTGGCCTTGGTAAACTAATCCCTTCACTATGGTTGAGTTTCCACTGCCGGATTCGCTGACCTTCGATGACGTATTGTTGCAGCCGGCCTATTCCGAGGTCCTGCCCACCGAAGTAGGCACAGCCACGCGCATGAGCCGCCGCATCCGGCTGAATATCCCCATCCTGTCGGCGGCTATGGACACCGTCACCGAAGCGCGCCTGGCGATCTCGCTGGCGCAGCAGGGCGGCCTCGGCGTGATTCACCGCAACCTGACTATCGAGCGCCAGGCCGAGGAAGTCGACAAGGTCAAGCGTTCCGAAAGCGGCATGATCGTCGATCCCATCACCATGGAGCCGGAACAGAAAATAGCCGAGGCGCTGGAGGTCATGCGCAAGTACAAAATCAGCGGCTTGCCCGTAACCCACCACGGCAAGTTGGTCGGCATTCTCACCAATCGCGATTTGCGCTTCGAAACCCGCACCGACATTCCCATTGCCGAGGTCATGACCCGGGAAAATCTCATTACCGTGCCTGTCGGCACCACCCTGGAAGAGGCCGAGGCCATCCTCCACCGCCATCGCGTGGAAAAACTGCTGGTCGTCGACAGCGCCAACCGGCTCAAAGGCCTGATCACGGTCAAGGACATTCAAAAGAAGCTTAAATATCCGCTCGCCGCCAAGGATGAGCAGGGCCGCTTGCGCGTCGCCGCCGCGGTGGGCGCCACCGGCGATTTTCTCGAACGCGCCCAGGAGATGGCCGCGCGCAAGGTGGACGTGGTCGCCGTGGATACCGCCCACGGCCATTCCCGGCGCGTGCTGGAAGCGGTGCGCCGCCTCAAGGCGGCCTTGCCCGATATTGACGTCATTGCCGGCAACGTCGCCACCTTTGAGGGCGCACGCGATCTCATCGCTGCCGGTGCCGACGGCATCAAGGTGGGCATCGGCCCCGGTTCGATCTGCACCACCCGTGTGGTCACCGGCGCCGGCGTGCCGCAAATCACCGCCATCGTCAACGCCGTCCGCGCCAGCATCGACGCCAGTCCCGATCCCGCCGGGCGCGTCCCGGTGATCTCCGACGGCGGCGTCAAATATTCCGGCGACATCAGCAAAGCCATCGCCGCCGGCGCCAGCGCGGTGATGATGGGCAGCCTGTTTGCCGGTACCCACGAAAGCCCGGGCGAGATCATCCTCTACCAGGGGCGCTCCTTCAAAAGCTATCGCGGCATGGGATCATTGGCCGCGATGGAGGCCGGTTCCGCCGAGCGCTACGGCCAGCACGAACTCCAGGCCGGCAGCGCTGCCGGCAACCGCAGCGATAAGCTGGTGCCCGAGGGCATCGAAGGGCGCGTGCCTTACAAAGGTTCGCTGGCGGCCTTGGTGCATCAGTTGGTCGGCGGCCTGCGCGCGGGCATGGGCTACTGCGGCTGCGCCACGATCGAGGATTTTCAGCAGCGCGCGCGTTTCTTGCGTATTTCCCCCGCCGGCCTGCGCGAGTCGCATGTGCATGACGTGATCATTACCCAGGAAGCTCCCAACTACCGCCGCGAAATGCTGGAGACCTAAGCGGCGGGCAACCCTGTTCCTCCCCGGCGCAACTAGCTTCATGTGAGCTGGAATCTCCACCGCAGTCCCGATTTGGGGCCGCTGGCGGAGGTGTGGACGGCGGCCCAGGCGGCCGCGCCGCATCATGTTTTCCAGCATTTCAGCTTTGCCCGCCACTGGGCTGCTTGCTTTGCCGCCGAAACCGATTTCTGCATCGCCTGGCAGCCCGCGCCGCCGGTGTTGCTCCCGCTGGCACGCCGGCACGGCTGCTGGTCGCTGATCGGAGAAGGCCTGTTCGATTACTTGGATGTAATTGGCGCCGCCGATCCGCGGTGGGCGCAAGCTGCGGCGGATTGGGTGCAGGCGCACCTTGGCGCTCCGGTGTGCATTTCCGGGGTCGCTGCGGCCACTGCCTGGGCTCCGTTTTGGCGCGCCTGCGGCATGGCCCCGCTGCCGTTCGCCTCTGTGCCCTGGCGAGATGCCGGCCGCCACGAGCTGGCGCGCGAGCACCGGCGCGTCGAACGCCGCTGGCAGGCCGCCGCCGTCACGCTGCGACCCAGCCACGGTGAACGCGAACGGCGCCGCGTGCTGGAATGGCTGCTGGAACACAAGCAGCGGAACCTTTCGGCGCAGGGAAGGGCCAATGTGCTGGGCGAGAAGGAATATCGCTGGCTGGCCGCCATGGTGGCGCACCAACCGGCCCTGGCCGAGTTGTGGGAGCTGCGTCGCGGCACCCGGCCTCTGGCCGCCCTGCTGTGCTGGATTTCCCCTACCACCCGCTATGCCTATACCATCAGTTACGATGCCGCCGCCGCGGCGCTTTCTCCCGGTGTCTTGGCGTTGTATGCACTGTTGCGCCACACTATGAGGGAGGGCCGGGAATTTAATTTCCTCACGGGTGAGCAGGCGTTCAAGCAGCGCTTTGCCACCCGCACGGAACAACTGCTGCGTTATCAGACTGCCTATGGCGAACCTCAACCCTGATCCTGCCGGCTGGGTGGATACCCACCTGCATTTGCTGCCCGGTCTGGACGACGGCCCCTCCGATTGGGAGTCGGCGCTGGCCATGGCCGAAGTGGCCATTGCTGACGGCACCACCCACGTGGTGGTCACGCCTCACTGCAACTATCAGTTCGCCTACTCGCCGGCCAGGACGGCGGCCCTGTGTCAGGAGATGACGGAGAAACTCGGCAGTCGGCTCCAAATCCTGCCCGGCTGCGAAGTGCACCTCAGTTTCGAAAATGTGCAGGCCATGCTCGAACGCGGGCGCGAGTTTTCGCTCAACCACAGCCGCTACGTGCTGGTCGAGTTTCCCCAGTTTTTCGAACGCCTCGCGCTGGGCAACGCACTGCGCCAGTTGTGCGAAAGCGGTCAGGTGCCGGTGCTGGCGCATCCGGAGCGCAATCCTGTTTTTCAACAGCATCCGGAGGCGCTGGACGAATACCTGCGCCTGGGCTGCCTCAGCCAGGTGACCGCCTCTTCCCTGCGCGGCCGCTTTGGCAAACGCGCGCAGCAGTTCAGCCTGGAACTGCTGCAGACCGGGCGCATTCACCTGCTCGCCAGCGACGGCCATTCCGCCGAACAGCGCGCCCCGGGCCTATCCCAGGCCGCCCGATTCGTCGAAGAACAGATAGATGCCGGACGCGCGCAGGCGCTGTGCAGCTCCAATCCGCTCGCTCTCGTGCTCGACCGCGAGCGGCTGCCCTACGCTCCCGCCCCACCGGTGAAAAAGAGGAGCTTGTTGGCCCGCCTGAAAAGCTAATCGCGGCAACTCGGAGGCGCCCCGAGCGCCAGCGGGCGCCCGTTGCCGGGGAGCGACGCCCGGCCACAGCCCGACCAGAGGGAGGGCGGCTCCAGCAAGAGGTGGCCGTGCCACCTCACTGCAAGCCGAGTTGGGGCCAGAGGGCGTCGATTTTGGCTTTGGTAGCCGCATCCATCAAGATCTCGTCCGGCCAGGGGCGGAGGAAGCCTTCGCTGGGCCATTTGCGCGTGGCGTCCACACCCATTTTCGAGCCGAAATTGGGCAGGCGGGCAGCGTGATCAAGCGCATCCACGGGGCCGAGCGTGAACTGAATGTCGCGCTCGGGATCGATATGATTCAGAACCTTGAGTACCACGTCCGCAAGATGGTGTACGTCCACGTCCTCGTCGACCACCACGATGCATTTGGTGAACATCGCCTGCCCCAGGCCCCAGATGCCATTCATCACCTTGCGCGCGTGGCCGGGATAGGACTTGCGGATGCTGACGATCATCAGGTTGTGAAAGACGCCCTCGAGCGGAAGGTTCATGTCCACCACCTCGGGGAATTGCATTTGCAGCAGCGGCAGGAATATGCGCGTGATCGCCTCGCCCATCCAGCCGTCCTCCATCGGCGGCTTGCCGACGATCGTGGTCGCGTAGATGGCGTCGCGCCGGTGCGTGATGGCGGTGAGATGCAGCACCGGATAATTGTCTCCGAGCGAGTAAAAGCCGGTGTGATCGCCGAACGGCCCCTCCCGCCGGCGTTCGTTCAGGTCCACATAACCTTCGAGAACAATTTCCGCGCAGGCGGGCACCTCCAAATCCACGGTCTGGCATTTCACCAGCTCGACCGGTTTTTGCCGCACAAATCCCGCCAGCATCATTTCGTCCAGAGCCGGAGGCGCGGGCAGCACTGCCGCAAACGTGGTCGCCGGATCCGTGCCGATGGCGACGGCGACTTCCATCCGGTCCGCGCCCGCGGCGTCCGCCTGCGGCGCTTGCAGTTCGGGCAGCGCATGGGCGCGGCGGATGGTCTCGCCGCCGGCTGCCCCTTGCGCGCGCTGGCGTTCGCGCATGTGCTCGGCGCCCTGTTTGTGAATCTGCCAGTGCATGCCCAGCGTCTGTCCATCGAAGACCTGCAGCCGGTACATGCCCACATTGCGCCGCCCGCTCACCGGATGTTTGCTGAACACCAACGGCAGGGTAATGTAGCGCCCCGCATCGCCCGGCCAGCACTGCAATATGGGCCAGTCGAGCACCGAGAACCCATCGCGTTGAATCACTTCCTGGCAGGGTCCCGATTTCACCGTGCGGGGAAAGAAAGCGCCCACTTCCGCCAGCGTCGGCAGCATTTTCAGCTTGCCAATCAGGCCCTCGGGCGGCTTCATCTCCAGCAAGGCGCGGATGCGCGCGGCAACCGCGTCGGCGTTTTCCATGCCCAGCGCCATGGCCATGCGCCGCCGCGAGCCCATCTGATTGATGAGCAACGGATGGCCGGCATAGCCGGTGGGATTTTCAAACAACAGCGCGGGACCTCCGCGCTTGCTGACGCGATCGGTGACTTCGGTTATTTCCAGGACCGGACTCACGGGCGCGGCGATGCGCTTGAGCTCGCCCGCCGCCTCCAGGTCGGTGATGAATGCGCGCAGATCGGCAAAGGCCATGCGAGCCGATTATAGCTTGCAGGTGCGCCAGCGCGTGGCGGTGAACAGGTGTGGAGCGAGCAGCGGATGCAGCAGCGTGCGGCAGGCCAGCGCCTGCGCCCAGGCGGGTGCGGTCAGCAGCGGGCGCAGCAGCCGGGCGGTGCCATAGCGGCTGCCATGGTGCAGCGCCGGCGCATACCGTGCGGTTTGCCTGCAGGCCACCAACTCTGCCGCCAGTTGGCCGGAAAGCAGCGCCCGCGCGATGCCGTCGCCGGTGAACGGATCCAAGAAGCCGCAGGCATCGCCCGCGGCCGGCGCCGCCAACGTGCCCGCCCGGTCCGGTCCCAGCAGGATGCCGGCCGTCACCGCGGTGGGGGTGGCCTGCTCGCCGCCGCGCAGCCGGGCCAACAATCCGGGACTGCCGGGCACCTGCGCCAGCCAGGCCGGCAAATCCCGGCTGTCCGCCAGCGGCGGCGCGCCCCGGGCGCGCAGCAGGCAGCTCAGGTTGGTTTCCCCGCTCTCCACTGGCGCCAGCCCGCAATAGCCGCCGCGCAGCGTGAACAGCTCAATTGCCGGCCGCGCCGGCAGGCCGCGAAAATGGGCTTTCAGCCCCACCCAGCCCGAGCCGGCCGCCGCCCGCCGCCGCCGGCCGGTCGCCACGATCGCCTGCGCGG
>JBOGKM010000053.1:0-1800 GCA_050747745.1 Terriglobales bacterium
GAGCCGCTCGACGCCCTGCCCGGCGAGCCGCTCACCACCAGCATCGGCATCGCCCTCTACCGCGGCGAGACCACGGATCCCGAGGAACTGCTCGAACAGGCCGACACCGCCCTCTACGAAGCCAAACGCGCGGGGCGGAATTTGTATCGGACGAGCAGGTAGGCTTAGCAGTTGCCAGTTGCCAGTTGCCAGTTAGCAACATTAGCAGTTGCCAGTTGCCACGTTAGCAGTTGCCAGTTATCAGTTGCCAGTTAACAACTAGCCACTAGCAACTAGCTGCTAGCAGTCCGTGGTAAAAGTCTCGTCTAAAAGGGGCAACGGGAAGCAGCAGGGATGCGTAGTAGAAGGTGCAGCACTGGAGCGTGGACGATGGCGATGGGGCGGCGGGAAAAGCAAGCACGGCAGGAAGGGCTATGGGTGGCCAGTTCGCAGTTGCCGGTATCGGCGGGGCATCCGTTCTATCAGCGTTTGAACCGGGTGCTGGACGAGAACGGGTTCGACCGGTTCGCGGAAGCGCAGTGCGCGGGGTTTTACGCGGCCCGTATGGGGCGGCCGAGCATAACGCCGGGGAAATATTTTCGACTGCTGCTGGTGGGATATTTCGAGGGGATCGATTCGGAACGAGGGATAGCCTGGCGTGCGGCCGATTCGCTGGCGATTCGGCGGTTCGTTGGGGTGGGATTGGAGGAGGCCGCGCCGGATCACTCGACGATTTCGCGCACGCGCCGGCTACTGGACGTGGAGACGCACCGTGAGGTGTTCACCTGGGTTCAGGTGCGGTTGGCGGAGGCGGGGCTGCTGCAGGCGGCGACGGTGGGGGTGGATGCGACGACGCTGGAGGCGAATGCGGCACTGCGCAGCATTGTGCGGCGTGACACGGGGGAGGCTTACGAGGAGTTCCTGAGGAAGCTGGCACAGGCGAGCGGCATCGCCACGCCGACGCGCGAGGATCTGGCGCGGGTGGACCGAAAGCGGAAGCACAAGGGCAGCAACCAGGATTGGGTGAACCCGCACGAGCCCGATGGTCGAATCACGAAGATGAAGGATGGGCGCACGCACATAGCGCACAAGGCCGAGCATGCGGTGGACCTGGAGTCGGGCGCGCTGCTGGCCGTGGAACTGCACGGGGCCGACCAAGGCGATACGGCCACGCTGATGCCGACGTTAGCCTCGGCAGGGGAACAGATGGCGGCGGTGGTGGCGCGGGCGGAGGTGGACCGGAGGGCGGCGGAAGCGTTGGTGATCCGTGAAGCGGTGGCCGACAAGGGGTATGACAGTGACGCGGCGCTGGAACGGCTGGAGGCGGCGCAAGTTCGCAGCTACATCTCGGCCAAGCCGGGCAGGCGGGTTTGGGTTGGAAAGCCCGGCGCCCGGCGGCGCTGTCATGCGAATCGCCGGCGCGTGCGGGGGCAACGCGGGAAACGTCTGCTGCGCCAGCGCGGAGAACGCATCGAGCGCGGTTTTTCCCACGTCTACGATACCGGCGGCATGCGCCGCACCCACCTGCGCGGCCACCGCAACATTCTCAAGCGGCTGTTAATTCACGCCGGCGGCTACAACCTCGGCCTCCTCATGCGGAAATTGACCGGCGTGGGCAAACCGCGGCGCTATCAAGGTCTGCCCAACGCCGCACCCGCCTTTTTTATGGCCCTTATCGACACCGGCATCGCCTCCGTACAGCCACAACCGGGCTCAGCGGCCGAATCGCGGCGGCAACCGGCACCGGTTCGTTGGTTCGCAAGCCACAGCCTGCCCAGTTACGCCCGCTTCCCAGTCGCTACTTCCGCCACGGACTGCTAG
>JBOGKM010000054.1:0-46932 GCA_050747745.1 Terriglobales bacterium
GCCACCGGTTGCTCGGCCTGCAGCGGCGCGTCGATCAGTTGGTCGTAGGTGTACGTCCACGGCTCGTAATAGTCGTCCATCGACGGCAGGTGCGGGTTGAAGGCGAGGTTCAGGAGCTCGCCGGCGCGGGTATTCAGCTTCAGCCGCAGATCGCCGTCCTTCAGTTCCCAGCCGCCGCGATACGCCTCCTGATCCTCGTACAGCGTCGGATAGCCGGTGCCCGGTTTCGTTTCGACGTTGTTCCACCACATGTATTCCGTGCCGGGACGGCCGGTCCACAGGTTCTTGCAGGCCAGACTGCAGGTGTGGCAGCCGATGCACTTGTCCAGGTGGAACACCATCGACATTTGCGCGCGTACGTTCATAGCTGCTCTCCTTCCGCTGGATCCATGGGCGGGCGGCCGCGCAGCTTGCGCACCAGCACATAGCTGTCGCGGTCGCTGGCGGGGGGGCCGTAATCATTGAAGCGGTAGCAGTTCTGCCCGTAGCCGCCGACCATGAGCAGCGGCTTGAGGCGCAGGCGGGTCAGGCTGTTGGTGCCGCCGCCGCGATGGCCGCGCGTGGGCGAGAGCGGAAAGCCGACGGTGCGCTCGGGGGCGTGATAAAACAGGCACAGCCCGCGCGGCAGCCGCGCCGTCACCACCGCCCGCGTCACCACCGCCCCGTTATCGTTGTAGGCCTCGATCCAGTCGTTGTCCAACACCCCGATCGCCGCCGCATCCTCGCGATTCAGCCAGAACGGCTCGATGCCGCGCGACAGCGTCAGCATGCGCAGGTCCTCGGAATAGGTGCTGTGAATGTGCCACTTGCCGTGGGGGGTAAGATAGGCCAGCGTCAGCGCCGGCTGGCCCTCCGGGGCGCGGCTGCGGGCCAGGTGGAAGCTGCTTTCCAGGCTGATGGGCGGTTTGAACGTCGGCAGCGATTCGCCGAAGGCGCGGTAGGCTTCGTGGTCGAGGTAATGGCTTTGCCGTCCGCTGAGCGTGCGCCAGGGCACCAGCCGTTCCAGGTTCTGCGCGAAGCCGGTATAGGCGCGGCCGTGGTTGGTGATGCCGCTCCAGTTGGCCGAGGTCAGCAGCCGGCAGGGCTGTTGCACCAGGTCCGGAAACTGGTACCGCACCGCGCGGCTGGGTTCGCCCAAATCCGCCAGCTTCTGCCCGGTTTCCTGCTCGCGCGCCTGAAAGCTGCGGTAGGCCACTTCGCCGTTGGTCTGCGGATCGAAAAACAGCACCGCATTCGCCGCCTGCACCGCATCCACCAGAGCCGGGTAGGAGTGTCCGCCCCAGGAGTAGGCGGGCTGGATGCGCGCAAACTCGTCGTACAGATCGGCGACCGGCATGTGGATGCCGCGATCCTCGACGCCGTCTTCGCGCAGGCCCGAACCCAGCGAGCAGTAGTGGTGCGCCAGGTTGACGTAGTCGCGCTCCACCACGTGGAAGTGCGGCATGGTCTTGCCCGGAATCGGCTCGCACTCACCCGTGCGCCAATCCTTCACCTCCGGTTGTGCGATCTCGTCCGGGGTGTCGTGCAGCAGCGGTGAGGCCACCAGATCCTCCACCGGTTCGGGGAAATGCGCCGGCGCCAGCTCACTCAGCTTCACTGCCAGCAGGCGGAAGATCTCCCAGTCCGGCTTCGATTCCCAGCAGGGCGGCACGGCCGCGCCCAGGGGGTGGATGTAGGAGTGCAAATCGGTGGTGTTAAGGTCGTTTTTCTCGTACCAGCTCGCCGCCGGCAGCACGATGTCGGAGTAAAGAGCCGAGGTGTCCATGCGGAAGTTCAGATCCACCACCAGATCCATCTTTCCCGTGGGCGCCACGTCCTTCCAGGTAATATCGCGCACCGTGCCTTCGGCGCGTTCCTCGGCAATGGCGCTGTCGCCGGTGCCGAGATAATGGCGCAGGAAATACTCATGCCCTTTGGCGCTGGTATGGATGGCGTTGGCGCGCCAGATCAGCCATACGCGCGGCCAGTTCACCGCCGAGTCAGGCTCGCGCACGGCGAAGCGCAGCCTTCCGCTGCGCAGCTCGCGCACCACCCAGTCCTGGATATCGGCTTCCGTCTGCGCGCCCTCGGTGCGCGCCTGCGACACGAGGTTCAGCGGGTTGCGCGAAAACTGGGGGAAAAACGGCAGCCAGCCCGAGCGTACCGCCCGCGATTGCAGGTCCATGGTGTGCCGCACCGCAAAGGGACCCTCGGCCGGCCCGGGCTCGGGAAAGCCGTGCTCGTAGCGCCACTGGTCGCTGTGGACGTAATGAAACGACGGACCGTTCTGCAGCCGCGGCGGCTTCACCCAGTCCAGCGCCATGGCCAGCGTGGACCAAGCCGCTGCCGGCGCCAGCTTTTCCTGCCCGGTGTAATGGTTCAGCCCGCCGCCGTTGACGCCCACGCAGCCGCACAGCATCAGCGCCGTGATGCCCGCCCGGTAATGGACGTTGGCGTGATACCAATGGTTGGTGCCCGAGCCGACAATGATGGTGCACTTGCCGCGGGTCTTTTCCGCCGTGGTGGCGAACTCGCGCGCCATTTGGATCACCGTCTGCCGCCCCACGCCGGTGTATTGCTCCTGCCAGGCGGGCGTGTAGGCGCGACCGGCGTCTTCGTAGCCGCTACTTTCGTCGCCCTCCAGCCCGCGCGCCACGCCAAACTGCGCCATCAGCAGGTCCAGCACGGTGGTTACCGCGACCGGGCCGCCGGTGGTCTCCACGTATTGCACCGGCACCGGGCGCCGCAGCCGCCGCTCGCTGCCGTGCTCGACAAACTCGACCGGCAGCACCGCCTCGGCCGCATCCAGCAGCGTGAGCTGGGGCGTGATCGTGCCCCCGTCCAGCCCGTCCTTCATCTCCAGGTTCCAGCGCCCCTTTTGCTGCTGCCAGCGGAAGCCCACCGCGCCCTGCGGCATGCGCGGCGAGCCGCTGGCGCGATCCTGCACCAGCAGCTTCCACTCCCCGTGTTCGACTCCCGCGTAGCGCGCCAGCCGCGCGGCGCGCAAAAATTTGCCGGGCACGTAAGTTCCGCCCGCGCCCCCTTCCAGCTCCACCAGAAACGGCGCGTCGGAAAAGCGGCTCTGGTAATCCTGGAAATACTCGACCGCGCGCTGGTGATAGAACTCGGTGAGGATGACGTGGCAGACCGCCATCCACAGCGCGCTGTCCATGCCTGCATGCGCGGGCACCCACCAGTCGGCGAACTTCGCCACCTGGCTGAAATCGGGCGAGACCACCACCAGCTTGGCGCCGTGGCCGCGCGCCTCGGCGACGAAATGCACGTCCGGCGTGCGTGTCATGGACAGGTTGCTGCCCACCACCACGATGTATTTGCTGTTGAACCAGTCCGCGCTCTCCGCGACGTCGGTTTTTTCACCCCACACCTCGGGAAAGGCGGGCGGAAAATCCGCGTACAGATCGTAGAAGCTGAGCATCACCCCGCCCAGCAGTTGCAGGAAGCGCGAGCCGGCGGCGTAGCTGATCATGCTCATGGCTGGAATCGGTGAAAAGCCGATGATGCGGTCGGGACCGTACTGGCGGATGGTATACAGCAGCGACGCCGCCACGATCTCCAGGCACTCCTCCCAACTGGCGCGGCGGAAGCCGCCGCGGCCGCGCGCCTGCTGAATGGCGCTGCGGGTCTGCTCGTTTTCCATCACCTCCGCCCAGGCTTCCACCGGATCGGCTTTCTGTCGCCGCGCCGCGCGCCAGGCGTCCAACAGTACGCCGCGCGCGTAGGGGTATTTCACGCGGATGGGGCTGTAGATATACCAGGAAAAGGTGATGCCGCGCTGGCAGCCGCGCGGCTCGTAGCCGGGC
Organism: Terriglobales bacterium; assembly: GCA_050747745.1. Taxonomy (GTDB): domain Bacteria; phylum Acidobacteriota; class Terriglobia; order Terriglobales; family SCQP01; genus SCQP01. The sequence continues at coordinate 3,801 of JBOGKM010000054.1, forward strand.
AGGGCAGGGTCGAGCCGGGGATAATCCAGCGCCTGCGTCTCCCAGGTCACCATGCCGTTTTTCACGAACACGTCCCACGAACAGCCGCCGGTACAGTTCACGCCGTGGGTGCTGCGCACGATCTTGTCGTGCTGCCAGCGGTTGCGGTAGAAATCCTCCCAGCGCCGCAGCTTCGGGTTGACCAAATCCTGAATCCAGCTCATCGGGGGCCTCTCGTGTCCGCGCTGCGCGCTTGCTCCGCCGCCGGAGCGTCCGGTTCCGGCACCGCCGGGGGTGCAATCGCGGGCGGCTGGAGCGCCTGCCGCCGCGCCGCCGTCACCAGATTGCGGCGCACGCCCAGCAGCCGTCCGCGACCGGCGAAGCCGACGATCAGCATGAAGATCACAAACAGCGCCACCGCGAGGGTCAACAGCGGCAGCGTGGTCTCGGTGGGCGTCTGGGTCGAGGAAAACTGCAGGAATGCGGCCAGATCGGCACGCTCCGGCGGCGTCAGCGGGCGCGTGCGGTAGAGCGGGTACATGGCCGGAAAGTACAGCGTGGTCAGGGCGGAATCAATACCAACCGCGCCCATGCGCGCGTAGGCATGGGTCAAGTTCGGCCCCAGCGTGCCTCCGTTGGGGAAGGCGATGCCGGCGGCGCTGTGGCAGGCGATGCAGGCCGGTCCGCCCTTGGCCAACCGCGTCTTGCCGGAAAAAAGAGCGGCACCGGCGGCGACGGCACCCGCCTGTGCTTCCGCCGGCGCGAGCAGTTGTGCTGCGGCGGCATGGCCCGCCAGAGCCATCATCAGCACAGCGGCGGAGGCCAATACGCTCATGCGTACCATCAAGCGTCAGGATAACCAAAGCAGCCGAACCAGCGCAATGTCGGCGCCGTGATGCAACCGTCGTCGCAACTGAATGAGAGCGCGCAGGAAAACTTACGTCTGGCAGAACCATCACAGCCGCGAGCGATTTAATCTTGCGGATAATGGGAGAGGAGCGAACATGATCCCATCGAATCCGCCGTCCGATCCGGCGCCCGCCCCAGTTGCTGGCCAGGCTGTGCCCCGCCCGGGGCGCCGTGGCCAGATGTACCGCTTCCAGCGGCAGATGCCGGACGCGGAAGCGCGTGCATTTTTGCGCCAGCAAAAGACTGCCTACGTGGGATCAGTGGACGCGCAAGGGTGGCCGTACGTGGTCCCGCTGGTGTATATCTACGAAGGCGGCGATGTGCTTTATGTACACACGGGCAATCACGACGGCCATTTTCTTTCCAACGTCGGCCACGACGCCCGCATCTGCGTGACCGTCGGTGACATCGGCCCGCTGCACCGCGGTCGTCCCTACGCCTGCAACTCCGCCCTGGTCTATACCAGCGTGATGACGTTTGGCCCGGTGCACATTATCGGCGAGCGCGAAAAGAAGGCCTGGTTCCTGGATCAATTACTGCCCAAATACGGCGATCCTTCCTGGACCTTCGAGCCAGGCTACCCCCAGATCAGCCGCATTATCCTTTACGAGCAGGCCATCGAGGTGCTGACCGGCAAGCACAGCTCCGGCCTTTCGCACTAGCGCCCGCTGTGCGCGGCCTCATTCGCGGCGGCAGTGGCGAGGCAACCGCTTGGAGCGGCAGTGCCATCCCTGCTAAGGTGAGTCTCACGACGGCGCGGCGGGTGCTGTGGATTACGGCGGGCTGCTCGCTCGGCCTGTGGGGGCTGCTGTTCTGGTGGCTCCAGCTCACCGGCAACTACATGCACGTGTTCCTGGTGGCGGCCATTGGGGTGGCGCTGATGAACCTGATCGCGCATTACTGGACCAAGCCCGATCCGGAGGATCGCGCGTGAGCATCCGCACGCGGCTGGGGTTGGCGATGGTGGCGATGGTCACCAGCATCTGGATTTCCGCCACCTCGGTGCGCCACTGGGTGCCCAATCACGGCCGCGGGATCACCTGGCTGCTGATCGCGCCGGTGCTGGGCTGTGCCATCGCAGCGATTGGCCTGGCGATGGAAGAGTATCAGGTTCACCGGCGCGGTGGCCGCCAGATCGTGCATTGGGGCGATGTCTACGAGGTGGCGCTGTGGTTTGAGATCTTTGGCCTGGGGTTGATGAGCTACCGCGCCCTCTGGATGTTTTTCAGCTGGGACGGTATGTTCTATTTTGCCGCCTGGCTGTTGCTGGCCGCGGCTGTGCTCTGCCGCTGGCGCCCGCGCTGGATTCCGTGCTCGTAGCAGCGCGGGTGCGTGCTAATAGCTGACAGCTAACAGCCAATAACTTCCGGGTTCCGCTCCGGCCAGCAACTCCGTTTTCCTGTCGCGCAACTAACCCCGGTGTGTTCCGGTTGCGCGCACTGGCGCTCGTAGTCTCGCTGCTGTTGTGCGCCTTTCTGTGGGTCTATTTTCTGCAGGACATGCCCTACCGCGCCGCGCCGCAGCAACCGATTGATTTCAGCCACCAGATCCATTACGAACGCGGCATTCAATGCGCCTTTTGCCACATGGACGCTCCCCGCTCGACCTTCGCGGGCATTCCGTCGGACATGAAGTGCATGATGTGTCACCGCATCATCATCCCGCAGTTTCCGCAGATCCAAAAACTGCACGCCTATTGGCGTGATCAAATTCCGATTCCCTGGAAACGCGTGTACTGGCTGCCCGACTACGTGCGCTTCACCCATCAGCCGCATATAGCGGCGGGCATACAGTGCCAGACCTGCCACGGCAGCGTGGGCAGCATGGACCGGGTGCGCGAGGTCACCGATTTCAACATGAACACCTGTATTACATGTCACCGCGCCATGGGCGCGCGCACGGACTGCTTCGGCGCTTGTCACCACTGAGGCACACACATGTCGGATGAACTGATCCAGATTGAACCCAACCGGCGGACCTTTCTCAAGACACTGGGCGTGGCGGGTGCGGCGGTGGCGGCGACGTCGTGCGCGGTGCGGCCGCCGGAGCGGATTCTGCCGCTACTGGTGCCCGATCCGCGCGCGGAGGCGGGAAGGCCGCAGATGTTTGCCTCCACCTGCCGCGAATGCCCGGCCGGGTGCGGCATGGTGGTACGGGTCGAAACCGGACGTCCGAGCAAGTGCGAGGGCAACCCGGGACACCCGGTCAATCACGGCAAGCTGTGCCTGCGCGGACAAACCGCGGTGCAGGGCCTGTACAATCCCGACCGCTTCCAGACCCCGATGCTGCGCGACGCGCACGGGCAACTACGGCCCACCGACTGGCCCACCGCGCTGGCGCGCTTCGAGAAAGAGCTGTCGCAGGTCCAGCAGGAAGGGCGCGGGGGCGACATCGTCTGGCTGGGCCGGCTGGAGAGCGGAACCTTGGATGACATCATCCGCGCCTGGCTGCGTCAGCACGGCGCGCCGGCGCCACTTTATTACGAATACCTGTGTCCAGACGCACTGCGCCAGGCGATGGCGATCAGCTATGGCCGGCCGGTGATCCCGCGCTATCACATGGAAAAGGCGCGGATGCTGTTGAGCTTCGGCGCCGAATTTCTCGAGACCTGGATCTCGAACGTCGAGTATGCCGGCGATTTCGCCGCCATCCACAGCTTCGGCCACACGCACACGCCGGCGCACTTCATCGCCGCCGGGCCGCGCGTCTCGCTGACGGCGGCCAACGCCGACCAGTGGTGGGCCGTCAAGCCGGGCAGCGAGCCCATTCTGGCCTGGGCGCTGGTGGGAGAGCTGGCGCGCCGGCTGGGCAAAACGCCCAAACTGCCCGCCGGGATGGCGTTGCCCGCCATCAGCGTGAAAGAAGCCGCCTACCAAAGCTGGATCGATGCCGGACTGATTGTGGCGGCGGTGGAGCGGTTGGCTGCGAGCCAGCCCTCGCTGGTGCTGGGGACGGGTTATCAGAACGACAATCGCGGCTCGGTGTCCACCTGGCTGGCGGTGAATGCGCTCAACGATCTGCTGGGCAACACCGGCACGACCGTCATGCCCAGCGAGCCGCACGCCCTCTCCACCTGCGCCACGCAAGCGCAGGTGCTGGCGGCGTTCGCGCCCGGCAATCGCACCCGCCTGTTGCTGCTGCATCATGCCAATCCGGCATATCACCATCCCGCCATCCTGAGCGGCCTGTACCAGATTCGGTTCAAAGTCAGCTTCGCCAGTTGGATGGATGAGACCACCAAGTTTGCCGACCTGGTGCTGCCCGACCATCAGTTTCTGGAAAGCTGGGGCGACTACGCGCCGCGCGGCGATGTAGCGGGCATGATCCAGCCGGCGCGCATTCCGCTCTATGACACGCGCATGACCGGCGATGTGCTGCTGGGCGGCGGCGCCGATGCCCTGCATCAGGCGCTGGAAAAGGCCTGGAGCGGCAAGCCCGGCGCGCGCACCTGGCTGGCGCGGCTGCAAGCCGGGGTGAGCGAACCGGCAGCCGCGCCCATCGCAGTTGCCGCCGGCGCCACGCGGCCGGCGCCGCCCGCCGACCTGGCGGCCGCGGCGTCATTTGACGGCGGCGGCGACCTGTACCTGGTGGTGTTTCCCAGCGTGCAGTTCTACGACGGGCGCCAGGCCAACCGCAGTTGGGCGCAGGAAATTGCCGAACCGATGAGCAAGGTGGCCTGGGACCCCTGGTGCGAGCTGCACCCGAAAACCGCCGCCAAGCTAGGCTTCCAAGCCAACGACGTGGTGAAAATCATTTCGCCCCACGGTGCCGCCGGTTTTTCCCTCTACGTCACCACCTGGATCCGTGAGGACTGCGTGGGCGTGATGATGGGCCAGGGCCACAGCGATTTCGGCATGTGGGGCAACGAGCGCGGCGAATCGCCGCACCCGCTGCAGGGGGCGGTGCTGGAACAGGGCGCATGGGCGCCGCAAGCGGTGAAGGTGAGGCTGGAGCACACTGGGCGCTCGCGTCCCATCGCCAATTTGCAGCCGGAGCGCAGTCAGTTCGACAAGCGCGTGGCGCTGGCGGTGACGGTAGAGGAGGCGGCCAGCGCGGCGGCCGAAACGGTCGAAGGGACGGAAAGTTTCTATCAGTTCCACCACCCCTACCTGAAGCACCGCTGGGGCATGGTGATTGACCTGTCGAGCTGCATCGGCTGCAACGCCTGCCAGGCGGCCTGCTACGCGGAAAACAACATCGCCGTGTGGGGCCGCTCCAGCTGCCTGTCGCACCGCGAAATGACCTGGATCCGGGTGGAGCAGTACGAGGGCAGCAAGGAGCACCCCGCCACCCAGATCAACCCCGACCTGCGCTTCATCCCCATGCCGTGCATGCAGTGCGGCAACGCACCTTGCGAGTACGTCTGCCCGGTCTTTGCCGCCTATCACACCGATGAGGGGTTGAATGCACAGGTCTACAACCGCTGCGTGGGCACGCGCTACTGCTCCAACAACTGCATTTACAAGGTGCGGCGCTTCAACTGGTACACGCCGCAATGGCCCGAGCCTCTCAACCAGCAGTTGAATCCACACGTGACGGTACGCGCCAAGGGAGTCATGGAAAAATGCACCTTCTGCGTGCAGCGCATCGAGCTGGTGGAGCTGGACGCGCGCACCAACCACACCAGGATTCAAGACGGGGATATTCAGACCGCCTGTCAGCAGACCTGCCCCACCGGCGCCATCGTGTTCGGCGATCTGGTAGATCCAACCAGCCAGGTATCGCGCCTGACGGCGAGGCCGCGCAGCTACGGCATGTTCGCCGAGGAAAACACCTATCCCGCCTGTCATTACCTGAAAAAGACCCGCTTCGTGCTGAACGCGCCCGGCGGCGCCAAGCATTACGGCGACGGTCCCTCTTAGAACGAATGGCGCTGCGCTACGAACTCGAGCCCGCCAAACACGGACTGGGCGAGGTGTCGCAGACCATCCTGCGGCCGGTACGGCACGCCCCCGGCCTGGGCTGGATGATCGGCACCGGTTTTTGCGGTTTGTTGGTCCTGATCGGGGCTGCCGCCTGGGGCTGGCAGATGTATCAGGGCATGGGGGTGAGCGGGCTGGCGTGGCCTGTGATGTGGGCCATGTACATCACCTGCTTCGTCTTCTGGATCGGGATTGCGCACTCGGGTACGCTCATCAGCGCCATTTTGTATCTGTTCCGGGCCAAGTTTCGTCCCTCGTTCTCGCGGGCGTCGGAGGCGATGACGATTTTCGCCATCGCCACCGCGGGTCTGTTTCCCATCCTGCACCTGGGCCGTTCCTGGCGCTTCTACTGGGTGTTTCCTTATCCGAACAACCGGCGCGTCTGGGTGAATTTCCGCTCGCCGCTGGTGCTCGACATCTTCGCCATCTCGACCTACTTCACCGTCAGCGTGATCTTCTGGTACCTGGGCATGCTGCCCGATCTGGCCGAGATCCGGGATCGTTCGGTGGGCTGGCGGCGCACCATTTACGGGGTTTTATCTCTGGGCTGGGTGGGCTCGCTGCGGCAGATGAAGCCCTACATGAAGCTCTACATTCTGCTCGCCGGGCTGGCCACGCCCCTGGTGCTCTCGGTGCACACCATGGTGTCGTGGGACTTCGCCTTGTCGCTTCTGCCGGGCTGGCACGAGGAGATCTTCCCGCCCTACTTCGTCGCCGGGGCCATCTTCAGCGGCCTGGCCATGGTGCTGACGCTGGTGATTCCGCTGCGCTCCTGGTTCCATCTGGAGGAGCACATCACCATTGACCACTGCGAGGCGCTGGCCAAGCTGATCATCCTGACCTCGAGCATTGTGGCCTTTTCCTACACCAGCGAATACTTCATCGCCTGGTATTCGGGCGACACCTACGAAAAAACCGCCTACTGGCTGCGTGCGTTCGGCCATTACTGGATTCCGTTCTGGATCATGAGCGTGTGCAACGTGCTGTTCCCGCTGCTGTTTTTCTTCCGCAGGGTGCGGCGCAGCTTCGTGGGGCTGTTCATCATTTCGATCCTGATCAACATTGGGATGTTCCTGGAGCGTCTGGTGCTGATCGTGACCACGCTGGCCTACAGCTTCGATCCCGGCTCCTGGGGTCTATGGCACCTGCAATGGACGGAAGTGGCGATCGTGGTGGGCAGCTTCGGCTGGTTCATGCTGCAGTTTTTGCTGTTCATTCAGTTCGCGCCCTCGCTGCCGATCGCCGAGGTGAAGCGCGACGTGATCGAGGGGCGGCGGATGATCACCGCCTTCCACACGGCCGGGCTGTTGCCGGAGGCGGCGGGAGAGGAGGTATTGCCCAGTGGCTGAAGTGCCCACGCCGGAGGCGCCGTTTTGCGGAGTGGCGGCCTCGTTTACCGATGAACGCCCCTGGCGGCGCGCGCTGGCCGAGGTGCGCGACCAAGGCAGGAAATTCGAAGCCTATTCGCCGTTTTCCGACGAGGAAGTGCTGCGCGAGCTTTGTCCGCGCTCGACCACGAGCGTGGTCCGGTTGTGGACGCTGCTGGGCGGGATATTCGGCGGCGTGGTGGTAGCGTTCGCGATGGTGATCTGGATGTCGCGCAACTGGCCGCTGGTGGTGGGGGGCAAGCCGATCGTGAGTTTTCCGCCCTTCATCTGCATTTGCTTTGAAATGACAGTGCTCTACGCCTCCTTCGCCTGCACCGGCGCCTGTTTCGTCAAGGGCAAGATTCCGCACCTGACGCTGCCGGCGGCCTACCGGCCGGAGTTTCTGCACGATCACTTTGGGGTGTTCGTGGCCTGTGGGCGTGGGGAGGCGGGCGAGCTGCGCAGCCGCCTGGAGCGCGACGGGGCGGACAAGAGCTGGCTGGTGTACAACCCGCCGCGGGGCCGGCTGGCGATGCCGGTGGAGTGGGAGGAAACCGAGCGATGAGCTCCAGCACCTTCCTGGTTCCGGCGCAGATTGCCGAGCTACGCGGCACCCCGGCGGGCAAGATTCGGCTCATCCTCTGGATGCTGGTGGGGGTGGGCATCGGCGGCTTTATTTTCCTGCTGTTCACCAATCGCGAGGCGTTGTGGTTGAACTACCTGGCCGATTTCATTTTTTTCACCGGCATGGCGCAGGCGGCGGTGGTGTGGTCGGCGGTGACGCGCGGCTGCAACGCGCGCTGGGCGCGCCCGTTGCAGCGCATGGCGGAAGGCATGGCGGCGCCGCTGCTGCTGAGCGTGCTGCTGTTCCTTCCGCTGCTGTTCGAGCACCGCTACATTTATACCTGGTGGGACCACCCCATTAAGCTGCCCTGGCTGAACCATATCTGGCTGCTGGGGCGGGATTTCGGCATCCTGATTTTCCTGGCGTGGCTGAGCTGGTATTTTTTCCGCACTTCGACCCGCCCTGACCGCCGCAACGACGCCGACGCGCTCACCGGGCGCGGCAGCGAGGACGCCCGCCGGGCGCAGCGCAAGTTGTCGCGCCTGTGGGTGATTCTGGTGTTCTGCTTTTGCTACCTCTACGGCGTGCTGGGGATGGATCTGAACGTTTCCCTCTATCTCGGCTGGTATGACTATATCTATCCCTGGTTTTTCTTCATTTCGAGCTGGTACGCGGGCTGCGCGCTGGTGTCGCTGCTGGCGGTGATGTGGCGGCGCCGCTACGGGCTGAAGGAGATCATTACCGCCGACATCCTGCACGACAACGGGGAGATTACCTTTGCCTTCGCGATCTTCTGGGCCTACCAGTTCTGGACGCAGTTCATGGTGCTCTGGTACGCCAACCGCCAGGACGACATCCACATTCTGATCCGTCTGTCGCAGCAGCATCCCTGGGTGACGTTGTCATGGGTGACGCTGACGCTGGGCTTTTTCTTGCCCTTTGGCTTTGGACTGAGCCGCAGCTACAAGCGGCGCCCGGGCACGCTGGCCTATCTGGCGAGCCTGTCGCTGGCGGCGATGTGGCTGCAGCAGAACCTGATGGTGGATGTTTCGGTGTGGCATCACGGCGCGCCGCCGCTGATCAGCTCGGCGTTTCTGAGTTGTGGTTTCTGCGGCGCCTACGGGCTGCTGTACTTGTGGGCGATGCGGCGGGTGCCGCTGTTCCCGGTGCGGGACCCGGTGATGCACGAAGCACTGGTCTGGCACCCCACGCGGCATTGAACTATGGATCCGTTACGGCCCTTTGACGACGATCCGCAGGAGCAGAACCTGCGGCGGATAGGCTGGACGACGCTGGTGGTGCTGGCGATCGCGGGCATGTTCGTGTGCTGGTGGCTGTACGAGGGCGTGGGCTTTTTCACGGACGAGATGTCGTTCAGCTACGCTTATGGGCCGCGCAAGGGGCCGCGCATTCCGCTGCCGGCGGGCACGGTGCCGCGCGACGGCATGGGCTACGACCATGCGGCCTTCGGGCTGCCGCCGCTGCAGGTGAGTTACGCGCCGCAATGGGCCGCGCAGCTTTATCACGATCAGTGCGCATTTTGCCACGCCGCGGATGGGGAAGGAGACACGCCGGTGGGCCTTGAATACGATCCGCGGCCGCCGGACTTGAACCATCTGGTGCCCACGCGCAGCAACGATGAACTGTTCGCCGCGATCAGCAACGGCATGGTGACGCCGGAAGTGGCGACGACGCCGCCGATCGGGCGGCGGTGGCACGGGTTCCGGCTGTATCTAAACGAAGCGGATCGGCGGCAACTGGTGGATTACCTGCGCCAGCAGTTCGGGCAGGGGCGGCCAGAGCCGCCGCCATCAACTACGATTCTCGAGCCCGCCTTCCACATCGTGGGCAATCCGCCGGCGCGGGTGGGCGGCAGCGAGCATGGCGCCTACCCCTCGCGGCCGTTCATCCACGTCGCTCCGCCCAGCCAGATCCCGCCCGGTCCCTACGTGGTGCTGCCTGGCGGGCCGGTCAAGCCCAAAGGCAAAGCGAAGAGCAAGCAAAAGCCCGGCGCAGGAGGAGGCCCGCATGAATGACTTCCGCTTCATAGATAACCGGCCCGGCTCGACGGTGCGGCGCTTCATCATTTCCGGCGCCTGGTGGTTTCTGGTGGCCGTGGTGTACGGCCTGACGGCGGCGACCGAGCTGGTCTCGCCCGAGCTGGTGAAGACGCGCTATCTGATTTTTCCGCGCATCCGGCCGATTCACGTGAACACCAACGTGTTCGGCTTTTTGTCCATGCTGCTGGTCGGCGGGATGCTGTACGCCTTGTGCCGTCTCTGCCGTTCACCGCTGTTCAGCGAAAAGCTGGGCAACTGGACGATGTGGCTGTGGAACCTGGCGGTGGCTCTGGGGATCTTCACGCTCTCGGCGGGGATGACGCAATCGCACGAGTACGCCGAATATGTCTGGCCGATTGATCTGATCATCATGGCCTGCTTGCTGATGCTGGTCTACAACGTCTTGCAGACGCTACGGCGGCGCAAGCAGCACTTGTTGTACGTGTCCATGTGGTATTTGATCGGAGCGCTGGCGGCGACCTGCATCGTGTACTTTCTGGGAAACGTCATGTGGGAGCCGCGCGGGGCGCTCTACGGCATGGTGGATGCGGAGTGGGCGTGGTTTTACGCGCACAACATCTTCGGCACCTGGATCACGCCGCTGGCGCTGGGCCTGTGTTACTTCTGGATTCCGCGCGAGAGCGATCAGCCGCTGTACAGCCACACGCTCAGCCTGATCGGCTTCTGGCCCTATTTCGCCTTTTATTTGCAAGTGGGCACGCACCATTTGATTGAAGCTCCCGCGCCGGCGTGGCTGAAGTTTATTGCCGAGATCAACAGCGTAGGGCTGCTGATTCCGGTGTTCGCGTTTTTAACCAACCAGTGGATGACGCTGCGCAGCAAATGGTGGCGCATACCCGACAGCGTGGTGCTGAAGTTTGTATTTGCGGGCACGGTATTTTATGCCCTGACCTCGTTCGAGGGCACGCTGCTCGCGCTGCCCTCGGTGGAGCGGATCACGCATTTCACCAACGTGGTGATTGGCCACAGCCACCTGGGGCTGCTTGGCTTCAGCGGTTTCATCGCCTGCGGCGCCGGCTATGGAGCGCTGCGGGAGATGTACGGGGAGATTTGGAGCGAACGGCTGGCCAACCTGCAGTACTGGCTGCTGCTCATTGGCATTGTAGGTTTCACGCTCGTGCTGGACGACGCTGGCTTTATCCAGGGCAACGCCTGGCGCAACGGGGAGGTCGTCTACCGGGTGCTGCCGGAGATTATGAACGACTATATTCTGCGCGCGATTCTCGGGTGCTTCATCGTGGTGGGGGCGGCGCTGCAGCTCTACAACTTCTGGCGCACGGTGCAATTGCACCAGGAAAAGGGTCTGGAAGCGGCGGCGCTGACCAGCGATTTCGAACCGGCGGTGGAAGCGCGCTAAGCCATGGCGACTCCACGCACCGTGGCGCTCGGGATTGCGATCATCGCGGCGGCGACGACTTCGGTGGTGTTGTTTCTGCCGGCGATCACGGCGCCGATCCATGGCAGCGCGACTTACCGGCCGCGGACGGCGCTGGAGAACGAAGGGCGCGAGATTTATATCCGCAACGGGTGTGTGTACTGCCATACCCAGTACATCCGGCCCAGCGACTGGAATTACACGCACATGCGGGTATCGCAGGCGGGCGATTACATTGAGGACAGCCCCAACCTACTGGGGGCGCACCGCACGGGCCCGGACTTGTCGCAGGAAGGCGGCATGCATCCCGACGACTGGCACGTGGCGCACTTCACCGATCCGCGCTTCGTGCGGCCGATTTCGATCATGCCCGACTTCGCCTTTCTCAACAATCACCAGATGACAGCGCTGATCGCCTACATCCAGTCGCTGGGCGGCAAGATGGCGGACACGCGCATGGCGCGGCAGCGCCACTGGAAGAAGCTGCTGTTAGCCGCCTACAAAAAAGGGGAAGACTTCAACGTTCAATTTCTGAACTCGCACGTGCCGCCGGAGTGGCGCGCCATGCCCAATCCCTATCCGCCGACGCAGGAAGCGCTGGCACGGGGAAAATTTGTCTACCAGCAGGAGTGTATCTACTGCCATGGCGTCGTGGGTGATGGCAATGGACCGGCGGCACGCTATCTCGACCCCAAACCGTTCAACTTCACCATCCTGAAGCGCGAGCCGTGGTCGGGCGGACTACTTTACTACCAGATCATGAACGGCATCACCGGCAGCGCCATGCCGTATTTCAAGGAGGATCTGGAATCGGCCAAAATCTGGAGCGTGGCCAACTACATCGCGGTGGAGTTCATCGGCGCGCATATCGATTCCAATGCCGCCGACAATGGCATTGACGCGGCGTTGGAGCCGGCGCGCAAGCCCGGTCTGACGATGCCGCCGTACGAGGGGCCGATTCCGCTGCCGACCGACATTCCGATCCAAAAGGTCTACCAATGCTGTCCGCGCATTCATCCGCACTGACAGGAGGCGATGGTTTATGACCCTGCACTTGTGGCTGGCGCTGTTTATCGTGTCCATGGCGGTGAGCGCCGAGGTGCTCGCCTGGGCGGTGCAGCACGGTCAGTTCTCCGATCTGAGCCGCGGCAATTTCATGCCGTTGCGCGCGGCGGGGGCGACACCGGTCCCGCCGAAGCCGCGCGTGTGGGTCACGGTGGCGCTGTGGGCGGGCTTCACGGTATTGCTGTTGATCTGGCTGGACGCGATCGTGCGCATGATCCAGTTGACATTTTTTTAGCCGGCGACAACGCGGCAGAGCGGCACGGCATCCACTCAGGGGATGGGTCAGATCACACATCTCATCATCATCCAGCGGGGGGCTTTGGTCCTCCTGCTAGGATTCGCGCTGGCGGGATTTGTGTGTCTGATCTACTTGAGCGGGCGCGGCGCCAAGAGTCATTACAATGGGCGGCCGGTCGAGCCGGTGCATAGCTACGCGGGCTGGGTGCGGGAAGGCAGCGGGCGCGTGCCCATCGCGCTGAAACTGTGGATCATTGCCATCGCTGCGTGGGCGGTGACGATGACCGCGATCGTGATTCATCACGGGTACTGGTACTGAGCATGATGCGCCGGCAGGACGATCGCTCGCTGCACGAAAAAATGATCGGCACGGCCGCCGAGTGGGCCATGATCCTGGGACTTTCGCTCATGGCCATCGTATGGGCGCTGATCGCGTTTGCGGCGATTGGCAGCGGCACCCGCATTCATCCCGACTACAACCTGCCCGAACCGACTCCGGCGATGCAGCCCTACAACACCATCCATGCGTTCCAGAGGCCACGGCGATGAACGACGCAACCCCTCCGCCTTCCGACAACCCCGCGGCCAACCCCAACGCCTCGACCTTGGACATGGTGCGCGGCCTGCTGCGCGATGCGGTCGAGTATGGGCGCGACTTGTTCCAGCTTTTCATTACCGAGTTCAAGGAGAAGTCGCGTTCGCTGCTGGTGGTGGTGGGGATGGCGGTAACCGCGGGGCTGTTCGCGCTGTTTTCGTTCTGCTGGCTCAGCCTGGCGCTGATCGGTGTGATTTCCTACGGTATCGGAAGTTGGCGCTGGGCCTTTTTCATCGTGGGCATCGGCTACGGCATCATCGGGCTGTTGATGCTGATACCGGTGGCGCACGGATTGCAAGGCGGCCTGTTGAGTTTCCAGCACACCAAGCGGCGCCTTGAAGAAGACTCCAAATACATCAAGTCCAAGCTTGCGGCCTAACGCGGTTCTGCCAGCAGCTTTTGCACGAAAGCATTGGTTTCCTGCACCAGTTGAGCGTGGACCGCGCCAGTGGCGGGGCCGGCAAAGCCGGTGTGGATGCGTGCCACCAGCCCGTTGCGGCCAATGAAAAACAGTGTCGGCCAGCAATTCAGGCCGGCCACCTGAGGGAGGAGCTGATCGAGCTGATTGGGCGTGCCGGCGAGCAGAATCGGAAAGGTGAGGCCGTAATCGCGAATGAAGGCGCGCAGGCGGGTCGGATCTTGCAATTGCGCTGCTTCTTCAAAGGACAGGTCAATCACGTCCAGGCCGGCGGCGTGGTATTTGCGGTAAAGCGTTTCCAGCATTGGAGCTTCGTCGTGGCAGTTGGGACACCAGCTTCCGCCCACGGTCACAAGCAGCACCTTGCGGCGGAAGCGGGCATCGGTGCTGGAGATCATGTGTCCGGCCAGATCTGGAAAGCGGAAGTGCAGCGGCTGGGAGGGATCCTTCATTCGGGTGTGTAGCAGCGGCTGATCCACCGCGGGCAGCGGCACCGGAGCCGAGTCGAGCCGGCGCGCCCGATGGCGACCGACCTGGAGGGTCCCGTCGGGCAGCAGGCTGAGCGTGACCGTGTGAGGGCCGTCGGCGGTGAAGCGGCTTACGGTGAAGACGCCATCGTGGAAGCGGCCGTAGAGTGCGCCGGTATCGCCATCAATGCGCAGAACCACGGCGCGCACGCTGACACCGGACTGTGTCACGCGCAAACTCCACTCCGTTTCGCCTTTGGGTCCGTGGACGGCAATCTGCCAGCGTCCAGCGATGTCGGGAACGCGACGCAAGCGCACCAACTCGGGCTGCGCGCGGCCGGAAAACGTGCCGGTCAGTACGCCATGGGCAATGGAGGCGGTGAGGGAGTTGGCGTAGTCGTCGAATGGCAGCCGCAAGTTTCCGTTGGCGAAACTGCCGTGGTAGACGCGGGAGTACTCGCGGCCGTTGAGGAACCGGCCGCTGAGCTGCGTGCCGCGCAGAGCGAGCTGGAGTTGGATCGGAGTCGAGAAGGCGCCACGCTGAGCGGAGCCGACCCAAAGGCCGGCGACGGCCTGGGCGGGCAGGAGCGCGGAAGAAAGAACCAGGATCAGAACTAGTTTCATGATGGCCTCAGGAAATGAAAAGGCCCATCGGTGAGCCGATGGGCCAGAAAGTGGAATGGATCCGAAAGGTATGGGTCTGGATCAGGTCACACTCCATCTCTGGCGCTGGAAGCAACAACAACAGAGAACAACAGTTGTGCCGGTCATGAGGCTTCAGGATAGCATGGGACATGGCGCAAATGCTGGCCGACATGCCCTACGGGGAGCATCCGCGGCAGCGGCTGGACCTGTTCCTGCCCGACACATCCTCGCCGCGGCTGTTGCTGTTCGTGCATGCGGGGGCATGGCAGGGCGGCGATAAGGAGCAGTACCACGCTCTGGGGGAACTGCTGAGCGGGTTTGGCTACGCGGTGGCGCTGCCGAACCACCGGCTGGCGCCGGAATATCCGTATCCGGCGGCGATCGAGGATGTGGCCGCGGCGACGGCCAGCGTGCTGCATACCTGCGCCGAAAGCGGCATTCAATCGGAAGGAATTTTGCTGGGCGGACATTCCTCAGGAGGGCATCTGGCGGCGTTGCTCGCGGTGCATCCGCGCTATCAGCCCGAAGCCAGCGTGGCGGGCGTGATTGCGATCAGCGGCGTCTATGACTTGCCGCCCTATTTTGAACTGGGAGGCTATCTCGGCCCCGTGTTTGGGACCGATCCACGGGTGTGGGAAGATGCCTCGCCGTTGCGCCACCTGGCGCCGGGCGCACCGCCATTTTTTCTCGCCCACGCCGAGCACGACTATCCGGGCGCGGGCGAGCAGGCCGAAGCCATGGCGTCCGGATTGCAGCGCTGCGGCGGACATGCTAAGGTGACGCGGGTGCCGGGGCGCAATCACGTGACGATTCTGACGGGAGTGCAGTCCATGTTTGACCCGCTGGCCGTCGGCCTCGCGATGTTCCTGCGCGGCGTGCGCTAGCGCATTGCTACTCGCTGCGCAGGGATCGGAGCCGAGGGCGCGGCGGCAGGCAGGAAAGCGGCGGCGAGCGCAGCCGCGAGGCCGCCCACGCGCCGGCGGGGGCGCCAAAGCGCGAGCGCCACAGCGAGTCGCTCCAGAGGGCAACGCCATCACGCCCAGGCGTGGCTTCCGCAGCGGAACGATTGGGGCCCAGCTGGCGCGGGATGCCCAGCAGCTGCAGATTGGCCGTGATGCGTATGGCCCAGGGGCGCGTGGCCTGATCGCCGATGACCAGAGAACCGCGCTGGCCCATCGCGCCGGCAGCGGGAACGTGCGGTTACTGCGCGCCGCCGCTGGTGGCGCGGATGAAGGCGGCGGTATTGTCGTGCAATTTCTTCAGGGCGGGGATGTGGACGTAGATCATGTGGCCGGAATAGTAGTGCTTGTACTGGATGTTGGACTGGAGATCCTTGGGCAGGGAGAGGTGGTTGACGGAATTCACCATGCCGTAATAGGGCAAGTTGAGATCGTAATAGCCCTGATCCACTTCGACGTGCAGGTCGGGGTTGTACTTCAGGGCGCTGGCGAGATCGGCGCCGGGATCGACGTTGCGGGCGAAGCGGCCACCGAAGCGGGAGGGCGCGGCGGCGCGCGACCAGCCGGTGACGATGTTGTAGGCTTCGGGGCGGTAAGTCTGGCCGCGGCCGTAATGGAGCACGTTGTGGGCGTATTGGTTGAAGCCGGCAACGTAGGCGGCGCTGATGGCGGCCGACTGGGGATCGTAGGTGGCGCTCAGGCCCAGGGGGTTCATTGCCGGTCCGGCAAAACGCCCGTCGAGATCGCCGACGACCAGATCCTGGCCGGCGAGCAGGTCATGGCGGAACTCGCCTTCGGTGATGCGCAGGTTGGCCTTTTCAATGAAGGCGGTGCTGAGGCCGGTGTAGTCGTGAAGCTGTTCGGCGACAGCGTCAAACTGGGCGGTGGTGAGGGAGTTGCCAGCGAGCAGGGCCTCGGCATACTGATTCATGGCCCAGTGCGCGACCTGGGCTAGGAAGGGCGGCAGCGATGCCGTCTGATTGGGCAGCTTGTGGAAATACCAGGCGACGGCGGCCTCGGTGGGCAGGTCGGTTTCGAATTCGGTGTCGGAACCGAAGGAGCCTTCGCCGGTGTAGGCGGACTGCAGGACGACGCCGTTGGGATCAATGTCGTCGGTTTCTTCCAGGTAATAGGCGAGCACTTCCGAACGCACGGTTCCATAGCTTTCGCCGTAGAGGTACTTGGGCGAGTTCCAACGATTGTTCTTGCTGATGTATTGGGTGATGAACTGGGCGAAGGCGTGGACGTCGGGAATGATGCCGTAGAAATCTTTCGGCGTGCCGGCGCCGCCCTGATCCTTACGGATGATGCGGCTGTAGCCGGTGCTCATCATGTCAATGAAGACCTCATCGGTGGCGTCGAGGAGGCAGTAGTCGTTATTGACGAGCTGGTAGGGGGCGGGGGGAGTGTGGGCGTGGTCGCCAGTGACGATGCGTTGCGGACCGAAGGCGCCCATGTGCAGCCAGATGGTGGAGGAGCCGGGGCCGCCGTTGTAGAAAAAGGTGACGGGGCGATGGCTCTCATCAGTGACGCCGTTCTTGGTGTAGGCGACGTAAAACATGCTGCCGGTGGGCACGCCGAAGCGGTTGGTGAGGATGATGGTGCCGGCGGTAGCGGTGTAGTCGATGCGCTGGCCTTCGACCGTGACTGTGCCCTGGGTAACCGATTGGGTCGCCTTGGGAGGGTTGGGCCGGGCGGGCGGAGCCGCGGCCAGGGCGGGCAGAGTGCAGGCGCAGGCGAACAAAGTGAGGGTCGAGAGCTTCGAGGCACAATGGGTCACGGGGTTTCCTCCCATTTGGACAAAACGGCGCTTTTCAGTGTAGCAGGGTGCGGCGGTAAAAGGCAGACGGATTCGCGTGGAGCGCCGGGCGCGGGCGGAGGTGCAGTGCCTATGATGGCAGAGCTGTCATGGCGACACTATCACACACGGATATTTGTCGGGGCCGGTGGCGGGCCGGTTAGGGCAGCGCTGGAGCGAGACTGAGCATGGTCCAGAAGGGTCGTGGGCGTTTGCCAGTGAGTGTGGATCAGGTGCGCCGCCGGGCCAGATGCGCCACAAGCGTAATTACGAAGAGAATGATGAAAATGATGAACAGGACTTTCGCGATGCCGACGGCAACCGCGGTGACCAGGCCAAACCCGAAGACGGCGGCGATGATGGCGATGATCAGAAATATGGCGGCCCAAAGGAGCATCTGTATGTAGATGCGCTGGGGGCCGCGATTGCTGCCCGACGGTAGGGCGCTGGCATGACCGCCCAGGCCGGTGACGGTCCGGGCTGGCCACCGATGCTCCCGGCAAGTAAACCAGGCCTTTGCGCAAAAGTTTCTCGCCGTATGCGATCCGGTCGGCCAGCTGACCGGGTACGACCCGCATGGCGAGCATCTCAACCGCATCAAGCATTCGAACCTGCGCGATCCGATACCGCCGTTGCTGTACCAGCCCGAGGGCACCTACGCCATGCTTGTGGTGGGCACCGCCTGTCCGCCCTTGGCGCTGCTGCGGGCGGCAAGGCGGACGATGCGGGTGAACCCAATGGTGGCGCTCCGGGAGGAGTAGGCGTGTGGGGCCCTGCTCCGCTCCTGCGGAGCTTCGCAGGCCGCCGGCAGCTCAAGTTTCTGCAGGCGCTGGGGATTTCCGTAGGGTAGCGGGCGCAGCAGCGCGGTGTTGACCACGCTGTACATGGCAGTGGCCACGCCAATGCCCAGCGCCGGCACGACCACCGCGGCCGCGGTGAATCCGGGCGCACGCCACAATTGCCGCCAGGCGTGAGCAAAGTCGCGTCCCGTGGGGCTCTCCCGCGTTATTGTATCCCGCTGGGGACTGGCAATGAGTCAGCCGTCGCGCAGGGCGCGGGCGGAATCGGTGCGCGCGGCGCGGCGGGCGGGCAGGGAGGTCGCCAGCAACGCGATCACAACGACGAGACCGACGGCAGCGGCGAGCGTGGCCGCGTCCATGGGGCGGATGCCGAAGAGCACGGCGGCAAGAAAGCGGCTGACGGCCCAGGTGAGCAGGACGCCGGCGGCTGCGCCCCAGAGCAACAGGCGGCCCGTGGCGGCGAGCACGAGGACGGCGGCATCGCGCGGGCGCGCGCCCAGCGCCATGCGCAGCGCCAGCTCGCGGCGGCGGCCCGCGACCAGGAGGCTGATGAAGCTATACAGGCCCACCGCCGCCAGCAGCAGCGCAGAGCCGGCAAACAGCGTCAGACCGAAGCTGTCGAGGCGCGGTTGGGCAAGGCTCGCGGCAATCGTTTGCCGCAGCGGCTCGACGCCAAAAACTGCGCGGCCGGGCGCGATGCGATCCACGAGCCCGCGTACAGAACGCATCGCGCCGCCCATGCCGCCCGCGGTGCGCACCACGTAGTCAGGATCCGGCCAGGCGCCGGCGGCAATGCAGGAGTAAAGAAACGGCGTGGGCGCGACCGCCAGTGAGTTTTCCCTGACATCACCCACCACGCCGACGATCGCGGACCAGGGCGCGGCGCCGAAGGCGGCGAACTTGAACTGACGGCCGATCGGGCTCGCGCCGTGCAGGTAAGTTACCACGAAGCTGCGGTTCACCAGGGCATCGCCGGGTGCGGCTGCGGTTCCCATGGGCTGCAGCGCCGGACAGTCGGAACCGGCCAGGATCGGAATCTGCAGGGTTTTGAAGTAGCCCGGCGAAACCGAACGCTCGCCCACCGCAAACGTTCCGCCTTTCGAGGGGCCGGTGAGGCCTTGGATCCGCACGGCATATTACAGCGTGGCGTTGCCGGCGGGTAAAAAATTCGTGAATCCGGCCGCCACCACGCCGGGCAGCGCGCGCAGCTTCTGCAGGAACTGGATTTGGAGGTTGGCGACCGGTCCGCGGTTCTCGTTCCAGGTGGCGCTGACGTGGAAAGTGAAAACGTCGCGGGTGCGGAAGCCGGCGTTTACGACGTTCAAGTTACGGTAGCTGGCGAGCAGCAGACCGGCGGCAGAAAGCAGCAGCACCGTCAGCGCCAATTGCGCCGCGACCAGTGCGTGCTGCGCCCGTCGCTGACCGCCGATGGCGCGCTCGCCGCCGCCCGCGAGCTGCGCGGCGAGGCGCCCGCGCGTGACCGCCAGCGCGGGCGCAAGGCCAAAGCCGAGCGCGGCCAGTGCGCTCACGGCGACGGCAAACACCCAGCCCCAGATATCGAAATGCAGCGCGTTCATCAGCGGCAGCGTCGCCGGCGCCAGATGCGCAATGGCGCGCACGCCCAGCCAGCCCAGCAGTCCGCCCAGCGCCGCGCCCGCCGAGGCCAGCAGCAACATTTCGCGCATCACCGTGGCGACAAGTTGCCGCCGGGAGGCGCCCAGCGCGGCGCGCACCGCGAGCTCGCGTTCGCGGTTGTGCAATTGGGCAAGCGTGAGGCCGGCCAGGTTGGCAATGGCCAGCAGCAGCAACAGGAGCGCGGCGGCAAAAATTGCCCACAATGCGGCGCGCGACGAGCCCACGAGAAATTCTTTGAGGCTGACGACTTTGGCCGACCAGCCCGCGTCAATCGGATACTGGAGGTCGAGCTGCGCTTGCACGCGGTCCAGATCCGCCTGTGCCTGCGCCAGCGTTACGCCCGGCCGCAAGCGTCCGATGCCGGAGTACATGCGCGCGTCGCGCTCCTGCAGCAGAGCGGACGGGGCTTGCGCGGACAGCCAGACATCGGTGGCGGCATTGCCGAACGAAGCGGGCATGACGCCGACGATGGCGTAGCGCTCGCCGCCAATCGCCAGCGCCTGATGCAGCACGCCGCGGCTGCGGTCATAGCGCCGCGTCCACAGGCTGTAGCTGATGATGGCTGCGCCGGGGCCGTGGAAACGCTGCTCGGCTTTCGTGAACCAGCGGCCGATCAGGGGCTGGACGCCAAAGATCCGAAAATAGCCGGGCGAGACGCGCATGCCTTCCAGCCGCACCGGCTCGCGGCCGCTGGTTTCGGTTTCCGTTTCGCTGTATTGGCCGGCAATGCCCTGGCCGGGAACAAAGCTCTGGTTCCTGCGGTCCCAATCAGCAATGTCGGCTGGCGCGAGCAGGTTTTCATGGTGGGCCGGGTTGAGCGCGAGCACCAGCGCGAGGCGGTTGGCGTGGGGGTAGGGAAGCGGGGCGAGCAAAACCGTATCCACCACCGAAAACAGCGCGGCGGTGGCGCCGATGCCCAGCGCCAGGACGATGACGGCGGTGGCCGGATACGCCGGTTTGCGCGCCAGCGTGCGGGCGGCCTGGAGCCAGAATTTCATGCCTTCCGCCTTCCCTATCGCGTATATACGCGCGGGGTTACAAAAAGTGCCCGAAAATTGTTCGGCTAACCTTGCGGAGGCGGGCGCGTCTACAATGCCGTATGCGGCAAGACCTCCGCTACGCCCTGCGCTCGCTGGCGCGGCACCGCACCCTGAGCGTGGTCATTATCGTGACGCTGGCCCTGGCGATCGGCGCCAATACGGCGATTTTCAGCGTCATGGATGGCCTGCTGCTGCGGGCGCTGCCGGTGCGCGATCCGCAGTCGCTGCTGCTGCTCCGCTGGAGCGACACGCAGGCGCCCCGGAACATGGACAACGCCTCGAATTACGGCGACTGTTCTCGGGACGACCTGGGCGGCCCCAATACCAACACCTGCTCGTTTTCCATCCATCTCTGGCGGACGCTGCAGAGCCAGTCGCACACCCTGGCCGCGCTGACCGCCTATGCCGGCTGGTCGGGGGACACGCTGGTGGCGCACGGGCAGGCGAGCACGATCGGAGATCAGCCGGTCGCAGGAAATTACTTTGAAGTTCTGGGTCTCAAGCCGCTTCTCGGCCGGTTTTTTACGCCAGCCGACGATCGCCCCGGCGCGGCGCCAGTAATTGTGCTCAGCTACGATTTCTGGCAGCGGCGGTTTGGCGGGGAGCGCAGCGTGATCGGTTCGAGCGTGGAGCTGAACCAGCATTCGGTGACCGTCATCGGCGTGGCCCGGCCGGGCTTTCCAGGCCTTGCGCCAGGCTCGGATTTCGACGCCTGGATTCCGCTTTCGCTGGAATCGCAGATTGAGCCGGGCGGGGCGCAGGATGCGGTTACGGCGTATTGGCTGGTGCTGGTGGGGCGGGCCAAGCCGGGCGTAACGCCGGCGGCGGCGCAGGCCGAACTCAACGGAATTTTCCGCAATGCTGCCGTTCACGGCGCCCAGCCCCTGGCCAAACCGGGCGATAATGTCCGGCTGCGCGTGATTCCCGCGCAAACTGGACTGTCGGGCGATCGAGCGCAGTTTCAGCAGCAGTTGGTGGTGCTGCTGTGGCTGGTGGGCGCCATCCTGCTGATCGCATGCGCCAATATTGCTGGACTTTTGGTCGGCCGGGCGCAAGCGCGGAACAAGGAATTTGCGGTCCGGCGGGCGCTGGGAGCGGGCGGCGGGCGCATCGTCCGCCAGGTGCTGACCGAGAGCCTGCTGCTTGCCGTCTTGGGCGGGCTGGCGGGTCTCGTGCTGGCATACGCCGCTGCGCACGCGCTCGTGGCGATGCTGGTCAGCAGCCAGAACATCCCCATGGCGCTCGCGGCGCCGCTCGACGCGCGGGTGCTGCTGTTCGCGGTGGGAGTGACCGTCTTTACCGGACTGCTTTCCGGGCTGGCGCCGGCGTTGCGCGGCGCGCACGCCGGCCTCGCGACATCGCTGAAGGACGGCTTGGGCAATTCGATCTCTGCTTCCGGGCGGCGGCGCTTGCGCTGGCTGCACCTGGGCAACGCGCTGGTGGTGGCGCAGGTGGCGCTGTGCGTGGTGGTGCTGGCGGGCGCGGGGCTGCTGGTGCGGACGCTCGAGAACCTGCGCTCAGTGGATCCGGGATTTGACACGCATAACCTGCTGCTGTTCACGCTCGACACCGAGGATCTGGGCTACAAGGGCCAGCGCGAGATTGCGCTTTTCGAGCACGTGCGGCGCAGCCTGGCGGCGCTGCCGGGCGTGGAGGGCGTGAGCTATTCGCAGGAGGTGCCGCTCAGCGGCGGCTATTACATGCACAGCCTGCGCATGAGCGCGAAACCGGGCGCGAAGGCGCAAGGCGTCCGGTTTCTCTCGATTGGCCTTGATTTCTTCTCAACTATGCACGTGCATCCGCTGCTCGGCCGCGGTTTCCGCGCCAGCGATTTCGTGCCGCCCCCGCCGGCCGGGGCCAAAGCCAATCCCGAGGCGCCACCGGGCGCGGTGATCGTCAATGCGGCGTTCGTGAAAAAATATCTCGGCCCCGGCGATCCCATCGGCCGCGAGTTCGGCTACGACAAGCACGGCGCACACCCGCGCTACGTAGTCGCCGGGGTGGTCAGCAACGCGAGATACAGCAACTTGCGCGGCAGCGTCCCGCCGGTGCTCTATATTCCCAATAACTACGGCTTCGCCAACTTCGAGGTCCGTACCGCCGGAAAGCCCATGGCGCTGCTGCCCGCGGTGCGGCGGGATATCCACGACATTGATCCGAACCTGCCGCTGGCGTGGCCCACCACCGAGTCCCGGACCATTGACCAGCTCCTGTTCTCCGAACGCATGCTGGCGAAGCTGGCAAGCTTGTTCGGGGCACTGGCGCTGCTGCTGGCGGCGATCGGGCTGTACGCGCTCCTGGCGCAGGAAGTGACGGGGCGCACCCAGGAAATCGGCATTCGCATGGCGCTGGGCGCGGAACGGCGGCAGGTGCTGGGGCTGGTGTTGCGGCTGGGAGCGGGGCTGGCGGTGGTCGGCATTGGCTGCGGGCTGGCGGGCGCGTGGGCGGCGACCCGGTACCTGCATAGCCAGCTCTACGGCGTCGGGCCCACCGATCCGGTTACACTGGGCGCGGCGAGCGTGATTTTGCTGACCATCGCGCTGGTGGCGTGCTGGCTGCCGGCGCGCCGCGCCACGCGCGTGGACCCGATGGTGGCTCTGCGATACGAATAGGCGTGGGCTAGCGGTGCGGAATCAGCGGCGGCGGTGACAGCGGGTGGTTGTCCACCCAGATGATGTTCTTGATGGGCAGGTTGGGCACGGTCTTGTGCGCAAGAGCTTCCGCTTGCTTTTTCGCCTGATCAGTTTCCACCGTCCCATACAGCAGGATTTGCTTGGTAATGATGCGGCTGCCGACGCGCGCCAGGGCGGGCACGGTCTTGAGGGCGTCTTCCAGTTCGGACTGAGGTGAATGTGCGGCGGGCGGCGGCGGCGGCGTTGCCGCGATGGGCGGCGGCGGCGAAGCAGGCGGCGGCTTGGGCGGAGCAAACGGATCGGCACTGACCAGGATCATGCTGGTCACGCTGTGGACGCCGGGCACGGACTTGACCACATCGATCGCCCGGTTCACCAGCGCCTGCTGCGCCAACGCGCCGTTCAAAGTGACGTCGCCGCTGTCGGTCACCTTTACCGTAATCGAGGTGCCCTGCAATAGCGGATCGGTGATCAGTCGCTGCATAACGGCGCCGGTCAGCCGGGTGTTGTTGGTGGTGGGCTGCGCCAGCAGGGCCGCGGTCGAGGGCACGGTGGAAGCCGCGGGCGTGGACGGCGGAGGCGCCAGTTGCGGCGGGGCGGTCTGCGTCTGCTGCGCCGCCAGCGCCAACGGCAGGACCAGGGCGAGGCCAAAGAGAACAGTTTTTCGCATAAGCTCTAGAATGTATCTTGCCATATGACCGTAGCTGACCGCATGCAAACTGGAGTGCGCTCCTGCGTTCCGCACCAGCGCCTGCTCGACGCCCTGGAAGTGATGGGCGAGGAGGAGATGGACTGGGTGGGAGTGGTGGAAACGCTGGCGGGGGCGGAATGGCTGGGCTGGATCACTTCGTTCGATGCCGCGGTGTTTTTGGGGTCGTTCGACCGGCGGCCTTCGGAGGTGATGTGCCGCGAGCTGATCGCGCAGCCGCCGGTGGTGCTGGCGGCGGAGGGGGATTTGGGCGAGGGGTACGATTTGATCCGCCGCGCCTGCCGCCAGCGCCTGCCGGTGCTGGAGCGGGGGCGGCTGGCAGGGATTCTACGATTGCCGTAAGGAGTTGCTCCTGCTGGTCAGGCAGGACGGTGCGCAGATCCAGCAAGCAACGGCCGCGCTCGACGCGGGCGATCACTGGCGGCTCACCCTGGCGCAGCAGCGCCGCCAGCGCCTGCGGCAGGGAAACGAGCCAGGTGGGCAGCGTGGTTTCCGGCAGCGCGCCGCCGCCCACGATGGCTTCACCTGACAGCACCTCCGCGCCCAGCGCTGGCGGCAGCCGAGCGGCGAAATGGCGGGTGCGCGCCTCGAGGCCGGGTGCGGCGGCGAAGGCGAAGATGGGCAGCTCCGCCCACGCGCCGCGCGCATACAGCGCGAGCGTGGCTTCCAGAGCTGCGTAGACGCCGCCATCGGCGCGCAGCGCGCGAAACAGCGGGTTGGTGCGCAGGCGCTCGACCAGCCGGGCCTCGCCGCTGATCAGGCCCGCCTGCGGGCCGCCCAGCAGCTTGTCGCCGCTGTAGGTTACCAGATGCACGCCCGCGCGCAGGCTGTCGCGCACCAGGGGCTCGGATGCGCCAGGCAGAGGCGTCAGGCAGCCGCTGCCCAAATCCTCCACCAGCGGAATGCGGCGGCGGCGCGCAACCGCGGCCAGCTCGGCGAGGGCGGGCTGGCCGACGAAGCCGCGCTGGCTGAAGTTCGACTGGTGGACGCGCAGGATGAGGCGCGTGCGCGGCGTCAGCGCGCGCTCGTAGTCGGCCAGGCGGGTGCGATTGGTGGCGCCCACCTCCACCAGGCGGGCGCCGCCGCGGGCGATGATTTCGGCGATGCGGAAGCTCTCGCCAATTTCCACCAGCTCGCCGCGGGATACCAGGACTTCGCCTTGGCCCTCAAGGGCGAGCGTGTGTACGGCAAGCAGCACAGCGGCGGCGTTGTTATTGACCACAAGGGAGGCGGGCGCGCCGGTGAGCTCGGCCAGCAGTCCGCTCACATGACGGTCGCGGCGGGCGCGCTTGCCGGTGGCGAGATCAAGTTCGAGGTTGGAATAGCCGCTGGCGATTTCCGCCAGCCGCGCTGCGGCGGCCGGAGCCAGCGGCGCCCGGCCAAGATTGGTGTGCAGGATGACGCCGGTGGCATTGATGACGCGCCGCAGCGAGGGTTGCAGGCGGCGGGCGGCGGCGGCGCGCAAATCGTCGTCGAGCCGCGCCAGCGCGGCCGCGCTGGGAGTCCGGCGCAGATGTTGGAGGCAAACGCCGATGACGCGGCGGGCGCCGGCTGGTCCCAGCGCGCGCCAGGCGTCGGCCAGCTCCGGCCGCCGCAGCAGGGTGTCCACGGAGGGAATGTCGCGGCGTTGCACAGTGCCAACTTAGCACGCCTCTCGCCCCCAAGAGTGGGCATGCGGGCACCGCCCGGGTTTGTTAGCCTGCGGGCATGAAACTAGCCGCCGTCGTGCTGATGCTGGCGCTGGGCGCTGTGGGCCAGGAAGCGCCCAAACTGCTCGTGCGGGTGGCGCTGGTCACCAAAAATCTCGACCTCAAACCGGTGCCGATGCTGGCGCTGCGCTTCGATCCGGTGTCGGGCGGTGCGGCGGTGGCCGCCACCACCGGCTTTAACGGCCGGGTGCAGTTGGCTCTGCCGCGCGGCCGCTACACCCTGGTCACGCCACAGGCGGTGAATTATGGCGGGCGCAGCTACCACTGGGTTTTGCCGGTAAGCATCAGCGGCAGCAAGCAGGAAATTGATCTGAGCAACAATAACGCCATCCGCGCTCCCCTTCCAACGGCGCCCCAGGCGCCGCATCGCAGCCGCCGTCCGCGCCGCCTACCGCGACCCTCGCTGGCGGAGCGGTTCGCAGCCTTGCGCACCGGGGTGGTGATGGTGTGGTCGGATGCGGGCGAGGGCAGCGGGTTTCTGGTGGGACGGCGCGGCCTGGTTCTCACCGGCGATGACGAGATCGCCGGTTCCCGCTACGTCGCGGTGCAGTTCGACGCGCGCCACAAGGTGCGGGCGGAGGTGCTGGCCGGCGACGAGGAGCGGGACATCGCGGTGCTGCGTGTGAACCTGACGGCATTTCCCGGCGCCGGAGCACTGACGCTGGCCTCGCCGGCCGAAGCGGCCGCCGCGCAACCCGGCAGCAAGATCTACGCTCTCGCCAGCCGGCTGGATGCGGGCCCGGCGGTGCGACCGCTCAGCTTCAGTGCCGAGAGCCCGGCTACGGCGCCCTTGGGCAGCGGTCGCGATCCCCGCCGCGACCGTAGCGGCGAGCCCGAGCTGGATGTACAGGGGCATGTGGTGGCGATGACGACCGCGGTGGGTAGCGTCCCGATCGCCGAGGCCAGGCCGGTGCTGGCGCAGGCGCGCCGGGGCCTGGCGGCGGACGCGGCTCCTCCCGCAGCGCTGCTGCCCGTGGTGTCCTTACCGCCATTTCCGCCGGTGGCGCTGGAGCGGGCCGCCGAGCAGGATTACAATCCCCGCAACTACGCTTTCGGCGTGGGCGGTTTTACGGTGCAACTGGCGACGCCGCCGCTGGCGAGCTGGCTGGGAGGCGTTTCCCCCGTGCGCGGCCTGCGCGACTGGCGCCGTTACACCAGCGGCTTCGCGCCCGTGGTCTATGTGTTCGCCCTGCCCAAGGTGCGGGCCACGGCGCTGTCGCTGGTGGCGCACCGGCTGGTGCGCCGGGTACACGAGCGCAAGCACGATCGCGCCGCGTTTGTGCGCATGCAGCTGTTATGCGGCGGCAAGTTGGTGCTGCCCATCTGGCCGGGGCGGATGCGGGAAAATGCAGGGCTGGCGGGCGTATACAAATACGGTCCGGGCGCGTTTAATCCCGACTGCGGCACGATGCGGCTGCGCCTCTACTCGAGCATCGGCAAGGCGGTGAAAGAAAAGCGGCTGAACCCGAAGCTGGTCCGCCGTATCTGGAATGACTTCGCGCCCTGGCGCCAAGCCGCCGCCGGCAGCGGCTAGGCCGCGGTTTCCTTCATGCGCTCGGCCTGGAAGTGGTCGGTGAGCGCCTGCAGCAGCGGCTGCAAACGGCCGTCCATGACCTCGCTCAACTGGTGCAGCGTGATGCCGGCGCGGTGGTCGGTGACGCGGTTCTGGGGGAAATTGTAAGTGCGGATTTTTTCGCTGCGATCACCGCTGCCCACCTGCTGCTTGCGTTCGGCGGCGATGGCCAGATGCTGTTTTTCCTGCTCCAGCTCGAGCAGGCGCGAGCGCAGCACGCGCATGGCCTTGGCGCGGTTCTTGATCTGCGATTTCTCGTCCTGGCAGGAGACGATCATGCCCGTGGGCAGATGGGTGATGCGCACGGCGGAATACGTGGTGTTCACCGATTGGCCGCCGGGGCCGGAGGAGCAGAACGTGTCAATGCGGATGTCTTTGGGATCGATCTGCACGTCCACTTCTTCGGCCTCTGGCAACACCGCGACGGTAACCGCCGAGGTGTGTACGCGGCCCTGTTGTTCGGTGGCAGGCACGCGTTGCACCCGGTGGACGCCGCTTTCGTATTTGAGCCGGCTGTAGGCACCGCGGCCCTCGACGATGGCCACCACTTCTTTGAGTCCATGCACGCCGCTTTCGCTGGCGGACAGCACTTCCACGCGCCAGCGCTGCTGTTCGGCAAAGCGGGTATACATGCGGAACATTTCCGCGGCAAACAGCGAAGCCTCGTCACCGCCGGTACCGGCACGGATTTCCAGCACCACGTTTTTCTGATCATTGGGATCGGCGGGCAGCAGCAGCGTGCGCAGCTTCTGCTCGCTGACGGCGATGGCCGGCTCCAGCAACGCCAGTTCATCCGTGGCTAACTGTTTCATTTCCGCGTCGCTGCCGTGCTGCATCTGGCGCGCCTCGGCGGCCTGCTGCTGCATATCGCGGTAGTGGCGGAGCTCGTCCACCAAGGGCTGCAACTCGGCGTGGGCGCGGGCGGTTTTCTGGTAACGCGCGTTGTCGGCGATGACCTCGGGCGAAGCCAGCTCGGTGGTCAGGCTTTCGTACTGCCCCTCAAGTTTTTGCAGCCGCTCGAGCATAGCCTTTCTATTTTAGCCCGAGCCAAAGGTCTTCCACGCTGCCGCTTTCTGGCAGCGGCGCGCCCGCGGCGAGATGGAACAGCTCGTGGCTGCCGAACTGGCGCACGAAAACGGCCACGCGCTCAAACAGCGGCGCCTGGGTTTGGTGCAACCGGAACGCCTCCAGCTTGCGCTCCAGAAATTCACCCACTTCCACGCTGACGTCAGGAAAGGGCAGCCACACGGGTGGAAACTGCGGCGGCTGGGCGGCCGCGGTGGCGTAGTAGAGGCGCTGAGCGCGATGCGGTGCCAGCCCCTGTTCCGGGAAAAAACGATCGCGCGCGGCCCAGTGAAAGGCGGTGGTGGCGAGCGTGCCTGCCATACCGTGGTCGGGATGGGCGGTGACCGAACCCTCCGGTCCCATGGTCAGGATCAGGTCGGGCTGGAAGCGGCGCACTGCTGCCACCAGCCGCCCCACGACGTAGTAAAACGGCGCTTCCGGTAGATGCGCATCGCCCAGATCCCAAACCTCGTGCGAAGCGAAGCCCAGCAGGCGGCAGGAGGCGGCCAGCTCGGCGCGGCGCAGGGTTTTCAGCTCCTCGCGATCCCTGGCCGTGCCGCGATTCCTCGCTGCTTCGCCGGCGGTCAGACAGATGAGGCGGCATTCGACGCCCGCGCGCGCCGAGCGGGAGACGGTGCCCCCGAAATTGGCGGCTTCATCGTCGGGGTGGGCGGTGACACAGAGAATTTTTTGTTCCATAGCTTCATTATTGCCGGATGGCGGCATGCGTCCGCAGGCGGACTCCCGCCGTCCGGAAGCGGACACGGCAGCGTTCCCGTGGACCGGGATAGCGTTGTTTTGCAGCGGCTGCGGCTTTGGCATTCCGCGTGCAAGTTAAAGGACATGAAAGCGCGGCATGGAATCCGAAAGCTGGTGCTGTTGGCGGCAGTGCTGCTGCTGGCCGCCGGCGCGCTGTCGCACCTCAATCGCGCCCTGGCGCAGCGCTACCCGGAAATCGCCATCTTCGAGACGGCGAACTAGATCCGCGAACCTAACCCGGAGCTACCACTCGCCGTCTTTTTGCAGCTTGCGGATTTTGCGCTTGATCAGGTCGCGCCGGAGCGTGCTCAGGTGGTTGATAAACAGCACCCCATTGAGGTGATCGACCTCGTGCTGAATGGCGCGCGCCAGCAGATCCGCGCCCTCGGTTTCCAACCACTCGCCCGCAGCGTTCTGGGCGCGCACGCGCACCGTCTGCGCGCGGGTGACGTCGGCACGGAAGCCGGGAATGCTGAGGCAGCCCTCCTCGCCGGTCTGCTTGCCCGAGCGCGCCACGATTACCGGGTTGAGCAGCACCAGCTTTTGGGCCGGATCCTCGCCTCCGCTGCAGTCAATCACCGTCAGCCGCTGGCTGCGTCCGATCTGCGGCGCCGCCAGCCCGACGCCGTTGGCGGCATACATGGTGGCGAACATGTCGCCGATGAGCTGGTCCAGTTCGCTGCTTCCGAACTCCTGCCAGTCGGCGCCGCGCCGGCTGAGGACCGGGTCGGGATACTTGACAATCGGATAAATCATCAGAACGCGCGCACCTGCTCGCCATAGGCTTGGTAATTGCGCCGCAGTTCGGCCAGCGCATCGCCGCCAAATTTCTCCAGCACCGCTTGCGCCAGCACCAGCGCCAGCATAGCCTCGCCCACCACCGCTGCGGCCGGAACCACGCACACGTCCGAACGCTCGTATGCGGCCTTGACCGCTTCGCGGGTGGCAAAATCCACGCTGGGCAGCGGCCGGCGCAGGGTGGAAATGGGTTTCAAATAGCCGCGCACCACCAGCTCCTCGCCGTTGGTCATGCCCCCTTCCAGGCCCCCGGCGTGATTGCCGGCGCGGGTGAAGCGGCGCGCGGCGTGGTCGTAGCCGATCGGGTCCTGCGCCTGCGAGCCGGGCGCGGCCGCGACGCTCATGCCCGCCCCCAGCTCGACCGCCTTCACCGCCTGAATGGACATGATCGCCTGGGCGATGCGGCCATCCAAGCGCTCGTCCCAGTTGGCGCAGCTACCCAGGCCGGGCGGCAGCCCCAGGGCGCGCTGCTCGAATACGCCGCCCACACTGTCCCCGGTACGCAACGCCTGGTCCACTTCCGCCTTCATGCACTGCTCGCTGGCGGCGTCGAGGCAGTGCAGCAGGATTTCCTCGCGCGCCGCCAGCCCCCGCAGCGCTTGCGGCGTGACTTCAATGTTTGGATCGAGCCGGGCTGCTCCGACGGCCACCACGTGGCTGAGCACCTCGATCCCCAGTTCGCGCAGCAGTAATTTCGCCATGGCGCCCGCCGCCACGCGCGCGGCGGTTTCGCGTGCGCTGGCGCGTTCCAACACATAGCGGGCTTCCTTAAAGTTGTACTTTAAAGCTCCGGCGAGGTCGGCGTGGCCTGGGCGCGGGCTGGATACGGGACGCGCGCTGGCGCCCGCCGCCGTTTCCACCGCCAGCGTTTGTTCCCAGTTTTTCCAGTCGCGGTTGGCGATTTGAATGGCGATGGGTGAAGCGATGGTGAAGCCATTGCGCACGCCGCTCAAAAATTCCGCCGTGTCGTGCTCGATGCGCATCCGTCCGCCGCGGCCATAGCCCTGCTGCCGCCGCCACAGCTCGCGGTTCACGAATGCGGCATCCAGCGGCACGCCGGCGGGCATGCCCGAAAGCAACGCCAGCAGGGCCTGGCCGTGGGATTCTCCCGCAGTGGAAAAACGCAGCATGCCATTCAGTCTATCGGTCCCACGGCCTGCCGGTCTATCGGTATGGTAAATTCGCCCAAGGAGAGCTGCTTGGCTACCATCGCACCCCCGCAGGAGCCCGAACCGCGTTCCTGGCCGCTGCTCGGCTGGATTCGCGACCATCTGGAGGGTCTGGGCTCCTTCTCCATGCTCACCGGCTCGGCCTTCAAGAACATCTTCACGCGTCCGTTTTACGGCGGCGACGTCGTGCTGCAGATGGACTCGATCGGCGTCGGATCGCTGCCCATCGTCATCCTCACCGGTTTTTTCACCGGCGCGGTGATGTCCTTGCAGTTATCTTCCACCCTCGCCCAATACGGACAGATTCAGCGCACTGGCCAGTTGGTGATGCTCTCGCTGGTGCGCGAGCTGGGCCCGGTGCTGATCGGTCTGATGGTGGCCGGACGCAACGCTGCCGGCATGGCCAGCGAGCTGGGTTCGATGGTAGTGACCGAACAGGTGGATGCGATGCGCGCCCTGGGCACCGATCCCATGAAAAAACTCGTCAGCCCGCGCCTGCTAGCCACGGTGGTGATGATGTTTTTTCTGGTGATCCTGGCCGACCTGATGGGCATGATCGGCGGCTATATCTACGCCATCACCGCGCTGGGCCTGGATGGGCATCAATACTGGACCTCAGCCATCCAGGCGCTGGGCGGTCCGGATTTGGCCCAGGGGTTAATCAAGCCGGTGATCTTCGGCATTGTGGTCGCGGTGGTGGGCTGCTACTACGGCATGACCGCGCGCGGCGGCACGCGCGGTGTGGGCCGCGCCACCACCACCGCCGTGGTTTCCTCCTCGGTGCTGATCATCCTGCTGGACTTTCTCATCAGCCGGGTGTTGATCGGCATTCTGGGCAGCTAGGCTTCCATGCCGTCGCCGCCGCCGCCGGTTCTGATCGGATTCGAGCACGTCAGCCTGGAGTTCGATCATGTGCCCGTGCTCGAGGATGTAAGCTTCCAGGTGCGGCGCGGGGAAACCAAGGTCCTGTTGGGGGAAACCGGTGCGGGCAAATCGGTGGCGCTGAAGCTGGCGCTGGGGCTGCTGCGTCCGGACACGGGCATGGTCGAGGTTTTGGGCGAGCGCGTGAGCACGCTGCCGGAGGAGAATCTCTACGAGTTGCGCCGCCGCATCGGCATGGTGTTTCAGGAAAGCGCGCTATTCGACTCGCTCACCGTGCGGGAAAACGTCGCCTACCGGCTGGAGGAGGAAGGGCGCCTGGACGAGGCACACATCGAAGCGCGCGTGCGCGAGTGCCTGCGCACGGTCGAACTGGAAGACGCCATAGACAAAATACCTGCTGAGTTGTCCGGCGGCATGCAGCGCCGCGTCTCGATTGCCCGCGCCCTGGCCACCGAGCCGGAAATTATGCTCTACGATTCTCCCACCGGCGGCCTCGATCCGGTCACCGCGACTACCATCATGGAGCAGATCATCCAGCTGCGCGATTTGCACCGCGTCACCGCGCTGCTGGTGACCCATCGGCTCCAGGACGGTTTTCTGATGGCCACGCATCGCTGGGATGCCGCGAGCAACGCGCTGGTGGCCGCGCCCGGGCACGATGCCGCCACATCGTTTCTGCTGCTGCATGAGCACCATATCCTGTTTGACGGCGACGTGGACGAGTTGCTAACGTCGGGCAATGCGTACCTGAAGCAGTTTCTGAAGCGGTGAGGCGAGGCGCACGCTGAGGAAGCGATGAAGACGGTCTACGAAGCGGCGGGCGGGATGGAGGGCATGCGGCGGCTGGCAGAGGCCTGGCACCGGCGGGTGATGGCGGATGAGATCGTCGCGCACGCCTTCAGCCACGGTTTCCATCCGCAGCATACGGAACGACTGGCCGCGTACTGGGCGGAGGCGCTGGGCGGCCCGGCAGTGTATACAGTTTCGTATGGCGACGAAACCAAGGTGTTAAAAATGCACAGCGGCAACGGGGAGCACGGGGAAATGGATCGTCGGGCAATTGCCTGTTTCGATCAGGCCCTGGAGGATGCCGGGCTTGCCGGCGATCCCGGCTTACGGCAGGTCTTGCACGATTATTTCGCGTGGGCGACCACAACCGAGATGGCGCGGTATCACCGCTCCGAAGACGATGTGCCCGAGGGCCTGTGCATGCCGCGCTGGGGCTGGAGCGGACTGGAACGATCGCTAGAAGGCTGATGGGCTGGATGACAGTGCTGAACCGCGCAGTTCGGGTGCTGTAAGCCATGAAGGTCCAGCTTCTGGCGCTGGCGATGACGTTTTGTGTGGCGCTGGGCGCGCGGGCCCAGAAGCCGATGAGCCCGGCCGGCGACTGGAGTTCGGTTCCGCTGCCGGAGCAGCCGCTGGGCGTGTTCGCGCATGGCGGTGCATTATGGGTCTGCGGGGCCAGCGGCATGATCGCCGTCTCGCGCGATGCTGGCCGAACCTGGACGGTGCTGCGCCGCAAGCGCGGCGGCGCCATGCTGTTCCACCTCTATTTTCCGGCTCCCAACGAAATCGTGGCGTTCGGTTCCGACCGCGTGCGGCTGCAAAGTGCCGACGGTGGCGAGACCTGGCAGCGCCGGAACTTTCGGCTTGAGCGCCAGTTCGCACTGGCCGCCTTTTCCGGCCCACGCATTGAGTTGGGCGCGCGCGGCAACTCGCTGGCTTGGACGGATGATGCCGGCCAGCACTGGAAGTTGGCCCGTATCCGCTCCCAGTTGATTAAGCTTCCGGCGCCGGTGCAGGCGCTGGCGGCGGCGCCAGGCGGGCGTGCCATCGCCTTGGCCTCTCAAATTCCCCGTCCGCAGTTCAGCCGCCGTGGCAAGTTGGTTGCCAACTCCGCGCCCCAGCCACCGCAAATGACCGCGACCACCTGCGATGGCGGCCGCCATTGGCACCCGACGTCCCTGCCGCGCGATATAAGCTGGCTGCAGGTGCGGGCCTCTCCCGGCGGCTTTTTTATCTACGGCGTAAAAAAGCCCCACCAGGCGGAAGCCGCGTTTTCCGCTGGCGGCGTGCATTGGCACGCGCTGCTGCCGCCGCGCCTGGTCTATTCGGAGTGTCAGGCGGCAGGCTGCCTGGTGGATGAGGGCTGGGTGGATCTCACCGGCGCCGCTCCGGCGCTCTACGCACGGCCACCGGATTCCTCCGAGCCGCTCACCATCTCCTGGGCCGCAGTGGGTAACACCTTCTGCCGGGTCAGCAGCCAGCTCCGCTGTCGCATCGGCCACGAGCCTTGGCAGCGGCCCGCGCAGCTTGGTTTCTACAGCATGGAGCGCGACGGGATGGTGTTTCAGGCACGGAAGCTCCCTGGACCGGCGTTCCAGAATCTTCCTGGCTCGGTGGGCCTGATGGTGCTAGTCGGTAGGAACGGCCGCGTCGAGCAGGTGCTGGTCACCGCCGCGACGCGAAAGCACGGAGTGCACGCGGTGCTGGCCGCGGTCCGCCGCTGGCGCTTTGTCCCGCAAAAAATCGCCGGTCAGCCAGCGGCGTTTTCCTTTTTTATCGGAATGATTTATCAATAGCGTAGCTCGCGGTCGGGGTGTGATCAGCTCTACTAGGATAAGTTTCGCCATCGCGCAAGGGCCGTGCAATCCGCAGTAGCCGCTAACCCGCTAGAATGGCGGTATGAACTCATCGGAACGGGCGCAGCATCTGCTTGCTTTGCATCACAGCGATCAGCCGGTGCTGTTCGCCAACTGCTGGGACGCGGCCAGCGCGCGGCTGCTGCAGGAAGCCGGCATGCCTGCGGTTGCGACTTCCAGCGCCGCTATCGCCAACACGTGCGGCTATGCCGATGGCCAGCGCATCCCGCGCGCGGAGATGCTGGAGATTGTGGGCCGCATCGCGAGCGCGGTGCGGATTCCGGTGAGCGCGGATTGCGAAGGCGGCTACAGCGATGATCCGCGCGAGGTGGGAGAAACCGCGCGCCTGCTGTTGGCTGCCGGCGCGGTCGGCATGAACCTGGAAGACAGCGAAGCCGGCGAGACCCGCCTCGTGCCGCTGGATCGGCAGGCGGAAAAAATCAGGGCGGTGCGCGCCGCCGCCGGGCGCGCGGGCGTGCCGCTGGTGCTGAACGCGCGGGTGGACGCGTTTTTTCTGCACGGAGAGCCGCCCCACGATCCCTTCGCCGAAACCGTCCGCCGCGCGTGCGCCTATCGCGCGGCCGGCGCGGATTGCATTTTCGTACCCGGCGTGAGCGACCTGAAGCTGATCGCGAGTCTGCTGGCGGCATCGCCCGGCCCGTTGAATATTTTGGCCGGTCCGGACGGACCAACCGTTGCCGAGCTTGCGCGCGCGGGAGTGTGCCGCATCAGCCTAGGATCAAAGCCCTATTTGGCCGCGCTGGCCTTGCTGCGTACGATAGCGGAAGACCTGCGCGGCGCCGGCACCTTCGCGCCGCTCGCGGGAGCGCTGACCTATGCCGAAGTCAACAGTTGGTTCCGAGCGTGATCGGTTCCTCCGCGTCCTCCTTGCGCTCGCTGCCGGCCTCACCCGCGGCGCGGCCCAGGGAACGGTGGCGCTCAGCGCTGTCTGTACCTCGATCCCGCTGCCTGCAACGCCTCTCGGCATCGCGGTGCCCCGCCCGGACCAGTGGAAAGCCCACGGTTCTAACGGCGCAAATCGTGGTCCGTTTCCGCCTCGGCCCGTCCTAACCCGCGACCATCTCCAGCCGTTGGGCGGGAATGCGCTCGCCGGGTAGGAGGATGCCCGCGAGGTTGAGCGGATCGGCCGCCGAGATCCGCGCGCCGCTTGTTTCTGCCAGCTTCCGCACCGCGCGCAAGGCTTCGACCGCCTGCGGCAGCGCATACTGCTCGCCGGCGAAGCCGGAAACGAAGCGGCCGCCGCGGATCTCGCCCCGCGCTTCCAGGCGTCGGCAGGCAAGCAGGATCTGGTACCACGAAATTGCGCTCGACTCGCGCGCCAGCAGCGCCTTGAAGATCACGCCGTAGCGCCGCAGCCAAAGCTCCGCTTGGCGTTCGGCGAGCTGCATACGGATGGCTTCGTCCCCCAGGTCGCGCCCCGTCGGCGCCGCTATCGCCGCCCACCGGCCGGGCGCATGTCGCGGCATCGCACCACGATTTTCGCCGCTGCGCCGTTTGGGATCGAGAAACGCGCGCAAATTATCGAAACCGTCGGCGCTGGCCAGACCCGCCGCTACCAGCTCCCACAGCGCCTCCTCGACCTGGCTCTTGACCAGCCCGGGCAACACCAGCTCGGCGAAGAAGCTGGCCCCGCGCTGGCGCAAGCGCGCCAGCACCGCCCTGGCTTCCGCGCTGAGCGCTTCGTCTCCAGGCGACCAGCCCGCCAGCGCCAGCATGATATCCGCTTCCGCGCGGCGGAAGAACGTGAGCGGGGAATTGCGCGTGGGCGCGGCGCGGCGGCTGCCCGCGGCCGCAAGCCGCGCCCAGGTGAAGGCCCCGGATAAGCACAGTTGATCGAGCAGCGCCGGTGCATAATCGGCCACGCGCGCGGGCAGCAGCTGTTGTTCCCAGCTTTGCGCCGGCGCCTCGAAGCCTTGCAACTGCTCGAGCACGGCTTCCAGGCCGCGCAGCCCGTGCAGCTGCGTTCCCGGCTCGAGGTGCTGCCAGCGCCGCAGGAACCGATAGAGCACCGCCGGCGCCACCGGTTCGATCTCCGACCGCAGCCGGTGCACCATGCGGCGGTGGATGCGCGCCAGCAGGGCCCGCTCGCACCATCCGAACTCGCCGCGCAGCACCCGCCCCTGCCCCTCCAGCGCCAGCAGCGCCGCTTTCACCGCTGCCGCTTCCAGGCCCAGCCGCGCCGCCAGTTCCGCCTCCGCGATCGGCCCCAGGATCTCCATCCAGCCGCCCACGATGCGCTCCATGGCGGCCTCACCCGGCGTGGGGGTGGCTCCGGCGAACTCAACTCCGGGCCACACCGCGCCCGCCAGCGGTGCTGCTAAGGCTCCGCCGCACAGCAATCCCACCCGCTCGGCCGCCGCCCAACCCGCGCCAGCTGCGGCCACCCGGCCTTCGCTCCGCAACTCCTCGAGCCACGCACGCCATTCGGGTGCAACTTCATGTTTAGGCCAGTAAACCGTTGAAAGTAAAAGATCATGCAGCTCTTCGCGCGATTGTGGTTGCGGCCAGGCTTCCGCGCGCACGGCTGCCGCTGCGGCCGCATCCAGCCCTCCCCGCCCCAGCGATGGCTCCGAGGCGGCCCGCAGATTCACCGCTCGCGAGCGCCGCTCTTCCAGCGGCGCATCATCCAGAAATCCGAACGCTCCGACGTTGAGTATCTCCTGCGCCAGTCCCGACGGCGCGGGCGTATCCACGGCGGCAATGGCAATGGCGCCGGATTCCAACCCGGCGAGCACTTCCTTGAGTCCCTCCAGGTCCAGAAACTCGTGCAGGCAATCGCGCATGGTCTCCTGCACGTAAGGATGGTTGGGGATTTCCAGATCCTCGCTGCCGTGGTTGTCCTGGCAGCCCACCTGCATCGGAAACGCTGCCGCCAAAAGATCTTCGGCGCGCATGCGCTGCAGTTGCGGCGCCAGCTTGCGCCCGCCGCTGAAACGCAGCAGCGCCAGCGCCCGGCTCACGTTCCAGCGCCAGCGCGTCTGAAAGATCGGCGCCTGCAGCACCGCTTGCTCGAGAACGTCCTGCACCGTCGCCGCCCGCAAAAACTGAAAAATCGTCTCCAGCGGAAAACTGTGCTGTTCTGATAGCGCCAGCGACAAGCCGTTGTCGCTCGCTGCGGCCTGCAGCTCGAAATCAAAGCCCCGGCAGAAACGCTTGCGCAGCGCCATGCCCCACGCCTTGTTGATGGCTGAGCCAAAGGGCGCATGAATCACCAGCTGCATCCCGCCCCCGTCGTCGAAAAAACGTTCGGCGATTACATGCTGCTGCGATGGAATCCGCCCCAGCGCCGCACGGCTTTCGTTCAGGTACGCCGCCGCCTGCCGCGCCTCCTCCAGTGTCAATCCACACTCCCGCATCACCCATTCCGGCTCGTGCCGGCCGATCTCCTCGCGTAGGCTGGACAGCAGCGCCGAAAGCTCGCGCGTACGCCCCGGCGCCTCGCCCAGCCAGAAAGGAACCGTTGGCGGCGCGCCCTGCGCGTCTTCCACCCGCACCCGTCCGCTTTCTACTCCCCGCACCTTCCAGGAATGTGTGCCCAGCAAAATAATGTCGCCCGCATTGCTC
Source organism: Terriglobales bacterium (assembly GCA_050747745.1). Classification (GTDB taxonomy): domain Bacteria; phylum Acidobacteriota; class Terriglobia; order Terriglobales; family SCQP01; genus SCQP01. The sequence goes on from JBOGKM010000054.1 coordinate 42,185, forward strand.
TCGATGGCGAAATCCTCGTCCAGCGTCCCGATGGGCAGATTCTCCGGCTCCGCCTGGACAACGTAGCTGGCGGTTTCGGCAATCGCCCCGCCGCACGTGATGGCGGCTAGGCGCGCGCCGCGCCGTGGCCGCAGCCGCTGGTGCACGCCGTCGCGGTGTAGAAACGCGCCGCGCCGTCCGCGCCGGCTGGAAATGCCCTCGCTCAGCAGCTCCACCAGCGCATCGAATTCTTCCCGCGGCAGCGCGCGATACGGCCAGGCCCGCCGTGCCAGCGCGAACAGCTCTTCCTCGCCCCAGCCTTCGCGGCTTTCGCGCGCCGCCACGGCCGCGACCATCTGTTGCGCCAGAATGTCGCGCGGCCAGTCCGGCACGCGCAGTTCGTCGAGTGCGCCCGCGCGCAATCCCCGCACCAGCGCCGCGCATTCCAGCAGATCGTCGCGCGTGAGCGCGAAAAACCGCGCCTTGGGTATCGCTCCCTTCCCGTGCCCGGCCCGCCCGGCGCGCTGCCACGCCGCCGCCAACTGCCGCGTCGAGCCCAGTTGGCAGACCAGATCCACGCTGCCGATGTCCAGACCCAGCTCGAGCGAAGCCGTGGCCACCATCATCCGCAGCGCGCCCGCCTTGAAACGTTCCTCGGCGCGCAGCCGGAGAGCACGCGACAGGCTGCCGTGATGCGCCGCGACATCTTCTTCGCCCAGCCGCTCGCGCATCCGGTGCGCCACCCGCTCGGCCATGCGCCGCGTGGGCACGAACACCAGCGTCGATCGGTGCGCGCGCGCCAGCTCGGCCAGTCGCTCGTAGCGCTCCTCCCATTGCTCCTCGGTCGCAATCGGACCCAGCGGTGAGGCGGGCGCCTCCACTGCCAGGTCCAGCCGCCGCCGCTCGGCAACGGCGATCAGCCGCGGCAGCGCCCGCGCGCCCGCCAGAAAGTGGGCGGCGGTTTCCAGCGGCTTGACCGTGGCCGACAGTCCGATGCGCTGTAGCGGTGCGCCGCAAAGCTCGTCCAGCCGCTCCAGGCTGAGCGCCAGGTGTGCCCCGCGCTTGTTGCCCGCCAGCGCGTGGATCTCGTCCACGATCACCGTGCGCGCACGCCGCAAGATGCCGCGCCCTCCTTGCGCGGTGAGCAAAATGTAGAGCGACTCGGGCGTCGTCACCAGAATGTGCGGCGGGTGCCGCAGCATGGCGCCGCGCGCCGCCGCCGGCGTGTCGCCGCTGCGCACCGCGACGCGGATCGGCGGCAAAAGCTGCCCGCTGCTCAAGGCCCGTTGGGTGATCTCCCCCAGCGGCAGCTCGAGGTTCTTCTGCACATCGTTGGCCAGCGCCTTGAGCGGCGAAACGTAAACCACCTGCGTCGCCTCCTCCAGCCCCCCTGCGCACGCCTGCCGGATCAGCCCATTGAGCGCCATCAGAAACGCCGCCAGGGTTTTGCCCGAGCCGGTGGGAGCGCAAATCAGCGTGTCCTCGCCCGCCGCAATCGCCGGCCAGCCCAGCGCTTGCGGCTCCGTGGGCTCGCCGAATCTCGCTGTGAACCACGACCCCAAGAGCGCGTGCAACGCCTCCGCCATGCTCGCATCCTATCACAAAGAAAAAGCGAAGATGGCCTGCCGCCAGTCCGCCGCGGCGTGTGATTGTTGAGCCAGGGCGTTTCAAGCTTGCGGCCGCGCGTTACGGTGTGTTTGCAGTTCCCGGAGGACTTGGCCGAACGCCTTTTCGAGGGGCGGTGGGCTCAGGGGAGGCGGGCGTAGTCCGTTTTCGCGATGCCAAGCAGCGGAACAGCGTGGCCGGCATGCTGCCAGAGCAGGAAGAAATGTTGGTAAGCGGCGCGGGCCTGCGCGGTCTGGCCCGCGAGCGCATCAGCACGAGCCAGTCCCAGGTGTGCCAGCGGCCCGAGCGGCTGGTTTTGCAAAATGCCCGGGTGGTTCAGAATCTGCTGAAATTGGCTCACAGCATCCGTGCTCTGCCGCTCGGCCAAGTAGGCAAGGCCGCGCAGGTAAATCGGGTAGAGCGCAAACGTAAACGTCTGATCCCCCTCGGCCAATTCATAAGGCGCTGAGGGCTCGAGCGCCAGGAGTGCGGCCGCCGGCTGGTGCTCATGCAGCGCAAGGGCAGCCTGGATCAGTGGCAGAAACTGGAATTGCACGAGCGAGTTCTGCGGCCAATTACGCTGCAACCCCGCGGCCAGCCTCTCTGCCTTCGCGGTGTCACCCTCCAACCCGAAGGCGATGGCGGCAAACGCACTGGGGATAAAACCGGGGTGAGCGAGAGCCGCCTGTGCCTCCTGGCGCGCTGCGGCGTCGTTGCCGACGAGCGCCTGCTCGACGGCGTTATGCGCCAGATACTGAGCCCCGGCTTCGTCTTCACCGGCTGCCAGCGCCGTGGTAGCGGCGCTTTGGGCGAGCGCGGCGCTGCGGGCAAATTGACCCTCGGAGGCGGCGGTTTCAGCCTCGAGGTAAAGCATGGCGTCGTTCATCGCGGTGGCGGAGAGGGCGCGTGTAGCATCCTGTGCCATCGCCCCGGGCTCGTGGCCGATGAAATCCAGCACATAGAGCTCGAGCGGATACCAGGGCGATTGCACCTGCCGCCGCTCGCCATCCGCAATGGTGGCGCGCGCGGCGCCGAATTGGCCGAGCATGAGCTGGCTATACGCGAGGTCCACAATGTTATTGCTGCTCGCCGGGTTGCGCTGCATCGCTTCCTGCGCCGAAGTCAGCGATGCCGGATAATCGCCCAGCAGCATCTCCGCCTGCCAGGCAGCGGTTGGGGGCGTGTCATTGCGGGGGTAGAGCCGGCCCCAGGCCTCGGCACTGGCACGCGCATGCGGCAAATTCCATACGCCATCAAGCTGGTAATCGGTATTGATGGCCAGTCGTTCCGCCCGGCTCGTGTGGTTTCGCAAGGCATAGGCACTGCGCATGGCCTGCGCCGCCGGTCCGATTTCGCCGAGCGGTATATAGCTATTCGCCATGCGGTCGTAGGCCATGGCAAAAGTGGGATCGAGCGTTATCGCCATTTGGTATAAGGGCAGCGCGGCAGCGAAATCGTTTTCCACGTTGTACTCGTGCTGGCCGAGACTGTACGCCTTCAGCGCCGCCAGCGACGAGGTGGTCACATTCTGCGCCGGCGCGCTGTACTGCTGCACCGATGCCAGTGATTCGCCCAGCTTGGCGCGCAGCGCCGTAGCGGCCTTGCCCAGCGCCGCCAGGACCTGGTCTTTGCCGCTGGCCGTGGCCTGCACGTCCGCCAGCAGATCGCCGTTGTCGCAGGCGACAGCCGTGATGCCCAACACGTACTGCGAACCCAATTGAGCAATGGAGCCATTCACGCTCGCCGCGCTGCCGGTGCGGAGACAAACCTCGCGTGCCAGTACGGGCGTGAGTTGCGTTGACGGACTCTGTCCCATGAGCTCCAGCGTTTGCGCGATGCGCTCATCGGACACCTGCTTGAGAAATGGCGACTGCGCCAACTGCGCCGTGAGGCCCTGGCGCAGGGCGCCGTTGAACACGGCATCGCCGGTAGAGTTGGCAAAATCGGCCAGCACGAGCGTGTCTTGGGCGGTCAGACCGGGCGCAGAGCGAAAACCAATCCGCCACGCGGCCAGCACCGCGATCGCAGCCGCCACGGCGATAGCCGCCGGAAGCCGCCAGCGCGTTCCGCGCCGCGCCGGATTTGCGGGGATTGCCGCTTTGCCGGCGCCACTGTCGCGCTGCAAGCGTTTGAGATCGGCTTCCGCATCCGCCGCGCTCTGGTAGCGCAGCGTCTTGTCTTTTTCCAGCGCCCTCTCGATAATGTGCGCCAGCTCGGGCGGAAGCTGGTGATTCAGCTGCGCCGGCGGTACCGGCGCCTTGTGCAGAATGGCATCGGAAACCGCCATCGCCGTCTGCCCGGCAAATGGCAGCCGTCCCGTCGCCATTTCGTACAGCACCGCACCAAAGCTGAACAGATCCGTGCGCGCATCGAGCGCCTCACCCAGCGCCTGCTCCGGGCTCATGTAGGCGAGGGTGCCCAGGGTCGTACCCGGCGAAGTGAGGTCGCCTTCGGCCGTCGTCGGCGCCTCCGGATCAGCCACCGCAGCCAGCTTGGCGAGCCCAAAATCAAGCACCTTGACCTGTCCACGCTCGGTAATGAAAATGTTGGCAGGTTTGATGTCGCGGTGAATAATGCCCTTGGTGTGCGCCGCCGCCAGCGCATCCGCGATCTGAATGGCGAAATCAACAATCGTGCCGGTGCCCAGCGCCTGGCCGGGTGTGAGCTTGCCCTTGAGGGTGGTGCCCTCGAGAAACTGCATGGCGATGGCAAGCTGCCCATCCTGGGTGAGGATGTCGTAGACCGTGCAGATGTTGGGGTGGTCGAGCGCCGAAGCTGCGCGTGCCTCGCGCCGGAGCCGCGCCAGCGCCAGTGCGTCGCTTGCCAGCGACTCGGGCAAAAACTTCAGCGCCACGAAGCGGCCGAGCGTGATGTCTTCGGCCTTGAACACCAGTCCCATGCCGCCGCTGCCCAGTTTGCCCAAGATACGGTAACGCCCGTCCACGATGCACTAAAGTATAAGCGAGGCGGCGCGCAGCGACCGGGTGGCTCCAGCAAGAGGTGGCCGTGCCAAATACTTTAGACTCAGCACACTAGTCTAGCAGTCCGTGGCGTATGTGGCGATTTTCAGGAACGCCATTGAGGCACCGATCTGGGTGCGCTGGCTGGCAGAGTGCGCGGATGGCAGCGCAGGATCAGTCCGCGCGGCCCAAAGGCGGTGGATG
>JBOGKM010000055.1:0-20915 GCA_050747745.1 Terriglobales bacterium
CCCGCGCTCCCATCGCATCGCCGGCGCGGCGGGCGCGCGGCAGCGCTGGCAGGCGATGCAGGTCCCCAGCTCGACCTCCGCCCGGCAGCCGCTGGCCCGCAAGGCGCCCGTAGGGCAGACGGCGGCAGCGCGCGCGGCCTCTTCAGGGCTGGCAAAGTCGCTCGCACACGGCTGCCACGGGAACGCGCCCGGGCTCGATTCCGGGCGGCGGGGAAATGGCGTCGTCACGATGCGGTGCCGCAGTCCGTGCCAGAACCAATTGCTCATCGATCGCACTCCGTCGCGGACAGTCCGAAGGTGGCCAGAATGATCGGGAAGTCCTGAAACGCGAATGTTTCTGCCGCCACGTGGAATCCCAGCCAGTTGCGGAACGAAGCCGTCAGCACGTGATAGCGGCGGATCCGCCCCTCGGCATCCAGCCGCAGCCAGTGCAGCGCCGCCCCGCTGGGCGCCTCCACCCAGCCCAGGGCGGCGCCGGCGCGTGGCGGACAGGGAACGGCGATCGAGCCGGGCGCCAGATCTTTCATCGCGCCCTCGATGAGCGCCGCGGAGATCTCGGCTTCCCGGAACAGCACACGTAGCCGGGCATAGCCATCACCTTCCGACTCCAGCGCGGCGGCGGGCGGGTGCGCCGCATACCCGCCATAGGGGAGCTCGCGGCGCAGATCCTGCCGCAGTCCGGACGCCCGCCCCACCGGACCGGCGAGGTCGAACTCGCGCGCCTGTTCCGGGGTGACCACCCCGCATTCTTCCAGCCGATCCAGGAAACTGCTGCTGTAGCGCAGCCGGCGCTCGAGCTGACGCAACTGCCCTTGCGCACGTCCGGTGGCCGTCAACAGGGCTTGGATTTCCGCCGCCGTTGGATCGCGGCGCAGGCCGCCGGGCGCAAGCAGGCCCCAGAGATAGCGATGGCCGCTGGCGGCACCGCTGGCGCGCAGCAAATCTTCCTCAATCATGGCAGCCTGCGCTTCGGCTACGTTGAGCGCGGTTGAACGGCAGATCCAGGCGATGTGGCCGGCATGATGGCGCATCCGTTCCAATTCCGCCCAAGCCACCCGCAGCTGCTGGGCCCGCTCCGGCACTTCCGCTCCGGCCAGAAGTTCCACCGCCCGGCAGTATGCCCAGCCGTGCGCAAAGGCGCTGGTTCCGGCGAAACGTTCGGCGAGCAGCAGGCCCTCGGCGGCGCTGCGGCCTTCCGCGGATTTTTCTATCGCGCGGTAGTGATAAAACAACCGCGGGACGACGCGAATCACCTCTTCGCCGACGGTTTCGATCAGGAAATGGACCGACTCCCCGATGCCGCCCTCGTAGACCGGGCCCAGCGGCAGGGCGAACGCACCCGGCTCTTCGGCGACCAACAGCGGACGCCAGTCGCGCTGCCCCTGGTGCCGGGCCGGCGGTGATCCCAGGGTGAATTCGCTCCGCATCGGCGCCAGCCCTTCGGGCCATGCCTGATCGTGCAGCACGAAGTCACCCAGCCGCGGGTGGCCGGCGAAGCTGACGCCAAACAGGTCCTCGGCCTCGCGCTCATACCAGTCGGCGGCATGCAGGGCGCTGGTGATGCTGGGCGGAGGCGGCCCGGACCGCAGCCAGCTGCGATGCAGGTCGAGCCATCCGCCCTGGCGCAGGAGAAACCAGTAATGCAGCAGCCACGCATCCGGTTGCAGCTCGACGCTCAGGCCACCGAAGCCGCATCCTGTCTCCCAGAACAGGTAGGCGGCCACCTCGGGCAAGGCGTCGGCACGGAGCAAGGCAAGCGGCCAGCATGCTCCGTTCCGCTCCTCTACCCGCAGAGTGGCCGGGAACCTGGCCTCCAGTCCCGTGAGCAGCCCTGGCAGCGAGACGGCAGCTGTCGGCGAGGCGGTTGAGCTGCTCACCCGCGCCGTCCTAACTGCCGAGCGGCCAGGGTCAGCAGATCGCGTAACGACGGGGGCAGGTACAGGCCCAGCACCAGCACCGGCGCGACCGCGAATCCGAGCGCCCAGCGACAGCTATGCGGCAGGCGCTCGGGCCGCGGCCCGCTGGGATCCCCCAGCAGCATGCGATTCACATGGGCGAGAATCGCCACGAAGGCCACCACCAGGAGCACCGCCAGGGTCACCACCGCCCCGTGCTGCCCGGCGCGCATCCCTGCAGCCAGGATGGAGAATTCACTCAGAAACAGCGGAAACGGCGGCGCGCCTGCAATGGCGAGCGCGCACAGCAGCAGGCCCGCTCCCGCCCAGGGCGCGGTGCGCAGCAAGCCGCGTACATTGCCGATCTCGGTCGTGCCCAGAAGCACCAGGATTGCGCCGGCCACGAAGAAACAGAATGACTTGGTGAGCGCGTGGTTGAGCAACTGCCACATGGCCGCAAACGCGCCGCTGCGCGTGGCCAGGCCGGCGGCAAACAGGATAATGCCCATGTGCTCGATGGTGGAGTAGGCGAACATGCGCTTGTAGTCGCGCACTTGCAGCAGCAGGAAGGCGGCAGTGGCCACCGAGATCAGACCGAGGGCCATCATCCAGGCACCTACGTGCAAGCCGGGCGTGGCCAGCACCAGCGCCAGCAGCCGTAGAATTAGGTACAGCGGCACGGTGGTTTTCAAGCCGCTGAGCAGCGCGCATACCGGAGTGTGCGCCTGGCTGTGGGCGTCGGGAAGCCATGTGTGCATCGGCACCAAGCCCACCGTGGCTCCAAATCCCACCAGTGCCAACACAAACGCCAGCAGCAGCAAGTGCGGGTTCATCGCCGGGCTGAGCGCTTGCAGGCTGGTCCAGCTCTCGCGCGTGCCCGGCGTAGCGACGCGGTGAAATGCCCAGAAGAGGACGAAAAAACCGAACAGCGCCACGGGAGCGCCGATGAGGGTCAGCACCGCGAATTTCCAGGCGGCCTCCAGCGCTCCGGCGCTGCGCTCGAAACCAACCAGCAGAATCCCCATCAGCGTCACCAGTTCCTCGCCCACCCAGGCCAGATTGGGGTCGGGCAGGGCTGGTGTGACCAGCAGCGCGAACGCGAATAGGTTCATGAGTGCGTAGAACCACCAGAGTCGGTGGATTTCCGGCTCCCGCCGCCGCATGTAGCCCCCGGCAAAAATGCAAGCCATCAGGCAGACAAAGGCCACCACCAGCAGGACCAGCGCGCTCAGGCCATCGGCGCCCAGCCAGCCACGTAGCGCGGCCACGCGCTGATGTGCCAACACGGAGGCGACCACCGCCAGCACCAAGCCCAGTTCGGCGGTGGCAGCCGCAACCGTGATCCCCCAGGCCGCGCGCCGCAGGCCAGGCAGGCAGCACAGGGCGGCGGCCAGCAGGGGCGCCCCCAGCAGCAGCTCTAGCGCCACCTCGGGACCTCCTCGTGCAACTCGTGCAGCCCGCCTGCGGCGGTCGTGCCCAGCGTGGAACGGACATCGCGCGTGAGCAGCCCCGCCACTGCGGCGATCAGGATCACGTCCAGCGCCAGCGCCAGCTCCGCGATCATCGGCAGCCGCGGCGCGATGGCGATGCCCGCGCAAAAAGCGCCATTTTCCATCGCCAGGATGCCGATCAGTTGGGGTATGGCCTCCCGCCGCGCCACCACCGTGTAGGCACCGATGAGCACGCATCCCAACCCGATGGGCAGGTTGACCCGCACCAGCGGTCCGGTGGCGGCCGCGAGAGGAGCGAGCACCACTGCGGCGGTGATGGCCAGCACCAGCGAGATCAACAGCGAGGCCGGTACGTTCACTGCCTGCGCCACCTCGCGGCGCTGGTTGGATTCGGCGGGTAGTTGCGCGCGCAGGACCAGCGGAATGATGATCACCTTTTCCGCGATGGTGATCCCGCCCAACGCCCATAAATCCCACAGCCGCAGCCCCCAGCCGAGCGTGAATGCCGCCAGAGCGAGCAGCGCCGATTGGATCACATAATAGCGCACCACTCCCTGCACCTGGCGCGTCGCCACCATGGCGAAGGCCACGATGAGTATGCAACCCGCCCAGCAGGCGTTCAGCGAAGCCGCCAGCGGCGGGGCGGCGTTCACCGCAGCACCCCGGAGTAGATCCCCACCACCATCGCCGCCACCGAGATGATGAACGCCGCGCCCAGGTACTCGTTGATGCGGAACAGACGCAGCTTCGCCAGGCTGGTCTGTACCACGACCAGTGCAACCGTGAACAGAAGGATCTTCACTACGACCCAGGGCACGGCGGCAACCAGCGCCGGCCACGAAACCTGTGCCGCAAGCCCCCACGGCGCCAGCAGCACATTCAGGAAAATGATCGTCAGTACAAGGAATTTCATCTCCCCGCCCCACTGCACCAGGGCGGCGCCGCGCCCGGAATATTCCAGGCTTTTCGATTCGTCAATCATCGCCAGCTCGAAGTGGCCGGAGGGGTTGTCCACCGGGATCTTGCCCCCTTCGGCGAGGATCAACATCGCGAACGCCAGCAGCAGCAGGATGTGCGCGGGTGTGAAAAAGGCGGCCAGGCTGCGCATCCAGCTCGCCTGCACAACGTAGGGGATGGTGGACTGGGCCATGTAGGCGACGGTGAAGAACACGATCATGAACACCGGCTCGGCCAGGAAGCTCACCATGCGAGTGCGGCTGGCTCCCATCGCGCCGAACGGGTTGGCGGTGTCCACCGCCGCCAGCGCCGCGAAGAAGCCGCCCAGCGCCAGAAAGAATCCGGCGGCCAGCATATCGCCCATGAAGGCAAAGCCCAACGGGTACTGGGTCAGCACCGGAATCAGCGTGGCCACGAACAGCGGGGTGATAAAAACCAGGTACGGCGCCAGCCGGAAAATCCAGCTAGCCTCTTCGGAAATGATTTCATCCTTGTGGAACTTCTTCCATAGGTCACGGTATGGTTGCAGCACGCTGGGGCCGCGCCGGCTTTGGACGCGTTCCACGGCCCAGTGCAGCAGCCCGGCGTAGAGCGGGGCGACCGCGAGTACGAACAGAATCTGTACCAGATTAAAGAGCTGCAGCAACGTTCCCCCCGCCCGGTCGGGCCCAGACGGTAGGGATCGGGCGCTCGCGCTTCCACCCTCCTCCTACCGCATCAAGCCGGCAGGAGTCATTTGCTCTGGAGGAGCGGTTCGGGCACAGGCGGTATGGTTGCCGCCGGAGCGCGCGGGTGAACTCCAACACCCCGATCACGAACAAGGACGATTGTATCCGCCGTCGCGGCGAGTGTCAATCAGGTCCGGAACCTGATAGACTAAGCGCAGAAATGCGTAGAGCCCGGTGATGGATCCCACCGCCAACCGCCCCTGAGGGCTAATGGTTCCTGGCACGGTGCCCCATGACCCACGAGCCCACGCCAGCCGCACTGAACGAGCACCAGCAGCGGCATCTCTACTTCAGCCTGGTGCAAATCGACAAGCTGCTGGCGGATATCGAACGCATCGCGGCTTCGGCCGGAGCGAACAATCTTTTCCCGCGTTATGTGGATGACCTTTCGCCGGCGCAGCGTAAGCTGCTGGAGGGCAGCATCCGCCGCTTGCGCGCTTCCATGGCGGGGCTGCTCGCCAGCCAGGGGATGAAACCGGAACGGCCCAACATTGAGGCCAGCGGAGCCATCCGCACCAACCTGGTGTTTGCCGTGATTGCCGCTGAGGACCTGGGGCCGCGCAACATGCGCGGCTATGGTGAACTGGACGAAGCGCAGGCGCGTGAAGTCGAGGGCATCATCGCCGAACTTCACAGCCGCGTCGACGCGCTGTTGCGCGAGCTCACGCCGGAGCCCAGCGCCCAGTTGGAAAGCCGCATTGCGCGGCTGCCCCCCTCGGAAGCCCAACGGGTCCTGGCCGTGCTGGAGCGCGTGACGCGCGAGCGCGGGTTGAGCGAGTTTCGCGCTGGACTCAGTCTGGCCGCTAGCCGCCTGGCGGCGCCGGCGATGGAAATTGCCGTGTTCGGACGCGTCAGTTGCGGCAAGTCGTCGCTGCTGAATTATCTGTTGGGCGCCGACCTCCTGCCCACCGGCGCCACCCCCATAACCGCGGTGCCCACCCGCATTGGTTACGGTCCCGAGCCCCGCCTGGCAGCGCAGTTCGAACGCGAGCAGCGCGAATGGAGCGGGCCGGAACTGGGGGCGCAACTGGCCGCCCTTGCCTCCGAACAGCAGAATCCGGACAACCGGCTGGGCATCACGCGATTGACTGTGTTGTATCCCTCCCCGCGCCTGCGCGAGGGTGTGATCTTCGTGGACACGCCCGGCCTGGGCTCGATTCGCAATTGGGGCGCGATGGAGACGCTGGCCTATTTGCCGCGCAGCGACATGGCCATTCTGCTCGTGGATGCCGGCGCGACCCTGGGCGCGGATGAATTGGAGCTGGTGCGCTGGCTGCAACAGGGCGGTGTGCCGGTAGAGGTCTTGCTCAGCAAGGCAGACTTGGTGGCGCCCGCCGATGTGGAGCGCGGGCTCGACTTTACCCGCCAAGCGCTGGCGCGGGCCGGCAGCGCGGGAACGAAGCTAGCCGTGCGCGCGGTCAGTGTGCGGCAGCTTGAGCTGGCCGAGGCCTGGTTTGCCCAGGATATTGCGCCCATGTACGAGGCCCTGCGGCAGCGTTTGCAACAGTCCATCGAGTTGCGGCTGGCGGCCTTGCGCGACGGGGTGCTGGCGGCGCTGGAGGGAACGGAGCAGCCGGCGCAACTGGACGCGGCGTCGCGGGCGGAGTTGGAGCGCCAGTTCCGTCTGGCGGAGGCAGCAGCGGATCAGGCCGGAGATCGCTTGCGCGCGCTGGTGCAGCTGTTGCTGGACGCGGCCGGCCCGGTGCTGGAAGCGGTCAGCAGGGAACTGGCGGCCTTCTGGCAGGAGAAGTCGCCGCATCCGGGCATGGCAGAGTTGCAGGCACGGGCGGGCGAGGCGATCGGGAAAGCCATGGTGGACCAGGTCCGTCCGCTGCTGACCCTGCTGGGCGGTGTCGGCGAAAGATTTGCCGATGCCCTGGCGCAGGCGCGGCGCCTGCTGCCGCAGGCGGCCCCGGAAGCGAGCGACACCTCGTTCGCGCTGCGTGATTTCCCCATGCCCGAAGTCGGGCCGGTACAATGGGAAATCCCAGCGCCTCGCCTCGGAGCGTTGGGCGGGCGCCTGGCCGGCGGACATTTTCGGCGCGTGCTGGAGAGCCGCTGGAGCGAGCTGAGTGTGGCGCTGCGCGCCTATGGCGTGCTGGCGCAGCAACGTGGCCAGAACAGTTTGGCGGGCATGCGACGGCAGTTTGCCGCCCACGCCGACATCTATCGGGCGGCGCTGCAGCGCGCTACGGGCGAGCGGCCGGCTGCGGCCAGTGCCGGCTCGGAACCAGATGGGCCGGTGGTCTGGCTGCGGCGCTGGCAACCGGGGGCGGAGGGGTGAGAATCTGCATCTGTTCCGATGTGCATGCCAACTGGGAGGCGCTGCAGGCGCTGCCCGGTGGCTTCGACCGCCTGTTCTGCCTGGGGGATCTGGTCGACTACGGGCCCAGCCCGCGCGAATGTGTCGCTTGGATGCGCCCCCATGCCAGCGCCTGCGTGCGCGGCAACCACGACCATGCCATAGGCTGGGGTGCCGACCCGCGCTGCTCTCCCCCCTACCGCAGGCTAGCGGATACCACCGGCGCCGCCACCGCCCCGATGCTGGCGGCCTCGGACCTGGCGTACTTACGTGAGCTGCCCGAGCAGCTCCGGTTGGACGCCGGGGGTGCCCGCTTTCTACTGAGCCACGCCACCGTGCACGAGCCCCTGTTCGGCTACGTCGCCGCTGAGGATACTGCGCGTTGGCAGGCGGAGCTGGAGAACGTGGCGGCGGACTTCATCCTGACCGGACACACCCACATTGCGTTTCAGCGGCGATACGGGTCACGGGTGCTGCTGAACCCGGGCAGTGTGGGCCAGTCGAAAATGCAGGGCGGGCGGGCGTACTACGCGTTCTGGGATGACGGCGAGATCGAGTTGCGTTCGGTCCCCTACGCCTACACCGCTACGCAGATGAAGCTGCGGCAATGGACGGCCGTGCCGGTTGATGTGCGCGAGGAACTGGCCACTGTTCTCGCCCAGGGAGGCCTCCCGCAATGAACCCGCCAGCTTTGCTCGAGCGCGATGCCTCCATCGCTGCCGTGCGCGCAGCGCTGGCCGGGGGGCGCAATTTGCTGGTGCATGGCCCGCCGGGCGTGGGCAAGACCGCACTGCTGCGCGCGGCGCTGGTGTCGGCGGCACGCCGGCCCTTGCTCTGCTCCGCGGCCACGTTTGCGGGCCTTCACCGCGAGATATGCGCGGCCCTGTCCGTGCCCCGAAGCCGCCCGCAGCTGGAACAGGCGTTGGCCGCGGCGTCCTGCTGCCTGGTCTGGGACCCGGCACCGTTTGCCTCCCGCGTCTGCGCCAATGCAGTGCGTGACCTGCTGCGCTGCAGTGGGACGCCGCTGCTCGCCACTGCCGCTTCTGCCCACATGGAAACGATCGGTTATTTGTCGATCTTTTTTACGCTGTTGACGGAACGGCTGCGGCTGGCGCCGTTGTCCGACAGCGCAGTCCGGCAGCTCGCCCGCGCCGAGCTGTCGCGCTCGCACCTGCTGGTGGACGATCCGGACGACTTGATCGCGCATGTCGTGCCGTGGTCGCGCGGCTGCCCGGGGCGGCTGCTGGCGATGCTCGACATGGCCCGCCAGCCCCGGTATCGGCGGGGCGGGCAAGTGAAGCTGAATTTGATTCATCTCGATCTCACGGCAGGCCCGCCTCCGGCAGCCGGCCTGCAGGAGGTGAGCCGTGGCTAGCCAGCCCGGCCCGGACGAGCTGGTCGGCGCTCTGCAAGCGCTGCACGAGCTGGACCGCACCCGCGGCTTGCTGATCGCCTCCGGCGCCGGCGCAGTGCCGGCGTTGCGGTGCTATTTGGTGCATGGTGAGCCGGAGGTGTTGTTCGAGCTGCGGCGCGCGGCGGCGGAAGCACTGGGCGCCATCGGCGGGGAGGCCGCCAAAGCAGCGCTGTTGGACTTCCTGCTGCAGGAGCGGCGGATTTCTGACCCGGTCAGGCGCATGGCGGAGCAAGTGGTGGAAAGCGCAACTGCGCGTGCACTGGCGCGCTGGCCGGAGCGGTGGCCTTTTCGCGGCGCGTGCTGGAGGCACGCTTACGGCGTCCGATCGGTCCGATTTTTGAGATCAGCGCGCTGCGGCAGTTGCAAAATCCAGGGGAGGAGGCAGGCTGGCACGCACTGCAGGACTGTCTGGCCCAGTTGGCGGCCGGCTCCGGCGCCGGATTGGCCGAGGACGCGGCGTGGCGCGGCGCCGCGCGGCTGCAGCGCCAGTTGCTGCACGCCATCCGCCAGGAAAGTAAAGCTCTGCAGCTGCCGGTACGCGAGGCCGGAGAGCGCGGAGCCGAGCTGAGCCGCACGCATGCGGCCGCGCGGCGCTCGCAAGGCGATCTGGATGCCCTGATGGGAATGGAACAGCAGCAGCTCGGGCGCCAACTGGCGCAAAGGCGTACGGAATTCCTGCGCTCGGTTCGCGCACCGGCGCAGGCCGATTTGCGCCGACGGCTCGCCGCGCTGCCCCGCCGCGGCGGACCGGCATTCCGCCGGGCCGCCATGGCCGCCGCTCAGGCCAGCGCGCAGCAACGCATGCTGCCTTGGCTGGAACAACAGCAGATTGAATCCGAAGCAGCCTTCCGCGCCGCCTGGGAGCGTTTCGTGAGCATGAGCGAGGAGTTTTTGCAGCGTCATCCCGAACTGGTGCCACAGGGCGTTGCCGTGCCCGCCGCGGCGCTCAACGAATCCTCCTCGTTCCGCTTCGCCGATTTTATCGCGCGTGCCGACCCCGCTTCGCCCCTTCGCCATGCTGCGGACGTGTTTCTGTCCGCGCTGCACTGGTGGCGGCCGATCGAGGATGACGCTCTGCGTTTTCTCGACCTCCTGCTGGACACCAACGCGCAGCGCGTGCAGAGCGACCTGGAGCAGCGGATCGCGATCAGCCGCCAACGCTTGCAGCGCGATCTCGCTCGCCTGCTGGCGGACTTCACTGCCGCCGCCGGCCGCGCCTGCGAACGCGCCCGGATGGCGCAGGAACAGGGCAGTGCCACGGTGGCCCAGCGCCAGAAATTCCTCGTGCACATGGAAGCCGAGCTGGCGGCTTGTGCTCCGGCACCATCCCGCGCTGGCGGCGGCTCCGACTACGTCGATGCGCGCCACTCCTGATCCCGGGGCGGCAGCCGGTGAGGGTTCGGCCTGGCTGAACCGTGATGTGGCCGGCATGACGGTCACCAGCTTTTTGTCCGATGCCGGGCACGAGATGGTCACCGCCATGCTGCCCGGATTCTTCCGCAGCCTCGGGCTGAGCGCGGCGGCGCTGGGTTGGATCGAAGGCGCGGCCGACGCCGGATCGAGCTTCGTCAAGCTGGGTGCCGGATGGATCTCCGACCGCGTCGGACGGCGCAAGCCCATTGTCGCGGCCGGTTACTTTATCACCGCCACGGCGCTGGCGCTGCTGGCGGCGGCGGTGAGCTGGCCGTTGATCCTGCTCGGCCGGGTCGTGGCCTGGATGGGACGGGGGGCGCGTTCGCCGTTGCGCCGAGCCATGCTGTCGGAGGCGGTCACGCCCGCTACGCGCGGCCGTGCCTTCGGCCTACACCGGGCCGGCGATACCCTGGGCGCCGTGGTGGGGCCGCTGGCGGGCGCGTGGCTGCTCTCCCGGCTGCCGCGTCCCACCCCGGCCGCGCCCTACCATACGATCTTCCTGTTGGCGCTGGTTCCCGGCCTGGGCGCGGTGGTGGCCTTCGTTTGGCTGGTGCGGGAACGCCGGCATCCGGCGCGGCCTGGCCTGCGCCTCCTCCAATCCCTGCGCGAGCTGCACGGCGGGTTCCGGAGCTTCGTGCGCGCGGCGGGCGTGTTCGGATTGGGCGATTACTCCCATACGCTGCTGATCCTGGCCGCGACCGTACTGCTGAGTCCACGCTGGGGAGCAGTGCGGGCGGCGCAGGGTGCGGCCTTGCTCTACGTGCTGCACAACCTGGTCTACGCCGCGGGCGCGTTTCCCGTGGGCGCGCTGGCGGACCGTGTGTCCAAGGCGAAATTGCTGGCCGGCGGTTACCTGCTGGCGGTAATCACAACGGCAGGCTTGGCCGTGCTCATGGCGCGCCACAGCGCCAGCCTGCTGGGGCTGGCGCTGGTGTTTGCCGGTGCCGGCGCCTATGTGGCGATCCAGGACCCGCTGGAGAGCGCCATCCCTGCCGATCTGCTCGCCGCGCCTGCGCGTGCCACCGGTTACGGTGCGATGGGTGCAGTCAACGGGGTGGGCGATTTTGTCGCCAGCGGGCTGGTCGGCGGGCTCTGGGCCCTCTCGCCCTCGGCTGCCTTCGGCGCTGCCGCTGCGCTTATGCTGGCGGGCGCGGTTCTGGTGTGGACCGGCCGCGGCCAATTTCACGCGGCCCCGGCTTAGCCGTGCCCCGGCTGCTGTCGGCCGCAGTCTGTGCGTAGGGGAAGCCTCCGGAAAAGAATTGACTGCCTGCGGCGCTCATGCCGGGCATGGCCTGGTCGAGCACCTGGTAGCGGTTGCCGGCATTCCACATCATGAAACCGCCGCCGTGCATGGCGTGTTCCACTTCCACCTGCTCGCGGATATAGCCGGGGCTGAAGCTGCGGGTGCGCCAGGCGAATGCTTGCAGCCACGGGCGGATGATCACGTTTTCGCCGCGCGTGAGCTTTTCGAATTTATCCATGCCCGCCCGGATGAAGTGCCGCGGGTGGGCGGAGGGATCGGCATAGCCATCGAAATGGTGGAAAAAGTGCGACGGATAAATCATTGGGCAGATCACGTTGCAATACTTCGCCAGGGTGGCGACGTTCTGTCCGGTGGCTTGCAGATCCACCGCTTGCGTCCAGCCCATGACGCCGTAAACGTCAACGGAGATACGCACGCCGGTGGGCCGCAGCGCCTGCTGCGCGCGGCGGAGGAAATTGGTGATGAACCAGGCGCGGGGCTGGTTCGGCTGGGAGGACTGATAGAGGAAGCGCGCGTCGCGCTGGTTGCCTTCCACCGGGAAGCGAATGGCATCGAACTGGATCTCGTCCACGCCCGCCTCGGCCGCCGCTTGGGCCAGGGCGATGTTGTAATTCTGGACGGCCGGTTGGGAAGGATCCATCCAGTAGCGGTTGCCATGCTCTTCCCAAACGGCTCCGGAGGAGCGCGAACGCACTGCCAGCTCGGGGTGGGTCTGCGACAGCCAGCCATCCTGAAATACCGTCATGCGCGCAATGGCATAGAGTCCATGTTGATGCAACCAGTTCACCCATTCAGGCAGGCTGGCAATGTAGGGGCGGCGCATGTGGCTGGCCAGCGGAACGGCAGCATTGAAGCTCACCGGTCCAGAGTTATCCTTGATGTCGAACACCACCGCGTTGCCACCCTCACGCCGCCACTGCCGAGCCAGACGCCTTCCGTGGGCGGAGCCGGCCATCGGGCCGGTGAGGTAAATGGCCCGGATTTCCGCATTGGCGGGCACGGGATGGCGGCTCGCCGAGGTGGAAGCAAAGCCGAACGCGCTGATAGCTACTGCCAGCAGCAAACCTTCGGGAAGAAAAATTTTGGAAAAAAGCATGAGAGATGGCGCCTGCTGGAACTACTCTGAATCTAGCATGCACTTTGGAAGGGGAAAGTTTACCATCCGGGTGCGGTTGAGTCTGGCAGGGACAACCCCGCTGGTGGACAGACCCATCTATGTGGTGGGACTGAAACCACCACGGGAAAGCCCACGGCCACGGCCAACCACCAAGGGAGGTTTGGATGGCGTTCGTACGAAAAAAGGGCAAATCGTATTACCTGGTACACAACGTGCGCGAGGACGGACATGTGAGGCAGGTGCATCTGGCATGCCTGGGCAATCGCCCGCGCGTAAGCGATGAGGTACTGGAGCAGGTGCGGCAGGCGCATCCACAGCTCCAAATCGACTGGACGGCGGTGCGCGCGCGTGCGGCGGAGACGTTTGCATCGCCGTTTGCCGATTTGGACGGGGTGGAATTGTTGATCCGCTCCATGCGGACGCTGGTGCAGGACTTGGCGGAACTGGACTTCGAACTGTTACGGCGGCGCCTGCAGGAGCGCGGCCAGATGGCGCCAGGCGAAGCCCGGGTGCGGGAACTGATGCAGCAGATGGCCGATTTGCGGACCCAGTTGGAATTCAAGCTGAAGCACCAGCCCAATTTGGCAACTCCGGAAGCAGCTTCGGAGCGCCAGGACATCGGCGACTGAGCGCGTCTGCGGGCCACAGTGAGCCGGCAGTAATGGGTGGGGGCTGGTTCTGTTCCGGTCCGGCCCCACCCATCTGCGCCGGCGCGCCAGTAGCCATGATCGGCCCTGCCCGCATCCCAATAGACGAAGGATGTTATGAAAACGGGCAGCCAGGAAGTGCTGGATCCATCGCTGCGGTGCGATGACGTATGCCAGTTCGAATCGGCGCTGCGGCGCCGGATCGTAGGGCAGGAGCAGGCGCTCAATTGCGTGGTGGATCTGTACCAGACATACCTGGCGGGACTGCACCCGCCAGGGCGTCCGATCGCGAACCTGCTCCTGCTGGGGCCGACCGGCTCGGGGAAGACGCGGGTGGTGGAGGCAATTGCGGAGACGTTGTTCGGGGACGGGCGCGCGGTGATCAAAGTGGACTGCGCCGAGTTCCAACACAGTCACGAGATTGCCAAGCTTATTGGCTCGCCTCCGGGCTATCTGGGGCATCGGGAGACGCACCCGCTGCTGACGCAGGAAGCGTTGGGGCAGTGGCACACAGACCGGCTGCGGCTGTCGCTGTTGCTGTTTGACGAGATCGAAAAAGCGTCCGACGCACTTTGGCAACTGTTGCTGGGGATACTGGACAAGGCGACGCTGACGCTAGGCGACAACCGGCGGGTGGACTTCACGCAGACGATCATCTTTATGACCAGCAATTTGGGTGCGGCGGAAATGGACACGCTGACGCAGGGCGGGACCGGGTTCACACCACCGCAGATCGGGCGCAACGCCAAGCTGGATGCGCACCTGGATGCGCAAGTGGACCGGGTGGCGATGGCGGCGGCGCGGCACAAGTTTTCCCCGGAATTCATGAACCGCATTGATCGCACGGTGGTGTTCCATACGCTGCGGCCGGAGGAGGTGAAAGCGATTCTGGATATTGAGCTGGCGATGGTACAGCAGCGGATTCTGGCCTCCAGCGGGAACCACCCATTTCTGTTCAACTGCACCACGGAAGCCAAGAAGTGGTTGTTACAGGAAGGCTACAACCCGCGGTATGGAGCACGGCACCTGAAGCGAGCGATTGAGCGGCACATTGTGTTTCCGCTGGCGAAGCTGATCGCCACCGGCCAGATCCGGCTGGGCGACGTGATCCGGGTAGATTACAACGGCGAGCAAGGCCTGATGGCGTTCATCCGCGAAGCCGAGGGCCTGACGCCGATGTACCGGCCCAGCCCAGCGGCGGCGATGCCGCCGCCGCTGGCGCGCAGCGCGGCGCGCGGGGCACGCCGTTTCGAGTTTCCTCTGGCCATCGAATCGAATAAGTAAGTGGCACGGCCACCTCTTGCTGGAGCCGCCCTCCCGCCGGTCGGGCTGTGGCCGGGCGTCGCTCCCCGGCAACGGGCGCCCGCAGGCGCTCGCGGCGCCTCCGAGTTGCGGCGTTTAGCGTGCATAAGCCTCGCCACTGTAGATAGGATCAGGCAGGCCCGCCAGGGTGGGCGCCGTCGACTGGCCCCAGTCGAATACAATAGCCTCATTCTGCCCGCGATGCAGCCAACAGCCGGGCAGAAAGAGCGACTGTTGCGGCCCGCGATTCCAGAAGCGGCCAAGATTGTGTCGGTTTACCCAGACGCACCCTTTGCCCCAGCCGCGAAGATCAAGAAAGGTATCGCCGGGGTCTTCGATTTGAAAGCTTCCGCAGTGAAACGCGGGCGCGGAAATTCTGGACGGCACGAAGCGCAGTTGCCCCAGGCGGTTGAGGGGAAGCGGGAATATGTCCCAGTCCTTAAGTTCAACCAGGTCCATCAGCACGGGCGTGGGGATGCCTTGCAGGTTGTCCTGCAGGCGCGGGCCAAAATTGATGCGGCCCATGTTTTCGACCAGAATATCGAGCTGGTCGCCAGCGGCGAGGCTTACCTGCAGGTACAGCCGTTTCTCGCTTCGCTCCAGCTCGCCCGCCTCGCGGCCATTAATGTACACGCGGGCATAATCACGCAACTCCAGCGGCTGCAGCAGGCCTTTGGCGCTGAAGTTTACCCGCGTGCGATAGAGCACGAGACCGTAGGCCTGCCCCAGGGCTTCCATGGGCAGCGGGCGTGGTGAGCGATGGGGGGCGGGCAGAAGCTGGGCCAGCGGCGCCCGGAGGGTGAGCGGGAAGCGGGGAACGGAAATGATGGGCAGCGGCGGCGGCAACGGCTGCAGATGTTCGCCCGGGGGAAGATGGCGGGCGAGGACGGCGCGCAGGGCGTGGAATTTTGCCGTAGGCCTGCCGGCTTCATCCAGCGGGGCGTCGTAATCGTAGCTGGTGGTATCGGGTTCATAGCTGCGACCGTAGTTGGCGCCGGCCATGAAGCCGAAGGAGGTGCCGCCGTGGGCCATGTAGAGGTTGCAGGAAATGCCGCGGGAGAGCATCCAGTCGAGGCCGCGGGCGGAATGCCGGGGCGGGGTGGTGTGGTGGCGCTCGCCCCAGTGATCGAACCATCCGACCCAGTATTCACCGCACATGCGGGGCCCGTGAGGCCGGAATTTTTCCAGAACGCGGAACGCCTGAGCGGGATCGTCGCCATCGCCGAAATTTATCACGCTGGTAAGGTGGGGCAGCGAGCCATCGGCCAGCATTTTTGGCCCCGGCCCGTTGGAGGTGTACAGCGGTGCGCGGAAACCAGCCTTGCGAATCAGGGCGGCGATGGCCGCCAGGTAATTGTGGTCGCTGCCGAACGAGCCGTACTCGTTTTCCACCTGCACCAGCAGAATGGGACCGCCGCGGGCGGCCTCGAGGTGCGCCACCTGCGCGCCGACCTGCTGCAGGTAACGATCGGCGGCGCGCAAGAATAATGGATCGGCAGATCGGACGCGCATGCCGGGCGGATGCAGCAGCCAGGCGGGAAAGCCGCCGAAATCCCATTCAGTGCAGACATAAGGACCGGGACGGAGAATCACCCAGAGGCCTTCCTCCTGGGCGGTACGCAGGTAGGCGGCTAAATCGTTCTGGCCGGTGAAGTCGAACTGGCCGGGCCGCGGCTCGTGCATGTTCCAGAAGACGTAAGTGCAAAGCGTGTTCAGGCCCAGCGCGCGCAGCTTGCGCATGCGATCACGCCAGTAGGGGCGCGGGACACGGGGATAGTGCATGGACCCGGAGCGGATGAGGAAGGGGCGTCCGTCCAGCAGGAAGCCATTGTCGCCTACTTCGAACGGATGCCGCCTCGATGCCCAAGCGCGCGGCAGGGCCGCCAGGGCCGCGACCGCTGCGCCGGCCTGCAAAAAGCGCCGCCGCCGCAAGTTCGCTAATTTCCTCCACTGCCGTGCGGGATCGGCGGCAGGACAGGATGGTGGTTCTGGTAGGGCGGATTGACGTAGTGGGGCAGCGGATGTTCGGACAACTGTTGCATAGCGATTTTCACAGCAGCCTCGAGTTGCGGATCGTGGCCCTGGCGGACTTGGGCCGGATCCTGCCAGACGGTCACGTCCGGGGCGATGCCATGATTCTCGACGACCCAGTGACCGTGCAGACCGGCAATGGCCCAGCGCGGTGCGGTGACGGTGCCGCCATCCATAAGGACCGGATAGCCGCCAATGCCGACCAGTCCGCCCCAAGTGCGCACACCGACGAGCGGGCCGACGTGGGCCATGCGGAAGTACCAGGGCAGGGCATCGCCGCCGGAGCCGGAGAACTGGTTGATGATCATGACTTTGGGGCCGAAGATGGCCTCCTGAGGATCGATGACGCGCGCGCCGTGCTTGGTGATATCCAGGCTCATGGGCGTGCGGCGGAGGTAATCAATGATGTAGTCGCTGAGGTCGCCGCCGTGATTGAAGCGCTCGTCGAGGATGGCGCCTTTTTTGCCGACCTGAGAGAAGAAGTAGCGGTTGAAGTTGGTAAAGCCGCCGCCACCGGTATCGGGCAGATAGACGTAGGCAAGCTGGCCGTGGCTGAGCTCGTCCACTTTGCGGCGATTGCCTTCGATCCAGTCCATGTTGCGCAGGGCGTGCTCGCTGGCAATGGGGGTGACCACAACCTCGCGCGCGTTGCTGCCGTCCGGGTTGGGGCCGACTTCGAGGGTGACTTGTTTGCCGGCGGTCTGCTGGAAGTATTCGTAAATATTGTCCTGGGGGGTAAGCGGGCGTCCGTTGACGGCGAGCAGATACTCGCCGGCATGGACGTTCACGCCGGGTTCGGTGAGCGGAGCGTGGAGGCGCGGGTTCCAGTTCTCGCCGCTATAGATCTTCGCGAACTGGTAGCGATCGTTGGCAATGCGGTAGTCGGCGCCGAGCAGGCCGGTGTGCTCGGCATTCATATGGGGCTGCGTACCGCCGCGCACGAACATGTGGCCGACAGAAAGATAGCTGAGCATTTCCTGGAACAACAGAGTGAGGTCGCTGCGGCTGGCGATGCCGGGCAGATAATGGGCGAATTCGGCTTCGGCGGCGGCGATATTCAAGCCGTGGAAGTTGGGATCGTAATAGTAGCCGCGTTCGATGCGCCAGACGTCGTGATACATTTCCGTCCATTCCTGACGGGGCACGACGTAGACCTGCAGTTGATCCACGGGAATTTTGCCGGCGTTGGGCGGGGGCGCCTTGATCGCGGTGGTGATGTACCAGCTTCCGTGGCGATTGAGCAGCATCTTCCGGCCGTTATAGGAAATCATCACGCCCGACAGTCCGGAGGCGAGCGGGGTGAGTTTGCGGTCTTTGAGGGTGAAGCGTTGCAACTCCAGGCGCATGGGCCCAGGCTGCTGGACGCTGGGCATGGAGGTGAGGAATAAGGCGCCATCGGGACGGGCAGCCAAGCCGACATAGTTGGCGGGCGGAACAGGCAGGGCGAGGGTGCGCTGGAGGATGCCCGAGAAATCAATTCTCATTTCCGGAGGGGTAGCGGGCGGGGTGGCGGGCGAAGCCCCGGGTGGCGTCGAGGGCCGACTCGCCTTGGCCGCGGCTTCCTCGCTGGATTGGGGCGGCAGCGGGGAGGGCAGATTGGCGCGCAGGACGGCGACGTAGACGCTGCGGGTGACGGGATGATCGAGGCTGCTCATATCCAGCCAGCCGGCGGAAAGGCCGGTATTGGTGCTGGCGGTGAAATAGAGATATTTTCCGCTACGGTCGAACTGGGGGTAGCGGCAATCGCTCATGCCATCGGTGACCTGATGGATGCTGTGATCGGCAAGGGAATAGATGAAGACGGCATGCAGATGGCTGGGCAGCTCCTTGGTATAAGCCAGCCAGCGGCTGTCGGGCGACCAGGCAGGATCGAATTCGTGGCTCGGCTCCTCGTAAAGATCCTTGTCGACTTTTACGGGTACGCTGCCGGCGGCGAGATTCACGGTCCAAAGGTTGAGGGCCTGATCGCTGAAGACGAGGGATTGGCTGTTGGGCGACCATTGCAGATCGCCGTAGTAGGCATTGGGCTGAGCGAGGTGAATCGTGCGCGCGGGCTTCAGCCCTTTCTGGTCTACGATGCGCAAATCGTACTCGCCGGAGCGGTCGGAGAAGTAGGCCACCCATTGACCATCAGGAGACCATGCGGGGTCGCGGTCCATGACACCGGGGGAGTTGGTCAGATTGCGGATGCTGCCGTGTTTTGCGGGCACGGTGAGGATTTCGCCGTGGGCGGCAAACAGCGCGCGCTCGCCGGTGGGCGAGAGGGCGGCGGTTTGAATTTGCTTGGCGACATTTTGCCAATGGGGCCGGAGCTGGGGCATGTCGCCGGCGACGGTGATATTGACCACGCGCTGGCGATGGCGGGCGATGTTGTAGACGTGAACTTGGCCGAACTGGGAGTACACGACCGCGTCCGGTCCGGCGCCGGCGGAAGTGATGTCGAACTGGCCGGCGGTATTGACCAGCTGCACGACTTTTTGGGTTTGAGTGTTGTAGGCGAAGAGACCGAAGGGGCCGTTGCGATCGGAGATGAAATAGATGTTGTTGCCGATCCACATGGGATCGCGGTCCATGGAGTTGACGCGCGGAATTTTGACCACGCTGGAATCGGAAAGGCGAGCGATCCAGATGGGCGTAGCCTGGCCGCCGCGGTAGCCCTGCCAGAACGGCTCCCACATGGAGTTGGGGATGTAGGCGATGTGGGAAGCATCGGGAGAAAACGTGCCGGTCTGCGCCATGGAGAGCGGCAACTCGGCGGGAAAGCCGCCGGTGATCGGGACGGTGAAGAGCTGGTTGGGATCGGAGAAGCTGGCGCGATTGGAGCGGAACAGGACGGCCTTGCCGTCGGGCGTCCAGCCGACGGCAACATCGGGTCCGGGATGATAGGTCAGGCGCCTGGGGATGCCGCCGGTGACAGGCACGACGTAGACGTCAACATTGTTGTCGTAGTCGCCGGTAAAGGCGACCAGGGAGCCGTCCGGGGAAAAGATCGGCCCGGATTCCAGGTCGAAGCCGGTGACGAGGCGATGAGCGACACCGCCGGAGCGGGGGACGATCCAGATGTCGCCGCCGTAAGCGAAGGCGATTTGGGTGCGGCTGAGGGTGGGTGTTTGCAAGAGCAGAGGTGGTTGGGGCGCGATTTGAGCCGCGGCGAAAAGCGGCAGCAAGGCGAGAAGAACGATCGGACCGGCGCAGCGCAATGGCAGTCGCATGCTTTTCCCCCGAAATGATGGTTCGTCGGGTAATTCTAAATCTAAAGCTGCTAAAATGGATTGATCCAAAGGCATTCCGCGCCCGTGGATCACATCCACAGGAAAGGATCGGCGGTGGAAGCGCTACTGGCACTAGAAGATGGCCGGGTTTTCCGGGGAACTGGGCACGGCGCGCTGCTGCGCGCGGGCGGGGCCGGGCAAGACCAGCGGGGAGCGGGTGAGG
The DNA here is from genome assembly GCA_050747745.1 of Terriglobales bacterium. Lineage (GTDB taxonomy): Bacteria > Acidobacteriota > Terriglobia > Terriglobales > SCQP01 > SCQP01. The sequence goes on from JBOGKM010000055.1 coordinate 19,957, forward strand.
TGGTATTCAACACCTCGATGACCGGCTATCAGGAGATCTGCACCGATCCTTCCTATGCCGGGCAAATGGTATGCCTGACGGCGCCGCAAATTGGCAACTACGGCACGACAGTGGAAGATGATGAGGCGCGGCATCCGTTCGTGGAGGGGCTGATCGTACGCGAATTTTCCGCAATTGCCAGCAGCTGGCGCAGCCAGCAGGATTGCCAGGACTATCTGGAGCATTACGGGATACCGGTGTTGGCGGGCATGGATACGCGGGCGCTGGTGCGGCACGTGCGCGAGCGGGGGGTACTGCGGGGGGTGCTGGCCGCGGGGAACGCGGAGGTGGAAGCGCTGGTACGGGAGGCGCGGGCAATCGCGCCGATGGAAGGAAGAGATTTGGCGCAGGTGGTGAGCACCGAAGCGAGCTATGACGGTCCCGCACCGGAGGCGCGTGGGGGACGGGCGCCGCTGGTGGTAGCCTACGATTTCGGCATGAAGCGCAACATCGTGCGCCAGCTTGCCGGGCACGGCTGCCGGGTGCGTGTGGTGCCGGCACGCACGAGCGCGGAGGAAGCGCTGGCGCTGCAACCGGACGGGATTTTCCTTTCCAATGGGCCGGGCGATCCGGAACCATGCACATACGCAGTGGAGGCGATCCGGGGGCTGATGGGGCGGGTACCGATATTCGGCATCTGTCTGGGACACCAGTTGATCGGGTTGGCGCTGGGCGGGAAGACGTACAAGCTCAAGTTCGGCCATCACGGCGGCAACCATCCGGTGAAGCACGAGGCGACGGGCCGGATTGAGATCACGGCGCACAACCACAATTTCGCGGTGGATCCGGATTCGTTGCCGGCGGCGGAGGTGGAGTGTACACATTTCGATCTCAACGACGGCACGCTGGAAGGGTTACGGCACCGCTCGCTGGCGCTCTACAGCGTGCAGTACCACCCCGAAGCGGCCCCGGGGCCGCAC
>JBOGKM010000056.1:0-1424 GCA_050747745.1 Terriglobales bacterium
CAACCACTTCACAATCAGAGACCGAGCTCAGCGCCGCACCCCGGCGCCACGGATCAGCATGGCCTCCGTTCACGAAACCGCCGCGCCCGTCGAAATCCCGCCGTCGTCATGAATAGATGCGGCTAGCAGCCTGTCGGATTCACTTGCGGTTCTGAGTATGGCGGAATCGCGGAATGACGCCCCATGCTCTGTTTGAGCGTGATCAGCCATTTCTCTTGCCGTCCGATTTGAAGGACTGGCTGCCCGAGGATGACATTGCCCATTTCATCGTGGCGGCGGTGGATTGGGTGCGCCTGAGCGCGTTTCTGACGAACCCGCAGGCCGGTGGCAAGCCGCAGTATCATCCTCGGCTGATGCTGGCGTTGTTGATCTACAGCTATGCCCACGGGGTGTTCTCCTGGCGGCGGATCGAGCGGGCGAGTTATCGCGACATCGGCGCGCGCTTCATCGCCGCGAACACGCACCCGGACCATGACACGATCGCGACCTTCCGGCGGGTCGACAAGGCGGCATTCGAGGCGGCGTTCTTGCGGGTGCTGCGGCTGGCGCGCGCGAGCGGGCTGCTGCGGCTGGGAACGGTGTCGATCGACGGCACCAAGATCGCCGCCACCGCCTCGAAGATCCGCTCGGTGCGCTACGACCGGGCGCAGGCGTTGCGCGAAAAGCTCGCCGCCGCCTGGGCGCGCCTGGAGGCCGCGGCCAAGGAAGAGGCCGAAGCCGAACACCCGCAATACGAGGCGAAGAAGGCGGCTTATGACGCCAAGAAGGGGCGCTGCGGCCGACCGCCCAAGCCGCCGGACGAGACGCCGCCGGCGGACCGGCAGAGCAACCTCACCGATCCCGCTTCGCAGCCGATGCGCAAATCCAAGGCCCCTGAATATCGCCAGGCCTACAACGCCCAGGCGGTGGTCTGCGCCGAAGGCAGCCAACTGATCCTGGCCACCAACGTGGCGACCACGCCGAGCGACCAGCCAACCTTCGCCGCGACCATCCTGGCCATGGAAGACACCGTCGGTCTGCCGAAAACCGTCCTCGCCGATGCCGGCTTCGCCAGCCGGGAGGCGGTGGCCGAACTCGAAGCGCGCAAGATCGAACCGCTGGTGGCGATTGCCCGCACCCAGCCGCACCGGCCCTACGCCTTCCGCCCGCCGCCCGAGCCGAAGTCCGAGCGCCGGATCACCGAACCCTGGCGTCTCGCCATGACGGCCAAGCTGGAAACCGAAACGGGCAAAGCCCGCTACAAGAAACGCAAACAGACCGTCGAACCGGTCTTCGGCATCATCAAGAGCGCCATGGGCTTCACCCGGTTCCACCGGCGCGGCCTGCAAAAAGTCGCCGCCGAATGGCGGCTCGTCGCCCTCGCCTACAATTGCCGCCGGCTGCACCGCCTGCGGATCGCCTGAGCCAACCGAAACCGCTCAATC
>JBOGKM010000057.1:0-2024 GCA_050747745.1 Terriglobales bacterium
CAGGCCATTGCTGGGGGGTCTCAATTGAGTCTCTAGAGGCTCGTTTCGGCCAGTACAACCGGCCATTTCCGTCACGCCGAAGACTGACACTCTAGTTTTGCTTGATACAGTTTTGCGGGGCAGGTCAGCCGCTAGGCTGCTATCCTATATAAAGCATGGAATCCAGGGAGCATACAATTGCCATCCACCACCGCCATGCCAACCACGAGGGCGTGGTGGATACCATAACCGAACAGGTGGACACCGGCGAATTGGAAGCAGGCCTCAAACGGGCGAATCAGTTGCTGGCCAACAGCCAGTGCCGCAACTGGGGTTGCCGGATTGAGATCGATGGCCAAGTGATCGTCTACACCTTGGTGCGGGAAAATTGCAAGCAGCCCGGCCCTGTCCGCTTTTGCAAGCTCGACGCCGTGGCGCTGGCCAAGGAACGAAACGCGACCTTGAGCTTCGAGACCGCCTGGAAGGTCAATCGCGACCTGCAGCCGATGGCTCGTCCGAACACACGCAATCGCGCCCGCCGATAACCTCGCGGATTAGGCCGGTCAAATTGTTGGCGCGGGCCCCAGCGCGGCTGCGCCGCTCGCCCCGCTTATGCTCGCGTTGGGTTGGGGGCCCTTGGCCCCAACCCGACGCTGCGCCTCGCTGGGGCCGCGCCTGCTTGTTTCCCCGGGGGCGCTCGCTGGGACGCTCGCCCATTCCGAATTTCGCAGCCCCTCGCGTCGATTTTGCCCACGGTGCAAAGCGGCGCGACCCCCGCGATTCGAGACGGGTTTGACCTGCGTCGACAGAATCCGGTCCAGGCGGGGGAAATCCTTGCTGAGGTAAGCCGCACCCTGCTTCTGGATGAGATCCTGGCTGGGCCCTTTGCCACGAGGGGCGCCTTCACCGTAGCCGGAATAAAGCTTGTCCACGACGTCCATGCCTACGATCACTTTGCCGAAGGGCGCAAAGCCCATTTTGTCCAACCCCGAATTGTTGCCGTAATTGATGTAGACCTGCGTGGCGCGGGTGTTGGGGCCGCTGGTGGCGTAGGTAATCATGCCGAGCGTGTTGCTCTGCGTTACCGGGTCATCGGGAATGTCGGCGTTTTTCCAGCTGGCGGCAATTTTCGGATCGGGGTTAATACCCCACTGCACCACAAAGCCTGGGAGGACGCGGAAGAAGGCACAGCCGTTGTAGAAACCGTGGCGGGTGAGATAGTAGAACCGGTCGGCGCCCAGCGGCGCCCAGGCACGATGCACCTCGATGACGAACGGGCCCTGGGTGGTATTGAACCGAACGGTGTAGAGCGCCGGCGCGATTGGGTCGTGCTGCGGCGCGCGCAGCAGCGGACGATGGGGCTGCAGCATGCAGCCGGCGGAAAACAACGCCAGCAGCGGAAGGAGGAGAATGCCGCGCGTTTTGGCCATGGTGGCCATTATGCCATCGCCGGGGCGGGGCGGACGAAAAGCGGCGCGGGCGCCGGGCCCGCAGGGCCTTGTTGCCGCCCTCGCGCGGGCGCCGCTGGCGCCGGTCGCCTCGGGCTCGGTCGCGTACGCCCGTGCACGGTCCCTGGCCCTCGTCCCCGTCAACGACGCGCTTGAGTCGTTGAACCTCGTACCGCTTGCATCTCGCCCCTTCCCGAGAGTTGTTGCCCAGCGGGGATTCGCCGTTGCGAATTATGACCATGCGGGCCCGCTGGCGGGCTGGGGGCCCCGGTGCGCGGGCCTGGCCCTGCGATCTTGTCCCGAGCCGCTGGGGCGGCCCGGTCCCTGCCGCCACGGGAGAGTGGATCCCCGGCAAGCCCGCCCCGCTGTGACAGGCGCGGGCGCCCGCAAGCTGCCGCGCACTGCGCTGGCGCCTGATATACTGGCGGAGAAGTGCCTTCTGCCGCCGTCGGGGCGTGGCTCAGCCTGGTAGAGCACCTGGTTCGGGACCAGGGGGTCGGAGGTTCAAATCCTCTCGCCCCGACCAACAATTTCAAGGCTCTACGCCAACAACGGGGGGGGGCTCTACGGCTCTACGCCAACAACGGGGGGGCCAGT
>JBOGKM010000058.1:0-2348 GCA_050747745.1 Terriglobales bacterium
CTCCTGATCGTGTCCCATAAATTTCGCTGGACACGGGGCGGCGTGACGGATACGCTTCCGGTCCATGCAGGTCGATGGGCACGAGATTGGTGAAGCGGTCGTGCGACGCATTCGGCGCCGGGTGCGCGAGGATGCGGCGCTGACGCGTACGGGCCTGTCGCGGGAACTGGCGGGTTGGCTGGGCTGGCGAGACGGACGGGGCCGGCTGCGGGATATGAGTGGTCGGGTGGTCTTGTTGAAGCTGGCACGGCGTGGGGTCATCGAGCTGCCGCCGGCTCGCCCGGTGACGTTTACGCCAGCTGTGGACGAGGCTACCGTCGAGCAGGTAGCGATCGATGCTCCGCTGGCGGCGTTGGCGCCGGTGGAACTGGTGCAGGTGACCGGTCCCATCGAATCGCGCACGTGGCGGGCCTTGATGGCCCAGCACCCACTGGGCGCGGGCCCGCTGTGCGGGGCGCAGTTGCGGTACCTGGTGCGCAGTCGGATCGGTTACCTCGGGGCGTTGAGCTTCAGTGCCCCGGCGCGGCACCTGGCGGCGCGTGAGGCCTTCATTGGCTGGGGCGATGCGGCGCGCCGAGCCGGTTTGCAACGGATCGTCAACAACAGCCGTTTCTTGATTCTGCCCAGCGTGCGGGTGCCCAACCTGGCTTCGCATGTCTTGGCGCTGGCGGCGCGACGCCTGGCGCAGGATTGGCAGGCCCGCTATGGGGTGCAACCGATGCTGCTGGAGACCTTTGTCGACAGCAGCCATACTGGCGCCTGCTATCGGGCGGCGAACTGGACCGCGATCGGCCAGACCTGCGGACGTGGTCGGCAGGATCGCGGGCATGCGGCACGCGGCTGCGCCAAGCGCATCTTCTTGCGACCGTTGGCGCGCCATTGGCGGCGTGGACTGGCCGTGCCAAGTGCGCCCACGCCCGTGGGCTTACGGGCGCCGGTCGATTGGGCCGAGCAGGAGTTTGGTCCGGTCCACTTGCCCGACGCGCGCCTCGTGCGCAGGCTGCTGACCTTGGCGCGTGACTTTTACGCGCGGCCGTGTGCCAATGTGCCGCAGGCCTGTGGCTCGCGCGCCAAGACCAAGGCCGCCTATCGGTTCTTCGATCACCCGGGGATCACGATGCAGGACTTGCTGGGCGGTCACTACCGGGCCACCGCCGAACGCTTGCAACACGAGCCGGTGGTGCTGGCGGTGCAGGACACCACCAGCTTGAACTACACCATGCATAGGGCGACCGCGGGCCTGGGGCCGATTGATAACCGCGTTGACGGACCGCAGGGGCTGGAACTGCACTCCACCTTGGCCTTCACCCCCACCGGGGTGCCGATGGGCTTGCTGGATGTGCAGTGCTGGGCGCGCGATGCGGAGGACTTCGGCAAGAAGGCACGCCGCCACCGCACCCCGATCGAGGGCAAGGAAAGCGCCAAGTGGCTGAAGAGCTACCAGGCCGCTGCGGCCGTCGCCGCGCACAGCCGCGCGACGCAGGTCGTGAGCGTGGGCGATCGTGAAGCCGACCTCTACGCGCTGTTCGCGTTGACCGCGCACACCGAACACGGGCCCGGGCTGCTGGTACGCGCGCGGCACAATCGGACGTTGGCCCACGAGCAGCAACGGCTGTGGCCCACGCTCGAGGCGCGTCCGGTCGCCGGCCGAATTGAACTGCAGGTGCCACGCCAGGGGGCGCGCCCGGCGCGTCACGCGCAGCTCGACATCCGGTATACCCAAGTCGATCTGAAAGCGCCGGTCCACGCCCCACGCGGCCAGGCGCCCGTCCCGGTCTGGGCGGTGCTGGCTACCGAACGCCAAGCCCCGGATGGCAGCAAGCCACTCGAGTGGATGCTGCTCACGACGGTTCCGGTCACCACACCCGAGCAGGCCGTCGAGAAACTCCAGTGGTATGCCCAGCGCTGGAACATCGAGGTGTTCCATCGCACCTTGAAGAGCGGCTGCCGCATCGAGGATCGCCAACTGGCCCAAGCCGACCGGTTGGAGGCGTGTCTGGCGATCGACCTGGTGGTGGCGTGGCGGATCCAGCGCTTGACCAAACTCGGCCGCGACGTGCCGCAAGCGCCGTGCAACGTGTACTTCGAAGCGCCGCAATGGCGGGCGCTGATGATCTTCACCAGCCCGGATGCCGCGGTGCCTGATGCACCGCCGACGCTGCGCGAGGCCATGCACCGCGTCGCGGCGCTGGGCGGATTCCTCGGACGCAAAGGTGACGGCGAGCCCGGCACCCAAACCATGTGGCGCGGCCTGCAACGCCTGGACGACATCACCGCGATGTACCTCCAGATGGTGGCTGCGACACATCCCCGCGTGTCCAGCCGCGTCGATTCTGGGTAACGATCAG
>JBOGKM010000059.1:0-1159 GCA_050747745.1 Terriglobales bacterium
CTAGTGCATCCACGCAATAGTTCGTTGAACGTAGTGAACTGGTCCACATCATTGATCCCGGGAGGTCGAGAATGTGGACTGTGGAGCCGCTCGTCTTGACGATCGAAGAGCGCAGCGAGCTGGAGCGACGGGTGCGAGCCCAGACGATGCCGCACCGTGACCGCCAACGCGCACAAGTGGTCCTGCTCGCCGCGGACGGGGTGACTGGTCGGCGGATCGCGCGTGAGGTCGGGCTCTCCCCCCAGTCGGTGTCGAAGTGGCGCCTTCGCTTCCTCGAGCTCGGCCTCGATGGCCTCGAGGATGCAGAGCGCTCCGGCCGTCCCCTCGTCTACGGGCCGACGGACCGTCTCGTGCTGATGGCCAAGGTCACCTCTGAGCTTCCCGAGTTCACCTCACAATGGAGCCATGCCGAGCTTCACGACGCGATGGCTGCTGCCGGCATCACCATCTCGGCATCCCAGATCGGGCGCATCCTCGCCGCGGACGATGTGCGCCCGCACAAGGTCGATGGCTGGCTCACCCGCAAGGACTCACCCGAGTTCTGGGAACGTGCCGCGGACGTGTGCGGGCTCTACCTCTCGCCGCCCGAGAACGCGGTCGTGCTCTCGATCGACGAGAAGACCGGTATCCAGGCAAAGAGCCGAAAGCATCCGACGACGCCGGTGGCTCCCGGTCGCCCGGCACGAAGAGAGTTCGAGTACAAGCGCCACGGCACCGCCTCCCTCTTGGCGGCGCTCGACGTCACGACGGGCAAGGTCAGAGCAACCGACATCGCAAGGAACGACTCGGCCACCTTCGTCTCGTTCCTCGAGGAGATCGACGCAAGTACCGACGTATCGCTTTCGATCCACGTTGTCTTGGACAACGGCTCCTCGCACACCTCGAAGGCGACGAAGGAGTGGTTCGCCGCACACCCGCGCTTTGTCGTTCACCACACGCCGGTGCACGCGAGCTGGCTCAACCAGGTGGAGTGCTTCTTCTCGATTCTCAGCCGCAAGGTGCTACGACGTGGCGAGTTCTCCTCACGCGACGACCTCGTCGAGAAGATGATGGCCTTCATCGCCCACCACAGCGAGACCGCGAAGCCCTTCAAGTGGGTCTACGACGCCGCGGTGGCGGCGTGATCCACGTTCAAGGTACTTCTGCGCGGCGGCACTAG
>JBOGKM010000060.1:0-32694 GCA_050747745.1 Terriglobales bacterium
CACCAGCTCCATGGCGAGCACAACGGCCAGGAAGCCGCCGAACCGCATCGCCCCGGAGCGTTGCACCATCTGTGTGTGCTCGTCGTATTCGGTTTCCTCGTGGGGCGCGTTCAGCAGCATGACGACGAAGAGAAACAGCACCATGATGGCGCCGGCGTAGACGATGATCTGGATGAAGGCGATGAACTCCGCCCCCAGAATCAGGTACTCGACCGCCAGCGCGAACATCACCGTCACCAGCGACAGGGCGCTGTAAATCGGATGGCGCTGGATCAGCAGGTTGATCGCTCCCGCCACCGCCAATCCCGCGAATATGAAAAACAACGTCAGTTGCATGGCCAAATCCAGTTGCGCATTGCCACTTTTCAAACGCCTAATGCAGCGCCACCACGAGGCTGGTGACCAGCACGTTGGCCAGGGCCAGCGGCACCAGAACCTTCCACCCGAAACTCATCAATTGGTCGTAGCGGAAGCGCGGCAGCGTGCCCCGCACCCAGATGTAGAGGAACAGGAAAAAACAAACCTTGATCAGGAACCAGATGGTGGGCAGAATCGCCATCAGCCAGACCGGTCCGAACAGCGGCCCCGACCATCCGCCCAGGAACACGATGGTGGCGACGCAGCTGACGGTGATCATGTTCACGTACTCGGCGAGAAAGAACATGGCGAACTTCATGGCGCTGTACTCGGTGTGGTAGCCCGCGCCCAGCTCGCCTTCCGCTTCGGGCAAATCGAACGGAATGCGGTTGGTTTCCGCGAAGGCCGCCGTCAGGTAAATGAAAAACGCCACGATCTCGGGGACGATGAACCAGAGGTGCTGCTGGGCATGGACCAGGCCGCGCAGGCTGAGCGTGCCGCCCAGGATGAGCGGGCCGATGAGCGCCAGGCCGAGCGCCAGCTCGTAGCTGATCATCTGCGAGCCGCCCCGCAGGGAGCCGAGCAGGGAATATTTGCTGTTCGAGGACCAGCCCGCCAGCACTACGCCGTAAACGCCGAGCGAGGTAACGCCCAGAATCAGCAGCAGGCCGACGTTGATGTCGGTGATTTGGAGCGGAATGGTGTAGCCGTACATGTGCACGATACCGCCCCAGGGAATGACCGTGATCGACATCAGCGCCAGCACCACGGCGAGCATGGGGGCGAGCAGGTACAAGAACTTGTGGGCGGCGTCGGGGGTGAGATCTTCCTTGAGGATGAACTTGATGGCGTCGGCCGCGGGCTGCAGCAGCCCAAACGGCCCGACGCGGTTGGGACCGACGCGGGCCTGCATGCGGCCCACGATTTTGCGCTCGGCCAACTGGATGTAGGCCACGGCAGTCAGCAGGATGAACAGCACCACCACGCACTTGATCAGCGACACCACGAAGTAGGCGAGGCTCGACATCTAGCGGCTTTCCTCTGCTTGGGGTGCGGAGCTTGCGGGCCGGTGGCGTTCCAGGACCTGATTGAGGGTCGAGCTGTAGCGGCCGAGCGTGCCCGCGCTGAACAGCGTGTCGTGATTGGGCTGGAGGGCTGCGCTGAGGCGTGGTATCGGGCCTGCGGGCTGGCCGACCGCAACCGCTGCGCCGGACATCAGTTTGGCCATGGAGACGTTGTAGCCGGGCACGTACTGGCGAATTTCCTGCAAGCTGCGCTCCGGACTGGCCGCGCCCCAGGCGGCGCCCATGGCTTCGGCCAGCTTGTGCAGGATTTCCAGGTCCGATTTGGCGCCCTCGAAGCTGCCGCCGCCTCGCTGCAGTTGCAGCTCGCCCGCGGTGTTGGTGACGGAGCCGGATTTTTCGTAGGCGCTGAGGGCGGGCAGGACGACATCGGCGGCCTGCGCGGTTTCGGTGAGGAACAGATCCTGCACAACCAGAAAGGGCTTGCCGCGCAGGCCCCGCGGGAAAAGACGGAGCGGGTTCGAGCCGACCACGTACAGGGAGGTAAGCGCGCCGGTGAGCATCTGTTCGAAGTTCATGCCGGGTGTGGGCGCGGGGACGTAGCCGGGGAGCAGATGCGGGTAGAGGCCCATGTCCGCGGCGCCGCGGGAATTGCTGTTATCGGCCAGGAGAATATAGCGGGTGTGGCCGCTGAGGCCGGAACCGAACGCTACCAGTTGGCGCAGGTCGTCGCCGGCGATTTCGGCGGCGATGACGATGATGAGGTTCTGCTCCTGGCGCAGCCGCGCGCGGAAATCCTGGAGGCCCTCGGTGAGGGTCTGGGGCTGGGAGGCCGGGGTTTGGGGCCAGCGCTTTTCGCTGGCGGGGCCAACGCCGGTGAGGGGATCGGCGCCGGCATCGCCTTCGCCGTTGAGATAACCGATGGCGCCGGCAAGGCTTTCGACGCGGGCGTAGCGATACGCCTGGCGGCGGAGCTTGATTTCGTCCTGGGCGAGCACGTACAAGCGGGTCTGGTGCAGGCGATACCCCCACCGCAGGTTCCAGGCGACGAGCGGATGTTCCTCGCTCGGATTGCCGCCGGCGAGCAGGACCACGGGCGCGCTCTTGAGCTCGCTCAGGGTGGCGAGCGAGTCGGGCTTGGAGGCGAGGGCGTCGAACAGCGCCGGGAAGTCGCCCGAGCGGTGGTGGTCGATATGGTTCGAGCCCAGCACGGTGCGGGTGAATTTTTGCAGCGCGTAGGCTTCTTCGTTGAGCATGCGGGTCGAGCCGATGACGCCGACGCCCGAGGGGCCGAGTTCTTGCCAGCGCTGCGCGATGGTTTGCAGGGCGAAGGCCCAGCTCACCGCTTTGAGTTCACCGTCGCGGCGCAGGAGCGGTTGGGTGAGGCGCTCGGGGTGGCGGGTGAAGTCGAGGCCGTAGCGGCCCTTGACGCACAGGAAATCGCCGTTGATGCCGCTTTTGTCGCGGTTGTCGCCCCGGACGATTGTGCCGTTGCGCACCCCCAGGGTGGTCTTGCAGCCATCGCCGCAGAAGGTGCAGATGGCGCCGGCGTGCTCCATTTCCCAGGGCCGGGTCTGGTAGCGGTAGATGCCGCTGGTGAGCGCGCCGACCGGGCAGATGTCAATGCAGTTGCCGCACTCCTCGCACTCGAGGTGGTCCCGGTGGTTGGGAATGATGGTGCTGTTGATGCCGCGGTTGGCGACGCCCAGTGCCCATACGTCCATGCCCTCGCCGCAGGCGCGCACGCATCGATAACAGAGAATGCAGCGCGGGCGGTCGAAGTAGACCACCGGCGACCATTGCTGCTCTTCGCGATGGCGCTTGGGCTCGACGAAACGCGATTTCTCCGCCCCGTACTTGAACGTCATGTCCTGCAGCTCGCACTCGCCCCCGGCATCGCAGACCGGGCAATCGAGGGGGTGGTTGGTGAGGATGAACTCGATGGCGGACTTGCGGGCGCGGTGAACCGTGTCGCTATCGGTCTGCACCGCCATGCCTTCGCTGACGACCACGGTGCACGCGGTTTGCAGCTTGGGCATTCTTTCAATCTCGACCAGGCACATGCGGCAGGCGGCCTGGAGCGAGAGGTCGGGGTAATAGCAGAAGGAGGGGACTTCGATGTGCGCCTGCTTGCACGCCTCGATGAGGAGCGTGCCGGCGGGTACTTGCAGGGATTTGCCGTTGACGGTGAGCTTGACGTTCGCCATGGTTTGCTAGTGGGCCGCCACCAACGCCGTTTTGGCGCCGCAGGGGCAGGACTTGCCGGCGAGGTGGTCTTCGAACTCGCCGCGCCAGTGCTGGAGGATGGAGAGGGTGGGCATGGCGGCGGCATCGCCCAGCGCGCAGAAGGTGCGGCCCAGGATGTTTTCCGAGACCTCGCGCATCAGCTCGACGTCGGCGGCGCGGCCGCCGCCGCCGTGGAAACGGGTGAGGGTGGTTTCCAGCCAGGACGTGCCTTCCCGGCAGGGCACGCACCAGCCGCAGGATTCGTGCCGGTAGAACTGCAGGATCCGCAGGGCGAATTTCACCATGCAAGTGGATTCGTCCAGCACGACGATGCCGCCGGAGCCGAGAAACGAGCCGACTTTGGCGACCGAATCGAAATCGAGATTGAGCTCCCAGGCAGTGGCGGCGGGCAGCAGGGGCGTGGAGGAACCGCCGGGGACCACCGCCTTCAGGGCGGCGCCGCCGCGCATGCCGCCGCCGAGTTCCTCGATCAGGCGGCGCAGCGGGAAGCCGAGCGGCAACTCCCATACGCCCTGCTGGTTGACGTGGCCGGAAAGGCAGAACAGGCGCGTGCCCCCGTTTTTCGGCGGCCCGAAGGCGGCGAACCAGTCGCCCCCGTGCTGGATGATGTGGGGGACCGAGGCCAGGGTTTCGACGTTGTTGATGATGGTGGGGCCGCCGAGATAGCCGGAAACGGCCGGAAACGGCGGCTTGAGCCGCGGTATGCCGCGCTTGCCCTCGAGCGATTCCATCAGCGCCGATTCCTCGCCGCATTCGTAGGCGCCGGCGCCGGTGTGGGCCCAGATGTCGAAATCGAAGCCCCGGCCGCGGATGTTTTGGCCGACGTAACCGGCGGCGCGGGCTTCGTCGAGAGCCTTTTCCATGCGCTCGAGCAGGTAGCGGTACTCGCCGCGGATGTAGATGTAGCCGCGCCGGGCGCCGATGGCGAGGCCGGCGATGAGCATGCCCTCGATGATCGAGAAGGGATCGTGTTCGAGGATGAGCCGGTCCTTGCAGGTGCCGGGTTCGCTCTCGTCCGCGTTGCAGAGGACGTACTTTTCCCGCGGCGATTGTTTGGGCACGAACGACCATTTCAGGCCCGTGGGAAACCCCGCCCCGCCGCGGCCGCGCAGGCCGGATTTTTTGACCTCCTCGATAATGGCCTCGGGCCTCAGGGCGAAGGCCTTGTCCAGCGCTTGGAAGCCGTCGCTGGCCAGATAGCCGGGCAGCGTCCAGGCATCGGGCTGGTCGAAGCGCCGGCTCACGACTCGGGTTTCGAGCGGATGCGGCGTGGGGCTCATGCTTTGGCCAGGGCGCGCTGCCGGTAGGCGTCGAGAATCTGATCGAGGCGCTCGGGGGTCAGTTCCTGGTGGAAGTCATAGTTGATCTGCACGGCGGGCGCCCAGGAGCAGGCGCCGAGGCACTCGACCTCTTCGAGGGAAAACACGCCATCGGGCGCGGTCTGTTTATTCCCGATGCCGAGTCGTTGCTGACAGTGCTCGAACAGTTCTTCGCCGCCGCGCAGCAGGCAGGAGATGTTGGTGCAAACCTGGACATGGAACTCGCCGGCCTTTTCGGTGCGCAGCATTGAGTAATAGCCGATCACCTCGCGCACCGCCATCTCGCTTTCCCCAATGAGCCTGGCGATGCGCGTGATGGCCTCGGGGCTGAGATAGCCGATTTCGTCCTGGGCGTAGATGAGCATGGGCACCAGCGCGGAGCGGCGCGCGGGGTAGCGCGCCATCAGCGCCTGGAAGTGGCTTTCGAGTTCGTTGGAGAAAGGCGTTGGCAAGGGCTCTCTCAAAGTGGCCGGTTCATCGATCCACATCACCGAGGACGATGTCGATGCTGCCGATGATGGCGACCACATCGGCCAGGAGGCGGCCTTCAATCATGCGGGGCAGTGCCTGCAGGTTGGCGAACGAGGCCGCGCGCATGTGGCAGCGGTAGGGCTTGGGTCCGCCATCGGAAACAATGTAATAACCCATCTGGCCGCGGGGGCCTTCGATGGCCTGGTAGGCCTCGCCCTTGCGAACGTTGAAGCCCTCGGTCACGATTTTGAAGTGGTAGATCAGGCTTTCGATCGAGTACTTCATTTCATCGCGGTCGGGAAGCGCGACGCCGGGCGCGTCCACTTTCCAGGGGCCTTCCGGCATGCCTTCCATGGCTTGGCGGATGATCTTCATGCTTTCGCGCATTTCGGCGATGCGCACCAGATAGCGGGCGTAGACGTCACCTTCGGTGCGCAAGGGCACGTCGAAGTCAAATTCCTCGTAACCGCAGTAGGGCGAGGTTTTGCGCAGATCAAGCGCGAGGCCTACGGCGCGCAGGCAGGGGCCGGTGACGCCCCAGGCGATGCAGTCTTCCGGCGAGAGATAGCCGATGCCCTTCGTGCGTCCGACCCAGATGTTGTTTTTGGTGAGCAGGGCCTCGTACTCGTCGATGTGGGAGGGGAAGGTTTTCAGGAACGCGGCAATGCGGTCCGCCCAGCCGAGAGGCGGCTCCAGCGCCAGACCGCCGACACGGAAGTAGGAGGTCATCATGCGCTGGCCGCTGAACATTTCGAAGATCTTGAGCAGTTCCTCGCGTTCGCGGAAGCAGTAGAGAAACACGGTCATGGCGCCGATGTCGAGGGCGTGGGTGCCCAGCCAGACGAGATGACTGTTGAGGCGCGTGAGCTCGGTCAGCAGGACGCGCGTCCAGATCGCGCGGCGCGGGATCTCGAGCTGGAGGAGCTTTTCAACGGTGAGGACGTAGGCGAGGTTGTTGCACAGCGGGGCGAGGTAGTCGATGCGGTCGGTGAGGGTGACGACCTGCTGGTAGAACTTGGATTCGGCGGATTTTTCGATGCCGGTGTGCAGGTAGCCGATGTCGGGGCGGACGGAGACGATCATTTCGCCGTCGATCTCGAGCACCAGGCGCAGCACGCCGTGGGTGGAGGGATGCTGCGGCCCCATGTTCATGATGAGGTTGCGGCTGCGGTTTGCGGCGGGCGGCGTCTGCGGCGGCGTCGTGGTCGCCATTAGCGGTAGCCTTCGACGGGGTAATCCTTGCGCAGCGGATGGCCCTCGAAATCGTCGGGCATCATCATGCGGGTAAGGTCGGGATGGCCGAGGAAGCGGACTCCGAACAAGTCGTAGACCTCGCGCTCGAACCAGTTGGCGCAGGGCCAGAGCGGCGAGAGGCTGGGGGCCGGAGCTTCTTCGCTGCAGCGGGTTTTAAGGCGCTGCCACCGGGCGGTCTTGGTGCTGTAGAGCTGGCAGACGATTTCGAAGCGGTCGGGCTCGGGATACCAGTCCACGCAGGTGAGATCGCAGAGCTGGTCGAAGCCTTCGCGCTGAAGGCGCCCGGCCAGCTCCAGCCACTCGCCGGGCGAAGCGGTGATGGTGGCTTCCTCGTGCATCATTCGTCCGAGGAACGCTCGGGGCCGTTCCAGTCAATCACGCCCTTGGTCCAGATGTAGTAATAGCCCGCGAGCACGATGGCCACGTACACCAGCATTTCGAAGAAGCCGAACAGCTTGAGCTGGCGCATCTCGATTGCCCAGGGAATCAGGAAGACAGCCTCGATATCGAATAGGATGAACACGATCGCCACCATGTAGAACTTGACCGAGAAGCGGTGCTCGGTATCGCCGACGGGGGTGATGCCGCACTCGTATGCACCGCCCTTGACGGCGGTGCGTTTGTGCTTGCCGATCAGGTACGACAGGCTGACGATGATGCTCGCCAAGCCGATCGCCAGCACGAGCTGGATCAGAATCGGCAGGTAGCGGGCCATGTAGGAGGGCGGCATGGAGATGGCGAAGCAGCTTTGGATCCGGAACTTCTGACTATAAGGTTTGGCGGCGTGCGGTGTCAAACAAAAGGCGGCCCTATGAGGCGGCTGGCCTTAGCCGGCGCGACGGAGGGCGAGCCAGTCGCGTTGATAGGCGAAACTGATGAGCAGCAGGAGCGCGCCCAGACCGAAAAAGCTGAGCACGCGCCAGCCCTGGCTGAGGGCGCTCATGTCGTACAAGAAGACCTTGGCGGCGGCCACCACCAGCAGCACCAAGCCCTGCCAGCGCAACCCCGGCGTGAGCCGCCAAAAGCCCAGCGCCAGCAGCAGCGCGCCCAACACCATGCACCAGATGGAATAGCTGAACTGGCTGCCGAAGTGGAGCGCGGCGGCCCGCAGCGGCGGCACGTAGCCGGGCGCGCCCCACCAGGCAATGTGGATCACGCGCAGGCCGATTACCCAGATCAGCAAGGTCGCGGCACTGGCGAAGATCGGCGTCATCACTGAAAAGCGCAACAGCCGCGGGGATGGTTCGCCCTGCGGGTTCCCTGGCCGCGACTGCGCCGCCAGCCAGGCGGCCAGACCCAGTGCCGCCACCGTGGCGCAGCCCAGGCCCAGAACGGGGTTCCAGAGCGGCTGCGCGCCTGCGTAGGGATAAAACATTGCCTCCAGCAGCGCGCCCAGCAGCGCCAGTTGCGCCACCACGCGGCTGGAGCGCCAGCGCGGCCAGCGCGCCGCCACGCCCACCAGCACTGCGCCCTCGGCGGCTAGCGCCAGCACCAGCGTCGAGCTTCTGCAATGCGCCAGCGTGGCCAGCAGCGTGAAGCTCAGCGCCAGCGCCAGCTGGGTGGCGCGGAAGCGGACGCAATTGCCGGCTGGTGCGCGCGCTGCCGCGAAGTGCCCGAAACTTACCAGTGCGACGGCGAGGCAGGCGGCGCCAATCCAGGGGTTGGGCGCGAAGCGCACGGCGCGCGGGGCAGTCGCGGTCATCAGGTCCCAGCGCAGTGCCGCCCAGGCGAAGACGGCGGTGAGGATGGGGAGGGTCAGTGCGTGCAGGCCGCCGTCGTCCTCGTTCGGGCGGCGCGCGCCAATGGTGCCGCAGGCCGCACCGAACAGCACGGCCGCCAGCAGCGTGAAGAGGACCATCGGCTGCCAGTCGGAGCGGTTCAGAAAACTCATGGACCAGCCCAAGCCCAGCAAGACCGTGCCTGCCAGGGCGGAGGGCAACAGGAAGCGCCAGGGTTTCAGGACAGCCACCACGGCGACGGCGGCGTCGAGCACCACCAGAAAGACGAACAGCTCGATCTCGTGGTTTTCGCCGTTGGCCAGCAGTACCGGGATGAGAAAACCGAGCAAGAGCGCGTAGGCGGCGAACGGCCGTGAGTTGTTGGTCCAGCTGCGGTAGCCATTGAAGGCGGTGAGGGCGGCCATGAGCGCCAGCGTGAAAGCGGCGCCCAGCACGTGGTAGAGCGAATCCGCCGCCCAGAGGGTTAAATAGAGGATGCCGTTGCCCACGCCGAACAGCGCGTAGGCGGTGAGCGGGATCTGCTTGCGCCACATGCGTTCGCCGCAGGCGAGAAAGGCGAGGCCGGCCAGCAGGCCCAGCACCAGGCGCAGCGGCGGGGCGAGCCAGCCGTTGTCCATGGCCCACTTCAACAGCCAGGCGACGCCGCACAGGATGGCGATAACGCCCACGCGCGCGAACCATTGCGAGCCGATGCGGTCTTCCAGGCTGGGCGCGGGAGCCGAGGGTGAGTGCGGCGGCGGTGGCGGCGAGGGTGCAGGTTCCGGCGCCGCCACCGTGGGAGCGGGCGCGGTCGCAAGCGGACGCCGCGGTGGCAGCCCGAGCCGCTGCTCCAGCGCCTGCACCCGGGCGGCGAGCCGGGCGAAGTCTTCAGCGGTGGGCGGCGGCGGCTCGGGAGCGGACATGATCAACTCTGGGCGGTAGCATAGCACGGCAGTTTTGCGAGACCGGCAATGGCTATTGCGCGCTGGACGAGTTTGGCTATTGCGTCATATCGGGTGGAGGCGCCATAGTAGCGACAGAATTCCGGTTGCGGAGGTCAAGTATGTGGAACCCGCGTGCCGTTATTGCTGCTGTTGGACTGTTGGCGGTCTGTGCCCTTGCTGAAGGCGCCAGGCCGCCGCAAGCGCCGTCGCCGCCTGCCGTGGTGTATGTGTGCGCCTGCCTGGGGAAACGGTCCTGTCCATGCATGACGGAAGCCATGCAGAAGGGCCCGTGCGCGTGCGGCACCAAGGGCGGGCCGCCGCTGAAAGCGGTGCTAGCCAATAGCGCCTGGGCGCGGCATAACCGCCAGGTGCTGTCCGGTTCCAATGATTCCAACTAGCACCGCGGCATGAGCGAAGCTGCCGCAGTAAGAACCAGCCCGCGTCCGGCGGCGCGGGTGTCCGTGACCGCACTGCTGCGCTCCGGGCCGCGCCTGTTCGCCATCGGGATCGCGGCGGTGGGGATCGGCAATGTGGTCTGGGTGCGTCAGACGGCGCTGCTGCACGCGCTGCCGTCGCAGCCGGTGCTGCGGGGCTTGCTCGCCTTTCCTAATTTTCCGCCCGTGGCGGCAGTGGGCTACATTCTGGGCGGGATAATGGCGGCGCTGGGCGTGGCGCTGCTCGTCCGCCCCCAGAATCGCAGTGCGGCCCTGGCGCTGGCGGTTTTTTTCCTGCTGTGCGCCCTGATTATCGGACTGCCGCGCTACTGGGATTTTCCCGGAGACATTGCTCTGCGCACGACGCTATTCCAGGAACTGCTGCTGGGAGCGATGGCGTGCCTGCTGCCTGGGCGCGGCGCGATTCCGGCAGGGCTCGCACGCGTTTGCCGCTACGTGATGGGGGCCGCGCTGATCGTGTTCGGTGCCGGGCATTTTCTGGCGCTCAAGCTGATTGCGGGCATGGTGCCGGGGTGGATGCCGGGCCACGTGTTTTGGGCGGTGTTTTTCGGGCTGGCGTTCATTCTGGCGGGCCTGAGCATCGCCGGGGGTTGGCTGCTGGACTGGGGTGCGGGGCTGGCGGGAGCGATGTTTGCAGTCTTCCTGCTGGCGCTGCACCTGCCCGCGGCGCTGGGTGCTTACGGGCCGGTACGGTGGGATGACGCGAATAACTGGACCAGCGTCGCGATCGTACTGGCGTTTTGGGGCGGACTGTGGGCGCTGGCGTCGAGGGGCTGCGTCCGGGAGCATGGCCGTGCTGAGCCTGCGGCTTGAGTCCTGGCCGTGATCGCCATAAAATCGCCAAGGCATGCACGCATTGGATGGCATTGTGCCGCTGATCCCGCTGGATCGGGGTGCGCGGCGGCCGCTGCACCTGCAGGTGTGCGATGGCTTTCGGGCCGCCATCGCGCGGGCGGAATTGCGGCCGGGGCAGCGCATTCCCTCCAGCCGGCAACTGGCGGCGGCGCTGGGGCTGTCACGCATGCCGGTGCTGACGGCGTATGCGCAGCTCACGGCGGAGGGTTATTTCGAGGCGCGGGCGGGGGCGGGCACTTGCATCAGCCGGGCGCTGGGCGGACTGGCGCGGCCGGCGGGAGGGGAGTCGCCGGAGCCGAGCCGCCGGCCGCGGCCGATTTCGGCGCGGGCGCGGCGCCTGCCGCGGTTCCAGCGGCCGCCATGGTTTGGCTGGGGCGCGTTCGGAGTGCATCAGCCGGCGCTCGATCAGTTTCCTTACGGTGCCTGGGCGCGGCTGCTGCAACGCCACGCGCGACGGCCGCAGGGGGTGCCGGTGGAGCGGATGCATCCGGCGGGCGCGGCACAACTGCGGGAGGCGATTTGCGCGTACCTGCTCACCGCCCGCTCGGTGCATTGCGAGGCCTCGCAGATCATCATTACTTCCGGCTCGCAGCAGGCGGTGGATTTGTGCGCGCGCGTGCTGTGCGATCCGGGCACGCCGGTGTGGTTCGAAGATCCCGGCTACTGGCTGGCGCGTAACGCGTTTGTGGCGCAGGGGGTGCGGCTGGTGCCGGTGCCGGTGGACGAGGAGGGCTTGCAGGTGGAAGCCGGACAGCGCTTTTGCCGGCGCGCGCGCCTGGCCTATGTGACGCCCTCGCACCAATATCCGCTGGGCGCCACCATGAGCGCGGCGCGGCGATTTCAGCTTCTGCACTGGGCCGAGCGCAACGGCGCCTGGATTGTCGAGGATGACTACGACGGTGAATACCGCTTTTCGACCAAGCCGGTGGAATCACTACACGGGCTGGACCGCAGCCGCCGGGTCATCTACATCGGCACGTTCAGCAAGGTGATGTTTCCCAGCCTGCGGCTGGGTTACCTGGTGCTGCCGGCGGACCTGGTGCCGGCGTTTATCGCCATGCGCCGGGCGGCCGACATCTGCCCCTCCTACTGGTTGCAGGCGGCGCTGGCGGATTTCATCGCCGAGGGCCATTTCGCGCGGCATATCCAACGCACGCGGCGGGTGTACGCCGAGCGCCAGGCGGCGCTGGTGGAGCTGCTGCGCGCGCGGTTGAGCGCGGAATGGAAGCTGTATGGCGAAGGCGCGGGGCTGCACCTGACCATGGCGACATCGCGCCGGGGCTGCAACGATGTGGCGATCGCGACCGAGGCGGCGCGGCAGGAGCTGCGTTTATGGCCGCTCTCGCCCGCCTACTGGCGCAGGCCGCGGCTGCAGGGGTTCACGCTGGGGTTTGGCAGCGTTGAGCCCAACGCGATGCCGGCCGCGGTGGAGCGGCTCCGGGCGCTGCTGCCGTGGTGAGCGCGGGGAAGGCGGCTACACCCGCATCCCATGGCGGAAACCGCGCTGGGCGAAGTTGTGATGTAATCAGTGGATGCGCATTTGCTCTCTCCCCGCCACCGCCTTCGCCCTCGCCCTGGGCCTGGCCCTGCCTTCCGTCTTGGGCGCCCAAGCTGCTTCCAAGCCCGCTGCGCCTGCGCCGGATCCAGTGGTGATTTCCGCCGGGAGCGAACACATCCGCGCCAGCCAGTTCCAGGCGCTGCTCGACGGGGCGCCGCCACAGAACCGCGCCGCGATGGAGGCCAACAAACGCCAGCTCGCCCAAAACCTGGGCGAAATGATGGCCCTGGCGGGTGCGGCCCACCAGAGCGGCCTCGATCAGGATCCGCAGTTCAAAGTCGAAATGCTGCTGGCGCGCGACAACGCGCTGGCGAAGGCGATGGTAGGCAAGCTGGCGACGGATGTGAAGCCGACGGCGGCGCAGGAGCAGACCTATTACCAAGCGCATGCCGCGTCCTATCGGCAAACCAAGCTGAAGCACATCCTCATCAGCGATAACCAGGTCGAGGGCAGTACTTCCACGCTCACGCCCGCCCAGGCGCTGGCCAAGGCGCAGAAGATCGAAGCGCAGCTCAAAGCCGGCGCCGATTTCGCCACCCTCGCCAAAGCGGATTCCGACGACCCCGGGTCCAAGGACAAGGGCGGTGAGTTAGGCGAAATCAGCTCCGGCCAGACCGTGCCCGAGTTCGAGAGCGCAGTCGCCAAGCTGCCCGTCGGTCAGATCAGCGATCCCATCCACACCCGCTTCGGCTACCACATCGTCGAGGTTGAGTCGCGCTCAGCGGAGCCATTCGCGCAAGCGCAGCCGGACATCGAGCATACGCTCGCTACCCAAGCGGTGGAAAAGGCGATTGACTCGATTACCACCAACGCCCATGTCAGGATCAGCGACAGCTACTTTGGACCGGCGCCCAAAGCTCCCGCCAAGCCCGGTTCGCCGCACTAATCCCGCCGTTCGCAAATAAATGAACGATCATCGCCCACGCCGGTCTTTAGTAGATGAGGGAGGGCCGGTGGCAGGCGAAATCTCCGCCGCGGCGGCTGGCGCCAGCGCAGAGGTTGCAGCAGTTCCGGTCGAACAGAACTGGGAGGCATTGGTGTGGACGCATGTCCGCACCCTGTACCGCATCGCCTTTGCCGAGCTGCGCAACCATCACGATGCCGAAGACGCGGTTCAGGAAACGTTGCAGCGGGCCTGGAAATATCGCCACCGCCTGGCGCAGGTGGAGTCGCCCGAAGCCTGGCTGGCGCGCATTGCCTGGCGCGTGGCCAAATCCCATCGCAGCCGCGTGCGCACGGTCTCGCTCGACGATCAGGAATCGCCGCTGGAGCTGCCCGCGGCGGGCGTGGCAGCCGATGAACTGGCCTCGGGACGCCAGCTCCGCCGCCTGGCCGCGCAGTTCATCCAGCATCTGCCCGCCAAGCTGCGCCGACCGCTCGTGCTCTCCACTGTCGAGGAGCTGTCGGCACGCGAAATCGGCCAGATCCTCAACATCCCCGAGTCTTCGGTGCGCACCCGCTGCCTGCGCGCGCGCCGCATGCTGCGCGACAAGCTGGCCGTGGCGCTGCAAAAAGGTGAGGTGAAGCGTGAAAGCGGATCTTGATCAACTGGTGGATGGCGTGCTGGGTGATTATAGCCGCGTGGAACCGCGTCCAGGCGCGGTGGAAACCTGGATGGCGCGGCGCGCCCAAGCTTCCGCACGCGAGCGTTTCCTCTGGCTTCCGGCTCCCGCCTGGGCCGTCATCGCGCTGGCGTTGCTGCTCCTGCTCGGCCTGAGCCTGCTGCGTCCGGGCATCCTTCACCCGCCGCAACCCCAGCTCGCCAACGAGCACATGACTATTGGCGCGGTGACGCAACCCAAGCTGACCGCACAGCAGCAGGAGCTCATTCACCTTCTGCTCACCAACCCCAAGGCGCTGGCTATGCTCAAGCCGGGCGCCTTGCCGCCGCCGGCGAAGTCCGGCAAACCCGCGCATCCCAATCCTCCGCATTAGCGGCGGTTGCCTAGTAGCCTGGCGAGGTGGCGAGCGATGGGATCGGTTTCTAAATTCATCGCCGACCCCGCCTGCAACCAGCGCAGGTGGGTGTGCCGCCAGGTGTAGGGAATGATGGCGAAACTGGCGCGTTTTCCCCGCAACGCCGCCACCGTCAGGCTAATGCCGTCCACTGCCAGTGATCCTTTGGGCGCCAGCAGCGGCAGCAGCGCGGCGGGGATTTCGACGGACATCCACCAGCCTGCCTCCCCCTCCAGCTTGCGCAGCTCGCGTAACCGCCCGGTGGCTTCCACGTGGCCTTGCAGCATGTGTCCGCCCAGCTCGTCGCCCAGCCGCAGCGACGGTTCCAGGTTTACCCGCGTGCCCGCGCCGTAGCCGCCCAGCGCGGTGCGTGCGAGTGTCTCGGCGCTCAGATCAGCGGCAAAGCTGCGGTCGTGCTTGCTGACCACGGTGAGGCAGCAGCCGTTGACGGCGATGCTCGAGCCGCGCCGCAGCCGCCGCATCGTGCCTGCGGGCGAGGTAATCACCACGCGCGCGCCGCCGGCGCGCTTGCGATCCAGCCGCCGTACCTGTCCGACGGCTTGCACAATTCCGGTAAACATAGGGATTTAGCTCGCCAAGTAGGCCTCGATCATCAAATCCGGCCCCACGCGCTCGCACGTCAAGGCGCCCTCGATCTGCCGCTGCGGCTCGGCTGCGAGCGCCGCCAGTGGTATGCTGCCGCCGCCCAGCAGCAGCGGCGCCTGAAACAAAATCAGCTTGTCCACCCATCCACCGGTGAGCATGGCGCCGTTCACGTGCGGCCCCGCTTCCAGCAACACCGAAGTGATCTGCTCTGCACCCAAGCGCCGCAGCACCGCCTCGAGGTCCACGCGCCCGCTCGCGTCTGCCGCTACCGCCGCGATGCGGGCGCCTGCCGTTTCCAGCTCCTGCCGCTCCGCCTCCGCGCCCCGGGAATGAAACACCAGCAGATCCAGCTGCCGGCGCGCGCCTTTCAGGATGCGCGCTGCAGGCGGCAGCCGCAAGCCGCTATCCAATACCACACGCAGCAGCGGACGGCGCCGCTCGAGCTTACTGCGGTCGGTCAGCAGCGGGTCGTCGTTCAGCACCGTCCCGATGCCGGTCAGCACCGCATCGCTGGCGTGGCGCAGCGTCTGCACGCGCTCGCGCGAGAGCTGAGAGCTGATCCAGCGCCGCGCACCCACGCTGCTCGCTTGCGCGCCGCCGATGCGCCCGTCCAGGCTGAGCGCGGCTTTCAGGTTCACCCACGGCAGCCCAGTGCGGATCCATTTTGCGAAAGCTTCGTTCAACTGCCTTGCTTCCCGCCCCAGGCAGCCGCTTTCGACCTTCACGCCCGCCGCCGCCAGACGTTCCAGTCCGCCGCCGTTGACCGCCGGATTGGGATCGCGCATGCCGACCACCACGCGGGCAATGCCCGCCGCTACGATCGCCTCCACGCATGGCCCGGTCCGGCCGGTGTGGCAGCACGGCTCGAGATTTACATACAGGCTCGCGCCCCGCGCCGCCTCTCCTGCCTGTTCCAGCGCCAGCACCTCGGCATGCGTCTTCTGCTCATAGCGGTGCGTGCCCTGCCCGACGATTTGCCCCTCGCGCACCACCACCGCGCCCACGCGCGGATTCGGCGAAGCCAGCGCCGTGCCCTCCGCTGCCAGCCGCAGCGCCTCGCGCATAAAATCGAGATCTTCGAGCCGATACATACCTGTTTGGAATGCTAGCATCCGGCTGGAAGATCGCGTGCTGCCGGCATGGCAACTCAGTCTCGAGCAGTTCCGCCTGGCAGGGCTGCGCCCGGATGAACCCCGACTTTCGCCATCGGCCGCCCGCAAGCTCTTGCCGCTATCCAGCGCCTGGAGCGCAAACATCCCTGAGGCGACTACTCCACCGCAAGCTAGCCGCCAACCCCAGCGGATGCGCTGCCCTGCACCTCGCCCACCACGCGATACCAGGGCCCCGGCGGGCCAGACCAGAATGTTCACGCCGATGGGCGCCTGCGTTAGCCGACACGCACTCGCCAGCAACAGCCCCGCGGCGATCAGCACTGCGTGAAGCCCAGCACGGGCAGGTCCAGCCGGAAGGCATTGGGGGAT
This sequence comes from Terriglobales bacterium, assembly GCA_050747745.1. Classification (GTDB taxonomy): domain Bacteria; phylum Acidobacteriota; class Terriglobia; order Terriglobales; family SCQP01; genus SCQP01. Next base: position 16,244 of record JBOGKM010000060.1, read on the forward strand.
GTGACCAATCCGCTAGCGGTCAGGGCAGCCAGCCAGTGCTCGCCACCCTCGGCCACTGCCAGCCCCAGCACTCCACCGATCAGCGCCAGCAAAATGCTTTCAGTTAAAAGCTGCTGCACCCCGCTGGGGAAAGCAAACCCGGGCGGCATCACGCCCGCAATCGTGTGCGGCTGCTCATCGAGTTGGACTCTCTTGCCGATCACGTCCGCGCGGCCGCCGAACCAGTTCTGCCATGTGCCATGACTCAGGACCGCTTCGTGATTGCCGCTCGTGAAAGCCCGACCGAGTACCGGCTTGACGCCGAGCACCTGAAAAAAGCTGGTACCTGCTTTGACCCCTTGTACCGGCGCGGCCCCGCCCGCGATGCCGAGATTGACCGCGGAGTAGCCCTGGTACAACGCCATGGAGGCAAACGTACGGTCCTGCCGCTGCCAGTCCAGAAAATCCGGACCATCCAGCGGCAAGTGCCCGCGTCCGCCGGGGCTGGCGTCGAAGAGCCGCATCAGCTGCTGCGGTTCGGGATAGGGCAGCAGCCGCAGCAGCGCCGCCTCCACCACGCTGAAGATCGCCGTGTTGGCGCCGATGCCCAGCGCCAGAATCACGGCCGCAATCAGCGTGAATCCCCGGTTGCGCCGCATTTGCCGCACCGCGTAGCGCAGTCCCTGCGCCCGCTTTTCTGCGGTGAAGTGCTGCAGATGATCTTCCAGCTCCTCGCTCAGTTCCTCCTCAACCCACCTCCGCCGCAACAGCGACCGCAATCGCAGGGCAAAAATTGTCCGCCAGCGCCCCATCAACCCCTCCGCTCCGCTCCTGCCAGCACCATCCCGATCGCCGCCGACAGCCGCTCCCATTGCGCTTCTTCCTGCTCCAGCCGCTTGCGCCCGGCCGCCGTCAGGGCATAAAACTTCGCCCGCCGGTTTTGCTCCGAGGCGCCCCACTGCGCCCGGATCGTCGTCTTGTCAATGGTCGTCAGGAGCGCGAATGCTATGATTCCCCCGATGGCCGAACTCTCGCCCCGCGACTACGACGCGCTGGTCGAAGCGATCCTGGCGGCGGCCGAGCCGCGCGCCCGTCCGGTGTCCCGTGTGGCGTCCGCGCTGGAGTCCACGCTGCTCGCGCCCGACGCCACTGCCAGCCAGATCGAGCAAGTGTGCGAGGAGGCGGTCACGCTAGGGCTGGCGGCGGTGTGCGTGGCGCCGGCCTGGATCGCGCTTGCTGCCGAGCGACTGCGCTCGACGCCGGTTCTGGCAGTTACGGTGGTCGGCTTTCCGCTCGGCTCAACCCTCGGTTCCGCCAAAATCTATGAGGCCGCTGAATGCCTCAAGCTGGGTGCCGACGAATTGGACGTGGTGATCAACCTGGCCGCTTTGAAATCCGGCCACGACGGCCGCGTGCAGGGCGAATTGCAGACCATTACCGCGCAAGCCCACGCCGCCGGCGCGCGCGTGAAGGCCATTCTGGAAATGGGCTTGCTCTCGGCCGGCGAACTGGAACGCGCCGCCGATGCTTCCCTGGCTGCAGGCGCGGACTTTCTCAAAAATGCCACCGGTTTCGGTCCGAATGGCGCCAGCCCGGAAGCCATTGCCCGCCTGCGGGATCTCGCCGGCGGTCGTGCCCGCATTAAGGCCGCCGGCGGCATCCGCACCGCCGCCCAAGCGGAAGCTCTACTGCACGCGGGCGCGGACAGGCTGGGCAGCAGCCACGCCGCCTCCGTTCTGGGCGTGCCCACGCACTGACAGCACCAGTGCCAGTGCGCACAGCAGTAGCAGCCACGCAAAGACGGTCAGCAAGGCTCCAGGTTGGCGCAGAAATTTGAGTCTCCGGGCCATGGATCTCTCCTGCTTTCACCCTTTAGGGTGCATTTCCAGGGCCAATCCACAAGGGCGGAAATAGGCCACTTAGGTGCGCATCATGGCCGGGAAGGGAACAATGGGTTCCGAACTGTGCAACCGTTTGCGCTCACCTGGCAGCCGCCTCAGGCCTGTTTTTACCCGCTGTGGCTGCTCACCGGCCGTGCCATGCTTTTGCCGCGGTCACCTGGTCGGCGAAACGCGTCAGAGTGCCGATCATGGCGTTGATGGTTTGTGCCAGCTCGCACGACCCCTGCCGCCCGGCGCACCCGAAGGGGAATAATGTTCCCGAAATGTGCAATCGTCTGCACTGTCCCGCCACCCCAAGTCGTGTTAACGTGAAGGTCTGCGAGCGGGAGTAGTTCAGCGGTAGAACGCCAGCTTCCCAAGCTGGATGTCGCGGGTTCGATCCCCGTCTCCCGCTCCAATGCGGAAAATCTCCCTCCCTTGGCGGCTGCGGCTGCCTCGCGGCTCCCAGGTGCTGCTTGCGCTCCGCCACGACTGCGCGCACGCCGAACATCCCATTCCGCGTTTGCATCGCCAAGGCTGCCGGCCGCGGCTGTCCAAGTGCTTGCCTGATGTCAGGCGGTCCTTGGATAGCCGCAATCGTGGTCTATCTCTAACTGTAACTTTAGGATAAATCTCTGGAGATGCAACGCATGAATGTCTTGAGAAAGTTTGGCTTTGCGGTTTGTTTAACCAGTCTGCTCGCCTGGGCGGCAATTCCGCTCAGCGCCAGCGACGTGAGTATCAACTGGGCGAGCGCTCTCACCCTCACTGGTCAGGGCTGTTCCAGCTCTGGCTGTACTGCGCAGAATTTCACCTTTGGCACGGGCCTGGTGCTGACAACGAATCCTTCACCCGACTCCATCACGGGCGCCACCGTCACCACCCCTGGCTTCAGCCTCAGCCTGATGGGTTCCACGCCAGTGTTTACGCCTGCAAGCGGGCCGTTTTCCATCAGCGGTGGCGCGGCCGGCAGCCTCGCAGGCAACGTCAACTGGCTGGACATTTCCGCTGGAAATACGCCCGGTGCATTTGCGCTTACCGTTGATTTAACCGGCATTACCGGAATGCCCGGCACCAGCGGCGTGCTCGATACATTCCTGGCGGCGGGTAAGGGCAACGGTACGCTGACGTTCCAGTTCAGCGGCGCCGGTGCCGATTCGGTTCCCGGCCTGATCAGCATGCATGATGCCAACGGCATTAATACCTCCGTCTCGGGCAGCATTTCGACCACGCCCGAGCCGGCAACCCTGCTGCTGCTCGGCACCGGTTTGTTGGGTCTGGCGTTCGTGCTGCGCCGCCGCAACTGGTCCGGTTCCATGAACCCGTTGAGCTGACGCTGACACTGAATTTCTTCTATCGCCGCAGTCGCCGGCTTTGGGCGGCAGCAGATTTTCCGCTGTCGCCCTTCATTTTGTCACCGCAATCGTTGCTATACTGGAGGCACAGGTTGTCCACTCTCGTAGCTGTACGGTTTTCTGTGTTGCAAGCAAGTTCGCAGTCCCGGAGGCCATGCTCTGAAACCCTACCGCACCGCTACCCTGTTTTCTCTCGGCCTGTTTTTGTTTTTTCTTCCCGCCGCCCACGCCCAGAGCCTGGATGTGTTTGCCGGGCTGAACGCTCTTACTGCCAAACAGGCCGTGCAGAACATCCCCAAACTGGGCGGCGGCCTATTTCCCAGCGCGGGCGTGGACGTGTTCTTCGGTCCCATCGGCATTGGCGCCGAAGCCTCCTTTCGTGCCACCGCCAACTCCTCTGGCCTGCGGCCTACTTACTACGATTTCAACATCCTGCTGGCGCCCATCCACATCGCCCGCTCGATCGTTCCCGTACTCATGCTTGGCTTGGGTTCTCAGAATATTCAGGGCTTTCAGGGCTTGGGCAATTGCGGCGGTCTTTCCAATTGCGCCCAGTATGCAGGCAATCATTTGGCCGCCCACGTCGGCCTCGCCGTCAAGTTTTATGTGAGCGAACACATTTTCCTGCGCCCCGAGGCGCATTTCTATTTCATCCACAACAACACCGTTTTTCCCAACGCCCAGCGCTGGGGCGTGTCGCTGGGATACAGCTTCGGGGCCTGACGTGCCCTGTCGTCCGGGAGGTTGCGTGAAATCCACTCGCTGGGTATTGCTCGTCGCTGTATGCATATCGCTAGCCGGCTTTAGCTGGGGCCAGTCCGTGGATGCCTATCTGGGCCTTGGCACGTTGATCACCGGGCCCAGTCCGCTCGCCTCCGAAGGAGTGCCGAAACTGGGCGGGGGCGCCTATCTCAACGCCGGCGGGGATATTATTTTTCTGCCGCACAATCTCGGACTTGGTGCGCAAGTGCAATGGCGCGCCAGCCAGGCCGACTACTTCGGGTTGGGAGCGCGCCCGGTGCTGTATTCTTTCAACCTGATGTGGGAGCCGGTGCCGGTCGGCGTGTCCGTGCGCCCCGATTTTGCCATCGGTGTCGGGGCGGACAATTTCCGCGTTTACCAGGGCGTTGAGACCTGCGGCACTTTTACTGGCTGCACCGACCACCAGAGCGAGAACCACTTCCTGTTCCACGTCGGCGTCGGGCTGAAGGTCTACTGGGGCCAGCACCTGTTTCTCCGCCCGGCGGTGGACTACTACGACATCCACGATAACTACGTCTTTGGATCGGCCGGCACGGGCGCACCCGAGCCGCCTTCCGCTTGGCAAGCCGGCATTTCCATCGGCTACACCCTCGGCCCCAGCCAATAAATTTGGCCTGCCCGGTCTTGACACAGACTAGCTTTCCGTCCAGCATCGAAGTAGGGATAAATGAAGCTCGCGCGGGGGAGGCGGCCATGATTTTCAAGCAGTGCTCGGGCTGCGGCCATTACTTTGCTGGGCAATTTGACGGCGATTATTCCTGCGCCGAATGCCGTCGCGCCGGCATTGCCCGCGCGCGCCCGCTGTTGCCGCTGGCGGTAAGCGTGGATGCCGACACATTGGCTTCTCCTCGCCCGGCGCAACCGATGCGCAACGAGACCACCCGCGTGTCGGTGCGCGGCCAGGCTGCCTGACACTTGCCCGCTCTATTTTGCGACCTAAGCCGGGATGCAACCGCGCGGCTGCCCGAGTACGCGCTTCTGCGCGCCGCCGGCGAGGCCATCGCGTTGTTTTGGCCCGTAGTGGCCACCGTGCTTGCCGAGCTCTATTTGGTACGCGATGCCGCAGCGCTCCAAGCATGCTGGGAGGACGACAAGCTGGCGCTCATTGCCGGTCCGGAGCTGCCTGCATGGCTGCCACTCGGTGATTTCCACCGCGTCCTGCTGATCGCTTCGCCGCCTCTCAGGCCGCGCGAACGCCAGCTCGCCGATCAGCTCCTATGCGGTGGATGCGAAGCGGTTGAAGTTCTGTTGCCCGCAGACGTTTGCGGCCTCACGCAAAGTTGGAACTCGGGACGAAGAACCGGTACAGCGGTGCTGCGCCCCTGAGTGTGCCACCGCTGGTTTTGCCTCCGCCCGTGTGTGGCACCGGCGGCGGCAGCGGCGGTAGCCCCATCAGCGTCCGGTATTCCGGGCGCAGCCGCAGGGGCGCAAACACCGGATCGGTGAGGGATTCCTTGAGTTTGCTGTAATGCATGTCGTAAGCCTGGCTGAACTCGTGCACCGCCTCGGTCAGCATCCCCATGCTGCAAAACAGCCGCGCCAGATCATAGTGGAACCGGGCCGTGTCGGCGCCCTCCACGTCCTGCACCACCGGCGCATCGCCGCTCGTGGGAAACAGCGCGTTGGGGTTCAGCCGCAGCGCGGCGCGAAACGCGGCAATGGCTGGCGTGTATTTCTTTTGCGCAAACAGTGCTCCGCCCAGATTGACGAAGTAGGTGTCCTTGTTGGGGTTCAGCTTAATGGCCTGGCGGAATTGCTTGGCTGCATCTTTCCATCTTTGCCGCATGTAATACACCGTGCCTAGGTTGTTGCGGTAGCGCGCGGTGAGCTTATCCTTTTTGATCGCTTTTTTGTAATACTTTTGCGCTTTCCCGAGCTGCACCATCTGCTGGTAGGCAATGCCCAGCCGGTTGTAAATGGGCGCCGTGTCGATGTGCTCACGCAGCGCCTGCTGCAGGACTTTGACGGCCTCGGGAAAGTTGCGCTCGGCCATGTAAATATCGGCGCGCTCGCCGAGGGTCAGCGCCACCGGCTGGGGCGGTGCTACGGATGAATACGTCTGTGCCGATGCCGCCAGCGTCATGGCGCCAGCCAGTACAACCGCTAACCCGATCGCGCTTCCAAGCTGTATGCGCATAGGGCCTCCACACCTCAACTATGTCTTCAGTATAGGCTTAGCCGCCGCCTTTTTTGCCGCCGCCGCTTCCGCCCACGATGGCGTGCAGCAGCCGTCCGAAAAACCCGCGCTTCTTCTTCTTGCCCGGCGCAGTTGCCGTGAGCTTGGCGGTGGGCGGTGCTGGCGCGCGCCCGGCGGCCGGCAGCGGCGCCAGCCGGGCGGCCACCGGCGGCGGCGCGACTGGCGGCGGCGCCAGATCCAGACGGTGCAATTCCTGCTGCTGCTGGGCGGCAATGGCGCGCGGCATCAGCGGGCTGGGGTAGAGGTGATCCATCTCCGTCGGCTGGGTGTCGTCGAGGTAATAGTTCACCTGCACCAGGTTGGGCGGCGTGAGCGGCGTGGCTACCTGGTGGGATAATGTATCCACCTTCACCGCAATCACTCCCGGCGGCGGCACGAACGGTTGCGGATTGGCGTAGGCGGGCAACAGTAGCGCCGCTTTCATGAAGTCGGCCCAGATGGGCAGTGCTGCATGCGCGCCCTCGATATCGAGGTCGTGATAGTTGTCCAGTCCCACCCAGACCACGCACAGAAGTTTGTCGGTAAAGCCGGCAAACCAGGCGTCGTGCTCGGTGCCGGTTTTGCCGGCCGCGGGCGCGTCAAATCCCATTGCCCGCGCGCGCACACCGGAGCCGAACTGCAGCACCGATTCCATCAGGTTGGTGGTCAGAAACGCGATGCGCGGATCCAGCACCTGTACCGGCTGCGGTGCGTGCTGCAAGATCACCTTTCCGGCGGCATTCTGCACCGAATCGATCAGCCGCGGCTGCTCGCGCACGCCGGCATTGTCAAAAATCGTATAGGCGCCTGCTATCTGCAGCGGCGTAGAGTCGTAGGCCCCGATGGCCTCGGAAGGAGTTGGTTGCGCGTTGAGAATGCCCGCCGAGTGCGCCAAATCCGTCACCGCCTGCAGGCCCACCTCTTCCGCCAGCGCAATGGTAGCGTTGTTGAGCGAGTCCGCCAGCGCCACCCGCAGCGTCACCGGCCCGTAGTATTTGTTCTCGAAGTTTCTGGGCGCGTAGCCGCCGGGAAACACCGTCGGTTCGTCATTCAGAATCGAGCTTTGGGTGATGGCCGGCAAGTTGGGGAGCAGTCCCGTTTCCAGCGCCGCGGCGTAAACGAAAGGTTTGAATACGCTGCCCGTGGGCCGCTCACTCAGCGCGTGATTGAGCTGACTGAAGGCAAAGTTGCGTCCGCCCACCAGCGCCAGCACCGCGCCCGTTTGCGGATCCAGCGCTACCAGCGCCACCTGCGCCTTTTCTTCCGGCCTGTTCGACTTGCGCCCGTGATGCCGCCTGCGCCTCAGCGCCGCCAATTCCTTATCCACGCCTACCATGCCTTCGGAAACCGCCGCCGCCGCCGCCGCTTGCAACTCCGGATTCAGCGTGGTGTAAATGCGGTAGCTTTCGGTGGAGAGATCACGGTTGGAGGCGGCATCACTCAGCCGGTCGCGCACCAAATCGGTGAAATAGGGCGCATCGCTGGCCTCGTTGTTGGCCGAGGTTAGCTCCAGCGGCTTGCGTTCCGCCGTCCGCATCTGCGCCGCGGTGATCGCTCCAGCCCGCTCTATCGCCCGCAGCACTTCATTGCGCCGCTCCCGCGCCCGCCGCGGATGCCGGTAGGGCGAGTCGCCGTTGGGTGCGTGAATAATGCCCGCCAGGAGCGCGCATTCAGGCAGGTTGAGCTGCTTCACCGATTTGCCGAAGTAGGCGTCGGCAGCTTCCCCAAAACCGTGAATGCTGTAGCTGCCCCGCTGCCCCATGTAGATCTGGTTGGCGTAGAGTTCGAAGATCTGAGCCTTGGTGAGCCGCTGGTTCAGCTCCATCGCCACCAGCGTCTCCTCCAGCTTGCGCTTGGCGGTTTTCTGAAATCCCAGGTCAAAAATGTTGCGGGCCACCTGCATGGTGATGGTGCTGGCGCCCTGCTCTTTGCGCCCCGCGCGCAGGTCCCGGTAAAAGGCCACCGGCACCCGCTCCCAGTTCACCGCGCCTTCGTGGAAGTAGTCCTTGTCCTCGATGTCCAGCACCGCCTGAATCAGCATCGGCGGCAGATCTTGATAGCGCACGATGCGCCGCTTCACCCGCTTCTGGTTGAACAGCGTGGTCAGCAGTTCCGGCTCGAGCGCGCACTGATCCATCGCCTGCTGGTTCTGCAGGTCCACGATGGAGCTGACGGCTCCGTTCTGGAATTGCACCTGCACCGGAATCACGGCGTGATAGGCTTCCGGTCCGGGGGTGATCCGCAGCGTGTCGCCCGCCAGCAGATAGGTGCCGACCGGCGAGGTTTCATCCGTGGCGTAGCCGGCTGCCAGCAGCCAGTCGGTGGCCTGCGCCGGCGTCAGTTCTTCGCCCAGCGTGATCACTTTGGGCGCGGCGAAAACCAGCGAGGAAGGATGGAAAATCGGCGAGCTCAGCCGCGCGTCAATAACCGCCGCGTAAACGTTGTAGTAATGGATAAAGGCGACGCCGCCGGCTACGAAGGCGGCAAACACCAGCACCACCACCGTGCGCCCCAGCGGTCGCGCGAGCCAACCGGCCAGTCCCCGGGTTGTGATTCTGACCCGCACCTGCGAGCTCCTCCGATTATTTTTTAGGATACCTCACGCCCCACTGGTACATGCTTAGTACATGGTGCCTACTCGTGACATTGTGCGAGCCTGGGGTGCGCTGCTCCGCGGCCGCAAACCTGCGCTTTCCATTGAAATCACTAAAGAGTGCCCCTTGCGCTGTCCGGGATGCTACGCCTTTGGCGAAGGCCACGTCGCTCCCGGCCTGAATTTGCGTCAGCTCCATGACTTACGCGGCGATGCGCTCATTGACGGGGTCACCGCTTTGGTGCGCCGTTACCGCCCGCTACATGTGTCCATCGTCGGCGGCGATCCGCTGGTGCGCTTTCGCGAAATGGAAGTGATCGTACCCCGCTTGCTGGCCATGGGCATATTCGTTCAGGTGGTCACCAGCGCCTTCCGGGTGCTGCCGCGGTCTTGGGCGGCGTTGCCCAACTTCGAGCTGGTTGTCTCCATTGACGGACTTCAACCCGAGCATGACCGCCGCCGGGCACCTGCCACGTACGAACGCATCCTGAAAAACATCGCCGGCCATCACGTCGTGGTTCATTGCACCATCACTGCGCCCATGATCCGCGAACGCCGTTACCTGGAGCATTTCGTGCAGGAATGGTCGGGTAACCCCAACGTCAAAAAAATCTGGTTCAGCATTTTTACGCCGCAGATCGGCGAAGAACTGCCGGAAATTCCCTCGTCCACCGAGCGTGCGGCCATCATCGCCGAACTGCAACGCTTGCGCGAAATCTATCCCGCCGTCGACATGCCACGCGGCCTGGTGACGATGCTGGAAACCCCGCCGGCGTCGCCGCGGGAATGCGTCTTCGCGCGCGCCACCACGGTGGTTTCCGCCGATCTGCACTCCACCATCACGCCCTGCCAGTTCGGCGGCAACCCGGATTGTTCCCGCTGCGGTTGCATTGCCTCCATGGGTTTGGCGGCGATCGCCAATTACCGTCTGCCCGGCGGCCTTAGAGCCGGCACACTCTTCCGCGCCTCAGCCAGCGTCGGCGAGCAGGTGGCGCGGCTCGTGAGCTAGAGAACTGCCAGCGCCGTATCGACGTCCAGCTCCTGCTTTTCGCGGCTGGCGCGCTCGACCAGCTCGACGATGCCCTGACTGGCCTTTTTGCCCACGGTAATGCGGCGGGGAATGCCGATCAGGTCGGCGTCCTTGAACTTCACACCCGGCCGCTCGTCGCGGTCGTCGAGCAGCACGTCGCGCCCCCGCGCCTTCAGCTCGCGGTACATGCGCTCGCTCAGGCCGGCCACGGCTGCGTCGGCAAGGTTGGTGGGCGTAATCAGCACCTCAAACGGCGCGATCGAGGCGGGCAGCCAGAACCCGTCGCCGTCGTGATTTTGCTCGATCGCGGCGGTGAGAATGCGCTCCATGCCGATGCCGTACGATCCCATGATGGGCACGACTTCCGCGCCCGCCGCGTCCAGCACGCGCACACCCAGTCCCTGGCTGTACTTGCGCCCCAGCTTGAAAATATGTCCCACCTCGACCGCCTGCGAGACCGTCAGCGGCCGGCCGCAGTTGGGGCAGGCATCGCCATTTTTCACCTCGCGCACGTCCACCCACTGCGGCTGAAAATGTGTGCCCGGCGTCACATGGCGGATGTGAAACCCATCCTGATTGGCACCCACGGTCAGGTTCTTGCGTCCGCGCAGCGCGGCATCCGCCAGCACGAGCACCGCTTTGGCGGCGTGCAGCGGGCCTACCGAGCCCGGGGGCGTGCCGAAATGCTCGACGATTTCCTCAGGATGCGCCGGACGGAAACCCGCTCCCAGCGCGGTTTCCAACTTGGCCTCGCTGGCCTCGTCATCTCCGCGCACCAGCACCAGCACCGGTTTTTCGCCGACCATGTACACCAGCGATTTCGCCAGCCGCGCCGCCGGCTCGCCGGTCAACGCCGCCAGCTCGGCAATGGTGCGCGCGCCCGGGGTGGAGAATCGCTCGGGCGCGCCCGCCGCTTCCGGATCCTCCACCATCGCCGGTGCGCCCGTGGCTTTTTCCAAGTTGGCGGCGTAGCCGCAGCCGCCACACTGCGCGATCATGTCTTCGCCCGCCTGGCCCAGCACCATGAACTCCTGCGACTGCGCGCCGCCCATGGCGCCCGAGTGCGCCTCCACGGCCACGTAGCGCAGCCCGCAGCGGTCGAAAATCCGCCGGTAAACGGCGTCGTGCTTGCGGTAGCTCACGTCCAGCCCGGCTTCGTCCAGGTCAAAGCTGTAAGCGTCCTTCATGATGAACTCCCGCACCCGCAGCAGACCCTGGCGCGGGCGCGGCTCGTCGCGGAACTTGGTTTGTATCTGGTACCAGATTTGCGGCAACTGCTTGTAGCTGCGCAGCTCGCCGGCGGCGATGGTGGCCATGACCTCTTCTTCGGTCATGCCCAGGCACAGATCGCGCTGAAACCGGTCCTGCAGCCGGAACAGGTTGGCGCCCATCAGCTTCCAGCGTCCGCTCGCCTGCCAGACTTCGGCCGGATGCAGCGCGGGCAACTGGAACTCCTGCCCGATCGTGTCCATTTCCTGCCGCACGATGGCCTGGATCTTCAGCAGCGAGCGCCACGCCAGCGGCAAATAACTGTACAAGCCCGCCGCCAACTGGCGGATGTAGCCTGCCCGCAGCAAGTAAACGTGGCTGACCACCTCGGCATCGGCCGGCGCCTCGCGCAAGGTGGGAATGAACATCTGACTCCAACGCATAGAAGATGATGGTAGCAAATGAATTAGAATCGGTTGGGCATGAGGCGTCCGCTGCAGATCGGCCCTCGCGCAGCGAATCGAGGGGCGGGAGGCGGCTGGCGCTGGGACTCCCTCAAGAGTTCGTTGTACACTCGTTTCGGCACACTTTTTTGACCCGGATGGGAGAAGCCGGTGCGGAGGCGTTCCTGATCCAGCGCGTGGCAGGGCATTAGAGCGTCATCGTGTCGGAGCGTTATGTGCATCCCACGCCGGAGGCAATGGAGCGCGCCATGGCGCGGATGGAGACGGCCGATCGGAAGGCGCTGCTGGCGGTGCAAACCGGCACCGGCATTTTGAAGCCTCCCGCCGCAATGCAGTAAGTTGTTTAGTTTTAAAGGAATGCCGACGTAGCTCAGTTGGTAGAGCGGCTGATTCGTAATCAGCAGGTCCGCGGTTCAAGCCCGCGCGTCGGCTCCAATGTTATCAACAACTTACAGTTTTATTTCGGGAAGCTGCCAAAAAATTGTGCCCTTTTTTGTGCCCACCCCAAGCCAAAAATTGGAGGTCAATTCACGGCGCCACGGCTCGCCTGCCTGGTTGTTGACAGGCTGGGCAGCGCCGCGGCATTGCGCTCCAAAACCGCAATAGCCTCCTGCTTCGCCTTCACCCGGATGTGACTGTAGCGGGCCAGCATGGCCTTCGAGACGTGTCCGGCCAGCGCCATAATGGTTCCCTCACTCACGTCGGGGCTCTCCGCCAACCGGGAGATGAAGGTGTGGCGGCAATCGTGCCAGCGGTAGTGAACGCCAGCGGAACGGCAAACGCTGGCCCAGGCGTTCTTCCATTCCTGCATCGGCTGGGCGGCATCCACCACCCTAACCACCGGACGGCGCGCATTCCCGCCGATACCGACCCGGTGCCGCGGGAAGATGTAATCCGAGCCGCGCCGATCTGGGAGCCGCACCAACCAGCCGGCCAGCACGGCGCGAGCCCGCGCCGATAGTGGGACCACGCGGCCGGCACCCGCCTCCGTCTTAGACTTGCCTACGCGAACCTCGGCGGTGGTCATTTCTGGGCCGGCCCATTGTGCGCTCAGATCCGAGCATCGCAGCGCCCGCAACTCGGCCGCGCGCAAACCAGTGTCCACTGCCACGATGAACAATGGCAGTATCGCCGGAGTTGGGCTCGCGCCACAGGCTGCGATGATCTTTGATTCGTCTTCCGGACTGATGGCGCGGCCAACGTCCTGATTGACACGGAGGTTCTTTACGCGGTCCTGAAGCTCGGCCCAAAGGCCGTGCGCCTTAAGGATCCCACGCAGGGCCAAAATGTCGTAGTTGATGGTGCGTGCCGACATGCCGGCAGCAAGCCGGGCGGCCTGATACGAGGCGATGTCTGCAAGGCTGATGTCGCAGACTAACCGTTCGCCAAATGCCGCCTTGAGCGGCACCAGCCGATCCTTGTAAGCGCGATAGCTCTTGGGCGCCAATCCAGTCTTGCCGGCCAACCACTCATTGGCCGCGTCGCTGAGCATCGGCATCCGCTCGCGCCGCCTGGGGATGCGGTTGTACGCCCGCGCCAGTTCCTGACGGCGCTGGCGCTCCGCCTCCCGCGCCAGAGTTTTACTCCCCGTCTTCGCCGACTCCCGGATGAGCCGCCCTTGAAACTGAAACCGATACCACCACACGTTACCGCGTTTTTTCAGCATGCTTTTTCTCCTCCGCACGCACCCTTGCCGCCTTATACTGCTGCGCCCTGGCCCGCCAGCGTCGCTGGCGTGCGACGTTGGCGCATGGGTTGGAGCAGCAGTGCTGGTCCTTCCGCTCCGCAAGAAATAGTTGGTCGCAGACTGCGCACGCGCGGAGCCGCTTGAACCCGCCGTTGGCAAGCTCGTCGAGAATCTCCGGCCAAGGGGTGCCGTAGTCGCCCTCAACGCTTGGGTCGAACTCCCCCACTCTGAACTGTTCGCTGGCGCCGGCGTATGCGCTCTCGGCAGCCAGTCGGCGAAAAATCTCGAAGACCGCGCCGTGCTCGGCCTTGTAGTAGTCCTTCAGCCCCTCGTCCGCGGAGACGACCTGGTTTAGCGACTTCAATAGCTGATTGAGGTGAAAAGACCTGTCAGTCACACGGTCCAGTTTTGCCATCTGGCGCCGCCACTGCCGCTCGGTTGGCTTCGCCGGAAGTGCGCCCCAAAGCCTTACTGTTCGCTTGATCTGGCGCGCGCTCATTAGGCCGCCGACCGCATCACTGAGTTCACGCTCAAGAATTTCCACTGGGCGTGGTTTTGCGGCGCGGCTCGCATAACGCTCCGCGCCACTTTTCTTCGCTGCATGAGTTACGGCCAATGGTGCGTAACGCTTCGCTGACATTTTTTCCGCCCGAGATGTTGGAGATAAATCCTTGCGCATAGCCAACTCCAGTGCAATCCTACGCTAACTGGCCGCGGATGTCAATTTTTGGAAACGTTATGGCTGACACAGAAAAACTTCTCACAATACCGGAGGCCGCCGCCCAACTCGGGGTCGCAACCGCAACCATTCGAAAGTGGATTTTTTTTCGGCACCTCGGGTGCGTCCGCCTTTCGCGGCGCTGCGTGAGGATCGCGCCGGCGGAACTTGAGCGCGTGCGGCGCGCTGGCACGGTCCCGGCGCTCCCGAACGCCCACTGCGACGGCGGTACGGGTAGATGACCACCGCCGACCTCGCCGCCTGGGCCGAACATCTCCGCGTGCCGGCCGATCTGGTGGCGCGCGCCGGCTGGCGCCAGGTGGACGATGTGGAGGCACGCGCGGAACTGGGCTACCACGGCGACGCTGGCGCGGACCTGGGCGGCGTGTTGATCCCGGTCCGGCATCCCGCAACCGGCGCGACGCTGGGGTGTATCGTTTGGCTGGCGCGCCCGCTGGGCGGGAAAAAATACCACGCCGAGCAAGGGCTGCGTTGGCTGTACGTGCCGCCGATCCCGGCCGCCTGGCTGGATGACGCCGGCGTGGCCGCGTGGCTGGTTGAAAGCCCGCGTTCCGCCCTGGCGCTGTTGGCGCTGAGCGAGCGAACCGGCCAGCCAATGCTGCCCGTCGGCATGGGCGGCGCGTGGGGCTGGCGCCGCGGAAATGGTTTTCGCGAGCTGCCCAACGGCGCCCATGAGGCGGTGACCGCGCCCAGCCCGTCCCTGGACCTGCTGAACTGGACCGGCCGCGCCGCGGTGGTTGTTTTGGATGTCGATGTGCGCAGCAACCCGTCTGTTGCCGCAGCGCAACGGGCGCTGGCAGCGGAACTGGCCGCCCGCGGGGCATCAGTGAGGATCGCCAGCATCCCAGCCGAGTTGGGGCCGAAGGCGGGGTTGGATGATTTACTGGAACATTCCGGCGATGATGCGGCGCTGAAGATGCTGGACGCCGCCCGGCCCTTCACCGAGCGCGCCCAGGCCGCCGCCGGGGACGCCAAAGAGCGCGACAGTCAAGCAGCGCAGTTGGTCAAGATGACCGAGGCCGCCACTCTTTATCGTACGTCCGATTCGACGGCAATGGTCACTGTCCAAATATCCGGCCACGCAGAAAACTACGCTGTCCGCTCGAAGCGGTTCCGCCAATGGCTAAGCCTTGCCTTTTATCGCGCGCACGGGAAGCCGCCATCCGCTCAGGCCATGAGCGACGCGACGGGAATCGTGGAGGCAAAATGCTCCTTCGACGGCGCGCCTGCCGAGTTCCGCCTGCGTGTCGCCGGGCACGCCGGCCATATTTACATAGACCTCGGCACACCGTTGTGGGAGGCGGTGTGCGTGAGCGAAAGCGGCTGGAGCATCGAGCACGAGGTTCCGCCTAAGTTCCGGCGCGGATTGCTGGCGATGGCATTCCCAACCCCGGCGCCGGGCGGCAGCCTGCTCGAATTGCGTCAATTCCTAAACTTGAAGCTCGATTCCCAATGGGCGGTTGTGGCCGGATATTTGGTGGCCGCGCTGCGGCCGACGGGACCCTACCCGATACTAATACTCACCGGCGAGGGCGGGACTGCCAAAACCACCTGCGCGCGGGTGCTCCGGCTGCTACTCGATCCGTCAGCCGCTCCCGTCCGGCACGCGCCGAAGGACCTGCATGACCTAGCGATTGCGGCCGAGTCGAGTCATTTATTAGTTTTTGACAACGTGAGCACCATTCCGCAGTGGTTTAGCGATGGCCTCTGTTGCCTCGCGACCGGCGGTGGTTTTGCGACGCGCGAACTGTATTCTGATTCCGAAGAACGCGCCTTTTCGGCGAGCCGCCCCACGATCATCACATCCATTGAGGATGTCGCCGGACGCAGCGACCTCTTGGGTCGCGCGTTGGTCCTTGAGCTTGCGGTGATCGCCGATAAGGATCGCCAGCCCGAAGAGTCTTTTTGGGCAAGATTCGAGGCCGCGAGGCCGCGCATTCTGGGCGCGCTTTTGGACGCGGTGTCCGCTGCATTGCGGCGACTGGCAAGTGTCAAGTTGGAGCGGCTTCCGCGCATGGCTGATTTTTGCCGATGGGCGGCCGCCGCCGAGCCCAGCTTTGGCTTGCCGCACGGGACCAGCTTTCTGGCCGCGTACGCGGCAAATCAGGCCGACGCAAACGACCTTAGTATCGAGGCATCGCAGATTTCGGCGGCGCTACTCGGCTGGCTCCCAGCCGCCGGCTGGGAGGGCACCGCCGGCCAGTTGCTGCCGCTCTTGACCAAGCAAGCGGGCGAGGAAGTCGCGCGCCAGCGGGGATGGCCCAAAACCGCGCGGGCGCTGGCGGGGGAACTCCGGCGCGTCGCGCCGAACCTCCGGGCAACTGGCGCCGATATTGAGTTGCTGCCCCGCGCGCACGGTGGGCAGCGCCGATTTGCCATAACTAGAAAACCTACGGGATTGACCGTCACCACCGTCACCACCGTCACCGGCGCTGAAAGCAAAGGGCTTAATGGTGACGCATTTGGTGACGGTAGCGGTGGCCGCGAGGCCCAACCGTCACCACCGTCACCAGAAAATTGGCGTAAACACTGCGCGGGTGACGGTGGTGACGGTGGTGACGGTGGATCGCGCCCATC
>JBOGKM010000061.1:0-5892 GCA_050747745.1 Terriglobales bacterium
GGATCTCGCTGGTGTAGCGGCGCGCGTCCCAATGCAGCGCGTTGTAGCTGAACTCGAAGTTCATGCCGTAGAAGAACGACCGCGAATCCGCGTGCGGCACCACGAACAGCGTCCGCAGCTTGCCGCCGTTGATGGCCGGGCCGCGATTGCTGGTCAGCGTGTACAGCGGCAGATACAGGCCCAGCTCCAGCCACGGACGGAAGCCGTAGGCCCACTCGAAGCCGCCGTCGAAGGAGTGGTTCGAGATCAGCGCACCGGGAAACGCCGGCAGCGCGATGCCGTCGGGGGTGTAGTTGGTGTGCAGCGTCAGGTTGAACTTGCCCTGCGGCGCAATCGAGGCATCGTAAACCTGGATCTCGTCCGTCGGCCCCTGCGCCGCCGCCGGCCGTGCGACGCAGGCGAGCAGCAGCCCGCCACTCAGTGCAACCATTGCCAGATATTGCAGTTTGTTGGGAATCATGTATTGAAAATATTCGGAATCCCCATTGTAACGGCGCGACCCAGCGCCAGTGTACACCCGGTCGCGGACGATGCGGTAAGACCGCCGGGTTAGGAGACAGGAGCCGCCGAAACTGCCCCCCCCCCAACACAAGGGACGCTTCCATGGGGGGCATCACCGGGAAGCGGGAGCCAGTCAAGCTAGGATCGCCGTGAAAAACATGGCGAGCGATCCGCAAACATAGGCCGTGCCCAGCGTTGTTCCACGGTAGAGGGATGTGCATTCGGGAGCAACAGCGTGTAGAGTGGGGGCGATTGACATGCCCTCATGGAAGCCCAGTCTCGTCGCGGTTATCGACTCCATCATTGCCGCCGTTATCATCGCGGGAGCGATTGCGGTTTTTAAGTGGGTTCGCGGCCATAATGTATTGCTTCGGAACAGAACACGGCACGCAAAGGGCGACCGGCTGGCGATCTTTGTCGCACGGCTGGGCAACGACCAGGACAGCGAAACCGCCCGCAACAACGTCATGCGGTCGATTCAGGAGGAACTCGGGGAAGACTGCATCGAGATTCTTCCGGCGAGCGTCCGGTTGAAACCGGATCGCCGCGGTGGATTCAACGAAACCACCCAGGCAGCCGTCCGCGGCGTCAAGTTTCTCAGGAAAAAGAACGGAGACCTGTTGATTTGGGGACAAACGCGCATCCAGAACGGGCGAGCTGTCGTCGACATATTTTTTCTTTCCGCCGCGCATTCAACCGGCGCGGCGCGCCGCTTTGAATGGACGACGCGACTCACGCTGGGCGAGCCCTTTGGTCGCGAAATGCGGTCAGCGCTTGCGGCTGTGGCCGCCGCTGCCGCCGGGCCGACAACGGAGGATACTGGACATTACCTAACCGCTGTTCTTCGACCCGCCGGGGAAAAGCTCAAGCACACAATAGAGAACATTCCTCCCGCCATGAGCGTTGAGGATCGCGGCCTGCTTTACATCTCGTTTGGCTTGATCCAATCGGCGCTTGGTTATGAGGGCGGAGACCGGGAACAACTTCGCACCGCGGTTGCGGCGTATCGCGAGGCGCTCAAGGAATACGCGCGCGAGCGGATGCCGCTGCAATGGGCGGCAACCCGGAACAACCTCGGGAACGCCCTTGTGAGGTTGGGGGAGCGGGAAGGCGGCACCGCGCGGCTGGGGGGAGCGGTTGCGGCGTATCGCGAGGCGCTCAAGGAATACACGCGCGAGCGGATGCCGCTGCAATGGGCGACAACCCAGAACAACCTCGGGAACGCCCTTGGCAGGTTGGGGGAGCGGGAGAGCGGCACCGCGCGGCTAGAGGAAGCTGTGGCGGCGCATCGCGAGGCGCTCAAGGAATACACGCGCGGGCGGGCGCCGCTGGACTGGGCGATGACCCAGAACAACCTCGGGAACGCCCTTCTGAGGTTGGGGAGCGGGAAAGCGGCACCGCGCGGCTGGAGGAAGCGGTGCGGGACAGCGCCGCCGCCGGTCGGTTCCAGTTGACCACAGACGCCTTCAAGCCCTACAAGGAAGCCGCCCCCGTGTGGTTCGGTGCGCGGGCCGACTACGCCACCCTGGTCAAGACCTACGCGCGGCCCAGCGAGAACGAGGTGGGATACAGCCCGGCGAAGTTTGCCGGGTCCCGACCAGTCCCGCAATTCGGCAACCCGGACCGCGCCCGAATCAGCACCTCGCATATCGAGCGGCAAAACTTGACCATGCGCATGATGATCCGGAGGCTGACTCTGCTCACGAACGCCTTCAGCAAAAAATGGGAGAACCTGCACGCCGCGCTGGCGCTGCATTTTGCGTATTACAGCTTCTGCCGGGCCCATTCGAGTTTGCGCGTCACGCCCGCGATGGAAGCGCGGATCTCGGCTACCGTTTGGACGTAGGCGGCCCTACTGGTACGGGCATAGAGCTCGACAAATTATTGCGCACAGCCGCAGATGTACCATTGGCTTATTATGATAACATCGGCGTTTTCAATGACTTACCGTGAATTTGGGGCTTGCACAACTGGGGGTTGACAATTATAATTGATGTGTGGATGTGACGTTCCAATTCAATGAGGATCGCGCATTTGCCTCGATTGTGTATGTGGCATCTCGGGGCCTGCCGAACCTGACCAAGTACACCATTTGCAAATTGGTGGTGCTTGCAGACAAAGCCCATTTGGTCCGATTCGGTCGGACAATTACAGGGGACGAAATCTACGCACTCGATTATGGGCCGATTCCATCGCGAACGCTGAACGCACTGACGGCACTCATTGCCGACAATTTCGCTGACCCTACCGCACAGCGCCTTGCCCCAAACATCGTTCTCGACAAGAGCTTCCAGCACCCGCATTTTTCGGCTACCGAGATCGATTTCGAGGAGTTCCTTTCTCCCTCGGAGTTGGCCGCTCTCGCGGAGGTTGTTGAGAAATACGGGCGCATGGATTTCGGAGAATTGAAGGCAATCACTCACGAGTTTTCCGCATATAGGAAAGCGTGGGAATCCCGCGCTGAGGGTGAGCATCGCAACATTATGCGCTTCGAGGATTTTTTTGAAGAAGATGCGAGCGCGATCGTGGGTGCCTTTGAAGAGATGATCGAGAACAACAAGATCGCAAATGGCAGGCCAATCGTTTGAAGCGGCAAGTCTGCCGCAATTCTCCCTAATCCGCGTTCTCACGGACTTTGGCAACGGGGAGCCGGAGTGGAAAATGTGGGTTGTCCTCGGGCACCAGGATGGCCGCGTCGTCTGCATAAAAGCCACGTCGCAAACAGATTTTTATGTGAACGCTCCGGAAATGCGCGCTGGCTGCGTCTTGTACGAAGCCGGCGATGCCTCATGCTTCCGCAAGCGGACCGCGATTGACCCGGAAAATCAAAAGGCGTTTCCCTATCGGGAATTGCCTCCACAGATGGAAGCAGAGGCGCTACCGGACGGATTTGCGGAGCGGCTTTTTCATGCGATCGACCGATCCCCGAAATTGACACGCCCCAACAAGAAAAAAATGCGCGACTGGATCATCGGACAACGGAAAGCCGATTAGCGGCGAATCCAGCAACGCACCTTTAGGACACCACCGACCCGATTGCTGCCATCCTCCCGCAGCCGCTTTGGCTTAATCTAGGCTGATGTGGTGTAGACTGGCGCCGTATGGCGATGCGCGCTTGACTCCAGCCCGGCATACTGTTCCATGACCTCGATCGACCTATCGGGCGACCTGGGTCTGGTTGCGTTGGGATTGCTGACGATCAACATTCTGCTCGGGCTGCTGATTTCCGTCCGCTACGACCCCCTCCGCGCCTGGCCGCACCGCGACTGGGACGTGTTTGTTTGGCACAACTGGACCGGCTACGTGGCGCTGGCGGCCTGTTGCCTGCACCCGCTGCCACTGCTGGCGTCGGCGCGGATGCCGTTCACCTGGGCGCAAATTCTTTGGCCTGTACACGCCCCCAGCCAGCCGGATGCGAACCTGATCGGCGCCCTTGCGCTGTATCTGGTCGCACTCGTGGTCGTCACCTCC
Source organism: Terriglobales bacterium (assembly GCA_050747745.1). GTDB lineage: Bacteria > Acidobacteriota > Terriglobia > Terriglobales > SCQP01 > SCQP01. Next base: position 3,973 of record JBOGKM010000061.1, read on the forward strand.
TTTTTCCGCGTGGCGCTGGGACGCCAGCGCTGGAAGCTCATTCATTATCTGTCCTACGCCGCCTTTGTCCTGTTCTTTCTCCACAGCCTGCTGATCGACCCGGAACTGCGGAACCGCCCGGTGGAATGGCTCGACGCCGAGAAGGTGTTTGTGGAGGCCTGCTTCCTGGTCGTGCTGGCGGCTTCGTTGGCGCGCTGGCAGTACGCCCAGCACCATCCGCAACGGCTGCGCGTCACGCCTGCCACCAAACGCGTCCCGGGCTTCTCCCCCAAAACGTGAGCCGCCCTCCCGCCGTTCGGGCCGTGGGGCGGGGCGCCGTGATTCTGCCTTAACCGCTGGTGCGAGGACGCGTCTTGGACGCCGACTCGGCCCCGGGTGGTTCGGTGAAGGGCTGCACGAGAATACGCTCATAACGCACATCGAGGATCTCCAACTGTTCCGTAGTCCCCGGTGCGCGAAGGATCACCGAATCGCCTGGTCCGGATTTCATCAGCGCCCGCGCCTGCGGCGACTGCCAGCTAATGAGGTTGCGGTCGAGGTCGACCTCGTCGACGCCCACGATACTCACTGTCCGCTCCGTTCCGGCGGCGTTCGCGTAGCTGACCGTCGCACCAAAGAAGACCTGCGTTGCCGCCCGCCCACTTCTGGGGGCTTCCGGGTCCACCACTTCCGCGGCCTCGATGCGTTTGGTGAGGAAACGAATTCTCCGGTCGATCTCGCGCAGCCGCCGTTTGCCGTATTGATAGTCGGCGTTTTCGCTGCGATCGCCATTGCCCGCTGCCCAGGCCACGACCTCCGTCACCGCCGGCCGTTCCCTGGCGAGGAGAAACCGCAGCTCGTCGCGGAGCCGTTGCAAGCCGCTCGGCGTGATGTAGTTCTTGACGCCGGCGAGATCGGCGCGTTGGGCCTCTTCAGCAGCGCGGGCGAGCTCGTCGTCGTCGCCGTCGCCGCCGGCTTCGGATTCCTTCGTGAAAGCCTTGCTCATGCCGCTCCTCCCATTCCATCATGAATGCCCTGCGCGGGCGCTTCACTCCAGCGTCCAACCGCGGGTTTCGGGAACGAACAGGGCGCTGGCGGCGGCGAGGGCGAAGGCGATGCCGCACAGGCCAAAGGCGCCGGCCAGACCGTGGGTTTCGCCGTAGCCGCCGATGAGGAGCGGCGCGAAGGCGCTGAAACCGCGGGCGACATTGTAGGAAGCGCCGAGGGCGGTGGCGCGGATGGGGGTGGGAAACAGCTCGCTGCCGAGAATGCCGGAGCCGGTGAAAAAGCCGGTGCCGAAAAAAGCGACCAGGGAGGCGGTGAGCAGGATCATCACCGGCTGCCGTGCCGCCTCGAACCAGGGCACCAGCAACGCCGCCAGCACCAGATAGATCACGATGCTGCGCTTGCGGCCCCAGCGGTCGGCAATCACGCCGAACAAAAGATAGCCGGGGAGCATGCCGCACAGGTTCAGGATGAGCAGAAACTCGGTGCTGCCAAGCAGGGCAAAGCCGCGTCCACCCTGTGACACCGGCAGCATCAGGTAGGCGGGCAGCCAGGTGAACATGCCCCACCAGGCAAACATGCCGAAGGTGTTCATCAGCAGCAGCGCCGCCATGCGGCCGCGGGTGCGGCGCCAAAGCTCGGATTTCGGCGTCTCTGCGCCGGCGCGCGCCACCTCGGCCTGCTGCCGCTGCCAGATCTCGGGCTCGGGCACGTCGTGCTGAATCCACAGCGTTGCCAGCGCGGGCAGCACGCCAATGAAGAACACCCAGCGCCAGCTTGCGTGCGCGAGCACGAGGCCGGCAACCAGGGCGGCGAAGGCATAGCCAACCGCCCAACTGCTTTGCACGATGCCGAGCGCGCGGCCGCGCCAGTGTGACGGCCAGGTTTCGGCCACCAGCGTCGCCCCCGCGCCCCACTCCCCGCCCATGCCCAACC
>JBOGKM010000062.1:0-11539 GCA_050747745.1 Terriglobales bacterium
CCCCCCCCCACCGCTGCCTCCCAATCGCTGCACAAGCCCACACCCTTGACCGATGCAACGGGAGTGGTCTTTGCGCATCCCGGCCGGTTCCGGCGCATCGTCTCCCTCGCGCCATCCCTTACGGAAGAAATTTTCGCGCTGGGCGATGGCAACGCGTTGCTTGCCGACACGATTTTCGGCCTGTACCCGGCGGCGGCACGGACAAAGGCAAAGATCGGGTCGACGTTGGCCCCTGACCTCGGGTTAATCGTTTCGCTGCACCCGGATTTGGTCGTCGCGACTGAGGATGGAAACCGCAGGACCACAGTCGAGCAGCTCCGCCGCCTCGGGCTGCGCGTGTTCGTCGTGGGCCAGTCATCCACGTTCCGGGATATAAAATCCAACTTCCGGGAGCTGGGCCGGCTGCTCGGACGCGAAAGCTCCGCGCGCAAGGTTCTGCGAGAAGCCGAGCGGCAAGTCGCGCTTGTGCGCACGCGCGTTTCTCAGGAGCCGCGCGTGCGCGTGTTTTTCGAGCTCCAGCAGACGCCGTTGATGAGCGCCAACGACGACACCTTTATCGGAGAGGCCCTGCGTGACGCGGGAGCCACCGACATTCTGGGTGCGGTAGCAGCGCGCTATCCGCGGGTGAGCGAAGAATCGGTCCTGCAGTCCAATCCGGGCGCCATCCTGGTAGCCAACGAACAAGCCGATCCAGCCCGCGCGGTCTCCGACTGGACGCGCTTCCCGTCGCTGTCGGCAGCCCGCCAACGCCACATTTATCTCGTTCCCAGCCACATATTCGACTCTCCCACACCGACGAATTTTGCGGCTGCCGTGCGCATTGCCGCGCAGCTCCTGCACCCGGAGGCGCGCCCGTGAGAACGCCAGCGCTCATGGTGCTGGGGACCGGATCGCACGTGGGCAAATCCGTCCTGACGGCGGGGCTTTGCCGCCTGTTTCGGCAGCAGGGCCTGCGGGTCGCGCCCTTCAAGGCCCAGAACATGTCGCTGAACTCGGCTGCTGCCGAGGGCGGCGAAATCGGCCGGGCCCAGGCAGTCCAGGCCGCCGCATGCGGCTTGAGGCCGAGCGTGGACATGAACCCCGTCTTGCTCAAGCCGACGAGTGCCGGCCGCTGCCAGCTCATCGTGCGCGGCCGGCCCCGCGGCACCATTGCCAGTTCCGATCACGGTTGCTACAGCAGCGAGGTCATCGAAGCCATCGTCGCCTCCTATCAACGTCTGGCTGCAACCGTAGACCTCATGGTTCTCGAGGGCGCGGGCAGCGCGGCGGAGATCAATCTGCTCGACCGCGACGTCGCCAATCTTTGGATGGCCGAACGCGCCGACGCAGCGTGCCTGCTGGTGGCCGACATCGAGCGTGGCGGCGCCTTTGCCGCGCTCTACGGAACCTGGACGCTGGCGCCGAACCATCACCGGATTCAAGGCTTCGTCCTCAACAAATTCCGCGGCGAGCCCCCTTTGCTCGCTACCGGGATTGAGCGGATCCAGAAAATGACCGGTGTGCCAACGCTGGCGGTACTGCCGTTCTTTGAACCTAATCACGGGCCCTGCTTGCCGGAGGAAGACTCGCTCGGGCTGCCGCCGCTGGTGAGTGGGGCCGAAGCCTTCGGCGATGCCGCCAGCGGCGAGCTGCGCGTCGGCGTGCTGCGCTTCCCTCACCTGGCGAATTTCACGGATTTCGATCCGCTCCGGAACGAGCCCGGAGTTGCCCTCCGATATATCTGGAGCCCCGAGGCGATCGCGGATGCCGATGTTCTAATTCTCCCAGGCACGAAGGCGACGGTGGCGGATCTGGAAACACTGCGCGCGAATGGGCTCGATGTAGCGTTGCGCCGTGCTGTCAAGCTGGGCACTCCCCTGCTGGGAATTTGCGGTGGGTATCAAATGCTGGGGAGCCGGATTAGCGATCCTGAGCACGTGGAGGGCACGTGCGCGGACGCGGCGGGGCTGAATCTCCTGCCGGTCCGCACCGTATTCGTTCCTGACAAGCTGGTGGGCCGCGTACACGGCCACGTCGTGGGGACACAAATTCCAGTCGAAGGCTACGAAATACACCACGGCAGGGTGATGCGCCACGGCGGCGCGGCCTGGTTTCAACTCATGCTCGACCCTGATCAGCTCGAGGGGTGCATGCTGGACCGAGTCTGGGGCTCGTCGTTCCACGGTCTGTTTGACGCGGACGAGTTTCGGGCGTACGCGCTTGCGGCTTGGCGGCAATGGACAGGCAGGCCCGTTGCGAGGGCGTGTGCGGAACGCAACGAACGTGCTTTCTGCTCGCTTGACGCGCGCCTGGATCACTGGGCTGAATTCCTGCGCCCTCATTTCGACGTTGGATCCCTGCTGGCACTCGCTCGCCAGCCGTCTGCCGCGGCGGGCGGTCAGGGGGCGAGCCGTGCGTGAGTTGGTTGCGGGCCGGGCGCGTCGCCCGCATTTGGCGAACCCACCCCAGGTGGGCAACTCCAGACGTGCTGGCTTGCGTTCCTGTCGTAGAGGTGGTGTGAGGGAGCGGACGGTCATGGTATTCGCCTTGGCAGCGCTTGGCCTTGTCATCGTTCTGGCGGCCAGCCTGCTCCTGGGCTCGGTCTCCCTGCCCTGGCGTGCGGTCGCCGCCGCACTGTGTGGCCGAAGCCGGGGCAGCACTGCGTACGCAATCGTGGTGCTTCTGCGACTACCACGCGCGCTGAGCGCCGCACTGGTGGGAGCGGCCCTGGCTCTATCGGGAGCAGTTCTGCAGGCGCTGTTGCGCAACCCGCTGGCGGAGCCATTCACGCTGGGAGTTTCCGGCGGAGCAGCGTTCCTGGTGACGGCGCTCGCCGCCTTCGCTCCCACCCTGTTTGCCCTGCCGTTCGCTTCTGCCGGGGCCGGTTTCGTCGGCGCGTTGCTCTCCGGGGCCCTGGTTTTTCTGCTCGCGCAACACCACGGCTTCTCGAACACGGCTCTTATTCTCTGCGGCGTGGTTTTGAGTTTTTTCTTTGGCTCGCTTGCGCTTGTGAATTTCGTCTTCGGACGTCCACAGGCTCTGCAAGGGGCCCTGCTTTGGTTGAGCGGCGACTTCTCGCTTGCCACCGGCACCACCACGCTCGTTACCTGCGCTGCGCTGATCGCCCCGGTTGCGTACGTGCTCGCCTCCAGCGGCAACCTCGATGTGCTGGCGATTGGCGACGAGCGCGCTCTTGGGCTGGGGCTGCCGGTCCCGAAGCTGCGGCGCACATTGTTTATCGCCGCCTCGCTCATGACGGGCGTCTGTGTGGCCTGCGCGGGAATCATCGGTTTCGTTGGCTTCCTGATCCCCCACCTCACGCGCCTGTGCGTAGGGGCACGCCACAAGAGTTTGTTGCCGCTCTCGGCTTTATTCGGCGCCACGTTCCTCATGCTCGCCGATTTGCTCGCCCGAAGCTTGCTGAGCCCGATCGAGCTTCCGGTGGGCGCGCTCACCGGTATCGTAGGTGCCGCCGTCTTCCTGGCCTACTACTGGCGCGGCGGCGTCCGGGAACTGCCATGATCGCAGCCGAAGGATTAACCATCGGCCGCGTCCGTAAGCCGCTGCTGGATAGTATCGGGTTCCGGCTGCCCGCGGGAGAGTGCTGGGCGGTCGCGGGGCGCAACGGCAGTGGCAAAAGCACGCTCCTAGCAACACTGGCCGGCCTGCTGCCGCCGCTCGCAGGCAAAGTTCACGTGCTCGACCGCCCGCTGGCCGCCTGGCGCCGATCCGATCTGGCACTGCATCTCGGCTACTTGCCACAGCTGGCGCCGTTGGTGTTCCCCTACACGATAGAGGAGTTCGTCGGCCTGGCGCGCGCCCCGTGGGGTGGGCGTGGGCTGGAAGCCGTAGACGATGCGATCCAGAGTCTAGAGCTCGAGGGAATCAGCGGACGGGTATTGACCGCACTGAGCGGCGGCGAACTGCAGCGCGCCTGCATCGCACACCTGCTCGCACAGACCACCCGCATCCTGCTGCTCGATGAGCCCATGGCACATCTTGACTTGCTGCACCAGCTTCGGGTCATGCAGCTGCTACGCGCCAGCGCGGACCGCGGCGGCGCGGTCGCAGTCGTCACTCACGACCTCGGCCTGGCCTGGCCCTATTGCGACCGATTTTTGCTTTTGGGCCCAGGTGGCTTGCGGCTTGTCGCACGCTCGGATCACGGAGCGATGCACAACGGCCTCCACTGGGCATACGGAGTTGACTTCGAGATGACGCGCGATGGTCCGCTCCTTAGCCCATCCACCCATCTTGCGGTCACAAAAAGGGGGTCTTTATGAACGAACCAACCGGACACACCCGTCGACCTACCGGCCGGGAGCGTCGCGGTCTGCTCATTGTAAACACCGGTATGGGCAAGGGCAAAACCACCGCCGCACTGGGCACCCTTACCCGCGCCTGGGGGCGCGGTATGCGAGTGTGCGTATTTCAGTTCCTGAAACATTCCACCGGAAATTGGGGCGAAGTGCGGGCGCTCAAAAAGATGGGCATTCCGCTAACGACGCGCGGAGCTGGTTTCACGTGGCTTTCCAAGGACCTTGATCATGACCGCGCGCTAGCCGCTTCTTGCTGGGAGTCGGCAAGCGAAGAAATCCTGCATGGTGATGCCGACGTTATCTTGCTGGACGAGTTTACCTACCCGTTGCATTACGAGTGGATCGCCACTGCCGATGCACTGGATGTGCTGCGGCGCCGCCCGTCCGCTCGCCACGTCATCATTACGGGCCGCCACGCCCCGGCGGCGCTGGTGGAGGCTGCAGACCTGGTTACGGAGATGACCAAGGTCAAACACCCCTACGACCACAACATAGGCGCACAGCCTGGTATCGAGTTCTGAGTGCGGCCGCGGGGTACTCGACCACACTGAGGGTTACGCATCCATGGCATCAACACTAAAGTCGACTTGGGAGTGCTTGCGCAAGGCGGCCCACTATTCCGTGCAGCGCAGCGGGCGGTTCCTCGTAGCCGAACTCCTGGGCAAACATCAGGCACTCAGCACGTCCGCACGGAACGGAGGCTGGTCCTCCGGGCTCTGCTACCTGGCGAACCACCAGAGTTGTGAAGCCTCAACCCACACCGACAGGCATGCGCTGATCCATTCCCTCGGCCATCAGGCCTACCACGATCTTGTTTGTGAAGAAATGGGGCTGCCCCCAGGTGAAGTGGCGCTGATGGGTACGGCAGCGAACATGAACTACGCGGCCATCAAAACGAAAGAGGACTGTGGTCTGGAGGTCACCGCCATCGTCACCGCAGGCGTTCATGGAAACGCTGCGTGCGCAGGCGACCCAGCGGGCTGGCGCGAAGGCGACCAGGGATGGGAGAAAGCCGGCGGCACCATCAACACGATGCTTCTGATTAACCGCCCGCTCACCGATGGCGCTCTTGCGCGATCCGCGGTTACCATGACGGAAGCAAAAACCGCCGCACTGCAACGGCTCGGTGTGGGTAGCAGGTACTCAGAAGACTTGGCGACGGGAACGGGAACAGACCAATTCGCCATTGCCGCTGTAGCATCTGGGTTCCGCCGGCTTACTTCGGCGAGTCCGCACGTGAAGCTTGGTGAACTGATCGGATGTACGGTTCGCGATGCCACGCTGGAAGCTCTGCGCTGGCAGAACGGGCTTGAACCCAGCTATACCCGCAGCATTTTTACCGCGCTCGGACGCTTCGGGCTGCGGGAGGCGACTTTCTTCGAGCAGATCGCGGAGTGGTTGCCCGAGCGGGAGTTGGATCTCATGCGGAACAACAGCAAGTCGGTGTTTTGCGAGCCGCTGGTCGCGGCATCCGCATATGCATTCGCTGCCGTGCTGGACCGTGTGCGCTACGGGACGCTTCCGGGCGATGCCGGCCGGGAGGCGCTCCGGCAGCAGGCCGCATCGATCGCCGTAAGCCTGTCGGCCAAACCGCATCTGTGGGAACAATTCAAGGCCCAGCTCGTGGATAATGACCCACCGCAATTGCTGCTCCGTGCCCTCGCCCTCGGCTGGTCTGCGAAATGGCAATCGTAGCGCTCCAACCGAAACCGTGGCTGCTCGGCGCGGGAGTGCTCCTCGACTTGCTGCTTGGAGATCCGCGCTACGCCGCGCACCCAGTCCGCTTGATAGGTGGGACGCTGGCCCGCATCGAAGGAGTGCTCCGGCGAGTGGGCATGGCGGGATACGTGGGCGGCGTTGCACTCTTTGTGGTACTCAGCCTGCTTTGGGTGGGCCTCCCTTCTGCGGTCGTGGCCTTCCTCCCGAAAACCGCAGGCGCCGGCGTTGCCATTTTCCTGATCTACAGCCTCGTTGCTCTCCGCGACCTCCTTGGCCATGCATGGAAAGTCGAGATAGCTGCAGGGCACGGAGATCTTCAGGCTGCTCGTGCCGCGGTGGCCACGCTCGTCGGCCGTGAGACGTCAACGATGGATTTAGCCGCGTGCCGGCGTGCCGCCATTGAAAGCATCGGCGAGAACCTCACGGATGGGTTTGTGGCCCCTGTTTTCTGGTACGCCATCGCGGGTTTGCCCGGGATCCTGCTCTTCAAAGTCGTCAGCACCATGGACTCGATGGTCGGATATAAAACGCCGCGCTATCTGCGCTTCGGCTGGCTCGGGGCTAGAGCCGATGATGCAATGAACTGGCTACCAGCCCGACTTTCCTGGCTGCTCCTTTCCGGTGTCGCGGGCGTGCTGCCAGGATATTCCGGTCAAAAGGGCTTACGAATCGGATGGCGGCAGCACGGGATCGTGCCAGGTCCGAACTCTGGATGGAGCGAGGCCACAACGGCCGGAGCAATCCAGCGGAAGCTGGTCGGTCCAATCTGGGCGCATGGAACACTCGTGACTGATGTTTGGTTGGGCGAAGCATCTGACCTACCCGCCGGGACTGGAGCGGATCTCCGGAGGGCGGCGATCCTCGCTGCCGCTGCCGGACTGGCTTTCGCAGCACTGAGCATCTCCGTGCTCGCAGTCGTGCCGTAGGCTAAGCCAAGAGGACCGCTCCCGTGCCCGCTGCGATCAAGACACTCATGACGGGCCGCTCCCGGAACAGGAAACGAATCGCCATGGCCGGCCAACGCTGGGCGCTCGTCGGCATCACGCGTCTCTTTCAGGCCCCCCGCCTGTGGTCGCTTTAGAACGTTCAGGCCGAGCCGCCTCGTGCGAGCGCCCCGCAGCATCTGCATCGGCAACTCCCTCTTCTCGGCTGGGCGGCGCCGCGGCTTGCTGGGCGGCGAGCCAGTCCTGGAAGTCGCGGTCTTTTTTGAACATGAAGGCGAGGATGTTCTCGACCACGAAGTCGCGGCTGCTATGGATGAAGCGGCAGTAGGACTCGAGATCGGCAAGCACGTCGGCGTCAATGCGCATCTGCAGGTGGCCGCGTTCCTTCTTGATTTGCTGCTGAATGAGGGCCATAATCTTGTCCGCTTGAGGATGCGGTGCGGACGCTGCATCTGGACTTCGTGCAACGGCCGCACCGGAGCTTGGTGCAACACCCCCTGCCGGGAACGACTAGCCCGACCCTGGGTCGGGCGGAACTTTGGCCGGCGTTCGCGGGCCAAAGCCCGCGGAGGCGGGGTCGTTCCCGGCAGGGGGTGACACTGCTTCCAGAGTCGCGGGCTGCCCCGCGACCGGATCAAAAACGTCGGCAACCTCCTCTGTTTCAGACACTTGCCTCAAACTTGCGGGTGACGGATCGGGTGATGACGCGGGTGACTGGGACGGTGAAGCCGAGCCCCAATGCGCTCTCTTCCCGCGGTATTTCCCCAAAAACCGGTATTCATCCGGGAGCGGAAAACGAATGAAGTGAGCCTCGTGCGCGGGTGGGGCGGAATCTGACGTTGCCTCGGCTTGGGGAACCATCGGCCGCCTCTGCTGGTTGCCATGGGCACCGCCCGATTCCGGGCCGCCGTAGAGCCTGCGCAGCCGGGCCAGCTCGGCAAACTCGTCGCTTGAAAAGTTCGTCTTGCCCTCCTGCCAGCGCGCCATTAGCTCCCCATACCGCCAGGCATTGGAACCCGCCGAATCTCCCGATGCCGCCATCTTCCGGGCAAACTGGCGCTCGGCCGGAGCGAACTTGGTCGGCGTGTCGGTAACGTAGAAGAGCCGGAGCCGGGGGATCAGGCCCATCAGGGGGGCGTAGCGGTCAAGGAACGAGCAGAAGCTAGAGACCGTGGCCTGGCCGTCGTCAATGAAGGAGAAGGCGACCTCGGGCTTGGCGGTCGAGCCTCGGTCAGCGCCCTCCGGGGTATTAAAGATCGGGAACTTCTCAACAAAATACCGGCTGCAAGGGCGGGCGACGCCGTTGCGCGCGGGGTAGGTCTTGCCGGGGTAATGCCCCGGCTGGGCGCCAAACTCCTGGGCGAAGAAGGCAATCTTCTCGGCTTCGGTTTCGAGCCACCGGACACCCGCATCGGGCAGGACGAAATCCAGCGCCATCAGCCGGACCTTGAGTGTTGCATCGCTCCGGGCGCGGCGGTTATTGCTGTCCTCGATCCCCAGGACGCGGTAGATGCGCTTGTTGGTCAGGTGGTAGAGGGTTTGGTTGTCGCCATATGAGATGGGCCGGCCGTGGCGCTTGGTGACCAGCTTGGCGATGAAACCATGCACCGCCTTGCCGTACCCGGCGCCGGTATAAGCCATGTACTGGCGGGTGAGGAAGACGCCAGAGTGCATGGCCACCATGCGCAGAAAGGCCGCCTCGCGCTCGGAATAGCCGAGCGTGGTGAGCACCGTGCATGGGTTGGCTGGCCTGCTCATGATCAGAAGCTCAAGATCCCGGCCATCAGGTCGTGGTCGTCAAGGATCGTCGGGCCCAGCCGGCCACGCTCGCCCGGATCGGCGTAGATGGTGAACCCGGCCCGCGCCTTTTGGGCAATATGGCGGTGGTGGTAGGAGGCGGTGGCCAGCTCAATATCGGCCCGGGCTATGCCAGCGCCGGGCGTCTCGTACTCGATGCGGAGGTCGGGAAACTGGACCCTGCCATCGAGCACGGGCAGCGCGAACTGGGCGGCCACGGCCCTCTGAAGGATCTCGCGGTTCGCGTTGGGGTGCTCCTTTTCCCGCCGCCGCAACTCGCGGAGATAAACCCTTTTCAGTTCGAAATCGAGCACCACGCGGCGGATCGTGGCCCCTTGGGCTTTGAGACGCGCCGCGTGAGCGCGGTACACCGGATAGAGATTGCTGTCGTGGAGCGCCTCGCGCTCCTTTACCAGGCCGGCATAGATGGCTTGCGCGCGGTCGTGGCCAGGCCGCGCGGTGACCAACTTTTTGCCCTCCCTGGTGAGGGAAATCAGGTGGATCTTCACAGGGGAGCCGCCCGGCGTACGGGCCCGCTGGCGAACCAGGCGATCCTCGATCAGGCCATCGGAGCGCAGCTGGAGCAAAGCATCGGAGCAGGCGCGGCGATGGCCGGCGAAGAAGACCTGCTCGAGCGTCCGCGCCCGGATGACGCGGAAACGGCCCACCTCGGCCAGCAGTTCCAGGTCCTGCTCGGATACGGGCCGGGGTTCGCGCGGGCGGGCGTCGCGCGGACGGGTTGGGGCCTTGGGACGGGCTATCTCGGCCCTGGAGGCGCGGGCTGGCAAGTCGTCCCGTGCGGCCCGCTCGCGCTTGGCGGCTCGGCCGCGATAGTCCGAATATCGGCATGGGCACCCCTCCGGAACAGCCATCTCGGTAGGCGCCGGGGCCTCCCTGGGAGACGAGCGGTCATGGCGGGCCGCGGCGTTCTCCGGGCTGGGCCTGCGATCGCTATCGAGATCCCGGTCCATGGCTTATTGCTCCTCTATGGCTGCTCAGCCCGCTTCGGCACCGCGGGCTTGGGGTCGCGATTCTCCCGGCCTGCCGACGGCGCATCGGGTGGCGGCTTCCGGCGGCCCAGCGGTCGGCGCTCGAAGCTGTCTGGGGCCGCCCGTGGCGGCTGCCGCTGAATCGTGGATCGCGAGGCGCCGACGAGCTTCCGGAACTCGTACTCGGCGGTCTGGGCGAACTCGCGGGCATCGCGCCCGAGCGCCACCGTCCATCTCGTGCGGGCGCATTGGCGGGGCGGCGCAGCGGGATCCTCGCGCGCTACAACCGGCCAATGATCGTCCCTGCGGCCTCCTCTGGGTTCAGTGCCGGCCGGCTGAGCGACGCAAGGCTGCCGAGCCCTGAGGCCGAGAATCACGCACGGCGGTCGGGGCGGTCCAATACTTCCTGGGTCAGGACTAAGAGACGGCGGCTATCGGGACCTGGTGCAGTCTTAAAAATCTGAATTAACGAGAGATGCCTTAGGTGCATATGCCCCGGCGACGGCTGCCAGACGCAGGGTTGGGCGGTCGGGCCGGCGCGCGCGAACAGGGCGCGGACAGCAGAATGGGGCGGCTTCGTCACGGGCACGTCCGAAGCCAGGTTCCGGGTCCGGGATACTTCGGCAGTTTATTGGCCGACCGTCGTGGATGTTTTGTGCAGGTGGACGTTCAGGTGCGCGTGCCAGCCTTCCACATCAATCGTCCGTTGCCACGTCGCGAATCCGCTCTTGTCTAGCTGGACTGAATGCTGGCTGGCTGAAACAATTACAGTTGCGGGGGAGTCGCCGACGAATTTTCCGTCTATGAGTATGGAGGCGTTTGCGGGGTCGGAGTGGATGGCAAGCCTGGCCATGGGTGCGTTGGGCGGACCAGCCATTTCCCCAACGCGATTAAAGCAGGCGGCCGTGAGAATCAGGACCGCGCAAACGGGGAGAATCCGGATCATCCTCATGGGCGGGCAGCCTCCATCCGGCTTTCGAGGGTAAGCTTAAAATGGCTGATTGCCCGCTGTCAAGCCGGTGAGGCCCTCGGTGCCGCCGGTAACTCAGCCCTCGTCCTAGCCGGAATAATGATTTTGACCCTCCCCGACGCCGCCAATATACCACCGGCCACCGCCGATGTGGGTAAAGCCACTATTGCGGCCGACCGCAGGCAGGCCCGGCGCTCCCTCCATGGGTGCGCAAGGCAAAATCGGCCGTATTGCTGACATTCTCGCGGACACCTCACCATCCTCCTCTCACTCTGCTGGTTTTTTTCATCACGGCATCCTTGCCCCTTACCCGGTTGGCAGCGGCAGGGCCGGGACCCGCCGCAGCATGCTCTCCAACAGCCACCGCGTCAGGTGGCCCTCCGCCAGCAGCAGCCAGCGGTAGCGGGCGTGCTTCACCAGGCGACCTGCCAGCACGACGTTGGTTCTACATCATTGCCCTGCGGATGCGCTCGCTGTTGCGGCGCGACCAGGTGGACAAGGAACTGGGCGAGGAACTCCGCAATCATGTCGAGCAAAGAACCGAGCAGTTCCTCGCCCAAGGCATGACGCCCGAGGAGGCGAGGCGGCAAGCCCTGCTCGCCCTGCACGGGGTCGAACGCGCTAAAGAAGAGTGCCGCGACGCGCGGGGCCTGACTTGGTTCCACGACCTCGCCCAAGACGTGCGCTTCGGCTTCCGGACGTTCCGCAAGGCCCCCGGGTTCACGGCGGTGGCCGTGCTAACGCTGGCGCTGGGCATCGGCTCGGTCACCCTGATCGTCAGCGCTGTCTACGGCGTGATTCTCAACACGTTCCCGTTTCCCC
>JBOGKM010000063.1:0-4471 GCA_050747745.1 Terriglobales bacterium
GGGGAAACAAGCAGGCGCGGCCCCAGCGAGGCGCAGCGTCGGGCTGGGGCCAAGGGCCCCCAACCCGACGCGAGCATAAGCGGGGCGCGCGGCGCAGCCGCGCTGGGGCCCGCGCCAACAATTGGGCGCAAAGGCGATCCTGGAGCAGCAGCAACTTTAATGGCTCGGGGCCGAGCTGGAGACGCCCCACCGCAAACGGCGGTCGCAAAACATTTGGCTTGCGCACGACGGCGGCGCGGGCAGCCGTGCCCTTTGTTTTCGGTGGTCGGCATCAGCAGCCGGCGCCGGGGTTTTCCGCAAAGCGGGCCAGGTTTTCGCGGGACGCCACCGCTAGCCAAGCCAGAGTACTATCGCTTGAGGTGGGAGATGCTGGGCTTCAGTAGCGCCAAGAGGCCGCCCCACGAACTAGCAGTGCTCGGTCCCGCCCGGCCCATGAAGCCCCTCCCCGCCGCAGCCGGGGGCACTCCTTATTAAGGAGTAAAACGTGAATCACAGAATCCTCAATCCTCAAATCACCAAGCTCCCGCATGGCACCGCAAACCACCGAGCGCCGCGTGGCGCGCGGTGCAACGGGTGCGGCCAGCCCGTCGAGTCAACGCGGTTTTCCTTCGGCGGAGGCTTCTCTTGCGAGCGGTGCGAAATCCAGGCGCACGGCGCTGGGCTGGCCCCTATCGTAAAGCAGTTGCGGGCGGTCGCGCAGATAGCCGGTCACGAACACCCGGCGCCGGGGCTGCGTCTGCAGCGCCAGCGCGGTGCGCGCCAGCGGGCCGGGTAACGGCGGATGTTGCCGCAGCGCGGCGGCGCGGCCATAACCGAGCGCCATGCAGAGCAACGGTCCCGAACTCGCGGCAATGTGCCGCTGGCCGCGCCCGAGCGCGGCCGCTGCCAGCGCCGCCAGCATCAGCACCGCCGCCCATGCCGCCTCCGGCGGCGCGAACCTGGAGGGGCTGCCGGCCGCGGCCACAATGCCGGCGGCCAGCGCCAGCGCTGCACACAGCAGAGGCTGCATGGGCGGATGCGGAAATGATATGTGCGGTGGCGCCGGGGCGCATCCACCCGTTTGGGGCGTGGGGGGTGGTACTGGACGGGATTTCGTTCGCTCCAGCGCGGGTCAGGCCCGCGAAGCGGGGGTTGATGTCATTGGGCCGGTCGAGCTTGGAGTCCGTGACGGCGATGCAGGGGGACGCGCGGCCGACAGAGTGCCGACGGCTCTGTCGCCGTTTGGAGCGACATTCGCCGCGGCGATGGAGGGCACGCTGAAGGGGCGCTCGCGAGAGGGGTAAAATGGTTAGCTCCGCCGTCCGGCGCGAAGGCGATTCGTTGGGTCTGAACCCGATCCCAGTAACGGCAAGGACTCTGTCGGGGGACCGCCGTATCGGCCTGACGGACTTTAGCGACCAGCGTCGGCGCGAGCAGCGAGCCGGCGGCCAGCGTGTAGGCGCCCCGCTTGGGTCCGGAGGCGGGCCGAGGGATGAAAAATAGCGGTGGCGTCAGGCGTTGGCTGGCCCCGTGGTCGTGCGCCGGCCGAGCCAGCGCTTGCGTTCGTGCACCCCAAGTCCCAGCAGGCCGCTGGCCAGCAGCAGCCAGGTGGCTGGCTCCGGGGTCGCAAGCGCCGATACCGTGCCCGCGGTCATGAAGCGCGACGGATAGCAGTCGTAGAATTCGATGCTGAACGGGTCATTATTCGTGAGAATGCTGATATCACCGCCCGCATCGGTAAGTTGCGCCGCCGGGTTTATGGAGAAGAAAAGATTTTCGTCGGAGTAGGCCGAGTAGACCTGATCGGTGCTGAACACATACGACCAAGGCGCTGCCGTCGGGTAACCCTCAAATAAAAAGAAGCTGTTCGACGGGTTGAAGGTAAACGCTGGGAAGTCGGCCGTGTCCCCGCCGCTGGTACTGATGCTCCAAGCGGTCATACTATTGCTCGCGGCGTCGTAGCTAAACGAACCGGTGGCCGTGCCTCCGTCCGCGAACGTAACCCCGTTGAGCTGCCAAGTCAACGCGCCGGCGCGGGCGCGCGCTGGCAGAAGCGCAGCCGCGATCGCCACGGCAAACACGACGAGTACCTCCTTAGTGGTCTCGAGTTTCATGTGTTCCTCCTTGGTACCCGCAGGTGCGGGCGCTGATTTCCTCACGCCGTGATTCTGACCGACATGGTGCGACCCTGTCACGTTCCGGGGTCCGCGCGGGCACTGCCGCATCCCCTGTTTGGGGTCGGCTGTGCTCTATGCCTCCAGGCGGAAGCGGGCGTCGGCCATGCGGTACAGCGGGCGCCACACCAGCCGGTTGAGGACCACCACCACCACCGCCAGCGCGACCGTGGCGGCCAGCAACAGGCGAAAATTGCCGGCGGCGGTGGCGCGGCTGATGAGCGCGCCGATGTCGGCGGTCGAAAAAATCCGGCCGCGAAAATGGGAATATTCCGCGATGACGCTGGCGTTCCATGCGCCGCCGGAAGCGGTGATGAGGCCGGTGATCACCTAGGGAAAGATGCCTGGCAGAATCGGCCGCCGCCAGCGATCCCAGCGGTGAAATCGGAATCTGCCACCGCTTCGCGCAACTCCTGCGGCAGCGCAGTGGCGCCGGCGATGACATTGAAGAGGATGTACCATTGCGTAGCCAGCAGCATAAGCAACCACGGCGGCGAGTTGCATGCCGCGCCCCCAGCCGATTAGCAGCAGCAGCAGCACCACGGGGAACAGCGCCGTGGCGGGAATGGACGGCAGATTTACTCCCATCTGGAAGACCGCGGCCTGGACGATGGGCTGGAACCGCGGCGGCAGCGTGGCCATCCTGAGCGGCAACCCACCCACGCTCCCGTAGTTCCTGCTCCATTTCCGGATACGAAATCGCGGCTTTCGCCAGTGTTTATGCGGGTTGCGGCGGTGTTGCGGTTTGAAGGGGGGGGCGGCGAAGCGAGTGTACGTAATGCTACCAGAGCCGTGAAACTGTCGGGCCTCGGGCGCATGTGCGGTCCCCCCCTCGCTCTGAGGTCCGCAAGCCGCTGAGAATACAGGGCCGGCCGCCGGGCGCCTGGACGCCCGAAAATCAAGCGGTTTCGGTGCGGCGCGAAGTGGGGCATAATCACATCAGCGAACCGGCAGGGAAAACCGCTGCGTATCGCCGAGCACCTAACCAACGAATCCCAACGCCATGGCCGAGCGAATCCAACTGACCAATATTCCACCAGCCGACCCGGAACTGACACAACTGCTCCGCGATGTCCCCAACGCCACCGAAGATGACCTGCGCGAGCAGCGCATCAGCTTTGCCTACGGGAACGCACCGGCGGCGGCGACTGGCATAACCAAGGCGAGCGTGCGCCTTGCCGCCGATCACATCCGGCTGCTCGAATAAGGACGGCCCATGTCGGTCCGGCAAGCAGATAACCCGGCCCTTTTTAATAGGGTCCAAGAGCAAAATCTCCTGCGCCAATACGACCTCCTCACCAACTGCATAGAGATCGGCCTGGAAAAGGGGATCGAATCGTTCGACAAATACGCGCTCTGGGCCCTGAACGCCGCTGCCGTTGCCAATATCGCCCAGTTGGGCGGCCGGTTTCGCCGCGGGCCTGTTTCCGTCGGAGATCACAGACCGCCCCGATACGAGGAAGTCCCTGAATTGGTGGATGAGATGATTTCACTCGTCCACGAGAACTGGACCAGCATTCCGAACGAGGTGGCGCTGGCAGCTTTCGTGCTCTGGCGAATGTGCTGGATACACCCGTTCATCGAGGGGAACGGAAGAACCGCGCGAGCGGCTTGCTACTACTTGATCTGCCTCAAGCAAAGGCGCCTGCTACCAGGAAGACGAACGGTCGCGGAAAGAATTCGACAGAACCGGAGGCCATACGTTGAGGCACTGCGCGCGGCCGACGCCGTCTGGGAAGCCAGTAGTGACTACGATTGCTCTCAGCTTAACCGGTATCTCGAAGGGCTTTTGAAGGCCCAACTGACCGACGCCGACGTGTAGTCGTCGGCCGCGGCTCGGCTGGCGCCCTATAGCCATGCACACCGCACCGAAACCACTTGGTTTTCGCACGGCGGCGGCGAGCGCAGCCGCGCCCTTCGTTTTCGGTGATCGGCATCAGCAGCCGGCGTCGGGGTTTTCCGCACAGTGGGCCAGGTTTCCCCGGGACGCCTGCCTAGGTGACCCGCCCCCCGGTTCCGTACAAAGGTGAGAGTACTACGCCACGGTAGCACAGCATAGCGCTATGCGTGGAACATCGTGGCTTCAATGAGGCCGCGGCCACGTGGCCGCGGAATTCGACGCTCCGACACCAGACGCGGCGACCCCCGCGGCCGCTTCAATGAGGCCGCGGCCACGTGGCCGCGGAATTGGCCGATGGCCTGCTGTTCCCAGACTCCACGTAGGCGCTTCAATGAGGCCGCGGCCACGTGGCCGCGGAATTGTGACGCGCTGAGCTTGGGATAGTCGGCGCTGAACTTGCTTCAATGAGGCCGCGGCC
>JBOGKM010000064.1:0-3111 GCA_050747745.1 Terriglobales bacterium
GGGGAAACAAGCAGGCGCGGCCCCAGCGAGGCGCAGCGTCGGGCTGGGGCCAAGGGCCCCCAACCCGACGCGAGCATAAGCGGGGCGCGCGGCGCAGCCGCGCTGGGGCCCGCGCCAACAATTGGGCAGCAGGCCGGTCAACGGTTCATCCAGGCTCGCTTGATGCTGTTCCACCATCCGTGCCAGCACCAACCCGGTAAAGCTCTTGGTGATGGAACCGATCTCGAACATGGACTCCGGCCTCGCCGCGCCGTAGGCAAACACCCGCTCGGCGCCGTTTTCATAGATCCCGATTACCAGGCCCAGCGCCGTATGGCGCGCGAACAGCGGTTGCATTTCCGCGTCCAGCGCCGGCCGCAGTTGGGCCACGGGAATGGGCGGCCGCGCCGGGAGCATCGCGGGCGCCGGTGCTGATACCGCCGCGCCTGCGCCGCGCGTCAAGTTCAGCGTCATCGGCGCGCCCTGGCTCCAGGTGCCGTGAATGCTCTGGCGGTTCCCCGCCACCGTTCCGGAGTAGGCGCCATGCACCGCGGGAACCGCGAAGCTGAAATGATTGCCCGCGAGCTTCGCCCCTCGGCCTTGCAGGCCGCGCACGCCCTGGGCGGGACTATCGAGCGTCACCTCCAGTCCGCCGCCCGCGTTGCGGCGGATATGAACCACGATCTCCAGGTGCGCCGCACCCGCGCCCAGGGTGCCGTGCCAGGCGCCGGCAATCTTCGCGGCACCCGTCTGCGCCCACGCCGCCGCCGCCAGCACCACCATGACGGCTGCGTATCGCGTCAACGTTTGCAACTCCTTCCGGGCCCGTTTGCCCCTGCTAAGTTATGCACGGTCCTTTGATCATACGCAAAAATTCCGGTCACCGATCGAGGGCGGCGTCACTCGAACGCTCGTCGTCGCACCCGCCGCCGGTTCGCGATGAATCACAGGAGAACGCGCGGGTGTGCTTTTTCGCTGCCATACCCTCTGGATCCGCTTGCCGAAGCTGGTATGGTGGTTGGCAATGACCGGAACCGCGATGGAAGACACGCTGCCCGCCCGGGACCGCTACAACCGCCGGCTGCTCTGGATTGCCGGCCTCGGCGGCTTGCTCTACGGCATTGACATCGGCATCATCGGCAGCGCGTTGCCCTATCTGCAATCAACCTCGGGCCTGAACGCCAATCAGCTCTCGATCGTGGTCGCCGCGGTTCTGCTGGGCATGACGCTGTCCACCCTGTTCGCCGGCTGGCTGGCGGATGCGATCGGGCGGCGCACGCTGATGATCCTGGCCGCCGTGCTGTTTGTGATCAGCATCCCCGTCATCGCCCTGGCGCATGGCTACGCGCCCCTGGTGGGTGGGCGTCTGCTGGAGGGCGTCAGCGCCGGACTGGTGGGCGTGGCCGTGCCCCTGTATCTGGCCGAGTCGCTGCCCGCCGCCATCCGCGGCAAGGGCACCGCCGCCTTTCAGTGGCTGCTCACCCTGGGCATCGTGCTCGCTGCTGCGGTCGGCATGTACTTCAGCCTGCGCGTGGCGGCGGTGGCCCGCCTCGGCGATCCGGCGCGCCTGCTGGCGTTCAAAAACACTGCCTGGCGCAGCATCTTCTGGGTTTCGCTTCCCCCCGGGGTGGTGTTTCTGGCCGGTTGCTTTTTCCTCGCCGAGTCGCCCCGCTGGCTCTGTCTGCACGGCCGCCGCGACCGCGCCGCCGCCGCGCTCGCGCGCTCGCGGCCCGCGCCCCTCGCTGCCGCCGAGCTGGACGAGATCGCCGCCGCCCAGGCCGCCGAGCGCGCCCGCAGCCGCCGCGCCGATTCGCTGCTGCAGCGCAAGTACCTCGTCCCCTTCCTGCTCGCCTGCGTGATCCTGGTGCTCAACCAGACCACCGGCGTCAACTCGATCATTCAATACAACGCCGGCATTCTCATCCAGAGCGGGCTGTCCGACCTGGCCGCGCACTGGGGCTACATCATCTTCACCACCGTGAATTTTCTCGCCACCATCCTGGGCATGGTGCTGGTGGATAAGCGCGGCCGCAAGTTCCTGCTCACCCTCGGCACCGCCGGCGCGGTGATCGGGTTGGTCTGGGCCGGACTCCTGTTCTGGCACAACCAGCAGCGCGCCGTGAACGTCACCGCTGCCGTGCAGGCGATGGTCACCCCGCGGCAATCGCTGCGCCTGGCGTTCACCCCCTCCTTGGCAAGGCGGCTGGCTCCTTCGCTGTCGGGGCCTTCATCGCTTTCGGTGATCTACAGCTACGGCGGCTACCAGTTCGCCGCCCCCATCGCCCGTTCCGATCAGGCGGGCGCCCAACCCTTCGCCATCTCGCGCGCCGGCACCCTCCCGGGCAACTCCGTGCTCGCCTTTTCCGCCCATCCCTTCGGCTCTCTCGCCGCCGCCCGGCGCGCGCCCTTGCGCATCCTCCAGGCCACCCTCACCCCGCTGCCCGGCGCGGCTTGGGGCTGGCTCACCGCGCTCAGCCTGTTTTTCTTTATAGCCTGCTACGCCCTCGGCCCCGGTATTGTTGTCTGGCTGGCGCTGAGCGAGCTCATGCCCACCCGCATCCGCTCCAACGGCATGAGCATTGCGCTGGTGCTGAACGAAGCCGTCTCGACCCTGATCGCTGCTTATTTCCTGCCCGCGGTCGGCCGCTACGGTTTCGCCACCCTGTTTTTTCTCTTCGCGGCCGCCACCGTGGTCTATTTCCTGGTGGCTCTTTTCTGGCTGCCGGAAACCCGCGGCAAAACCCTGGAGGAGATCGAAGCCTTTTTCCGCCCCCGTCCCGCCCCCGCCCAACCCTCCCCGCTCGCGCCGCGAACGCCATAGGTGGCCGTGCCGCGGATCGCCCCGCCCCCCTCCCTGTTCCTGCGGAGTGACAGGCTTAGCAAGAGGCGCGACGCCGCCTGCGTTCGAACCAGACGAGGCCCAGTAGGCCCGTGGCCAGCAGCAGCCAGGTGGCGGGCTCGGGCGTGACGTACTGCATCTGCACGTAGCCGTTGCCGCCGTTGGCCCCTGCCTTGGAGGTCGTCAGGCTGAAACTGGCCGCGGCGAACGAGCCGCCGCCGCCGCCGCCATCGTACCCGTTGGGCGAGACCGACGCGCCACCACCGCTGTAGCCACCGCCGCCGGCGCCGGCG
>JBOGKM010000065.1:0-4087 GCA_050747745.1 Terriglobales bacterium
GCCCTCCTTATGCCGTCGCTCTTCATGTTCCTGCTGACGGCGATTTACGGCCTCATCAAGATTCCAGCTTTGACCAGCTCAATCTTCACCGGCCGATCCGGCGACTTCGTGATCCCGCTATGAGCGCCTCGCCCAGCACAACTCCGAGCCGCCTGACGGCCGCCGCCGCGCAGTACCTAGAACAGTACGGCAGCCCGATCGTCACCAACTCCTACCTGCGCATTGCCGTGGCGGCGCTCTCGCTGCTTTGCCTGGGCACTCTCGCGCTGGCCTTTCACACGCAGAAGATGGTCCAGAACTTCAAGCCGCTCGTCATCCGAATTGACAGCGTGGGCCGCGCCCAGGCGGTCAACTACAATGCGTTCGCCTACCGCCCGCAGGCCGCCGAGGCCCGTTATTTCTTGGCCGAGTGGGCGCGGCTTTTCTTTGGCCGCAACCGCTACACCGTCCAGGACGACTTCTCCCGCTCGCTTCACTTCCTCAACGCAAACCTCGCCGCCAATTGGATGGACAGCTACCGCAAGGGCAAGGTCATCGAGAACTTCCTGTCGGACGGAACCCAGCCCGGCATTGACATCAACGTCCAGCAGATCTCGATTGAAGACATGCGCACCCAGCCCTACCGGGCAACGATTGACTTCGACGAGGTCGCCTACAACCAGGCCGACCACGCCACCCTGAGCCGCGCGCCCTACACCGCTAGCGTCGTCTTCGTCTTTCGCAAGGACGTGCCCGCCAGCATGGTGCCGGTGAATCCGCTGGGGCTCACCATCACCTATTTCCACTTGGATAAAGCCTTCTGAGGACCGCCCATGATCGCCAATGCCTTGTTCGTCACCACGGTCTTTTTTCTGGCGGCCGGTTTCTACCTGATGGGCGCATTGAAGTACCTCGCACCCTATCGGCCGCTGCTCTGGCACGAGTACGCCGCAGCGATCCTCGCCTACGCCGCGGTGTTCTTCGTCAACCTCTTCGCCCTGGTCTACTACGTGAACCGGAAATTCTTCCTGAAGGACACCGGGCGCAAGCTGGCCCACTTCGATAAGGAAATCCGAGAGGGCGAGCACGAACTGAGCGCCGAGATGGCTCGGCGCCTGGGAGGATTGCAATGACGGGCAGTCTAGAACCTTCCGGCACGCTCCTCCTGGATCATCTCGACCCAGAGATTCAGCGTCAGGTCGTGACGCTCGACCGGGCCGACCAGGTAGGGCCGCAGTTCCTCCCGATAGCGGCGGCGCAACTCGTCGAGGTCGAGCGGCGCCGTCCGCGCGAGCCACTTCGCGTCTTCGCGGTCCCGCTGCAGGTTGCGGTCGAGCTTGAGCAACGCCAGGTCGTAGGCGTCC
The DNA here is from genome assembly GCA_050747745.1 of Terriglobales bacterium. Classification (GTDB taxonomy): domain Bacteria; phylum Acidobacteriota; class Terriglobia; order Terriglobales; family SCQP01; genus SCQP01. The sequence goes on from JBOGKM010000065.1 coordinate 1,344, forward strand.
GGCACGAACAGACGCAGCCGGACGAATGCGCCGGAAAAGATTTCGCGCAGGCGTTCTTCGCAGTTGCAGGGCGGCGTCGCAACGCTCACCCGGTCAATATAGACGCCGAAGCGCCGGTGCAGCTCACTTCCTCGCTCCGCCAGCGCCAGCGTTGCCGTTGCGGTCGGGTTATGTATCGTCCACAAAACGTCGAGGTCCGCGGTCGTTCGCGGTGCCCCGTAAGCCACGGTTACCGCGAACCCGCCGATGCATACCAGATCAATGTTGGAGTCGGCGCGTCGCTCAATTTCACCGAGCAGCGACAGCCAGGGCTCCGGCAAAAGTTCAGGAGGCATGCTGAAGCTGCTCCACGGTCAGGTCGGTCAGCAGGTTCCAATGCTTCGCATCGGTTGGGCGGCGCGCGCGCAACCATTGCCGCTCTGCCTCCGATAGCGCATCGCCTGCCAACGAATCTTCTCGTGCCAGCCGGCTCTGCTCCAGCGCCTGCTCGACCCCGCGAAGCCGCCGGGCAGCTTCCGGCCGGTCCAACTTATCAGCCAGCTTGCGCGCCAGGAGAACGACGTAGCCGAGCCGATTTTGCAGATCGCGAAGCTTTGCCTCCCGCACCAGCCAGTTCCAGTCAAGGTCGGAATATTCGAACGCCAGCCACGGCAGCGCCTCGACAACACGGGCATCGAGCCCCGGTTGGCATAGCGCCGCTGCGAGGACATCCGCGGGGTTTCGCATCGGGCCGGCGCTCGAAACCAGATGCCGGAAGCCTGGATAGCCGAGTGCAGCCAGGGCCTCGGCCAATTGCGAGTCGGGCGTCACACTGGCGGCAGACGGCAGAGGGAGTGACGTCGCCGGCAAGTCGAAAACCCGCGCCAAGGCATGCAATAGGCGCGGCGGTGTCGGGCGCCGGCCGTTTTCCAGCATCGAGAGGTACGCCTGCGTTACGCGCAGCCGCCTTGAGGCTTGCCGCTGTGTCCAGCCGCGTTGCTCGCGAAGCGCCCGAAGCCGGTTGCCGTCCACCATACCCAGAGTATAACAGATGTTGTTATCAGAAAGAGAGGCTGCGGCGATGAGCCGATCCGATACCCGAAGCGACGACATCCGCACCGTAACCGGCGACGCTGGCGCCAGGGATATACGCCCCGGAGCTGGGCAAAGACTCTCTGCAGCAGGCAATGCCCTCAAGCGCGATGCCCGCGAGTTCCTGAACACCGCTGAATACGAATTTCGCAAAGTGGTCGGAGCCTCGCGCTCCATGCCCTCGCCCCACGAACCAGATCAAGCGCCCACACGTGGAACGGCGCACGGGCGCAAGCCCGCGCCGGAAACCCCAGGCAACGACCGGGAATGATCGATGGACCGCGAGCCGCACCAATTCGATGGCCGAAGTGAACGAACGCCGCTCGCGCCGCTGTCCGACCGACACGACATACCCAACCGGGAACCTGCCCGCGAATACGACACCATGCCGGCAGGGTCTCGGAGCTACCGTTCCCAACCGCTGCGCCCAGGAAGGCCGCGGGCTCACGAGCAGCCCATCCGCGGCCGCGAGGAGCCACCGCAGCGGGAGCTAGACCGGGAACGCGCCCGGAACCACACCCCCGTTCTCATCAACGACCGCGAACGCAACCTGTTGGCCGAAATCGGGCGGTTCCGCGTCCTCCGGGCTGCGGATTTGCGAGAGGCATTCTTTGCTGGTAATGACCGGGCGCTCTCAGAGACTCTCTCAAAGCTGCGCTCCGCTGGCTTGATTGAGGACCACCTGATCCGCCGTCGCGCCGGTGGGAACAGCCCGGAGCCGGAGAAAGTTCGCCTGATTTCGCTCACGCGGGCAGGGCGCCGATTGGCCGATTCGCAGCCCAGCCGCGACCGTTCGCAGCGTCTCTATGCCGGGCTGGTGAAGCCGCGCGAAGCCCTCCACGACAGCAACCTCTATTCGGTTTACCGTGCCCATGCCGCCCGTTTGGAGCGCGGCGGCGCCAGCGTTCGCCGCGTCGTTCTCGACTTTGAATTGAAGCGCGAGTACCTCCGCGAGCTTCGACGGCGCGAGCGGGCGATGCCGGGCGCGCCTGAAAACACGCTCAGAGGCGATGCCGCTGCCCGCTTTGACCTGCCGGTCGTGAACGGCAAAGTCCAGTTTCCCGACCTCCGCGTCGAGTACGAAGACCGCGCGTTGGGGCCGGCCAAAGTTGACATCGAGCTGGCCACGGCGGCCTACAGCCGGCCCCACCTGGCCGGGAAGGTCAAGGCCGGTTTCACCTTATATGCCTCGCCCGGCGACCACGGCAGAGTCGGCGCTGCTGTCCGCGACGACCACGACCTCGTCGGCGAAATCTTGAGCTTCTGATGATGAATGCCAACGCCGAATCCGTCCTGACCACGCTCGGCTACAGCCCCCGCGAGGCCACTTTCCTTCGGATCGTGGCTGTCCATTCCGGCGTCTTTTTGCGCCGCCAGTACGTTGCCTACACCGGTGCGGGCCCCGGCAACGCCGTCCAAACGCTCGTCACCAAGCTCCTGAGCCGCGGCCATGGCCAAGCCATCCCGTTTGGCGACAACAAGTCCATCTACCACGTCTCCTACAAGGGCATCTACCGGCTGCTCGGGATCGAGGACAGCAACAACCGCCGGAGCCGGAGCGGGTGGCTGTTGAAGTCCCGCCTGATGGCATTGGACTTCATCCTTGCCCATGCCGATGCCCATTTCCTGGAGACCGAACAGGAGAAAATCGACTTCTTCACCAAACATTTCGG
>JBOGKM010000066.1:0-1093 GCA_050747745.1 Terriglobales bacterium
AAGGCGTGTCGTACACCGGGTCGAAGCTGATGCTGAGCAGCTGCAACCGGCCCTGCGCAATCGGCGCGGCGAGCGAATCCTGAAGTTGCGCGAACTCATCCCCCAGGAGCACGCAAAAAGTAGTGCAGCGGGCGTAGATGAAATCGATGAGCAGCCACTTGCCGTGGAAATCGGCGAGGTTGATGCGTGCGCCGGACTGAGTTTCGAGCGGCACCGCCGGGATGCGCACCGGGTGCTCCCGAACCTCGATCCGGTGCGCCGTCTCGGCGGTGAATGCGCGAAAGCGGTTGGTGACGGCGGCCAGCACCGCGGTGCCGGCCAGAAGCAGCACGAAGCTAGCCAGCAGAGTGCGCAGTGCCCGTTTCAACCGACACTCCCATCCCCCCGGAGCTGGGCGCGGAACCGGCCGCCGGCGCCCTCGACAGGCCAATGATGATCCGGATGGCGAAGTACAGCATCCCCAGAATAATCAACATCGCGCCGATCGACCCGACTCTGTCGTAGGGCATCCATTGCGGCAGATGCTCCGCGTAGCGCCGCGGCACGCTCATGCGGCCGGCGTCGAGGAACGCGAGGGTGAAGATCAGTCCGCCGGCGAGGTACACCGGAATGCCCAGCCGGTCGGCGCCCCTGTCGTCCGGCGACTGCGCCCGGGTGCCGATTACGTGGTACATCAGCGCCAAGGCCATCGGCAGCACGCCGAGTATCAGATAGAAATGGAAGTGGCCGGGCACCCATTGAGTGTTGTGCATCACCAGGTTGATCCGGATGGTGCCATCCAGGATGGCCGGTACGATGCCCGCGGCCCAGCCGAACACCGACAGGACGCAGAGCCGGGACGGCATCTTCCAGCGGATATTCGAGCGATAGATGTTGGTCAGTACGCCGTACGCCGTGACCAGAAACACCGGGAAACCGGCGCCATAGGAAACAACCTGCCCTGTGATCGACAGCCAGCGCGGCTCCGCGTAGTCCATGAGCAGGTGGTGCGGAAAGACGATGATCACGAAGAGGCAGCTCACCGCCCATGACCAGAGGAACACGCGGGAGATCGGATACGGGCGCCCGCTGTATCGGGGTATCAGCTCGTACA
>JBOGKM010000067.1:0-3011 GCA_050747745.1 Terriglobales bacterium
ACTGTACTGTTGGCTTACAAGTTTGAATGTAACTACCACGTATTGCGAGCCAGCACTGGCTCACCAGCCTGTCCATTGCGTCAATTGCGCCGTTCACTTCGTCGTGCGTTGGCACATGGTTCGGCGGCCGTTGGTCGGAGTGCGCAACAACGCGATCAGCGAACCCCTCCACCTTAGCCCGGATTTCTCACCGAACGTATAGAAAAAGGCTGTGGACTCTGGCATAACGGCTGTGCGAACAATCGTTTGGACTAAGCCGCTGCGCGGCAAACAGCGCGCGGTCGGTGGCGCGTTCGCAAGGAGGTTGCGGGTGAGGCGGTGATGGGTACACGAGCGGCGGTCATGGCGGGACGATGGGATGGGCACTTTTCGCCCAGTCCATCGCAGCACGGAGGATCCCACCATGACCCCACTTCGCCAGCGCATGTGCGAAGACATGCAGGTGCGCAATCTCGCGCACAACACTCAACTCGCATACCTGCAGCAGGTAGCGCGGTTCGCCGGCCACTTCGGTCGGTCGCCGGCCCTGCTCGGGCGCGAGGATATTCGCGCGTACCAGGTGTACCTGACCAACCAGAAGCGGTTGGCGCCCGGCTCCATCGCCGTCACCCTTGGGGCGTTGCGCTTTCTCTACCACGTGACGCTCGCCAGGGATTGGGATCCGGCAGCCGTCCTGCCGTTGCCGAAGAGGCCCCAGAAGCTGCCGGTCGTCCTCAGCGCCGGGGAAGTCGAGCGCCTTCTCGACTGCGTCCACAACGTCAAACACCACGCCATCCTGACCACGTGCTACGCCGCCGGTTTGCGCGTCTCGGAAGCGACGCACCTGCAGCCCACCGACATCGACAGCCAGCGGCTGGTCATCCGCGTTGAGCATGGCAAAGGCGGGAAGGATCGCTACGTGATGCTGTCGCCCAGGTTGCTGGGGATCCTGCGCGCCTACTGGAAGGCGTGGCGACCCCGCGTATGGCTGTTCCCTGGCGACCGGACCGACCGACCCCTCACCCGGGATGCGGTGGAGCAAGCTTGCGCCCAGGCGCGCCATCTCGCCGGATTGAGGAAACGGGTAACTCCCCATGGGCTTCGACACGCCTTCGCCGTTCACTTGCTGGAGTCCGGCACCGACGTGCGTACCATCCAACTCCTGCTCGGTCACCGCAGCCTTGCGACCACCGCGCAGTACCTGCGGATGGCCACCAACAAGGTCTGCGCCACCCCGAGTCCGTTGGATCTCCTGCCGCACCCGGGGCCGAGTCCTGCCCGACCGCAGACCTGGTAAGCCGCCGCGGCCATGGCCCACTCAGGGCCGGAAGTGGCGGACGTCTTCCGCCGCTACGGCGACGCCTACCGATCGCACCATGCGGGGTCCCTGTCAACGGCGCAACGCCGCGTCATGTCGGCGATCGAGCTGTGCCGCTCGGCTGCGCTTGGCGGCCACGTCGAGCAGTGTGACCACTGTGGGCACCGCCGCATCGCCTACAACAGCTGCCGCAACCGGCATTGCCCCCGCTGCCAGTCGCTGGCCCGCGCGCAATGGCTGGATGCACGTCGCGCCGAACTGCTCGACACGCCGTACTTCCACGTCGTGTTCACGCTGCCGGGGCCACTCGCTGCCATCGCGTACCAGAACAAAGCGTGCGTCTACGGCCTGCTGTTCCGCGCCACCGCCGAGACCCTGCGCACCATCGCGGCCGATCCCAAGCACCTCGGGGCTGAGATCGGATTCTTTGCCGTGTTGCACACCTGGGGCCAGAACCTGCTGCACCATCCGCACCTGCACTGCGTCGTGCCGGGCGGCGGCCTTGCTATCGGCGGTGATCGCTGGGTCGGCTGCAAGCCCGGCTTCTTCCTGCCGGTCCGGGTGCTGTCACGGCTGTTCCGGCGCCTGTTCCTCGAACACCTCGAGCAAGCCTTCACGGCCGGCCGCTTGCAGTTCTTCGGCGACCTGGCGCCCTTGCGCGAGCACAGGGCCTTCCGGCACTACCTCATACCACTGCGCCAGACCGAATGGGTCGTCTACGCCAAGGCGCCGTTCGCCGGACCCGAGCAGGTCCTCGACTACGTCGGCCGCTACACCCACCGCGTCGCCCTCTCCAACCATCGCATCCTCGACATTGCAGACGGCATGGTTCGCTTCCGCTGGAAGGACTATCGGCACGGCAACCGGCGCAAGGTCATGACCGTCTCGGCGGACGAGTTCATGCGGCGCTTCCTGCTGCACGTCCTGCCCGCGGGCTTCCACCGCATCCGCTATTACGGGTTGCTCGGGAATCGTCATCGCGCCGAGAAGCTCGCCCGTTGTCGCGAGCTGCTCGGCATGCCGATACCCGAATCCTCCGGCGATCCGGACGACGCGGACTACCGCGACCGCTACCAGCAGCTCACCGGCCATTCCCTTCGCCAGTGCCCGGCTTGTCATCAAGGCCAGATGGTCATCGTCGGGAGCTTCGACGCCGGCGAGCCTGCGCCATACCCGGATACGTCATGAACCGAGCACGCTGCTGCCACCGGCACTCCACCACCAACGTCGTTCCGTTCGCGGATCGGACACTCTGCCAAAGGTGCGTGCGCTCTCGCGGACCGACCTACCGACAGGCTGCAACGAGCGTCTTATCCGTGCTGCAAGCCATGATCGTACCGGCTTCGATCCCCGCGGTCTCGGCATCGCCACGTCGACTGCGAGCTTGCGTCGACCTCATCGCCGCGAGCACGTGACCGCGACATTAAACGCCCATAGTGCGAGCCTCTCGCGGGCGGCTTAGTCCAATCCGTTTTTAGCTCACCGTCGCGACCGACCATCGCGCGATGGCCACCGCACTCGCGCGCGACGCCAAGCTAAAAACGCTCTGCATTATGCAGTCAGAGGAGCGCAGCCTCATGAAGACACAGTGTAACGGCACGCAGCTGGTGTTTCACGGGTTCGGTCGGCGGCGCGTGGTGGGACGTTTTGACGGTGGCAAGCTGAGTTCGGATGGGGGTGGGCTGCTGTTGCGGGAGGTGGAGCAGCGCTGCCA
>JBOGKM010000068.1:0-5149 GCA_050747745.1 Terriglobales bacterium
TGCGATGGGAGCGCGGGGGGGCGCGCACGGCCGGCGGTGCGGCGGCGGTCCCGCTGCCGCGCCCGTTCCGCAGCTCGCTGCACATCCTGGTGGTGGATGCGGGCGATTGTGGCGCTTGCTTAAACGAAGTGCGGCAATTGAACAATCCCTACTACAACTGCCACCGCCTGGGCTTGTTTTTCACCGCGACACCGCGGCTGGCGGACGTGTTGCTGGTGGTGGGTCCGGGAAGCGAGAACATGCGCACGGCAGTGCGGAAAGCCTACGCCGCCATGCCCGAGCCCAAGCGCGTACTGGCAGCCGGCGCCTGCGCGATCAGCGGCGGCGCTTTCGGCCGCAACTTCGCTTGCGCGGGCGGGGCACGCCAGCTGGTTCCCGTCGACCTGGAGGTGGCGGGGAGCCCACCGCCGCCGCTGGCCATTCTGGACGGACTGCTGCGGGTGGGAGGACGCGCGTGAGCACGGGCGCGATGCTGGGCGCCTATTTCGCCATCTGCGGCGCCGCGGCGCTCTTCGCCTTGGCAGCTCCGCGCGGTGCGCGGGCCGCCATCCGCTGGGCCGGGCTGGCTTGCGGTTTGCTGCTGATGGCCGCGGCCAGCGCGCGCCTGCTGGGCGCGGGCGGCGGGCCCTGGCGTTTGTGGCGCCTAGCTGGCGCCGGATCGATGCTCCTGCATGTAGACGCTCTGGCGGCCGTATTTTTATTTACGGCCGGGCTGGTCTACGTACCTTGCTGCTGGTTTGCGGCGGACCAGCTCGCCGACAGCGGCGGTGCGCGGCGCTTCGCGGTTTTGCATTTCGCGCTGATGGCGGCGGTGGCATGGGTGCTTACAGCGGGTGATGCCGTGGGGTTTCTCATCGCCTGGGAGTGCATGTCCGTGCTCTGTTACCTGCTGGTCAACGAGCGCCGCGCTGCCGCCCAGGATGCGCGCGCCGGATTTCTTTTGCTGGCGATGGGCGAGGGCGGCTTCCTGGCGGTCGCGGTGGCATTTCTGATTCTGGCGGCGCACGCCCCGGGACTGAGCTTCGCTTCCCTGCGGCAGGCGGGCCAAGCCGCCTCAGCGCCGGCCCTGTGGGCGATTCTAGTGCTGGGACTTTTCGGCTTCGGCGTCAAGGCCGGGCTGGTGCCGGTCAACACCTGGCTGCCGCGCAGCTATCGCGCCGCGCCTGCGGCGTTTGTACCCGTCCTGGCTGGGGTCACGCTGAACCTGGGGCTTTACGGCGTACTGCGCTTGAACGGCGACCTGGCAGCTCCGCACCACCCCGGCGCGGGCCTGGTGATCATGGCTGTTGGGAGTGTGACCGCGGTGATCGGGATCCTTTATGCCTGCACCGAAAACGACCTGAAGGCCATGCTGGCCCACAGCTCGATTGAGAACTCGGGCGTGATTGTCGCTGCCGCCGGCGCGTACCTCGTGTTCCGTGCCGACGCGCATCCAATCGCCGCCGCCGTGGCACTTACGGCAGCGCTCTATCACCTGATCAACCACTCCGTTTACAAGGCGCTGCTCTATCAGGGCGCCGGTCAGATGGAGCAGGCCGCCGGCACGCGCGACCTGGACCGCATGGGCGGGCTGATCCGGCCGCTGGCGGGCCTCTCCGTGCTCTTTCTGGTGGGTTGCCTGGCCATCGCCGCCCTCCCCCCGTTCAACGGTTTTGTCAGCGAGTGGCTCATTTTGCAGGCGTTACTGCGCAGCACGGTGTTGGCTTCGGCGGATACCAGGGTGGTGTTTGCGCTTTGCGGAGCAGCCCTGGCGCTGACGGCAGCGCTGGCGGTGACCTGCTTCGTCAAGTGTTATGCCATGGGCTTTTTGGGCACGCGGCGCGGCGACCCGTGCCGGCTCCGCCTCCGGCGCGGAGCGCTGGCGCCGCTGGCGTACCTGGCGATCGCCTGCTTGCTGCTGGGCATCTTGCCCACCTACGTCGTCCCGGCGCTCAGCCGCGCGGTCGCGCCGCTCACCGGAGCCAACGCCGCCGCATCGCTGGTCCCGCCATTTTTCACCGCGACACCGGATAATCACCAATTGCCTGGTGATTTTTTAGCCGGATTTCATGCCCTGGGCGCGCAAGTAGGGGCGCACGTTCTCCCAGGTCGGGGCCTGATTCTGTTGCTGCGCAGTGGTAGCAAGAATCCGGTCGCCTTCGCCATGTCGCCCGCCTACAGCCTGGCGGCGCTGCTGCTGCTGCTGGGCGTGAGCTGGGGGGTGCTGCGCTGGCTCACGCGGCGCCGCCAGGTGCAGCGCGGCGAGGTATGGGCTGGTGGGATTCCGCATCTGCTCCCCGAGATGAGCTACACGGCTACGGGTTTCTCGAATCCGGTGCGGGTGGTGTTTCAGGCGGTGTTCCGGCCCCACCTGGTTCAGGAAGAGCCTCAAATCGCCAGCGCTCATTTCCGCACCGCCATCCGCAGGCGGCGGGACGAATCGCACCTGGCCGAACGCTGGTTCCAGCGCCCGATCGAGCGCGGCGCGGCGCGCCTCGCGCGCGCCTTCGCCCGCGCCCATCATGGCCGCACCAACATCTACGCGGGCTACATTTTATTTTTTTTGGTTGTGGTGCTGATACTGTTCCGGCTGGCCTAGAATGCTAAATCACACCAAGATCTGAGAACTTCATGCTCGAACCCGGCCCTGCCCAACGCGTGACCATCTTTGTGAGCGAGAACCATCGATATCACGGACGCAGCGCCCACGAGGCAGTGTTCGAATTCCTCTTTTACCACCACATCGCCGGTGCGACGGTGACCCGCGCCGTGGCCGGCTTCGGCGCCCACCACCAGATTCATACCGGGGAAATACTGGCGGCCAGCGCCAGCCTGCCTGTCAAAATTGAATTCATTGAAGCCCCGGCCAAAGTAAGCGAGGTGCTGCCCAAGATCCGCGACATGATCGGCGACGGCATCATCGCCATGCAGCCCACCGAGGTGTATTTCTCCGGCCGGGCGCGCGCGCCTGCCGCTCCCATGGCACCACGCCACGACCGCCTCGAGGGCCGCGGCAAGCTCATGCGCATTTACGTCCGGGAGAAGGACCGCTGGCACGGCAAGCCGTTGCATGAAGCACTGGTCGAGAGCTTGCGCGCACATGATATCGCCGGGGTAACGGTGTACCGGGGCATCGCCGGTTTTGGCGCGGAGAGGGGCGGCACGGAACATGAGGTGCCGATGATGCTCTCCGTGGTGGATACCGAAGAGCGCATCCAAGCCTATCTGCCGCTGCTGGAGGAAATGCTGCCGCACGGGCTTGTGGCCTTGTCGGACGTAGAGGTCATCAAATATGCCCACGGCGGCCCGGGCCAGGAGCCGCGAGCGTGACCCGGACAGCCGGGCGCTTGCTACGCGTGCACATGGGCGAAAACGACCGCTACCGCGGCCGGCCCTTGCACGAGGAGGTCGTGGCGCGCTGCCGCGCAGCGGGAGCAGACATGGCAGTCGTATACCGCGGCGTTGAGGGCTACGGAGCCAGCACCCTGGTGCGTCGCCGAGGATTGTTCGGACGTTCCTCGGACGCGCCCATCGTCGTGACCATCCTGGCGGTCGAGGAGGCGATGCAAGCGCTGGAACCCGCACTGGACGAGATCGTGGACGAGGGGCTGATTGCTGCCTCCACCATCGAAATCATCCGTTTCGAGAGGCGGGATCCGGCATGATCATCGTCGGCATCGCGATCGCCGGCGCGCTGGGCGCCTTGGCACGCTGGGGACTGGGGCAGGCATTCCTGCACTGGAGCCCTCGATTCCCTTATGGCACGCTGGCAGCGAACCTGATCGGCTGCTTCATCCTGGGGTTGGTGATGGAGATCGGGGCACGGGCGCAATGGATGAGCGGGGAGATGCGCACCATCATCGCCGTGGGCTTTATCGGCGCGCTGACCACGTTCTCAACCTGGGAATTTGAGACCCTGCACATGGCGCGGCGCGGCGACATGCTGCTGGCGGCGGGCAACTTCGCTGTGAACGTATTTTTCGGATTTGTCCTGATCTGGGCGGGCGGGCGCCTGGCGTCGGGCCTGCTGCACTGAGGCGCAGGATTAAAGCTGCACCACCGACTGCAGGCCGGTAATCTCGAAAGTTTTGCGGCAGCGGGGGTTCGAGCAGGCCAGCTTGTCGTCGCGGCGCACCATGTAGGAGGTCAGCTTGGCGAAGCGGGCGCGGTCGAGCGAATCGGCGCGCGGCGGCGGCGCGGATTTCTTGCGGCGCACGATCCAGGTCACGGCGTACTCGGCCTCAGCGCGGCAGTGCGGACAGGTGAGGCGAGCCTTTTTGGCCTCGCTCGATTCATGAAAACACTCGCGCTCCTCCATGGGCGTTCCTTCAGGAGCGCACGTGCAGCACATCGCCGCTGGCGCTCTGCTCCCGGACCGCGGCCAAGGCGCGGCGCGCCAGCTCGAAAAACGGCTGCGCCGCCTCGCTTTCCCGGCCTTCGGTGGCCACCGGACAGCCCTGATCGCCGCCGCGCCGCACCGCCGGCAGCAGCGGCAGCGCGCCCAGAAACGGCACGCCAAACTTTTCCGCCGTCAGCTCACCGCCGCCGTGGCTGAAAATATCCACGCCGTGGTGGCAATGGGGGCAGGTGAAGTAGCTCATGTTCTCGACCACGCCCAGCACCGGGATGCGCAACTGCTGGAACATGTTCAGCGCCTTGCGGCCGTCCTGAAGCGAAACATCGGAAGGCGTGGTGACCACGATGGCGCCGCTGAGCGGCACGCTCTGCGCCAGGCTGAGCGCGATGTCGCCGGTGCCCGGCGGCAGATCGATCAGCAACAGATCCAGCTCGCCCCAATCCACCTGGCGCAGGAACTGCTGCATGGCGCTGTGCAGCATGGGGCCGCGCCAGATCACGGGCTTGTCGCCGGGATTGACCAAGCCCATGGACATGAACTTGACGCCGTAATTCGACAGTGGCTCGATCATGTTGCCCGCGCCCACCTTGGGCATGTCGCTCTTGCCCAGCATGAGCGGCACATTGGGTCCGTACACATCCGCATCCAGGAGCCCGACGAGATGGCCCAGCTCGGCGAGCGCGATGGCGAGGTTGACGGCCACGGTGGTCTTGCCCACGCCGCCCTTGCCGCTGCCGATGGCAATCATCTGCTTGACGCCAGGCACGGCCTGGGTGGGCGCTGGTTGTGGTGGGCTCGCCATGTGATTATTAT
>JBOGKM010000069.1:0-31181 GCA_050747745.1 Terriglobales bacterium
GCTTCCCACCCGCTAGACTGAAGATCGGGTAGGCCCAACAGAATCTCGGATTCGGTCAAATTGTTCTCCCAAGACTGTTTTACCAGTCCCGGGTTCCCGGCCTACCCCCGTTATTGATCAAGAGCCAGAAGGCCGCCAGCCGCTCGCGGCGGCGTGTCCACACGAATGTCCACAGTGATCGGGTTTGATGGAGGAACATCGAACGCCTGGACCGGGCCATGATCTCTTCGACTATCTCACGCCGGCTGAGATTGCGGCGCCGCACCAAAGCCAAGGCGGTGGAAAAGACGGCGGCCACGCCGCCTTGGGAAACCCCGCGGGTTTTCCACTATTACGCCGCATGAACGACGACTGTTTTGTCTCTGGAGGCGCACATACAATAAAATGCTTCTCAACCCGTGGCGTAGTACTATCACCGCTTAGGAACCGAGCCCCGGTGGGCTCGGCTGGGAGGGCACATCACTTGATGGGAGATTCAAAATGGGGATTCCGGTGCATGACGCGCCGTCTCTTGCTCTTTGCCGCCGCGGCGGTTGCCGTCCCCCTGCTGCTGGCAGCCGTACGGCCGCCAAAATCGAGCCGCTACCTCGTGGTCTGGGCGATGCAGGCGCGGCACCCGCACGCGCAGTTTACCTTTATACCAGGCGGGGAAACAAAGCTGGGACTTGCCAGGGATTTCCTGGCCGTGTATAGCGTCTCGCCCGGCTCGAAGTCGTTCGGCAAGCTGGTGGGTTTCTTGCCTGCTGGACAAGCCGCGATGGCGCATCACGCCAACTATGCGATGCCGCCCAACGACATCCTCTACACCAACGACTACCTCGCCAACCGCACCGATGTCTTTAACCTGCAAAACCCACGGCACCCGCGGTTGCTGCGGCAATTCCGAGGCGAAGCCGGCTTCAGCTACCCGCACTCGTTTGCCTATCTACCCGGCGGCGACACCCTGGCGACGTTCCAGTTCGCCAGTGCCTGGGGCCGGGCTCCCGGCGGTCTGGTCGAATTCGCCCCCCGCGGACGCGTGGTTCGCAGCCGCTCGGCAGCCGCTGCTGGGCATCCTCATGCCTATCCCTATAGTCTGGCTGCGGTTCCGTCCCTGAACCGGGTGGTCACCGGCACCATGGGCATGACGCCCGCCGTCCCGGGAAGTCACACGGTGCAGATCTGGCGCCTGTCCGATCTCACGCTGCTAACAACCCTCGTCCTGCCCGGCGGTGCCATGGACGCGAACGAGCCGCGCGTGTTGGCCGATGGCAAAACCGTGGTGGTGCCCACCGACCACTGCGATCTCTTTCTGCTGCACCGTCTCGACAGTCCTCACCCGTCACTGCAGCACATTTATAGATTCTCCGGCGACAAATGCGGAGTTCCGATCGTGGTGGACAATTACCTGCTGGAGCCCTCGATGCTGGGACACGCCATCGTAAGTCTCGACATGAGCCATCCGGAGCACCCGCGCCCGGCGGGCGAGATCGTGTTTCCGCCACGCGAGCTGCCACACTGGCTTGCGGTCGAACCCGGGGGCAACCGGATCGCGATTACCGGCTATGGGAGCATGATCACCAAGGTGCTGTTTGCGCAAATCAACCGCCGCACCGGCCAATTGCGTCTGCTGACCCAGGCGCTGGACTTGTCGGCGCGCCATTGGCCCGATGGTTGGGACGGCAGCGCAATCCCCCACGCGGCCGTGTTCAGCAACCAGTAGTGTTACTGAGCTTCGCGTAATATGGCGTCACCTGTCGCTGCTAACGCCTTCGTGCGCTTAGAAGAAGCCCCCGGCCTGACCGCGATGGTGACTCCCGCAACTGGCCGTGTACTTAGATGGATAGCCCTTCAATCGCAGCGCAGTGCGATCGCCGCATCGGTGCGGGCGGCGCGGAGGGCGGGCAGGAGGCTGGCTGCGAGGGATGTGACCAAAACGGCGAGGGCGCCCAGCGCAAATACGCCGGGAGCCACGGGGCTGAGGCCGAAGAGCTCCGCACGCAGCAGGCGGACGGCAAAAACAGCCGCGACGAGGCCACCGATCACGCCGGCGGCCGTGACCCCGAGCGCTTCGAAGATCACCAGGCGAAACAGGGCCGTCGGGTCGGCGCCCAGTGCGAGTCTAATGCCGAGCTCGCGGCGACGGCGATTCAAGCGCCAGGCCTGGACGCCGTAAAGGCCGAGACAGGCAAGCGCCAGCGCGAGTAACGCGAACAGGCTGCAGAGGCGGGCAATGAGGTACTGATTGGCAAGGCTCATCTCAAGGTGGGCTTCAACCGTCTCCAGACCGGCGACGGGCATCGCCGGGGCGATGCCCGCCAGGGCGCGGCGAAGCGTTGGGATCATTGCCGCGGGATCGCCGGCCGTGTGAACTTCCAGAGCGCGCACGGTCATGGGATTCTGGTCGAGATCGAGATAGCCCATGGGGGCAACGCGATTCAGCAGCCCGCCAATGCGAGCATCGGCAACCACGCCAACGACACGGGCGTTGTCAAACATGAGCTGCGAGGCGAACGGATCGTGATGGGGAAAATATGTTCGCAGGAAGGTCTGATTCACGACGGCAACCGCCGGGGACTTGGCCGTGTCCGCAAGCGTTAAGCCGCGCCCCCGCAGGATATGCATCCCGGCGGTGGCGAAGAAATCGCGACTGACGATATCGATCCGCCCCTTGGCGTCCGGATTCGAAAAGGTGCCGGCGGCGCGAATCGAATAGCCGCCGGTATCTTGGCAGTACCATCCGCAAACGGCCAGGGCGGCGGAGCGCACACCGGGCAAGCCCTCTACGCCGCTGAGCAGCCTGCGGTAGAGCGCGGGAAATTGCGCAGGCGCATACCCGCCGGCTCCCGGATCAATATGAGCGGTCAGGACGTCCCGGCGGTCGAAGCCGGTTGGTTCGGCGAGCAGGCGCCGGAAACTCTGCGTGAGAAGGCCGGCGGAAATCATCAGGACGAATGCGAGCGCCATCTGACCGGTGATGAACCAGCGCCCGCCACGTCCGAAGATGAGGGAGTGCGAGTCTCCGCCGCCCGGAAACCGGGAACGCAAGGTGGCGAGCAAGTCGTCGGGGCGTCGTCCGAGCCGTGGGACGATCGCCAGCACGAGCGCGCAGAGCAGCGCGACGGCAACCGCAAATCCTACGATCCGCCAGTCCAGGCCGACCGAGGCGGGCAGAGTGCCGGCGCTCAGCGTGTCGGGAAGCGCGCTGACCATCCAACGCGCCAGCACAAGTGCCAACGCGGCGCCGATCATTGCCAGCAGGAGAATTTCGACGAAACGCAAGCGAAACAAGCGCGCACGGCCGGCGCCGAAAGCGAGCCGTACCGCATCCTCCTGGCGGCGGGCGGCGTCGCGCGCGAGCACTAACAAGACGAGGTTGAGGCAGGCGATGAGCAGCACGGCTTCCACCGCGGCTGAGAGGATCAGCAACGGCGCCGAGAACAACCTGCCGGCAAGATCGCCGGAGGCCTGGGCGAGAGGGACGAGTTGTGTCTGGGTATCCTCCTTCAGAGCGTTGCGGGCGGAGGCGCTGGCGCCGGCGTAGCGGGTCTGAAACGGCGCCAGGGCGATGGCGCTGGCGACGCCGGCAACGGCCGCCGGCGACTGCGGCGGCTGAACGCGTGCATAAAGCTGGAGCCAATTGATGCCAGGCTGCGTAGCCCAGGGCTGGGAAGGGTCGGCCGAGCCCATGTCCTCATCGAAAGAGGCTTGGTAGTTGTATCCCAGCAGGCGCTGAAGCTGGAGCGGCACCCATGCATCCACGGGGTGGAACCTGTCGAGCCCGATGAAGCCGGCCGGCGCGATACCGACGATCTCGAGCGACTGGCGATTGAGGACGAGCGTGCGGCCCAGCACCGCCGCAGCGCCGTGGTATTCGCGCTGCCAGAAGGCGTAGCTGATGATCGCGACGCGGCCCGGCGCCGAAGCCTGATGATCGCTGGGGCCAAAGAAGCGCCCGCGCCAGGGACCAACGCCGAGCGCCTCGAAAAAATTGGAGGAGATCAGTTGTGCGGTGATGGCCTGGGGCGGAAGATCCGCGACCCGCATATAGACAGGATCGGGATGAGCCTGGGCGAAGATCTCGCTGTTGCCATGCAACCCGTTGCGCAGCGCCTGGTAGCCGGCGAACGAGTAATCCCGCTCATTCACGCGGTTGAGCGCATAGAGCTGGTCCGGATGCGAAACCGGCAGGGATCGCAGCAACGCGACGTCAATTACGGAGAAGATGGCGACATTGGCGCCGATGCCCAACGTCAGTGAGAGCACGGCGACGAGGACAAAGCCAGGCTGGCGTCGGAGACTGCGCAACATGGAGAGCATGCCCACTCCTGCGCATTAATGCTAAATGATTTGGCTTTAGCCCGAACGTCAATTCGGCCTGGGCCAGGTCGCGCGCAGCAGGATCAGTTGCTCCACCCGCCGGGGCCGGAAACGGCGGCGTCCCAGCAGCGTCAGAACCTGCTGCTCGAAATCCGGATCCCCGTTGGGAACAATTTCGCTTGCCAGCACGTTGCCCGCCGGGCCCACCGTGAACAGCAGAATGCCAGCCTCGCCTTCGGGCGGCGGCTGGGGCGGATGAAATCGAACCTCTTCGTTGTGCACCGTCAGAATGCCGCGGCGGCGCGGTGACTGCTGCAGCATTTCGAGGTCGTCCTGGCTGGGCGGGCCAAAGCGCGTGATCTGAATCCGTACCACCGTCTGCTGGCCTTCGATGATGCGGATGGAGGAAGCCAGCATGTGTCCGGCGTACTGCACCGGTTGCGCATAATCGTAAAGAAAGTAATAGCCGGGCGCGGGCGAGTCCAGCAGCAACTGGCCGCTGGCGTTCATGCAGTACTCGGCCTCGTGCCAGTCGCGGCCCCGCGCCGGCGGCGGTCTCCGGCTGTGGTTCACCAGCACGCAGGTGGCGGGCGCTCCCTGCACGGTGGCGTTCGCGGCCAGGATCTCCTCTCGCGCCGGCAGCGGCAACAGCGGCCACAGCAGCGCCGTGCGAGTCTGCGCGATGCGCAGCGGCACCGGGTTGCTGGTCAGCCCGTAGGGGATGCCGCTGGATGCGCCATCGAAATCCGCCTGCCAGGTCCGACGCCCGCCGGCCCAGATCTCGGTCATGGTTCCCGTGCCCTCCAGGCGAAGCCCGCCGGACGACTGCAGGCTGACACTGAGCGTCATATCGGGTGCGCCTTGCTGGCCGAAAAGGTAGTTTTGCCCGGCCTGGCTGAGCAGTCCGAGCGCCGCCGCGCGTGCCGCCGGCGTCGCCAGCAGTTGCATGCTCGCCGTTACCGGATCGAAGGGATTGGGCGCCACCGGCGCCGGCGTCTGCGCCGCCGCCAGCCCCGCCCACAAGATCATTCCCGCAAGCACCCACCCCTGCCGGCACGTGCGCTTCATCCCCCCAATTGTACATCCTTCGCGGGATGTTATGCGGGCCGCAGGCGTACTCTGAAGTGGCGCAGAAATGGCGCTTCGTAGGTCAGCTCCAGGCCGCGAATCTCCGCTCGCGGCCGCCGCCAAACCGCGGCTCCGGTCGCGCTGCACTCCGGCGGCGGTGTTGGTGATCCTTGCCGCTGGTATTGTCGCCGGGGTCTAGGGCGTGGGCGCATGGCGACACCAGGCGGCGCCCTCTGCGCGGTGCCCTCTGCCATCCCGGCCTATCGCGTCGGGCCGGGCACGGTACGAATGGTAGCCTACGCCAAGGGCACGCTGCAGGAAGTAAAATCGCTGGTGCACCTGGAGGAAATCGAACCCCCGGCAAGCGGCCGATGAAGCTGCTGGAGAGCGGAAATCAGGGTGAAGCTGGCCCGCGCCTTTGCCGGTTATAATCGGCACCATGCCGCTTGCCGCAGGCACACGCATTGGGCCATATGAAGTCGTGGCGCCGCTGGGCGCGGGCGGCATGGGTGAGGTCTACCGTGCCGCCGATACGCGGCTGAAGCGCGAGGCGGCGCTCAAGTGCCTGCCGCCGGCGATGGTCGCAAACTCGATGGCCATCGAACGCTTCCGGCGCGAAGCACAATTGCTCGCCGGCCTCAGCCATCCGAACATCGCCGCCGTCTATGGCCTCGAAACCAGCGCGGCGGGCGGCGCGGTGCTGGCGATGGAGCTGGTGCCGGGCGAAACGCTGGCCGAGCGGCTGCGCCGGGGCGCCATGCCGGCGGAAGAAGCCATCGCCGTGGCGCGGCAGATTGCCGAGGCGCTCGAGTACGCGCACGAGCGCGGCATCATTCACCGCGATCTCAAACCGGCGAACATCAAGATCACGCCCGGCGATCAGGTCAAGGTGCTCGATTTCGGGCTGGCCAAGGCGCTCGGGCCGGAGCTGACGGCTGCCGACGTTTCCGACGACTCGCCCACGCTGACCACCCCAGCGACGCTCGCGGGCACGTTGCTGGGCACCGCCGCCTATATGGCGCCTGAGCAAGCGCGCGGCAAGGCCGTGGACCGGCGCGCCGACATCTGGGCTTTTGGTGCGGTGCTCTATGAAATGCTCAGCGGCCAGCGGGCGTTTCCGGGCGATAACACGACGGATGTGATTGCGGCGGTGATCCGCGCCGAGCCGGATTGGGCGCGCATCCCCGAAGCCACGCCGCCGGCGTTGCGCCAATTGATGCAGCGGTGCCTGCACAAGGACCTGCGGCAGCGCTTGCAGTGGATGGGCGATGCGCGGATTGCGCTCGAGGACATTGCGAAGGGTGAGGCTGCCGCGGAGGGCGCGGCGGCGGCGCCTGCTGCCGGGCGGCAAGGGCTGCGCTGGGCGGTGCCAGGGTTTGTCGCCGGACTTGTCGTTGCTGCTCTTGCCGCCTTCTTCCTTATCCCGCGCGCGGCCCAATCTGTACCGATGCGCTTTCGCTCGCTGACCTCGATGTCGGGCGTACAGCGCGATCCGGCGCTGTCGCCCGACGGACGCTCGCTTGCTTTCGCCTCCAACCGCGATGGCAGCTACAACATTTACGTGGGCGTAATTGGCGGTGGCAACCTGGTACAGATTACGCACGGGACCGCAACCAAGGCCGATCCCGCCTGGACGCCCGATGGTACAGCGATTGCCTATGCGCAGGTCAATTTTTCCGGCCTGTGGGATATCTGGGAAGTTCCGGCCCTCGGCGGCACGCCGCGGCTGCTGATGCGCGATGCCACGCATCCGGCGTGGTCGCCGGATGGGCGGGAGCTGGCCTACGTGCAACCCTCGACCAGCACGCTCTACATTGGCGTGCCTGGCCAGCCGGCGCGCCTGCTGGCGCACACGAGTACCGGCGTCAGCGATCCGCGCTTTTCGCCGGACGGCCGCCGAATTGCATTTATCGCTGGCGGTCGTCGCGGCATGGGACCTTACACCCCGCTTGACGTGGTGAACGTACATAGCGGTGCACTGCGCCAGCTCACCGCGCCGTTGGCCGGCATGGCTCTTTCGCCGGTCTGGACCCCTGGCGGGCGCAGCATTTATTTTGCGGCCAGCCGGGGTGGCACTATCAACATCTGGAAGATCGCCTCGGCCGGTGGCACGCCCCAGCAGATCACTTCCGGCCAGGGCGACGATGCTGAACTGGATCTGTCGACCGACGGCAAGCGGCTGGCGTTTGCCACCTTCCGGACCGATGCACGCATCGCGGAGCTTTCCTTAAAGCCGCATCCGGGCGCGCCGGCGTTCCGCGTGCTTGCAAGCGATCCGGCGCGCAACCAGGACGCACCGGAGTATTCTCCCGACGGCAAGCACCTGACGTATTTCTCGTTTCTCAAAGGCGTCGAACCGGAGCAAGTCTGGATCTCCAATGCCGACGGCAGCGATGCCGCGCCGCTGGTTGTGAATCAGAGTCACAACATCTTGCCCTACTGGTCTCAGGATGGCAGCCACATTCTGTTCGATTCGTGGGGGAACGGAACGACAAACCTTCTGGCGTTGTCGGAGGTTTCCAGCTCGGGCGGCGACCCGCAGGTGCTTCTCCGCATGGCTCATATTTTCACATCCTGCGCTGGGCCGCAGGGCACGGTGATCTACAAAGGAGAGCACGCGATGGAAAGCCTGAACGCGGCTTCCGGGCGGAACCATGCCCTGGGGTCGCTGCCATATCCGCAGATCGGACCGTTTCCCGTGCTGTGCGCGCCCGATGGCGGCGCCATCGCTTACCCCGTGCCCGCGCGCTTCGACGGCGACCCCGAGCAAGGCATCTGGGTCTATGATTTCCATCACCCTGCCCGCCAAGTCTATCGTGGCTGGGTGGGTAGCAAAAACCTTTCCGGAGGCCCGCGCGGCCGAATCTATTTTTTGACTGGCAGCCCGGACCTCAAAGACGAACTTTGGGCCATGAACTGGAACGGGACAGCATTGCAAGACCTGCATGTAGCCGTTCCTGCGTTCTACGACTACAACGGCGACATGTTTTTTCAGGACTTTCTCTCCATGGCGCCCGATGGCAGCGCGGTCGCGTTCGATTTCGATGACGCCTTGCAGGCCAATATCGGCATGTTGACGTTTGGGAAGTGAAGTCCGCCAGCGGTGGCAGCCGCGGCATTCATGGAGGAAATTAGCAGAGCCGGCGGGCAAATCTGGTTTCCTTACGCGGGCCACGAACGCGCCCTGGCCGGCTTGGCACGGCAGCTTGGCGTTCGCGGAACTCGCATCTTCGATCTGCAAATTGCGTTCATCGCACGCGAGAACGGTGCCCGCGAACTTTGGACCCACGATGCCGGTTTCATCACCGTTCCCGGCTTGCGACGGCGCGATCCACTGGTGAGCGGCGCATAATGGGCCTCAATGGTTGCAGGTGAAACCCTCGGTCCTTACCGCATCTCGGAGCCGCTGGGCGCGGGCGCCATGGGCGAGGTGTGGCGTGCCACGGATCCGCGCTTGCATCGCGAGGTGGCCATCAAAATCCTACCGACTGTCTTCGCCGCCGATGCGGTGCGTCACGCCCGTTTCGCGCGCGAGGCCACCCTGCTGGCCGCGCTCAACCACCCCAACATAGCCGCCATTTACGGGCTGGAGGAAAACGCGCTGGTGATGGAGTTGGTCGAGGGGCCGACGCTGGCCGAGCGCCTCGCGCGCGGGCCGATCCCGCCGGATGAGGCTCTGCCCATCGCCGTGCAAATTGCCGCTGCGCTCGAGTACGCGCACGAAGCGGGCGTGGTGCATCGCGACCTCAAGCCCGCCAATATTAAAGTAACGCCCCAGGGGAAGGTGAAAGTTCTTGATTTCGGCCTGGGCAAAGCGGCACAGGCTGAGATGGGATCGGCCTTGGCCGCGGAAGCCTCGACATTGGCCTCGACCGCGACCGCACCCGGCGCGGTCATCGGCACGCCCGCCTACATGGCGCCCGAGCAGGCGCGCGGCCAGCCGGTGGACCGGCGCGCCGATATCTGGGCTTTCGGCGTGGTGCTGTACGAAATGCTCAACGGGCGGCGTCCCTTCCAGGGCGCGACCGGCTCCGACGTGCTGGCGGCGATACTGGCGCGCGAGCCGGACCTCGCGCCGCTGCCGCCGCGCCTGCGCCCGCTGGTTGAGCGCTGCCTGCGCAAGGATCCGCAGCGCCGCTGGCAGGCCATGGGCGACATCCGTCTGGCGCTGGAGGAGCCCGAGGCTGCCGCGCCCTCACCTCAGCCGCGCCGCGCCTCTTTGGGTGTGGCCGCTGCCATCGCCTTGGTGGCCGGCGCTGCCCTGGCCTGGTGGCTGAAGCCGCGCCCGCATCCGCCGGCGCAGGTCGAGAGCCATTTCACCGTCCCAATTCCGTCCGGCCTGACTGCCTCGCAGTTTCAAGCGCACATGGTTGCCATTTCCCCGGATGGTTCCAAAATCGCCATCGCCCCCGGAAATCACCTCTACATCCGTGCGCTCAACTCGCTTCTCGTCCAACCGGTCCCGGGCGTCACTGGCAGTCCCATCGAACCCGTTTTCTCTCCCGGCGGCAACTGGGTCGCCTTCTTTACGTCCACCCCGCCCTACGAGCTGGAAAAAATCCCGGCCGCGGGCGGTACACCCGTTCCGCTGGCGCAGGTTGCCAGCGAGCCGACGGGCGCCAGCTGGAGTTACGGCCAGATCGTGTTTGGCCAGTATGTGCCCGGAGAGCTGGATGCAATTCAATCCGTGCCCGACTCGGGCGGCACGCTGCAAACCCTGACCGCCGTGAATCCCAGTGACGGCCTGGCGGCCCAGCCGCAACTGATTGACGGCGGCCGCGAGGTGCTCTACGCCACTTCATGGAACGGCGCCGTCGTGCTGCAGCGGCTCGGCGGCCAAGCCCGTCACGTCCTGGTGTCTCACGGTGCGGCGAGCCCGCGCCTGCTGCCCACGGGAGTTCTCGTTTTCGCGGGTGGCACGGAGCAGGAACAAATCCTGGCGCAGCGCTTCGATGCCGCGAGCGGCCGCCTGATCGGCAACCGTGCCGTGGTGCTGCAGGGTGTGAGCTTCGGAACGAACACCGACGCCAGCCAGTTCAGCATCGCGGGAAATGGCACGCTGGTCTACGTCCCCGCCGGCCCGGAAACTTCCATGCACGTCATGGTCTGGGTGGATCCCAGCGGCCGGCAGCAACCGATTCCGGCGGCCGCACTTCCATACGAGTACCCGCGACTCTCGCCCGACGGGTCCAAGGTTGCCGTGAACACCGAAGGCGCGAAGAGCGAAATCTGGATTTACGATTTTGCCACAGGTGTGCTGTCGCAGCTCACCTCCAGCCCGAGCTCCAAGGATTTTCCGGTGTGGATGCCCGACAGCCGCCAGATCGTCTATTCGGCGCTTACGCCGTCCGGAACGATGTTTCGCCGCGCCGCCGACGGTGCCGGCGCCGCTGTTCAGATCTCGACTGCCCGGGGCATGCCGCAAGCAGTTTCTCCGGACGGCCGCTGGCTGGTCTATCGCTCCGGTCCCGTTCCTTTCGGCCTTTACCTGCTGCCGCTCCTGCATCCCGGCCCGCCGGTGCCGTTGCTCGCCAGCCCCGCTCTCGACCAGTGGGGCGCTGACATTTCGCCCGATGGACGTTGGATTGCCTACTCGGCAGGCGCTCCGAACAGTTCCGCCGAGGGCAACGTCTACGTGCGCCCATTTCCGGAGGTCAACGGCGGCCGTTGGCAAATTTCGAGCCAAGGCGGCGGCGAGCCGGAGTGGTCCCGGGACGGACGCACGCTCTATTTCGTCGCGCGCGACGGCGAGATGATGGCCGCGCCGGTGTCCACCGGCGCCAGTTTCTCGTTCGGCAAGCCGCGCCCGCTGTTTAATGCCTCCCGGTTTTTCACTACCTACACCAGCAGCTTCGACGTCGCGCGCGACGGCCGCTTCCTGATGCTCAAAGACGCCCCCGGCGCCAGCGAATACGTCCCCACCGCGTGCGTGGTCGTCACCCACTGGTTCCAGGACCTCGCGGCACGCATGCAAGGCGGCCAGTAGGCGGGCGTGAACCTGGGCCATGGCCTGACCTTGCTGCGCTATTCGCGGCTGGACGGCGCGTGGCCGCGCCGCGCCTTGAAGCGCGCCTGCGCCGCGCCCCAGGCGATGCCGAAGCAGATGCCCACGATCACCAGGCCGAGAATCTGAGCCATCCCGAACGCCCCGCTTTCGAAGCGTGGTATAAATTCGGCCAGCCCGATGAGGCCAAGGGCAAGCGGCAATAAAATGGCCCACCAGCTTTTCATGTGCTGCGATTCTGATGATAAGCCGCCAGCGCGTCGGTAAGCGTCAGCACGCCCAGCAGCATGCCGTTGGCGCGGTGAACCACCGGCAGCAGCGGTTCGTCGCCTGCCTCGCGCAGAAACGTTTCCAGCGGCTGATCGGGATAAAGCACCGGCAGCCGCCATTCCGGTTTCAGGGCTTCCAGCAGCGGCCGCTCGTCTTCCGCGCGTACCACCAGCGGCGCCAGCATGTCGAGCGTGACGCCGTACCAGGCGCCGCGGCCGCCATCCACCAGCACGAACTTGCGCGGCGCCGTCTGCGCCTTCATCCAAGCCTCGCGCACAGGGCGTTCGGCGGCGATCACCGGCGGCGTGAGCCGTCCGCCGCCATGCGGCGGGCGCATGGCGTCCTCCACGTGCAGCACCTCTTCTTCGCGCCGCTCTTCCATCGAGGGCAGCGTGATGCCGTCCTGCTGGGTGAGCATGTCGAAAATAGGCACCGGCTGCCAGCGCCGCGAGATGAGATAGGCGATGGCGTTGGAAATCACCAGCGGCAGCACGATATCGTAGCTGCCCGAGACCTCGACCACCATGAACACCGACGTTATGGGTGCGCGCAAAATGCCGGCAAACGCGGTTCCCATGCCCACCAGCGCGTACACGCCCACCGGCGCCGTCAGCCGCGGCAGCAGCAGGTGCTCGACCCCGCCCACCGCGCCGCCCATCATGGCGCCGATAAACAGCGTGGGCGCGAACATGCCCCCCGGCGTGCCCGAGGAAAACGACAGCGCCGTGGCGCCGATCTTGAGCAGCGACAGAATGGCCAGCGTTGGCCACAGGTACGCACCGCCCATGGCCTGGTTGATCACCCCGTAACCGGCGCCCATGATTTGCGGAAACCAGATGCCCACCACCCCGATACCCAGTCCCGCCAGCGCCGGATGGAAGTATTTCGACCGCCGCGAGGATGCCCGGAAGCGCGGCCGCATCCACGCCACCGCTTTGACAAACAACAGCGAGGCGAAGCCGCCGATCACGCCCAGCACGGCATAGGCGGCCAGCTCGGAGGGATGCCGCAACTCAAACGGCGGTGCCTTGAACAGCGGATGATCGCCAAAAAATGCCCGCGTCACCACCACGCTCGACACCGCCGCCAGCACCACGGCGCCGATTACACCCGAACTCCAGCGCCCGATCACTTCTTCGATGACGAACATCACCGCCGCAATCGGCGCATTGAACGCCGCCGCCAGGCCCGCCGCGGCGCCGATCGGCGCCAGCATCCGCTGCCTGGCCTGCGACAGCCTCAGATGCCGCCCCAGCAGCGACGCCAGCCCCGCGCCCATCTGCAGCGACGGATCCTCAGGCCCGAGCGATTGCCCGCTGCCAATCGCCAGCGCCGCCGTGATGAACTTGCCCACCACGGTGCGGAACGAAATATAGCCGTCGTAAACGTAGAGCGCGGCCTTGGTCTGGTTGACGCCGCTGCCGCGCGCGCCGGGAAAATAGCGGATGACCAGCACCGCAATCACCAACCCGGCCGCCACGGGCACAGCCACCGTGCGCCAGGCCGGCCGCCCGCTCATCGGCCCCAGTACGTCCGCGCTCATCAGCTTAATCAGGGAGCGGAACGCCACCACCGCCAGCCCGGTGATGATGCCGATGAAGATGGCGAGAACGAAGTAGAGCCGCTCCGAGCGTATATATCTCCCCATCCACCGCAGCCATGGGAGGTGGGTGGCGTCCGCAGCCGCCGTGGCCGGCAACTGCTCTACAGACATGCGCTCGCGTTCCGCAATACTGCTAGATTATAAGGGCTGCACCGCTACTCGCGGCAACTCGAAGGCGACCTGAGCGCCGGCGGGAGGGCGGGTCCGGCAAGAGGTGGCCCTGCCACCGCGAAAAAAAGCGGGGCCGGATCAGTCCCGCCCCGCTCACCGCTGATAGCCAACGCTAACGGTTCCTACTGTGCCGTGCCCCGCGCCGCCAGTGCGTTGGCATAGAACTGGCGCAGGTCCGCCCGCAGCTTATGGCTGGCGGCGGTGTCGATGTAGATCATGTGCCCGCTCTGGTAGTGGCCGGTCGAGATGTCGTGGGCCCGCACCTGCGGCGAAACCGTCAGGTGCGACAGCATCCACTCCACCCCGCCGTAGGGCGTGGCGAAATCATAGTAGCCCATCGCCACGAACAGCTTCAGGTCGGGATTGCGGTCGAAGGCGTCCTCCAGGTTGGTCACCGTATTGTAGCTGCCCGACCAGCGCCCGATGCCGCCGCCCAGCACGTAATAGATGTCCGGGTCCTTCCAGTTCAGATCGTCGCGCATGTAGTTTTCAAACGCCGTCTGGAACGAGTTTTCGATGTTGGCGTCGCTGATATCGAACGGCGTCCGCTGCGCGCCCCCGTTGGGCAGATAGCCGGCAAAGCGGCTGTCGAGCCGGCCGGTCATTTCATGCTGCGCGCGCAGCAGCTCGGTTGAGAACTGCCCCAGGTTGATGCGCAGATCGTTTTCGTCGAGATAGCTCACCGGCAATCCGATGAAATCGTGCAGGTCCTCGAGCGCCTTCTGGCGCTGCGCGCTGGTCATGTTGGAACCATCGTAGAGCGCCTGCATGTACTCGTGGCTGGCGAACTGGATGGCGGCATTCGACATCTGATCCGCGCTCAGCTTCTGCAGGTTGGGTGAAACCTTGTGGTGATACCACGCCGTCATCGCCTGCGTCGGCAGATCGTTGATGAAGCGCAGCGGTCCGGCATGGGCGTCGGTATCGATGATAGTGGACTGCAGAACCACGCCGGTCACGGGAATGTCGTGATCGGTGAGGTAGCCCGACAGTCCCGCCGAACGCGTGGTTCCGTAGCTTTCGCCGTACAGGAACAGGGGCGAGTTCCAGCGATTGTACTCGTTGTTGAAGTCGCGGATGAACTCGCCGAAGGAGGCGATGTCGTTCTGCACGCCCCAGAAATCCGCCCCGTACTCGGGCTTGGTGGGACGGCTCCAGCCCGTGCCCATGGCGTTGATGAAGCACAAATCGCTCTGGTCCAGCAGCGTATCCGGGTTGGGCACGACGCCGTAGGGCGGCTTCGAAAGGCCACTGGCCTCGAGCTTGATCTTCATCGGTGCGAACGCGCCCATGTGCAGCCAGATGGATCCCGATCCCGGGCCGCCGTTGTACAGGTAGGTAATGGCGCGGTTTTGTAGATTGGAGACGCCATCCTTGCTGTAATAGGTATAGTTCATGTAGCCTTCGACCACCCCCGTGGTGGCGTTGTGGATCGGCATCATGCCTACGTGCACGGTGTAGTTCAGCGTCTGGCCGTTGAGCTGGATGGAGTGGTGCGTCTCCACCGGCGCGCCCACGCCCCAAATCTTCGCCTCCCGCTTGGCGTTGGGTTCATAGCGGAACCAGTCCCCGATCGGCCCTTGTTGCTGCTGCGGCCGCCGGTATTGCGCCGCTGCTCCCGTGATCATGCCCAGCGCCAGCGCCGGTACCACCGCCCATTGCACACTCCATCTCGTCATGACGTTTCGCTCCTCTGGTAATTTGCTCGCAATTCTGCCCCGAAGCTCGCATCGTACACCGCTTCCAGGGCGTGTAGATAGCAAAAACCGCCGGTAAATGTCACTCCCTTCATTCGCGGCTGCAGGTCGCACGGGGCACGGCGCTCTTATCTGCCGCCAAACCGGTCCAGATAGCGAGCGAGTGCTGCAAGGCACCGCATAACCGCTCGTAGTTGCCCTCCATCACCGGCGTGGGAGCATCATCGGTCTGTTCCAACAGCGTAATTAGGCTGCCCAGCTCGGTATTGAGTGCGCGGAAGCTGGCCGGCCCCTGGGGCGCCGCCGCGCAGCGCCGCAAGTTCGCGCTGCTGGTTCGCACTCAATCCGGGTGCTGCCGCCTGCTGCGTCGCTGTGTAGCTGGCGCGCATGGCGGCGGCGATCGCCAGTCCGAGGTCCCGCTGACGGATCAGGCCCGCCGGCGTCGTTTCTGCCTCCGGAGCGATGATCACGGTGAGTTGCGAGGTAAAGACTTTGCCGTCCACGGCGAGCCGCAGGCGGTAGAGGCCCGGTGTAACCCACGCTCCGCGTGGATCGGTGGGCGTGTTGTGCAGCAGCGCGGCGATCGGTTGCGAGTGCGCGAAGGCGGGCGGGGACGGGTAGCGCAAATCCCAGCTGATGCGGTGCATGCCCGCGCTGGTAGGTAGCGGATGCGGCCGCGCCAGCCAGTAGTTGGGAATCTCCAGCTCCGGCGCGGGTTGGGGCGGCGGCGGAGTACTGGTCAGCCGCCGCACCAGCGCGCCGCTCGTATCATAGATGCTCAGCGTGACCTTTTCCGCCGGCACCGCCAGATAATAATCCACGATCGCGCCCGCCGGCGGATTGGTTCCGGTGGCCATTTCCGGCGGAAAAGGCGTGTCGTAGTTCACATCGGGCTGGTAGCGGACGGCGGTTTGCGGCTCGGGCAGCCGCGTTCCCGTATCCTGCGGATGTTCCGCCAGCTCCCGCAAGGGCTTCACATCGTCGAGGATCCAAATCGCGCGTCCAAAAGTGCCCGCCACCAGCTCATCACGGAAGTCCACCAGGTCGCGCACCGATACCCGCGGTAGGTTGAGCTGCAGCGGTTGCCAGCGGCTGCCGCGATCGAAGGAGACGAACACGCCGTGCTCGGTGCCTGCGAACAGCAGTTTCGGTTCCCGAGGGTCCGCGCGCACCACGCGCACGAAATCACCGTTGGGGATGCCCGCGGTGACGCGCGTCCAATGCGCGCCGCCATCGCGTGTGCGGTAAATGTAAGGGGCAAAGTCGTTGTGTACGTGCCGGTCAAACACGATATAAGCTGTGCCCGCCTGCTGCGGCCCCGCTTCGATCATGCTGATGGCGGTTCCCGGCGCCACGGGCGGCGGCGTCACATTGCTCCAGTGCAGGCCGTCTCGCGTGAACTCCACCCGGCCGTCCGAGGTGCCGGCCCACAGCGTGCCCTCCGCCGCCGGCGACGGTGCCAGCGCGGTGATCGCGGCGTAGCCGCCGCCGGTCAGATCGGGGCTGATCGCCTGCCAATGCTGCCCGCGGTCGCGCGTCTCCAGCACCGCCTGCGCGCCCAGATAAAACACGCGTGTGTCCTGCGGCAATTCCGCCTGCGGTGAGGTGGCATAGCGCAGCCGCATGCCGTCCAGCTCCGGCGGTGGGCTGATGTCTTCAATCTGCTGCGTGGTCCAGTCGTACAGGTTCAGCGCCGTTCCCCCGCCGGTCGCGTAAATGAAGTTCGGATCACTCAGGTCGGGATGGATGTAACCGAACTCGTACGCGCCCACCGACGGGCGCCAGTCCATGAACGTGGTCTCGCCGAAATCGCCGCGACTGCGTACCGCCGCCGAGCCGGAATCCTGCTGCGTGCCGTAGATCCAGAACGGGAAGCGATGGTCCACCGCAATGTGGTAGAACTGCCCGTTGGGCAGGTTGTACCACCCCAGGCTCCATTGCTGGCCGCCGTTGAGCGAAATCGTCTCCCCCTGATCCACCCCCAGGATCATGCGTTGCGCATCCGTCGGGTCGATCCACATCTCGTGGTAATCGTCGCCGCCCGGTGCGCCTTTCCAGGCCGTGAAGGTGCGGCCGCCGTCGCTCGAGCGGTAGGCGCAGGTCTGCATCACGTACACCATGTCCGGATTGCCCGGCGAAACGTACACCTTGCTGAAATACCCGCTGCCCACGATGCGCGGATCGGTGGTCGTGCGTCCCCAGCTTGCGCCGCCGTCATCGGAACGGTATAGCCCCGCCGTCGTGATCGCAAACACCCGCCGGCCGCCGCTGTGCGCCGCGACGGCTAGCCCGACGCGGCCCCGCAGTTGCGGCAGACCGTGGCCGCTGATTTCGGTCCAGTGTTGCCCCGCGTCGCTGGACTTGTAAATCGCGGCCTCCGTCGCCGGCGCGCCCGGCGCGTGCGGCTCAAAAGCCGCGAACATCTCGTTGAAATTGCCGGGATCGGCCACCAGATCAATCGCGCCCGCCGTCGGCCCGCGGTACAGCACCTTCGTCCAGCTCACGCCGCCGTCCGTCGAGCGATAGACGCCGCGCGCCGCGTTCGGCGCGAACGTGTGCCCCAGCGCCGCCACCAGCACCAGCTTGCGGTTCCGCGGCGCAACTAGGATGGCGCTGATGTGATGCGTATCCTCCAGGCCCAGGTGTTGCCACGTCCTGCCCGCGTCGGTAGACTTGTACACGCCGTCGCCCTCGTTCACCGATCCGCCCACGTTTACCACATCGCCGGTGCCCACATAGATAAGGTTAGGATGTCCGGGCGCCACCGCGATCGCGCCAATCGAGCTCACCGGCTCATGATCAAAAATCGGCGTCCATGCCGTGCCGCCGCTGGTGGTTTTAAACAGCCCGCCTTCCGGCGTGCCCACGTAATAGGTCGCAGCCTTGCCCGGCACGCCCGCCACCGCCGAGACCCGCCCGGCGCGGAACGGCCCCGCCAGCCGCCAGCGCAGCGCCGCAAACTGACGGGGATTGACCTGAGCCCCTGCACTGACCGCGAGGGCGAGAATTACCAAACCGAGTTTCCGCATGCCCCGAGCATACAGAAACTTACAATCCGGGCGCGAGCACTTCCGCCGCGCCCGCCGCCCCCAGCGCCGCCAGCCGGGAATCAAAGGTCAGCAGCCGCCCGCCATGGCGCCGCGCCAGCTCCAGCAGATAGGCGTCGTTTACTTGCCGATGGCCCAGTACGCGTTGAAACGCGCCCTGCTGGTGCGCCATCTCGATCGCGGGCAATTCCCGCCAATAAACATGTCCTTCGCCCTGCACCATGCTCGCCAGCGTTGCCAGCGCCTCCTCGATCAGCTTGTGCGCCCCCACCGCCTCAGGGTTCATGAACAGGCGCACGAAAGCCAATTGCGTCAGCGCGCAAGTGGCCCACCGGCCTTGCCGCGCCATGCGTGCCCTTGCCGCGCGGTGGAACTGATGGTTGGGCCATGCCAGCGCCAGCAGTACATTGACGTCCAGCAGCAGCGGCTCAGACGTAGCCTTCCTCGTCAAGAATCCGCTGGATGCGGCTGGCAGGGATGATCGGTGCGTTCGGCGGTACTTCCACGGTCGGCCACCGCCGTCCCGGTTTCTTCCGCGCGGGCGCGGGCTGCTGCTTCAACCCCCTCCGTGCCAGCTCCGATAGCACTTTCCCCAGCCGCTCCCCGGAAGCCCGCGCCAGATGTGCGGCGGCCTCGTATACGTCCTGATCGAGGGTGACCGTCGTCCTCATGATGTAATGATACACTGATGCACATGCTGCGCCGCCTTTGGCCTGTCTTTGCGGTTTGGATCCTCGTCTCATGCCTCGCCGCCCAGGCGCCCGTCGCTGCCCAAGCGGCCAATCCCAACGCCGCCTGCCGCGCTTGCATTGAGGCGCACGAAGATTTCCTGGCCAGCGATGCCCTCCAGGGCCGCGGCAGCGGCACCCGCAACGAGCTCGTCGCCGCCACCTACATCGCCGGTGAACTGCGCGCCTACGGCATCGCGCCCGCCGGCAATCGGGGCGGCTACATCGAGATTGCTCCCGGTTATCCCCGCAACAAACCCTGGCGTCAGGCCTCGCCCGATCTCGGCACCACCGCGAACGTCGTCGGCGTCTTGCGCGGCAGCGATCCCTCCGCCAAAGTGCTGGTGCTGACCGCGCACCTGGATCATCTCGGTGTTATTCCCAGCCGCCCCTATCGCGGCGATGCTATCTACAACGGCGCCGACGACGACGCTTCCGGCTGTAGTGCCGTGCTCGAATTGGCGCGCATGCTTGCGCTCGGCCCACCTCCCCGGCGCACGGTTTATTTCGCCTTTTTCGGCAGCGAGGAAGACGGCGGCTACGGCGCCCGCTATTTCGTCGCGCACCCTCCGGTTCCCCTCACGGCTATGTTCGCCAACCTCGAGTTCGAGATGATCGGCTGGCCCGACGCCAAGGTCCCGCCCCACACCCTCTGGCTCACCGGCTGGCAGCGCACCAACCTCGGTTCGCACTTGGCCGCCGAAGGTGCCCGCCTGGTCGCCGGTCCGCACCCGGCGCAGCATTTCTTCTGCCGCTCCGACAATCTCCAGCTTGCCCTTGCTGGAGTGGTCGCCCAGACCGTCTCCAGCTTTGGCATGCAGCCCATGTACCACCGTCCCGACGATGATCTCGCCCACCTCGACGTCGGCCTCATGACTGCATCCATTACCTCGATGATCGCTCCCATCCGCAACCTGCTCAATTCCAGCTTCGTGCCGGCCTGGAAGCCGGGTGGCCAGCCCCACTCCGGCCAACCCTGTTCCTGAACCAAACCCGCTGCAGATTCACGGAACTCGCGGGCCGGTCCCGTGCGTAACCTAGTCATGCACGATCTCCGCCTGGTTCTCCGCCGCCTGAGCCATGAACGCGCCTTTGCGCTGGTGGCCATCCTCACTCTCGCGGTCGGTATCGGCGCCAATACTGCCATCTTTTCCATCGTGGATGGTGCTCTGCTGCGCCCGCTCGATTTCCCCCAGCCCCGGCAGTTGGTGGCGCTGAATCAATCCATTCCGCAGTTCGTCAGCAAATATCCTTTCTTCCCTGTCAACGCCGCTTCATACCACCAATGGCAGCAGCGATCGAAACTATTGACGAACATCGCGGCGATGCGGTCCGCGGACTGGGTTTTGACCACGGCGGGCAACCGGCCCCGCCAGGTCTACGGCGCCACGGTCACCGCCAGCATGTTTCCCACGCTGGGCGTGAAACCGCTGCTGGGCCGCAACTTCAGCGCCGCCGAAGACCAGCCTGGACGGAACAACGTCATCCTCATCAGCGCTGGCTTCTGGCGCTCCGAATTTCATTCAAATCCCGCCATTGTCGGCCAATCGATTGATCTCAACGGCCAGCCCAACGTCATTATCGGCGTCCTCCCGGCCTCGCTGCATTTCCCCGGTCCGGCCGACCTCATGTCCACGTTCGCCCCGGCCGGCCCGGAACAGCCGATGCAGGTGTTCCAGCCCGCCGGCATCAACTTCACCAACCAGCAAACGATCGGCAACTACAACTTTATGTGCATCGCGCGCATGAAGCCAGGGGTGACACCGGCGCGATTGCGCGCCGAGCTCGACGTCGTCGAGGCCGATTTCCTCGCCGCAGCGCACGCGCCCGCCCATATCGTGGTCAATACCGTGGTCACGCCCTTGCGCGACATGATCGTCGGTAATCACGGCCTCGGTCTCTGGCTGTTGCTGGCTGCCGTCGGCGCCATCCTGCTCATCGTCTGTCTCAATCTGGCAAACCTCCTGCTCGTTCGCGTCCATGGCCGCGGCCACGAGCTGGCCATTCGCGTGGCGCTCGGTGCCGGCCGCTCGCGCCTGGTGCGGGAAACCGTGGCCGAAGGCATCGTGCTGGCCGGCGTCGGCGGCGCCATCGGCATTGTCGCTGCCTGGGCGGCGCTGCGCTGGCTGGTGCATGCCGCTCCGGCGGGTATTCCGCGCCTGGACGAGGTCGGCTTGAATCTGGCCGTGTTCGTGTTTGCCATCGTGCTGGCGTTGATCTGCGGCGTGCTGTTCAGCATCTGGCCCGCACTGCGCTCGGCCAACACCGATCCGCAAGCGGCGCTGCGTGCCGGCGGCCGCAGCGCCAGCGACTCGGTCAAAGGCATGCGCACCCGCTCCTGGCTGGTGGGCGCACAGGCGGCGCTGGCGGCGCTGCTGCTGATCGTCGCCGGCCTGCTTACCGCCAGCTATATGGATCTGCTGGGCGTAAACAAAGGATTTCACGATCAGCACGTCATCGAAGCCGATGTGGTCTGGCACACTGATCACTCCCAACGCATCGCTTTCTACCGCAGCCTGCTGGATAAACTGGCCGCCCTTCCCGGCGTGCAAGCCGTGGGCTTGATTGACGACCTGCCCACGCAGGGCACCAATGATACCGATTTACTGTCGCGTCCGCACGACCAGCGGCCGCTGGTGGACCGTCCACTGTCACAGTTCGATTCCGTCAGCCCCGGCTATTTCGCCGCCATGGGCATCCCGCTGCTGCGCGGCCGCACCTTCACCGATGCCGAAATGGCCGCCGCCCTCGCCCCGTTGCCGAAAACCGCCGGTCCGCCCCAGCCCACCATCGTTTCCGCCGTCACCGCGGCCAAACTCTGGCCTGGCCAGAATCCCATCGGCCGGCAGTTCCGCCGCTCCAGCAGCAACGAGCCGCTGGAAACCGTCGTCGGCGTCGTCGCCAACGTCCGCAGCAACGGCCTCGACCGCCCGTCTGGGCTGCAGGTCTACATGCCCTACACCTCGAACGTGCAGTATGTGCCGAGCGAAGTTTCCTTCGCGCTCAAGACCAATGTTTCGCTTTCCGCTCTGGCGCCGCGCATCCGCCGTGCCGTCGCCGGCACCCAGCCCGAGGCGGCCATCGCGCACATCGAAACCATGGCGGACCTTGTCTCTTCCTCCGTTGCCGGCCGCCGCTTTCAAATGTCGCTGGTCATCGCCTTCGCCCTCTGCGCCCTGTTCCTCGCCGCACTTGGCATTTACGGCGTCATCGCCTACTCCATCGAGCGCCGCACTGGGGAAATCAGCATCCGCATGACCATGGGCGCCCGCGCCGCTGATCTCGTCGGCATGGTCATCCGCCAGGGCCTCACCCCCGTCCTTGCCGGCCTGATCGTCGGCATCCTCGTTGCCTTGGGCTCGGGTAAGCTGCTCGCCAGTCTGCTGTTCGGCGTCCACGCCTCCGACCCGGCGGTTATCTTTATCGTGGCTGTGGTTCTGCTTGCCGTGGGTGCGCTCGCTTGCGCCCTCCCCGCCCGCCGCGCCACCCGCATCAACCCCATTGGCGTGCTGCGCAATTAGAGCAGAATCAGACCCGCTGTCGCCAGATCTTAACCCTGAATCTGTAACCTCGGATCGAGGGAATCGTCAATGTTTATGCGGGTGCGGCAGCGATTTCACCACTGCGAAGGGCAAAACCCAGTGTGCTGGCGGCGCATGGGGTGGTCAAAAAGGGTATCCCGGTTAACAATCCCATATTGCCTAACGGTCCAGCTGCGGTCTGTCTGATTCCTGTGCCAATCTTCCTACATGAGCGCGAGGGGCACGGCCAAATCCGGGATGGGACGTGAGGCCATAATCTGACAAAGGGGGAAAAGACAATGACGACGCAAAAATCAACACCTGAGGACAAGGGCGAGAAGCACCGCGCGGGGCGCCTGCCGGCCGGCGCGCCACCGATTGTGTCGCAGCCGGAATGGGAGACGGCAAGGCAGCAGCTCCTCGTCAAGGAGAAGGCCCTGACCCGTTCCCGCGATGCGCTCGCCGCCGAGCGCCGGCGGATGCCGTGGATGGCGGTGGAGAAAAATTATGAGTTCGATGGGCCCACCGGCAAGGTCGGCCTGCTCGATTTGTTCGAAGGACGCCGCCAGTTGGTCGTTTATCGCGCCTTCTTCGAGCCCGGGGTTTTCGGCTGGCCCGGGCACGCCTGCCGCGGCTGTTCTTTAGGGGCCGATCAGGTTGTCAATCTGGCACATTTGAACGCCCGCGATACCACGCTCGTCTACGCGTCGCGCGCGCCGCAAGCTGACATCGTTCGCCTCAAGGCGCGGATGGGCTGGCAGATGCCCTGGTACACCATCACGGATGGTTTTGACGTCGACTTCGGCGTCGACCAGTGGCACGGCCACAACGTGTTCTTCCGCGACGGCGAGCGGGTGTTCCGCACCTACTTCATCAACAACCGCGGCGACGAGGCGATGGGATCCACGTGGAGCTACCTCGACGTCACACCGCTCGGCCGACAGGAAACCTGGGAAGACTCGCCCGCGGGGTACCCCCAGAACCCGCCCTACGAATGGTGGAACTGGCACGACAACTACGCCGCTGGGGCCGTGCCCGACCCGAAGTGGGTCGATATTCTAACGGATCCTCAAGGCGCCGCGGCCCGCCGGCGCGAAGAAGACGAGGGAGGATGTAACTGCTCGTGAGCGCGCAGCCGTTCAATGGGCGTGGTGGTGGCCCAGCGCGCCCTCTTCCGGCATCTGGCAGCCGGCGTGGCTGATCTCGCAGCTGGCGTGCTCGAACTGCAGGGTGGCGTGGCGAATCTGGTAGCGTTCGGCAAGCAGGGTACAGAGCCGGCCCCGGATCTGTTCGCTGGCCAAGGGCGGAATGTCGGCAATCTGCACGTGGGCACTCATGGCGCGCGCTTGCGAGCCCAGGCTCCAGATGTGGAGATCGGGCACGGCCTCGACGCCCTCGACCGCGGTCAGCTCGGCCGCGACTTCATCCGAGCGCATGCCGGCGGGCACGGCCTCCAGCAGAATATCCAGCGTTTCCTTGAACACGCCCCAGCCCGAGGTCACGATCAACCCGGCAATCACCACTTAAGACAAAGCCGCACAGTGCCCGACCGAAGCGGTGTACGCCAAGTCTGATTCTGACTAGCTATCGCTTCGCCTCGCGGTTGTACAACCCCACCAGCCTGGCCCGCGCCAGCACCTTGCCCCGCATCGCCGCCAGCACCTGCGCGCGGGACGCCCCGGCAGGCAGGCCCAGACTCGGCACCCCCAGCGCATACAGCGTGAAGGTGTAGTGATGCGGCGTGCCTGGCCCAGGACATGACGGAACAAAGCCCAGCTTGCCGCGCCCGTTATCCCCCTCGACGCCGCCACCCGTCAGAGCAGCCGCGTCGTAGCGGCCCGAGGGAATCGCATGCACGCTTGCGGGAATGTCGTACACCACCCAATGCACGAACCCTCGCGGCGGCCGCGCATTCGGGTCAAACATAATCAGCACGAAGCTGCGCGTCCCCTTCGGCGCACCCGACCAGTGCAGCTCTGCCGAGGTGCGCTGGGTGCCATCACAGGTGTGCGACACCGGGATCCGGTGCAGATTGCGAAACGAGCTCGAGGCCAGGCGCAGATGGGCGGCAGGCGCAGCACTCGGCCCCACCCCCAGTCCCAGCCCAAGGCTCAGCATGGCGGTTAGCAGCAGGTTCATAACCTTAGTGTAGTGGAACCAATGCTGAGCCGATCCCAATCGCAGCCGTGCCCGGTCCGCACCTTTGATCGCACCGCGCGCTTGGACAGATCGGGCGCGGATACTTTGTGGGCGCCACGATGCCGGAACCGATGCCGCACGTCGTGCATTGGCCGCAGGCCGACATTCTATCGCTCATAGAACATATGCTGGCGCACGAGTAGCGCCGGGCGGGCTCGCTCACGGCTTACCCTCGCGGTGCGGAGGCGCCCACGCGCTCGGCAAAAAACTCGACAACATCCGCGAAGGCCCCCGTCCGCGGTATCGTCGGCAGGCTGTCGAGAAAAGTCTTTCCGTAAGGCCGTTTCCCGATCCGCGCGTCCAGCAGCGCCAACACCCCCCGGTCGCGCCTCGATCGGATCAGCCTTCCAAAACCCTGCTTGAGCGCCAGCACCGCTTCCGGCACCTGAAACTCTGCAAACGGGTTGCGCCCTTCGCGCTTCATCATCGCAATCCGCGCCGCCACCACCGGATCGTTGGGCGGCGCGAACGGCAGCCGGTCGATGATTACCAGGCTCAACTGCTCGCCTGGCACATCCACGCCCTGCCAGAAGCTGGTGGTCGCCACCAGCACCGCCCCCGCCGTGGCCCGAAACCGCTCCAGCAGCAGGTGCCGCGGCTCGCTCCCTTGCACCAACAGCGGAAATGGCATGCGGCCTTCCAGCAGCCGCCCGTACGCCTGCATCTGCCGCACGCTCGTGCACAGCACGAACGCCCGTCCCCGCGACGCTTCCACCAGCTTCAGGATCTCTTCCCCAGCCGCCGCCGTGAACCCGGCGTCGTTGGGCTCGGGCAAATGTCCGGCAACATACAGCAGCGCCTGCCGCTCCCACTCAAATGGCGACGCCACCACGCACTCCCGCGCGTGCGCCACCCCCAGCCGCTCGCGCACGTATGCGAAGCTCTCGCCCACCGCCAGCGTCGCCGACGTCAGGATCACCGTATCGGTGGTTTCAAACAGCAGCTCGCGGATGTGCTCCGCAACCTGGATGGTCGACGCCCGCAGAAACACCGCCCGCCCCCGCCGCTCCACCCAGTACACCACGCCCTCCTCTTCGCTTTCCAGAATGTAGGCAATCTGGTTGCGCATCGTCCCCAGCCGCTGGCTGCAGGCGATGATCTCTTCCGGCTTGTCCACGATAGCCTCCAGCCCTTGCTGCAAAAATCCCAGCGCATGCATGTAGCCGTCGTATACATCCGCGTGGTCCGCCAGGAATTCTTCTCTCCGCTCCAGTTGCGCCCGCGCATCGCCGCGCGCCAGGGCCAGAAACAGCATCTGCCCCGTCGTCCGGAACCGCTCGATGCGCTGCTCCATCTCCGGCGTACCCGCCCGCGCGCTGCGCAGCGCCAGCCCGGTGTCGCGTGCCAGCTCCTCGATTTGCTGGCTGCTCACACCCACACCGAAGTAATTCGCCGCTGCCGCTTCCAGTTCGTGCGCTTCGTCGAACACCACCGCCTCGTACGGCGGCAGCACGCCCGGCAAATCCTGCCCCTTCAGCACCAGGTCGGCAAAAAACAGCGCGTGGTTCACCACCACCAGATCGGCCGAGCTCGCGTTCTCCCGCAGCCGCGTCAGAAAACATTCTTCATAAAGCGGACACTTCGATCCCGTGCACGTCTCCTTGCGCGCGCTCAGGCGCGGCCACAGCGCGGCATCTTCAGGCAGAAAATCCAGCTCCGCCCGATCCCCCGTCTCCGACGTTTCCGCCCACGCGCGGATCTGCCGGTACTGATCCAGCTCATCCAGTTCCATCAGCACCGGCTGTGCTTCCCAATTCCGAATCTTATGCTTGCAGGCGTAATTCTGCCGTCCTTTGGCCGCCACCACTTTCAGCTCCCGCGCCAGCGCCCTGGACAGCAGCGGTATGTCGTTGCGCACCAGTTGTTCTTGCAGGTTGCGCGTGCCGGTCGAGATCAGCACCCGCCGTCCGCTCCTCAGCACCGGCAG
This sequence comes from Terriglobales bacterium, assembly GCA_050747745.1. Classification (GTDB taxonomy): domain Bacteria; phylum Acidobacteriota; class Terriglobia; order Terriglobales; family SCQP01; genus SCQP01. Next base: position 26,535 of record JBOGKM010000069.1, read on the forward strand.
CAAATACGCCAGCGTTTTGCCCGTTCCCGTGCCCGCCTCGATCAGCAAATGCCGCCGCTCGCTTAATGCCGCTTCCACCTCCTGCGCCATATCCAGCTGCCCACGGCGCAATTCGTAACCTGCATGCGCTTTTTCCAGCAAACCGCCGCGCCCGAAAAACTGATATAGCCCTGACCGCTCCGGCGGATCCATCTAGCCAGTGTATGATGAGGGTTTATGGCCAAGCCACCCGCCAAGTCTGCTCGAAATGGGAAAAAGGCCAAGTCCATCGCCATTGCCGCCAAGCCCAAAGCCTCAAATAACCCGCCCAAACCGGTGGCCAGGCCAGTGGACAAAAAATCCCGCCAGCAGTTCGATCTCGAGGCCAAGCTGCTCCACATGATTGCCGAGGAAATGGCGCTGGAAGAAGCCGAACTTACTCCCCTTGCTTCCTTTAAGGAAGATCTCAACCTCGACGAAATTGACATCGCGGAGCTGCTGATGCAAACCGAAGCTCAGTTCGGCGTTCATCCCTTCAACGAATCCGATTGGGATGCCTGCGCCACCGTGGGCGAGTTCCTCTCTCTGGTCAGCAAGCGCGTCGATGCCAAGCGCGGCCACAAAGGCCTGAAAGCCTAGGTTGGCCGGCCGGCACCAGTCGAAATCGAAATCCACCCTCGGCCGTGTAGCTCGCGGCTTGGCCATCGTCATCGTCCTCGTCGCTGCTGCCGCCATATGGTTTTTTGCCGCCCATCGCGGTGCCTGGCGTCACTTCCGCTCCGATCTCACTGCCAGCCGCGCTCGCCCGCCCGCCAATCCCTGTGGCACACCTCTGCCCGCGTTTGCCCATGGCGCCCTGGCCGCTTCTCGTGCCGCTCCCTTCGCCACCCTCGAGCAACTCCCCGCGCTCAAGCCCGGCGTCTACCGCGTACCCGCGTACCTGCTCGGTCTTGCCGCCCAGGGCGGCCAAATCCACCTGCGGCTCACCTCCCTGGTCCACCCCAGCCTCACCCTCGACGCCTTCATACCTCCCAGCGCCTGCGGCGCCACCCAGGAAGATACCGCCCTCTACGAGGAGCTGCGCGAAGTCGTGGCCCTGCGCTTCGGCCCGCTCCATCTTCGGCTTTCCCCGCCCGCCCAACGCACCGAGGTCATCGCTACCGGCGCCCTCGTCAGGTCCCGTGCCGGTTCGCTCGAATTCCGCCCCCTGCTCGATCTCCACATTCAGTAAAATCCGGGAGTTTTTCCTGTAACCGCCGTCGCCAACCACGGTTCCTGCGTATGAGGAAACAGGAATATGCTCCACGACCTGCGCTTCGCCATCCGCATGATGCGCCGCACGCCGGGCTTTACCGTGCTGGCCGTTATTGTGCTCGCCCTCGGCATTGGCGCTAATACCGCCATATTCAGCCTGGTCAACGCCATCCTGCTGCTGCCGCCGCCGTTCGCCCACCCCAGCCGGCTCGTCCAGATGTACGAAACCGAGCAGGCGCCTGGCAGCTATCCGCTCTCCGGTCCCGATTTTCCCGACTGGAAAGCGCAAAGCAAGCTGTTCAGCTCTATGACGCTCTACAGCTATCGTCAGGACTTCAACCTCACCGGCCACGGCGCTCCTCAGCAGGTCACGGTTCTGCCCGCCGAGGCTAACTTCTTCCAACTGCTTGGTGTCCGTCCCGCCCTCGGCCGCCTGCTCCAGCCCAGCGATGGCGGCAGTGCCGTCAAAAATGTCGCCGTGCTCAGCTACGCCTTCTGGAAATCGCAGTTTGCGGGCCAGCGCAGCATTCTGGGCAAATCCATCGCGCTCGACGGCCATGACTACACCGTCGTCGGCGTGGCGCCCGCCAACTTCCATCTGCGCCGGGGGAACATCCAGCTTTGGACGCCGATGAGCATGGTGCCCGCCAGCCTCGGCCAGCGCGGCAACCATTCCTATAGTGCCATCGGCCGCATGAAGCCGGGCGTCACGCTGGCCCAGGCGCAGGCGGAAATCTCTGCCATCGCCGCCCGCCTCGCCAAGGAGTATCCAGACTCGAATGCCACCACCGGCGCCAAGCTCTATCTGCTGCGCGACCGCCTCGTGCAGGCTCCACAGCGCGCCTCCCTGCTGACGCTGGTTGCCGTGGTCGGTTTGATCCTGCTCATCGCCTGTGCCAACCTGGCGAACATGCTGCTCGCCCGCGCCCTCGGCCGCCAGAAGGAGATCTCCATTCGCCTCGCCCTCGGCGCTCGCCGCGCGCATATCCTGCGCCAGCTTCTGACCGAATCGGTGCTGCTGGCGCTCATCGGTGCCGCTTTCGGCGCGGTGCTCGCCTGGCTCGCGGTGCGTGCCGTGGTCGGCTTGAGCGCGTTTACGCTGCCACAGTTCAATCCCATTCAAGTCAACGCCACTGTGCTGGCCTTCACGGTGGGGCTGGCGATCCTGGCAGGCATCTTCTTCGGCCTCGCGCCCGCGCTCCAGCTTTCCCGCCCGCGCATGAATGACCAGCTGAGCGGCGCCGGCGCCCTGGCCGGCTCAGGCCGCCGCCGCTGGCTCAGCGATGCGCTCATCGTCGCCGAAGTCGCGCTCTCGATGCTGCTGGTCGTCGCCGCTGGCCTGTTCATCCAAAGCTTCTCCCGCCTGCGGGCCAGCGCTCTCGGCGTCAATCCCGATCATCTGCTTATCGCCCAGCTCAATCTGCCCGGCGCTAGCTATGCGAACTCAGCCGGCGTCGCCAGTTTTCAATCCGTCTTGCTCACGCGCTTGCGCGCCCTGCCCGGCATCTCCGCCGTTTCCACCTCCAGCGCCATCCCGCTCCGGGGCGGCAGCAACGGCTACATTTCGCTTCCGGGCGAATCCGAAACGCAACAACACCTGGTGGAGTGGACGATGATCACGCCCTCGTACTTCTCCACGATGCAAATCCCCATCCTGCGCGGCCGCGCTTACACCCAGGCCGACGCTGATGCCTGGGATCGCTACGGCGCCGTCACTTGGTTCGCCCCCTCCAATGCGCCCCAGATGTCCGCCGCCGCCATGGCCGGCTACCATCTCGACATCGTCGTCAACCAGGCCATGGCCGAGCATTTCTTCCCCGGCAAAAATCCCATCGGCCGGCGCTTCCGCCAGGGTGGGAGCGGTTCGCCCTGGCTCACCATCCAAGGCGTGGTTGGCAACGTCGCCGTCAACCCTCTGGGCATCAGCCGGACGTACATGCCGGTGGCCTACTTCCCGATGAACAACCTCAATACCAACATGTTCATCGAGCTGCGTTCTCCGCTTCCGCCCGCCGCCGTTACCGCCGATCTCCGCCGCACCGTCGCTCGTCTCGATTCCACGCTGCCGGTTTTTGGCGTCCAGACCATGAAGCAGGTCGCCGATTCCGACGTGGCCGGCCAGGCCTTGCAAGAATGGCTCATGACCGGCTTCGCTGGTTTGGCATTGATTCTCGCCATCGCCGGCATTTATGGCGTCATGTCCTATCTGGTCACGGCGCGTACCCGCGAAATCGGCGTGCGCGTGGCGCTGGGCGCCTCGCGCGGCTCCGTGCTCGGGCTGGTCGTCGGCCGCGGCCTGCGGCTTGGTCTCATCGGCATCGTCGGCGGCCTCATTGCCGCGCTCGCATCGGGCAAGCTCATCGCCAGCCAGCTTTACCAGGTCCAGCCCGCCAATCCCGCCACCCTCATCGCCGCCGCCGCGGTCTTGATCGCCGCCTGCATCCTCGCCTGTTACATCCCCGCCCGCCGCGCCGCATCCGTGGATCCCGCGCAAGCCCTGCGCACCAACTGACCCAACTTTTTGGGCTAACCCGGACACTCCGGCGGCGTCGAAAGGTGATAGTCTCTCCGCATGCTGCAGGATCTGCGCTACGCCCTGCGTTCCATGGCCCGCCATCGCGGCCTGACGGCGGTGATCGTGCTCACGCTGGCGCTGGCCATTGGCGCCAATACCGCCATCTTCAGCATCATGGATGGCCTGCTGCTGCGAACGCTGCCGGTGCACAATCCGCACTCGCTGCTGCTGCTGCGCTGGAGCGATGTGCAAGCGCCGGCCGGGATGACGAGTGGCTCCGTCTACGGCGACTGCGACAACGAGAGTCTGGGCGGCACCAACACCTCGACCTGTTCATTTTCGCTGCCCGCCTGGCGGGCGCTGCAAAAGCAGTCGCGCACCTTGGCCTCGCTGACTGCCTTCGCCGGCACGGAGCAGGACAACCTCCAGGCTCGCGGCGAAGCTTCGACGATTCGGGATCTGCCGGTTGCGGGCAATTACTTTCAGGTGCTGGGTCTCAAGCCCATGCTGGGGCGCTTTTTCTCCGATGCCCCGGAGGAAATGGTGCTCAGCTATGCTTTCTGGCAGCGGCGGTTTGGCGGCGACCGCAACGTCGTCGGCTCGAGCGTGGACCTCAACCAGCATCCGGTGACCATCATCGGTGTTGCCAGGCCGGGTTTTCCCGGCCTCGTGCCCGGCAGCAGCATCGACGCTTGGATTCCCCTCCCGCTGCTGTCCCAGATCCAGCCCGGCTGGACGCCGGAACAGGACGGGGCCGGCTCGTTTTGGTTGCTGCTGGCCGGGCGCGCCCGGCCGGATATCCCGGTCGCGGCGGTGCAGGCGGAACTCAACGGGTTATTTCGCAATCTCGCTACGCACGGCGCCAAGCCGCTGGCCAAGCCCACCGATGACCTTGGGCT
>JBOGKM010000070.1:0-2544 GCA_050747745.1 Terriglobales bacterium
CTGGTCTCGCTCATGCGCCGCCACCGGCATAGGCTCGACCCGGGCCAGCAGGGCAAGCTGGAAGCCTACCTCGCACAGCAGCCGCCCCTGCAGCTCATCTACGGCTTCAAGCAGCGCCTGTGCTATTGACTGCTGAAGAAAAACCGCACCCGCAAACAGTGCGCCCAGGCTCTTGATCAACAACGGGGGTAGGCCAGGAACCCGAGATTGGTAAAACAGTCTTGGGAGAACAATTTGACCGAATCGGAGATTCTGTTGGGCCTACCCGGTTTCCAGTGTAACGGTTGGGAGGAACGCGGGAGCGGGGTATGGCTTTCGGCCCGGTATACCGGGCCGAAAGCGTGCGGGCATTGTGGGTCGAGCGCGGTGCACAGCCGCGGCCGGTACCGACGTTTGGTGCGGCATGAGAACTGGGGGTTGCGGCGCTGCACGGTGGAGATCGAGGCGTGGAAACTGGGCTGCCGGAGTTGTGGGCGGCAGTCGCGGCAACGCTTGCCGGGGATCTTGCGCTGCCAGCGCGCCAGCCAGAGTTTTCAGGAGATGATCTATCGCCATCACCTGGACGGCATCAACCGCAGCCGGCTGGGGCGGCGCGAGGGCATCGGCGCGGCCACGGTCGAGCGTTACTTCCGGCGCGGATTGGAACGACAGTTCCACGAATGGCACCCGCCGCGCTGTCCGCCGGTGTTGGGCATCGACGAGCATTGCTTCACCCGCCGCCAGGGCTATGCCACCACCTTCTGCGACCTGCGCAACCACAAGATCTACGACGTGGCTTTAGGAGGCTGTTGAAAAACGGCCCGGAATTTCTGTAACCAGAGGTGGGTGGGGCGGATCTGAGATGCATGCGCGGAGACGACCTGCAACCGGAACCGGAGCTGTTCATCTATTCATCGCTGGAGCAGCGGATACCTGCGGATCACCCGCTGCGCGGGATTCGCGGGTTGGTAGATGAAGTGCTGCGGTCGATGTCGGAAGACTTCGATCAACTGTACGCGCGGGCGGGGCGGCCGTCGGTTGCGCCGGAGCGGCTGCTGCGGGCCCTGCTGTTGCAGGTTTTCTACACGATCCGGAGCGAGCGGTTGCTGATGGAGCAGTTGGACTACAACCTGTTGTTCCGCTGGTTCGTGGGCATGGGGGCGGACGAGGCGGTGTGGCATCACGCCGTGTTCAGCAAGAACCGGGAGCGGCTGCTGAACCAGGAGCTGGTACAGGTGTTTTTCGCGCGGGTTACCGAGCAGGCGACGGGGCTGATGTCGGACGAGCACTTCACGGTGGACGGGACGCTGATGGAGGCGTGGGCGGGACAGAAGAGCTTCCGGGCCAAGGACACCCCGCGCGGCGGGGGCGGTGCGGGCGAGTTCCGGGGCGAGCAGCGGCGCAACGACACGCACCAGTCGAGGACGGACCCGGAGGCGCGGCTGTATCGCAAGGGCAACGGGCAGGAAGCCAAGCTGGCCTACCTGGGGCATGTACTGATCGAGAACCGCAACGGGCTGATTGCCGCCGCGATGGCAACCCAAGCCGACGGATTCGCGGAACGCGATGCCGGTCTGCTGCTGGCGGATGGGCTGGCGGCGACCCGCGGCCGGCGCACGCTGGGAGCTGACAAGGGCTATGACAGCCGTGACTTCGTGAGCACCGTGCGCGAGCTCGGCTTCACGCCCCACGTGAATCAAAACCAAAACGGCCGGCGCAGCGCCGTTGACGGTCGAACCACGCGCCACCCCGGCTACGCCCTCAGCTTGTCGAAACGCTGGCTGGTGGAAAAACCCTTCGCCTGGATGAAGTCGGTGGGCTGGATTCGCAAACTGAAACTCCGAGGCCTGGCAAAAGTTGACTGGGCGTTTGTGTTCGCCTGCGCTGCCTTTAACCTGCTGCGGATACCGAAGCTCCGCAGGGCCGCCGCATAGCCGCACCGGAACCTGAAATCCTGACCATCCGCAGCTCACCATCGACCTCGGCGATCCCGCTGCCAACCCTCCGGCGGCAAACCCGCCGGCCGAACTTCTCTCCTCAGCCCCACCATCGGTCTATTTCAACAAGCTCTTAGGACGCTCGGAGGCCGCCCTGGAAGGATGGCTGGGGCGCCTGGAAGGGAAAGCCGAAGTGCGGGTGGTATGCATGGATCTGGCCGCGACCTACCGCGCCCTGGTGCGCAAGCACTTCCCCAATGCCCGCATCGTGGCAGATCGCTTCCACGTCGTCCGGCTGATCAACCACCACTTCCTGGCGTGTTGGCGCGATCTCGATCCGGTCGCCAGCCGTAACCGCGGACTGCTCTCCCTCATGCGGCGCCATCGCCATAACCTGCGTCCCGAACAGCACCTCAACCTGGAACGTTACCTGGCCCAGCAGCCCGCCCTGCAACTCATCTACCGCTTCAAGCAGCGCCTCTGCTACCTCCTCTTGAAGAAAAATCGCACCCGTCAACAGTGCGCCCGGCTCGCGCCCCGTTTTCTGCGCGCCGTCTACCAGTTGCGGCAGGCGCGCCTGCCGCAACTGGTCCAGCTCGGTGATACGTTGCACGCCTGGTCCTCAGAG